>JANORM010000045.1:0-17337 GCA_031415335.1 Sphingomonadales bacterium | reverse complement strand
AGTCCCCGCCAAAGGAATGCGGCAGGGAAATAGGGTGCTGACGGAATTGATAGCTGGTCCTGCGGGTGGTGCTTTGGTTGGATGGTTCTTGGACCGCTGGCTGGAAACCGCTCCGTGGATTCTGCTCACCTGCCTGTTCCTCGGGATTGGCGTGGCGTTCAGGAACATTATAAAGATTTCTGCTGAGCGTCCGGAATAGTTCGGACGCTTGTTGCGTATTAAACAGGCCTAAATAATGGGCCCAAACAGGCCTGAATCTTGGGCCCTAACAGGGTAGTGAACGTGGCATCTGAAAGCGGCAAAATTGATCCGATGCATCAATTCCAAATTGAGCCACTCGCTCATTTGCAATTGTTTGGATATGACATCAGCTTCACCAACTCGTCATTGTTCATGCTGCTGGTGCTGGGCGCGATTTGGGTGTTCATGGCAGGCGGAATGAAGCGCCAGATTGTGCCGGGCCGCTGGCAAATGGCCGTCGAGGGCGTCTCCGGCTTTATCAACAACATGATGTCGAGCAGTATCGGACCAGAGGGCAAGAAATATGTGCCACTTGCGTTTACGTTGTTCATGTTCATTTTGGTCGCAAATTTCATGGGCATGATGCCGTTTGGTATCGTTCCTGGCGTTCACCCATTTACTGTAACTAGCCATTTGACCGTTACTGCGGTGCTGGCCTTGATTAGTTTCTCGGTCGTTCTCGTGGTTGGATTTTGGAAGCATGGCTTTCATTTTTTCAGCTTGTTTGTTCCGCATGGTACGCCAATTTGGTTGCTTTGGTTGATCCCTGCTATTGAGCTGTTTTCCTTCTTGATCCGGCCATTCAGCCTTGCGCTGCGCTTATTCGTTGCCATGACCGCAGGCCACGTATTGATGAAAGTGCTGGCGGGATTTGTCATCAACGGTCTGAACGCCGACGCGATTTGGGTGACCCCTGTGGTGGCGATACCCAGCTTCATTCTGATGATAGGCATCACTTTGCTTGAGCTGCTGGTATGCGCTATTCAGGCCTATGTTTTCGCGCTGTTGACTTCGCTTTACATCAACGACGCGGTCAATTTGCACTAAGTTTTTCAACGTTTAACATCTAATCTAAACAGGAGTTTTTATAATGGACGCAGAAGCAGCTAAATTGATCGGTGCCGGTCTTGCAGCAATCGGAGCAGGCCTTGCAGCCGGCGGTGTGGGTAATGTTTTTGGATCGTTTTTGCAGGGCGCATTGCGTAATCCAGCGGCAGCCGACAGCCAACAAGGCCGTTTGTTCATCGGCTTTGCGGCTGCGGAACTTTTGGGTCTGCTCGCATTCGTTGTTGCAATGATCCTGATCTTCGTTGCCTAATTTTTGAAAATGCTCCGGCGATCTGCCGGGGCAATTTCATTAATTTCTGAATAAGAGAGCCAAATGCCTCAAATCGCACAGATACTCGAGACTTATGCATCGCAGATTTTTTGGATGCTGATCACTTTCGGCCTGATTTATTTCGGGATCGCTAAGATGATGTTGCCTAAGGTCGAGGCGACTGTGGACGCCCGTGACAAAAAGATCGCCGACGATCTGGCTGCTGCGGAACGGGCACGGGCTGAGGCGTATAATATGGAATCGGGCGGCGACGGACAACTTGCCGCTGCCCGTGCCGAGGCTCTTGCCAAGGCGAGCGAAGCCAAAGCAAAGGCCGCAAAAGCAACTGCCGCAACGCTGGCTGATGCCGATGCTGATATCGCAGTTAAGCTGGCGGTGGCAGAGGCCGATGTTGCGCTAGCACGGTCAAAGGCAATGGCAAGCGTTGAAAGCGTAGCCGCTGAAGCCGCCGCCGACATCGCAGCCAAAGTGGCCGGTGTAAAAGTAACCGCGGCGCAAGCCGCCAATGCAGTGAAAACGGTGATGGCAAATGGCTAATGAAGTGAATGCAACACCGGACGCAGCTGCAACCTCCGAAACAAACGGTGGCCCAGAAACAAGCACTGGCCCAGAAACAAACACTGCCGCCGATCACGCGGCAATGGGCCATGACATGAAGGCGGTCGGCACACAGGCAACGACAGAAGCGGCGCATGGCGGCGAAGAGCATGCGGTTCCATCGGCATTTGGGTTTGACGCCACGATGCTGGTCGCTTTGGCGATGCTGGTGGTCATCGGTCTTGCGATTTGGAAGAAGGTGCCCGCGATGATCGCATCGGCGCTGGATAAGCAAATCGCCGGTATCAAAGCGCAACTGGATGCTGCGACCAATTTGCGCGCAGAGGCCGAAGCAATCAAAGCAGAATATGAGGCAAAGGCTGTTCAAGCCGCCGCCGACGCGGAGATGATGAAAGCCAACGCCGTTGAAGAAGCCAAGCTGATTATCTCTAACGCAAAAAAAGATGCCACCGCAATGGTTGCGCGCCGCGCCAAAATGGCTGAAGACAAAATCGCAGCTGCGGAAACTGCGGCGATTGCGGATGTCCGGGCGACTGCTGCGGCGACGTCCACTGCTGCTGCGGAGTATATCATCATTAACAGCGCCGATGCCAAGGCTGACGCGGCATTGATTGACGCGTCAATATCTTCATTGAATTAAAATCTTTAAACGGCGGTAGAGCGCGCAGCTGATGCGTTGACCGTTTTTCTTCGCTGCCCTGTTTCGTTCAGCTTGCATGCAATTTTGATGTACCATATCGTGTTTAAGCGGCATTTTGCCGCATGAACGCGATAAGGATATTTTATGCATAAATTTGCTCTTGCTGGCGCATTGGTTTTGGCCGCACTGCCGCAATCGGTATTTGCTAACGAAATTATGAGAGCGGAAAATATGACCAAGGATCATCACAGCAATGCACCCGTTGTTACCCTGTCGGTAACCGGCATTGCGCGCGCTAAACCGGATCGTGCGATGCTGAATGCTGGCGTGCAGACAAAGGCAGTTAGCGCGGCGGATGCCATGGCGCAAAATGCGCGGCAGATGCAGTCTGTATTGGCCGCGCTGAAAAGCAAGGGCGTTGCCGACAAAGACATTCAAACGTCGAGTATCTCGCTCAGTCAGGATTATGATTACGGCGAAAAGGGTCAGATTTTTAAGGGCTATGTCGCCAATAACAGCGTCACTGTGCAGATGACAGACATTAGTAAAATTGGTACAGTGCTGGATACGTTGGTAAATGCTGGTGCGACCAATGTATCGGGCCCCAATTTCATGATAGAAGACGATGCCGCATTGACGCAGGCTGCACGGCTGGACGCCATCAAGCAAGCGAGCAACCTTTCGGCTTTCTATGCCAAAAATGCGGGCTTTGGCAAAGCGCGGCTGCTATCGATTTCTGAAGGGACGGACGCTGGCGGTCCAAATCCAGTTGCTGAATTCAAATCACTGCGTAGCGCGAGCGGCGATGCGAGCACGCCAATTGAACCGGGCGAAGTGGCCAGCCAGATCACGATTACGGTCAGGTATGCGCTAGAAAAATAACATCATGAATTGATGATGCGGACACTGTTGCCGGAATGAACTTGTTTCATCAACGGCCATTGGCTAGTCATACAGCCATGATGACCCGAGAGAATTCTTATCAACTCCGTTTGGCGGCAATGGCGGACTGCGATGCCATTCGCGCCCTGATGAGCCTGTCTATCGAACAATTGCAGGCCGCCTATCTAACGCCGCAGCAAGTTGCCGCATCCGCCGCGTCAATGGGGTTGGATACGCAATTGATCGAGGATGGTACATATTTCACGGTTTGGGCAGGCGGCGTGCTGGCCGGATGTGGCGGTTGGTCGCGCCGCGCGACGCTATATGGCGGTAACCATAGCGCAGGGCGCGATATAAGCTTGCTTGATCCCGCGCGTGACCGGGCGCGAATCCGCGCGATGTATACGCATCCTGACCATGTCGGCAATGGCATTGGCCGCATGGTTATCGAGGCGGGTGAGGCAGCGGCGCGGTCTGAGGGATTCGAGGCGCTGGAGATGGCGGCGACGATGGCGGGAAAGCCGTTCTACTTGAAATGCGGATATGTGATCGAAACTGAATGGTATGATGAAAATGGCGCAGTGCCCGTGCCGCTTGCAACGATGGTGAAAAGCCTTGCTGACTAAGCGCCAAATATTTGCTTAGGCAATACTATGTCCAAAGCTGATCGACCCGATACACCAAATGCCGCATCACGCTTTAATGAAGACAAAGCGACATACGCGGTGCGCGGGGCAGGGACGCCTGATCTGGACGCAGGCATTGCCGCAATCCGTAACGTTTGGCAGACATTGCCGATAAAACCAGGCGTTTACCGGATGCATGATGCGCGCGGGGATGTGTTGTATGTGGGTAAGGCGAGGGCGCTAAAAAACCGTGTCAGCAATTATACGCAGGTCGACCGGCTGCCCAACCGCCTGCGCCGAATGGTCGCACAAACGCGCAGCATGACGATTGTGACGACCGGCAGCGAGGCGGAGGCGTTGCTTCTGGAGGCGCAGCTTATCAAGCGGTATCGCCCCGCTTACAATGTGCTGTTGCGTGATGATAAAAGTTTTCCGTTTATCTTGCTGCGCGCCGATCATGCCTTTCCGCGTATTCAAAAACATCGCGGGGCGCGGCGGGCCAAGGGCAATTATTATGGTCCCTTTGCATCGGCAGGTTCGGTAAACCAGACGATCAACGCGCTGCAAAAACTTTTTCTGCTGCGCAACTGCAGCGATAGTTTTTTCAACAATCGCGACCGGCCATGCTTATTATATCAGATCAAACGATGTTCTGCGCCATGTGTAGACCGGATAAGTAAGGACAATTACGTTGAGCTGGTAAATGATGCCAAGGCGTTCCTGTCCGGGAAATCCACCGCTGTGCAATCGAAATTGGCCGGTCAGATGGAGGCAGCGGCGGAGGCGCTGGATTTTGAAAGCGCGGCGATAATGCGCGACCGTTTGAAGGCTTTGACATTCATTCAAGGGTCGCAGGCGATAAATGCAGAGGGCGTGGGCGATGCGGACATATTCGCGCTGGCGTCCAAAAATGGAGTGATGTGCATTCAGGCATTCTTCATTCGCGGCGGGCAGAATTGGGGGCATCGCAGCTTCTTTCCCGTGCACACGGCGGAGGTGCCTGAGGATGAAGTGCTCGCCAGTTTCATGATTCAATTTTACGAGGATGTGCCGCCGCCCCGCACGATATTGGTCGACCGGATGCCCGCCGAAGGTGCACTGCTTGCCAGCGCCTTGGCGGAAAAAGCTGGCGGCAAGGTTATTATCAGCGTGCCGCAACGCGGCGACCGTGTGCGCTTGATTGCGCAGGCGGAGCGCAATGCAAGCGAGGCATTGGAACGGCGGCAAGCCGAATCAACGACGCAGGGTAAGTTGCTGCAAGAGGTTGCCGATTTGTTTGAACTGACCGGACCGCCGCAGCGCATCGAAATATATGATAACAGCCATATTCAAGGCACCAATGCGCTGGGCGGAATGGTTGTTGCCGGACCCGATGGCTTTATGAAAAGCCAATATCGCAAATTCAACATCAAGAATCCCGATACCGCGCCGGGCGATGACTTTGCGATGATGCGGGAGGTGATGCAGCGCCGGTTCGGGCGCGCGCAAGAGGAAGACCCCGACCGCAGCAAAGGCGATTGGCCCGATCTGGTGCTGATCGATGGCGGCAAGGGACAGGTCAGCGCTGTAAAGGCTGCGCTTGAAGAGATTGGCGTTGAAGATATCCCCTTTATCGGCATTGCCAAAGGGCCGGATCATGGCCGCGAGGGGCGCGAAATCTTTCACTTCCCTGATGGTCGTGAATTTGACTTGCCTGCGAACTCACCGGTGCTTTTTTATCTGCAACGCCTGCGCGATGAAGTGCACAGGTTCGCAATCGGTGCGCATCGTGCCAAGCGCAGCAAGGCAATTACCGCCAGCCCATTGGATGAGGTGCCGGGCGTTGGGCCAGCCCGCAAGAAAGCATTGCTGATGCATTTTGGCACAGCCAGAGCGGTGCGCGATGCCAGCTTGGAAGATTTAGCGCGAACGCCGGGGGTTTCCGAAACCGTGGCAAAAACTGTGTACGATTTTTATCACAGCAGTTAAAACACAACGCGCCGCGTTCACTAAATAACAAGGTTTTACAATTAACCAATGTCTCTGGATGTGAGCATGGGAAGCGGCAAATGACGCATATATTGCAAACCGCATGGTATGATGCAGATGTTGAGGCGGCGTACCTGCGCCAAATCGAGATGTGGGTGCATGCGGGCGATTTGGATGTGGCCGCTGACCGCTTGATCGAGGATATGGTGGGAATTGAAACCCCCATCTTGGAATTGTGCCGCAACCTGAACGAAGGAAGCGTGGAGATTTCGGGTTGGGAAGAAATCGGCGACGCTATCGGATTATATGAAGGCGCCGCGATTACCGCCGTACATATCGTGATGTCGAATGAGGCTGATTTGGTTTTTGAAGACAAATCGGTGCGGCATGATCCGATATTACAGGTTGCGTTTTACACCGACGAGCATTTGCCATTCTCCACGCTGTCCCGCGATCAATTGCTGGCCGAGAGCAAACGCGAAGATGCCGAATGGTATGGCCAAAGCGAAGATATAGAAGTGTATCTTGAGGTTGATGGGCTCGGCGCATTGAACACCGCATTGCTGCGACACAAACGGCAATATTACTTCCGCGATAGTGCGCATGTCTTGGATGCCGCAGAGGGTTTGGCGGCGGACATTGTCCCGCTGGCATATGTCGAATACCGGCTGGCGGCGATGCTGCGCGCCGTGCGGTTTCATCAAGCGGTCAAAACGCTTCTCGACGAATATGGCCTGTACAAAGATATTCCGGTGATCGCAGAAATGTATAATATGCGGATCGACATTGGTTCGGTTTATATTCCAAAAACTGCGAAAATTATCGAATTTGCAAAGGCACCTAAACTGGCAATCACTATCCGGCGTAATTTAGACGAGATACAGCCGGAGCCCGTAATTAAGAGCATTCGGCAAATGATTACGGTCGAACCCGAAGCGCCCAAGCTTGGATTTTTTCGCAGGCTTTTCCGCCGCGCTTAATCGCTTCGCGGCAACCTAAATTTCGGGCATAGCGTTAGGCTATGCAAATTATCGCCACCGCTATTGTTTGTGCCGTTCGTCCGCATGGGGAGGTTGGCGCGATTGTGCGCGCGATGACGAACGAGCATGGCATTCTCGGTGGCTATGTTCAGGGCGCACGCGGGCGGCATTTGCGGCCGGTCTTAATCCCCGGGAATGTGATCAAGGGCGAGTGGCGGGCGCGGATATTGGGGCAGCTGCCGTCACTAACTCTTGAGCTAGACCATAGCCGCGCGCATTTGTTGGGCGAGCCATTGGCGATTGCGGCGATTGATTGGGTGACGGCATTGACCGCGGCGACATTACCCGAGGGACAGGCATATCCCCGAATACACAGCGCATTGGACGGCGTATTGGCGGCGGTTGAACTGGCCCCTGCCGCGCGGCGCTGGGCCGGGGCAGTCGCACAATATGAAACAATATTGCTGTCGGAATTGGGCTATGCTGAGGAAGCCGAACTTGGTCAGCCGGCCAATACGCCCTCCGTGCAGATGGTGAAAAACCGGACGCGATTGGTGGAGCATGTGTTGGGAGATCGGCGCACAGATGTGATGGCGGCGCGCGAGCGGTTGGTCGAGCGACTGAAAAGGGCGGTTGCATAATACAGACGGGATAGGCAGGGGCTAATTTCCATATAATTTCCTTGATTGGTTTATTCATGCTTATCGCCTTGTTACCCGGAGACGGCATCGGTCCCGAAGTTATCGCGCAAGCCAAACGCGCGCTGGACGCGCTGGCGTTGCCAGGGATAACCTTTGAAGAGGCGTTGGTCGGCGGCGCAGCGTTTAAAGCCACTGGCCACCCACTGCCGCCAGAAACATTGGACTTGGCGCGGCGTGCCGATGCTATTTTATTTGGCGCCGTGGGGGATCCCAATTGCGATGCGCTGGAACGGCATCTGCGTCCCGAACAAGCGATATTGGGGCTACGCAAAGAACTGGCATTGTTCGCCAACCTGCGCCCGGCGACACTGTTCCCAGAACTGGCGGACGCGTCGGCGCTGCGCCCCGAAATAGCCACGCAAATTGACATGGTGATTGTGCGTGAATTGAACGGCGATGTTTATTTTGGCGAAAAAGGCATGCGCACCAACGCCGATGGCAAGCGCGAGGGATATGATGTCATGTCCTATAACGAGGACGAAGTTGCCCGTATCGCACATGTCGGATTTCAAACCGCGATGGCGCGGGCCAAGAAGCTTTGCTCGGTAGACAAGGCAAACGTTCTGGAAACATCGCAATTGTGGCGCGACGTAGTGATCGAGGTATCTGCGCAATATCCCGAAGTCGCGCTGTCGCACATGTATGTCGATAATTGTGCAATGCAGTTGGTGCGCAATCCGGGGCAATTTGATGTCATCGTTACAGGTAATCTATTTGGTGATATTTTGTCGGATCAGGCCAGCATGTGCGCCGGATCCATCGGCATGTTGCCCAGCGCCTCACTGGATAGTGCGGGCAAGGGTCTGTATGAACCGATCCATGGCAGCGCGCCCGATATTGCAGGGCAGGGTAAGGCGAACCCGCTGGCCACGATTTTGTCCGCCGCAATGATGCTGCGTTATTCGTTGGATCGTGCTGCTGCGGCGGTCCAGATTGAGGCGGCGGTGGCGGCTGCGTTGGCGGGCGGTGCACGCTCCCCCGATCTGGGCGGAACGATGACCACGGCGCAAATGGGTGACGCGGTAATCGCTGCGCTGTAATATGCAATTCAACGCCCATTGACCTGAACTGTTAACTCCCCGAAAAGAACAACATGAAACGCACGACTGGCCAAGATAGATCGATCACCAAACACTGGCGTGCCGCCACGCAGGCCGTTCGCGGCGGTACATGGCGCAGTGAGCATGGGGAGACGTCGGAGGCATTGTTTCTGACCTCTGGCTATACCTATGACGACGCCGAAACCGTGGCGGCCCGGTTTGCGGGTGATGACCCGGGCATGACATATTCGCGGCTGCAAAACCCCACGGTACAGATGTTGGAGGAACGCATCGCATTGATGGAGGGCGCAGAAGCCTGCCGCGCACAAGCCACGGGCATGGCGGCGATGACGACGGCGTTATTGTGCCAGTTGGAGCAAGGTGATCATGTGGTGGCTGCGCGCGCGGCGTTTGGATCATGCCGGTGGCTGACCGATACGCTGCTGCCCAAATGGGGGATTAGCACAACGACAATCGATAGCCGCAATAACGATGAATGGGCGGCGGCGATTCGGCCCAATACCAAAGTGTTCTTTTTTGAAACTCCGGCGAATCCGACGATGGATATTGTCGATATGGAATATGTCTGCGGCCTTGCGCGGGCGCATGGGATTACCAGCGTCGTCGATAATGCCTTTGCGACCAGCGCCCTACAACGGCCAATGGATTTTGGCGCCGATGTTGTGGCCTATAGCGCGACCAAAATGATGGACGGACAAGGCCGCGTATTGGCAGGCGCGGTGTGCGGCAGTCACGAATTTATCAATGAAAAGCTGCTGCCGTTTCAACGTAATACCGGGCCTAATTTGGCACCCTTTAACGCGTGGGTGGTATTGAAGGGACTGGAGACTTTGGACATGCGGGCGATGCGGCAATCGGAAAATGCCGTGTTGGTCGGCAAGTTTATGGAAGACCGCGTTCCGATCATGCTGCATCCCGGCTTGGCATCGCATCCGGCGCACAATTTAGCGATGAAACAGATGAAGGCATGCGGTCCGATATTCTCCTTCATATTGGACGGCGGACGGGCGCAAGCACATGCGTTGCTGAATGCGCTGGAGCTGATCGATATTTCCAACAATATCGGCGATAGCCGCAGCCTGATGACCCACCCTGCCTCGACCACGCATCATGGCATGGGCGCAGAGGCGCGCGAAGCAATGGGGGTATCAGAAGGGATGATCCGCATCAATATAGGCTTAGAAGATCCACAGGATTTGATCGAAGATTTGGACCGTGCATTGAAAGCCGCAGGTTTATGACGGGTATATTGGACAGCCTGTTTCGGGAAACCGCGACGACCGATGGCATCACGATCCGCGTCGCGCCAAATTTTCTAGAGGAACAATCACAGCCGCAATCGGGCCGCTGGTTTTGGTCATATCATATTCGCATGGAAAATCATTCGGATGAGGCGGTGCAATTGTTGACGCGGCATTGGAAAATCACCGACGGGCGCGGCAATTTCAGCCATGTCGACGGCGACGGCGTAGTCGGAGAACAGCCCGTGTTGGAACCGGGCGGCGCACATGATTATGTATCTGGTTGTCCGTTGCCGACCCCCAGTGGCAATATGGAGGGGCATTTCCGTTTCATCCGCGCCGATGGCGGCACATTTTTGGCAGAGATACCGCGATTCGAGCTGATCGCACCTGCAACTGCGCGATAGCAGCTGCGATGAAACGCACCCATTTACCGCTTAATGGCCTTCGCGTTTTGGATGCGGCGGCGCGGCATTTAAGTTTTACTAAGGCCGCCGACGAACTTGCGGTCACACCCGCCGCGGTGGGGCAACAGGTGCGCGCGCTGGAAGATTTGCTGGGCGTGATATTGTTCCGCCGGACGCCCAAGGGTTTGGAGCTGACGCATGAATGTGAGGCAGGCTTGGACGCGCTGCGCGGGGGATTTTTGCAGTTTGAAGAAGCGGTCCACGCGATGCAGGCGGGGCAGTCCTCCAATTCGCTGACCATCGCTGCGCCGCGTGATTTTACCGCAAAATGGCTGGCGGCAAGGCTTGCTGATTTCAGCAAGTCCCACCCAGACACTCGGTTTAATTTGGTGTCGGCGGACGATGATGTTGATTTCACCGAAGCCAATTTGGATATTGCGATCCGGTTTACATACGGCTCCGGTGAGCATGAGGGCGTAAGGTTGGCGGCGGGAGCGTTTGTCACCGTCACCGCACCAGACGGCAGCAGCGATTTGCCGATCAGCTGGCCCAAATGCCCTGTCGTCGATGGTTTGGCGGCGTTACGATTGGGCGATGCAGGGCTTGCCATTGATGCTGCCGCGATTGGTTTGGGCAAAGCAAATGTGCCAATGTTGCTCGCGCAGGCCGACATTGATACGGGCCGCGTGCGCGTGACAGAGAATGCTCGTGAGAGCGAGCTAGCTTATTGGCTAGTTGCGCCCTTGCCGCAATGGCGGCAAAAAAAGGTCAAGACGCTGGTTGCCGCGTTGGTCGCGGCTGCGGCGGTTTAGCTTCAACTCGCTATTTCGCTTTCGCCAACATCGGCGCGAGATAATGTCCCGTATAGCTGCGCGGTTCTTTGGCCACGTCTTCGGGCGTGCCGAACGCGACAATCTCGCCGCCTTTCACGCCGCCCTCGGGGCCCAAGTCGATTACCCAATCGGCGGTTTTGATAACGTCGAGATTATGTTCGATCACGACAACGCTGTTGCCCTGTTCGACCAATCGGTGCAGCACTTCGAGCAGCTTGCGGACATCCTCAAAATGCAGCCCAGTGGTCGGCTCATCAAGGATATACAGCGTCTGTCCAGTGGAGCGTTTCGACAATTCCTTGGCAAGTTTAACTCGCTGGGCCTCACCGCCGGATAACGTCGTGGCCTGCTGCCCAACTTTGACATAGCCGAGGCCGACCTCGTGCAGCATCGCCATTTTGTCGCGGATAGGCGGTACGGCCTTGAACACTTCCACCGCATCCTCGACCGTCATGTCAAGTACGTCAGCGATGGAAAGCCCCTTCCACTTCACCTCTAAAGTCTCACGATTATAGCGTTTTCCATTGCATTCTTCACACGTGACATAGACATCGGGCAGGAAGTGCATTTCAATCTTTATAAGGCCGTCACCGCTGCATGTTTCGCACCGTCCGCCCTTGACGTTAAAGCTGAATCGTCCAGGTTTATACCCGCGCGCGGCGCTTTCGGGCAGGCCCGCGAACCAGTCACGAATGTTGGTGAACGCGCCCGTATACGTCGCGGGGTTGCTGCGCGGTGTGCGGCCAATTGGTGATTGGTCGATGTCGATTACTTTGTCGCAATGTTCGAGGCCGCTGATTTTATCATGCGCGCCTGCAATTACGCGTGCGCCGTTCAGTGACCGAGCAGCGGCGGCATAAAGCGTGTCGATGGTGAAACTGGATTTGCCGCTGCCCGACACTCCGGTGATGCAAGTGAATGTGCCCAGCGGAATCGACGCGGTGACGTTTTTCAGGTTGTTCGCCTTGGCTCCGTGCACGGTCAATTTCTTGCCATTGCCCTTACGCCGTTTTTTGGACACGGGAATTTCGCGAGTCCCGTTCAGATAATCTGCGGTCAACGACCCTTTGGCTTTCAGGATCTGTTTCAGCGTCCCTTCTGCCATCACCGTCCCGCCGTGCACGCCCGCGCCGGGGCCCAAATCGACGACCCAATCGGCGGTGCGAATTGCGTCTTCGTCATGTTCGACAACGATCACGGTATTGCCCAAATCGCGCAACCGCCGCAACGTGGCAAGCAATCGGTCATTGTCCTTTTGATGCAAGCCGATGCTGGGTTCATCAAGTACGTACAACACACCGGACAGGCCGCTGCCGATTTGCGATGCCAGCCGAATACGCTGGCTTTCGCCACCTGACAACGTGCCGCTGGTGCGGTCGAGATTTAGATAATCGAGGCCAACATTGTTAAGGAAGCCCAAACGTTCGTTGATTTCTTTCAGGATTGCTTTGGCAATTTGCTGTTGCTGATTGGTCAGCGTTTGATCGACATTGCTGAACCAGACTAGAGCATCACCGACGCTCATTTTGGTTGGTGTGGCAATATCAACGCCCGCGATCTTAACACATAGTGCTTCGGGTTTCAGTCGCGCGCCATGGCAAGTTTCGCACGGCATCGCGGTTTGGAACTTGTTCAACTCTTCGCGCATCCATGCGCTGTCGGTTTGCAGCATGCGGCGATTCAGATTGCCTACCACGCCCTCAAACGCCTTGCGCACGGTATATTCCTTGCGCCCGTCCTTGAACGTTAGTTCAACGGGCATGCCGCCTGTACCATATAGGATGATGAGCCTCTGGTCGGGCTGCAATTCATTCCACGGCGTTTCAAGGCTGAAATCATAGGCCTTGGCTAGGCTGGCCAGCACTTGCATATAATATGGGCTGGGCGGGGTTGATTTTGCCCATGGCACGACCGCCCCTTTTTTCAGGCTAAGCCCCTCATTGGGGACCACCAATTGCGGATCAAATTCCAACCGTTCGCCAAGGCCATCACAGTCCGGGCACGCCCCTTGCGGCGCGTTGAAACTGAACAGGCGCGGTGCGATTTCAGCGATGGTGAAACCGGAAACAGGGCAGGCGAATTTTTCGCTAAACACGATGCGGTTGGGCGGCAGACCCGTCCCTTTCATTTTTGCTTTAACAAGCCCTTCGCCCTCATGTGCGAATGATGAGGGAGCTTCGCGCAAGGTTGAATTAGCCCCTGCCATCACCTCTGCAACTGTGCCTTCGGCCAAATCGACAAACGCCAGCCCATCGGCCAGTTTCAGCGCGGCTTCAAATCCCTCCGCTAGGCGTTGCTGTATGCCCGCTTTTACAACGATACGGTCAACCACAACCTCAATGTCATGCTTGTATTTCTTGTCGAGTGCAGGCGCGTCTTCGATGGCGTAAAATTCGCCGTCAATTCTCACGCGGGTATATCCAGAACGTTGCCATTCGGCCATTTCCTTGCGGTATTCGCCCTTGCGTCCTTGCACCGCTGGCGCGAGCAAGAACGCGCGCGTTCCTTCAGGCAATGTCATCACGCGGTCGACCATCTGGCTAACGGTTTGCGCGGTAATGGGTAGGCCGGTGGCGGGGGAATAGGGCACGCCGACACGGGCCCATAACAGCCGCATATAATCGTAAATCTCGGTAACTGTGGCAACGGTGGAGCGCGGATTGCGCGATGTGGTTTTCTGCTCGATGCTGATGGCGGGAGACAGCCCCTCGATATGTTCAACATCGGGTTTCTGCATCATCTCAAGGAATTGCCGCGCATATGCGGACAAACTCTCGACATATCGCCGCTGTCCCTCGGCATAAATCGTATCAAAGGCCAGTGACGATTTTCCTGAACCCGAAAGCCCGGTGATGACGATTAATTTGTCGCGGGGCAGGTCAATGTCGACGCCCTTAAGATTATGCTCGCGCGCACCGCGCACTTTAATGTGGGTAAGGCTCATAAGCGGATATGTTTCACATATGTTCTAAAAACGCAAGATAGCGTTTATGTCGATATGTAAGTGGCGCGCCATGCCGATTCGATCAAGGGCCTCACCTAAGTTATCCGCCATTTTGTGGCAATTGATCCTTGGGAAACACGCGTTTGAACATGTGGTACACTTTCCAAAGACCCCACATCGTTAGGGCAAGCAACACGACCGCAATCACAGCGGCAATCACTGGGTTTGCAAAGGTTAGCGCCAGCAGCCCGCCCGTGACGATATCTTCGGTGGTGGAGAGGATCACATTGCTGACAGGTTCAGGGCTGGTATTCACCGCTGCCCGCGCTCCGGCTTTGGTTGCGTGGCTGGCAAAGGCCGCGCCGCCACCGAGCAGGAATGCGATTACTTGCCACGCGGGATCGCTGCTATCAATAACAGCCAGCGTCAACAGCGCCCCACCCAATGGCCGGATGACCGTATGCAAGCCGTCCCAAATGCTATCGAGCCAAGCGATCTTATCTGCAAAAAATTCCGCGACTGCGCCTACTCCCGCGATCCCAATGACCCAGGGATTGCCCAATGCCTCCAACATCTTCAGGTTTTCGGGCAAGTCGACATATCCGCTATACATCGCAATCCCGGTGGCAAAGACGGTCAGGTATAGCCGCCAACCCGACAGCAAGCTGACGCTGGTTGCCAATCCCAATAGCTCGATAATTCCCATTGTCTTGATCCCCCTCCAATCGAATTGCCACGCTTTGTGGGATAACGCAATCGGGTCACGCGTAATGACTTCTAGCATATCACAAAGTTTCATGCTTTTGGTGGGCGCTATGACTGAAACACCCAAAATCCATCCCGTAACGGGGGAGCCTATGCCCGCCGCCACGCCCGCTGCAACGATGGTTATATTCCATAAAGATCCAAATGGCGGACCGCCCAAGATACTGATGATGGAGCGCACCAAGTCCATGGCCTTTGCGGGCGGTGCGGCGGTGTTTCCCGGCGGTAAGGTCGATGCCGCCGATTTTGAATATGCGCGCGGCCTGGCTCATGACTTGGACGCCGATGAGGCTGCGGCCCGGCTGGCGGCAATTCGGGAAACTTTGGAAGAGGCGGGATTGGCGTTGGGATTGTCGGGCATCAGTGATCCCGCAGATTGCCATGATGCCCGCGCCGCGCTGCACAATGGCGAGCCATTGTCCGCAGTGTGCGAACGCCACGGCTGGACACCGCAATTGGAAACACTGGTGCCATGGTCGCGCTGGCGTCCGCCGAATTTGGAAACGCGGGTTTTTGATACGCGCTTCTATCTGGTCGATGCGGGCGATGTGCAATTGAACGCAGTGGTTGATGCCACCGAAAATACGTCGCTATTTTGGGCGAGTGCGCGGGAGGTGCTTGATTTGGCGGAGCAAGCAAAAGTCAAAATCATCTTTCCAACGCGCCGGAATTTGGAGCGTTTGGCGCTGTTTGACAGCTACACCGATGCCGCCGCCCATGCGAATGATTACCCAGTTAAAACTGTGCTAACTTATATCGAGCAGCGGGACGGCGACAGGTGGCTGTGTATTCCCGATGGCCACGGCTATCCTATCTTAGAAGAAAGTTTAAGCAGCGCGATGCGGGGTTAGCCTTTTGCTTAATCCTCAGCGGCAATCGTAACGATTAAACCATCTAACGCATCACTCACCGGAACCTGGCACGAAAGACGTGACGTCTCATCGCGGTGATCGGTGCTGTCGAGAAGATCGTTTTCGTCTTCGCCCATTTTTGGCAGCTTATCGGCAAATGCAGGGTCGATATGAACATGGCACGTCGCGCACGAACAGCATCCGCCGCACAGAGCCAATAGTTCGTCAAAGCCATTGTCACGGATAACTTCCATCAACGTCAATCCGTTTTCGGCTTCAACTTCGCGGGCGTCGCCTTCGCGGGAAATTACGGTAATTTTGGTCATGCGATACTCCAGCTTGTTCGTGTTCTACTCAAGCGCCTCTTAGGTTGCCGTACGCGTCAAGGGAAGCCTAAATATCGCCGCGCATAGGACAAGTGGCTTGGCCGTTTAGGACACTATGCCTATGTGCAAAATCAACAGATTCGAAAACACAGGAAAACTCATGACCACAGATCGCCACGCCCCCGTCATTATCATCGGTTCCGGTCCCGCCGGCTACAGCGCAGCCGTTTATGCGGCACGCGCCAATTTAAGCCCGATGATTATCACTGGCGTAGAAATCGGCGGCCAGTTGATGACCACCACCGATGTCGATAACTGGCCCGGCGATGATGACGGCGTGCAAGGGCCCGAATTAATGGACCGGATGCGCAAACATGCATTGCGGTTCGGCACGCGTATCGAGAATGACTATATCGAAAAAGTCGATTTTTCGAAACGGCCTTTCACGCTGACGGGCGAGGCAGGGGATTATACTGCCGATGCAGTTATCATTGCGACGGGGGCGAGCGCGCAATATCTGGGCCTGCCGTCGGAAACCGCGTTCATGGGCAAGGGCGTTTCGGCATGTGCGACATGTGACGGATTTTTCTACCGCAATAAGCCTGTCGCCGTTATCGGCGGCGGCAACACGGCGGTCGAAGAGGCTCTATATCTCGCCAATATCGCCAGTCATGTGACATTGGTGCATCGGCGCGACAAGTTGAAGGCAGAGAAGATCTTGCAAGACCGCCTGTTCGCAAAGGAAAAAGAGGGCAAGGTCACGATCCGTTGGAACCATATATTGGACGAAGTGCTTGGTGACCAAATGGGCGTAACGGGCATGCGGATTAAAGCGGTCGATGGCGGTGCAACCGAAGACGTCACGCTGCACGGCGTATTCATCGCCATCGGGCACAAACCCAATACCGGCATATTTGACGGGCATTTGGATATGGCGGGCGGATATATAAAAGTACGCAGCGGCCTAGAGGGGCAGGCAACCGAAACCAGCACCCCCGGCGTGTTTGCATGTGGCGATGTCATGGATCACATTTACCGCCAAGCGGTAACCAGCGCAGGCACCGGATGCATGGCGGCACTGGATGCCGAGCGGTTTATTGATGCACATAGCTTATGATGAACTTAGGCTAGTTTATGCCGTTAGATGAAATTGCCGGTGTTGGGTTTATGGCCGATTGCAATGAATACCCCGTG
>JANORM010000044.1:0-21877 GCA_031415335.1 Sphingomonadales bacterium | reverse complement strand
CGTGATTGGGAGGCCCAGTGGAAAACAAAATAGAAGGAAGAAAAATGTCAGAGACGAAAAACGTTCCGGCAACGATCCCTGCCCTTGGGGGGGACCAAAGCCTAAATCGCTATTTAGCGGAAATCCGCAAGTTTCCTGTATTGAAGCCTGAGCAGGAATATATGCTCGCCAAAGCATTTCAAGAGCATGGCGATGCGAAGGCCGCCGAGCAATTGGTGACATCTCACCTACGGCTCGTCTCCAAAATCGCGATGGGCTACCGGGGCTATGGTTTACCTGTATCAGAACTGATTTCTGAAGGTAATATCGGCTTGATGCAGGGTGTGAAAAAATTTGATCCCGATCGTGGTTTCCGCCTCGCGACATACGCGATGTGGTGGATACGTGCGTCGATGCAAGAGTTCATTTTGCGCAGCTGGAGCCTTGTAAAAATAGGCACCACCGCAGCGCAAAAGAAGTTGTTTTTCAATCTACGCCGGATGAAGAATAACCTACAAGCGTTTGAAGATGGTGATCTTAATCAAGCTGCGCTGCAAAAAATCGCAACTGACCTTGGTGTATCCGAAGCTGAGGTAAACAACATGAACCGCCGTATGGCGATGGGCGGCGATACTTCGCTGAACGTGCCGATGCGCGAGGATGGTGACGGTCAGTGGCAAGATTGGCTGGTCGATAACGAGCCTTTGCAGGATGAGCGCGTTGCCGACGAGCAAGAGGGCAGTATGCGCCACGCAATGCTGGCAGAAGCGATGGACAGCCTGAATGACCGTGAGAAACATATCCTTGCCGAACGCCGGTTGACTGAGGAGCCAAAAACGCTCGAAGAACTCAGCCAATTGTATAGCGTCAGCCGGGAACGTGTGCGGCAGATCGAAGTGCGCGCATTCGAAAAATTGCAAAAGGCAATGATGCGAATCGCTGGCGAAAAAAGGCTTCTGACGGCGTTCTGATTTGGACAGCATTTCAGGGATGACGGGTGGGTCAAGTTGCGGTAGCTTTTGCAAATGACCACCAAAACATACTCGCCCGTCGCCCGTTTGTTTCGATTTTTGTTCAAATGGTTGTTTTATGGTTTTATCGCTAGCATTGCGATAGTTTGTATTTACGCGCTTGTGCCAATACCCACGACGGCCACTATGCTGTTTGATACCAAAGGCGGGACGCGAAAATGGACCAGCCTGTCCGGCATTTCACCGAACCTGGTTCGCGCCGTCATCGCAGCTGAGGATGCCAAATTCTGTAGCCATGACGGATTTGACCGCGAGGCAATTGAAAATGCAATGTCCCGCAATGCCAAGGGTGGCCGCGTACGCGGCGGATCGACGATTAGCCAGCAAACCGCAAAAAATGTATTTCTATGGCAAGGCAGCGGCTGGACGCGATATGTCCGAAAGGTTCCAGAAGTGTGGTTCACATTTCTGATCGAGAAAATATGGGGCAAGCGCCGCATCATCGAAGTTTATTTGAACGTCGCTGAAACCGGAATCGGAACCTATGGAGCGGATGCAGGCTCGCAGCGTTATTTCAAAAAAAGCGCGAATAGCCTTTCTAAATTAGAAGCGGCCCGTATCGCAGCTGCTTTGCCCTCACCAAAACGCCGTGCAGTGAATGGCGCCACGGGTTTTACGCGGCGATATGGCAATAAAATCGCGGCGCGCATCGGAATCGTGAAGCGCGACCGGCTCGACAATTGCATCTACAAATAAGCGTGCCGTAAATTCTTACGCGGCGTCTTCTTTTTTCGCTTTATCAATCTTCGCGAAAACCTTCACGGGGTCTTTGCGGCCCTCGATCACATCTTTGTCGATCACGATCTCGCTAACGCCATCAAATGTGGGCAGATCAAACATGGTATCGAGCAAGGTTGCTTCCAAAATTGACCGCAACCCGCGCGCGCCGGTTTTGCGTTCCAACGCCTTTTTCGCGACTGCTTCGAGCGCGTCTTCGGTAAATGTCAGATCAACATTTTCCATCTCGAACAGCTTACGATATTGTTTTACCAACGCATTTTTGGGCTCAGACAGGATCTTCACCAATGCTTTGATGTCCAGATCTTCTAATGTTGCGGTTACGGGCAAGCGCCCGACAAATTCGGGGATAAGCCCAAATTTCAACAGATCTTCTGGCTCGATTTGCTTCAGAACTTCACCGGTACGGCGTTCATCAGGATCGGCAACATGCGCGCCGAATCCAATCGATTTGCCCTCCAAACGATTTGAAATTATCTTTTCAAGTCCAGAAAAAGCGCCGCCGCAAATGAACAGTATGTTGGTTGTCTCGACTTGCAGGAACTCTGGTTGCGGATGTTTGCGGCCACCTTGCGGAGGAACCGAAGCTGTTGTTCCCTCCATCAATTTCAACAGCGCCTGCTGAACGCCCTCTCCCGACACATCGCGGGTAATTGACG
Source organism: Sphingomonadales bacterium (assembly GCA_031415335.1). Classification (GTDB taxonomy): domain Bacteria; phylum Pseudomonadota; class Alphaproteobacteria; order Sphingomonadales; family Sphingomonadaceae; genus Sphingorhabdus_B. Next base: position 19,470 of record JANORM010000044.1, on the reverse strand, counting down.
GATTTTCTGCCTTGCGACTGATCTTGTCGATCTCATCGATATAGACAATCCCGCGCTGCGCTTTTTCGACATTATAGTCGCTTGCTTGCAACAGCTTCAGGATGATATTCTCGACATCCTCTCCGACATATCCGGCCTCGGTCAACGTCGTTGCATCGGCCATTGTGAAGGGCACATCAAACGTCTTCGCCAATGTTTGCGCCAACAGAGTTTTGCCGCATCCAGTGGGTCCAACCACCAAAATATTTGATTTTGCCAGCTCGACATCACCATTCTTGGCAGCGTGGTTAAGGCGTTTATAGTGATTGTGCACTGCAACGGACAAAACACGTTTCGCCTGCGGCTGACCAATTACATAGTCGTTAAGCACGTCGCAAATTTCCTGCGGGCTGGGAACTTCGCCATCCTTGCGCCCCGTCAGATTTCCCTTGGTTTCTTCGCGGATAATATCATTGCACAGCTCAACGCATTCATCGCAAATGAACACGGTTGGACCAGCGATAAGCTTGCGTACCTCATGCTGCGACTTCCCGCAGAATGAGCAGTATAGTGTGCTTTTGGTATCTGTGCCGCTCAACTTCGTCATAATTCTTCCTGAATCCGCGCATACCGCGCCGATGTGATCTTAACGCATTAATATCGCGCTGCGAAATTTTGGCAATAGTCCAAAACAACTTGTATCAGTTTAGCAAACAAGGTGCATTAATTGCTAACGCGCAACCTATGCCTTTGGAGCATCGTTATTGGCAACCGTAGGCCTTTTGTCGAAAACCTCATCGACCAAGCCGAATGCCTTTGCCTCATCCGCTTCTAAAAACGTATCGCGGTCCATCGCTTTTTCAATTTCCTTGAGCGACTTGCCAGTATATTTTACATATAAGTCATTCAGGCGTCGGCGAATACGCAAGATTTCTTTGGCCTGAATCTCAATGTCCGACGCCATGCCCTGCGCCCCACCGGAGGGCTGATGCACCATGATCCGCGAATTGGTGAGCGCAACGCGCATGCCCGGCTCACCTGCGGCCAAAAGGAAGCTACCCATGGATGCGGCTTGGCCAATGCATACCGTGCCAACGCGCGGCCGAATATACTGCATCGTATCGTGTATCGCCATGCCAGCAGTAACAACGCCGCCCGGCGAATTTATATACATCCAAATATCTTTTTTTGGATTATCCGATTCAAGATATAGCAGTTGCGACACGATTTGAGCCGCCATGTAATCTTCAACTTGGCCAGTCACAAATATGATACGCTCGGCCAACAGGCGAGAATATAAATCGGACATAAACCGGCTGTTCCCAACTTCCATCGGAACGCCCAACATTTTTTCTTCTAGGTTTTTAGCAGCAGCGAACGGATTGGAATCGAACATCAATAATCCTCATTGGTATGGGTACAAACTATAACGCCCCCTACATCGGGGGCAATGCACCGCGTTTCAAGCCGAAAAGCAACTTTACCGCACAAATAAAAAGGCCCGGTCGTTCTGACCGGGACCTTTTTGATATTTTATTTCTTTGCAGCGGCTTTTTTTGCGGCTGGTTTTTTCGCCGCTGGCTGTTCATCGCCCACCGGTTTCTCAGTCGCTTTCTTGGAAGCGGCTTTCTTGGTTTCTGCCGCTTCGGTAGGTTCTTTTTTTGCCGCAGCTTTTTTCGCCGCAGGCTTTTTCGCAGGTTTCGCGTCGGGTTCAGCTTCAATTGCCGCCTCCAACACTTCACGGGTCACCGTTTTTTCGCTAACTTCGGCCTTTTCAAAGAGGAAATCGACGACCTTATCCTCAAACATAGGTGCGCGTAATTGCGCCGCCGCCATTGGGTTTTCCTGCAAATATTTCACAAATGCTGCGTGCTGTTCGCGGGGATATTGCTGCGCAGCTTGCTGAACCAGCATGTTCATTTCCTGCTGACTAACTTCAACACCGTTGCCCTGGCCGATCTCGGAAAGCAACAATCCAAGGCGAACACGGCGTACGGCTATGTCACGATAGTCGTCCTTTTCCGCTTCCATTTCCTGCTTAGCGGCTTCGGGATCATCCTCGCGCGCGGCTTCTTGTTCCAGCTGTGCCCAAATTTGTCCAAACTCGGCTTCGACCATCGATGGCGGCACTTCAAAGCTATGTTCCGCAGCCAATTGATCGAGCAACTGACGCTTCATATAGGTGCGCGTCAGACCGTTAAGCTCTTGCTCAACCTGACCCTTCATCAACTCGCGCAACTGATCGATTCCTTCCAGCCCAAATCCTTTGGCGAGCGCGTCATCGGCCTTTGTTTCAACCGGCTTTTTGACTTCGCTAACTGCGATATCAAATGTCGCGGCTTTGCCCTTCAAATTTTCCGCGTTGTAATCGTCGGGAAATGTTACGTTGATGATAGTTTCATCCTTGGCTTTCAAACCAATTAACTGATCCTCAAAACCGGGGATTAATTGGCCCGAACCGATTTCAACGGCCATGCCTTCGCCCTTGCCGCCTTCGAATGGAATGCCGTCAACTTTTCCTTCAAAATCGATGATGACTTGATCGCCCGTCGCCGCTTTATAGGTTTTGGCCGCTGCCTCGAAACTCTTTTGCCCTTGGGCCATTTTCAAAATAGCCTCTTCAACCGCTGCATCGGTCGGTTCAACAAGCAAGCGTTCAAGTTTCAGGCCATCTGTTACAGGCGTGTCAATGACTGGCAAAATTTCAAAATGAAATTCGACCACAACGTCTTTTCCAGGCGCATAGTCATCGTCTAAATGCACATGCGGCTGCGTCGCAGGACGCAATTTATTATCCTCAATCGTTTTTTGAACGCCGTCCTGAATCGAGCTGTTCAACGCTTCCTGCAACAAGCTGTCCTTGTGCATTTTTTTGACCAGATTGGCAGGCACTTTACCAGGACGAAATCCGGGCATACGCATTTGCGGTGCGATCTTCTTGACCTCTGCGTCAACGCGCGACTCCACGTCCGCTGCGCTAATAGTTAACTTATACGCCCTTTTCAGGCCTTCATTTTGTGTCTCAACGGTTTGCATACAAGCTTCTCTGATCCTGACGATGCGCGATTGCGCGGAAAATATTTGTGCCTAGCTGGCGGATTCGCAAGCTACATAAATTGGTGCGGGTGAAGGGACTCGAACCCCCACATCTCTCGATGCCAGAACCTAAATCTGGTGCGTCTACCAATTCCGCCACACCCGCCCCGGTTACCCGGTGGCGCGGCCTTAACGGCAAAGACTGCGAAGGGCAAGAGCCGAGCTAAGTCGGGCGGGTATAGTTTACGCTATCGCCTCAAATTAGCTGTTGCCCATCGCAAGTCGAGGCGTCTCAGCTTAGTGCCTTTTTCAATAAGTCATTGATAATCTGCGGATTAGCTTTGCCCTGCATCGCTTTCATTGTTTGCCCGACAAAGAATCCGAACAATTTGTCTTTTCCGCCCTTGTAATCGGTGACCTTGTGAGGATTGGCGGCAATAATTTTAGCGATTTCCGTTTCAATCGCGCCGGTATCGCTGGTTTGCTTCAGTCCTTTTTCTTCAACGATTTCTGCTGCACCCTGACCAGTTGACAACATGATTTCGAAAACCTGTTTGGCGATACTGCCCGAAATGGTTCCGTCGGCCACCAGTGCCAATAATTCTGCGCCTTGCGCTGGGCTAACCGGGCTGTTTTCCAAGTCTTTGCCCATTTTATTTAGCGCGCCCAATAACTCTGACATCAACCAGTTGGCGGATTGTTTAGCCACGTCGGCTTCACCCCTGCCCTGTTTCGCGACGCCTTGCGCCAATAATGCCTCGAACCACGCGGCGGTTTCTTGTTCCGCGGTGATGACGGCTGCATTATAGGCCGACAGTCCCAGCACCGTTTCATATCGCGCCCGCTTGGCATCAGGCAATTCGGGTAAAGACGCGCGGCATTCATTCAAAAATGCATCGTCCAGTTCCAGCGGTAAAAGGTCGGGATCGGGAAAATACCGATAATCATGCGCGTCTTCTTTCGACCGCATCGACCGCGTTTCGCCCTTTACCGCATCAAACAGGCGCGTTTCCTGAACTATAACGCCGCCGTCTTCGATGACATCAACCTGCCGTTGTGCCTCATACTCAATTGTCTGCATCAGAAACCGAATCGAGTTAACGTTCTTCGTCTCGGTCCGTGTGCCGAGTTCGCCGCCCGGTTTGCGCACGCTGACATTGACGTCGGCACGCATGGACCCTTGCTCCATATTACCGTCGCAGCTTCCTACATAGCGCAGAATTGATCGCAGTTTCTTAACATAAGCCCCTGCTTCTGCTGGCGAACGCATGTCTGGACGCGATACAATTTCCATCAATGCCACGCCGGAACGGTTCAAATCAACATAGCTCATCGTTGGATGCTGATCGTGCATCAACTTACCCGCATCCTGTTCGATGTGAATCCGCTCGATGCCGATGGCGCGGGTGGCGCTGTCGGGATCTTTCTCGTTCATCGTCACATCGATGGAACCTTCGCCAACGATAGGATGATAGAGCTGCGATATTTGGTAACCCTGCGGTAAATCGGCGTAGAAATAATTCTTGCGGTCAAACCGCGACCATTTGTTGATCTGCGCGCCGACGGCCATCCCGGTTCGAACGGCCTGACGCACACATTCGCGGTTCACCACAGGAAGCATTCCGGGCATCGCGGCATCGACAAGGCTAACTTGGCTATTGGGTTCCTGCCCAAATTCGGTCGCAGCGCCGGAGAATAGCTTGGATTGCGAAGAAATCTGCGCATGCACCTCTAGGCCAATTACTACTTCCCACTCGCCTGTGTTGCCGTGGATCCGATATGTTGATTCAGTCATTACCACCACTCCCCTGGCCGCGCCACGAAACCGGCGCGTTCCTCGATTGCTAGACCAGCGTTCAACACGCCCTGCTCATCCAGCGCGTTGCCTATGATTTGCAGGCCCAATGGTAAGCCATCACGGTTCAATCCAGCAGGAACCGACATTGCAGGTAAGCCAGCAAGCGATGCGGGAACAGCGAACACATCGTTCAAATACATGGCCAAGGGATCATCGCTCTTATCGCCCAGCTTGAACGCGGCTGTCGGCGTGGTTGGAGCGAGGATAACGTCGCATTTTTCAAACGCTTGTTCGAAATCGCGCGCGATCAACGTGCGGATTTTCTGCGCCTGTGTATAATAAGCGTCATAAAATCCGGCGCTCAATACATACGTGCCAATCATAATCCGGCGCTTTACCTCTGGCCCGAAGCCAGCGGCGCGGGTGGCGGCGTACATATCCTGCAAACCAGCGCCATCGGGTAAATCTCGCAGGCCGTATCGCACGCCATCATAGCGCGCCAGATTGGACGATGCCTCGGCGGGGGCGATAATATAATAAGCGGGCAACGCATATTTGGTGTGTGGCAGGGAGATCTCGACAATTTCCGCGCCCGCATCTTTCAGCCAAGCAATGCCTTTGTCCCAGCTGTCCAATATATCCTGATCGGTGCCGTCCATGCGGTATTCTTTTGGGATGCCAACACGTTTGCCACGCATATCACTGTTCAGTCCAGCTTCCCATTCAGGCACAGGCATATCCAATGAGGTCGCATCCTTGGGATCATATCCTGCCATCGCCTCCAGCATGATCGCGCAGTCACGCACATCATGCGCCATCGAACCGGCCTGATCGAGCGAAGACGCAAATGCCACGACGCCCCAGCGCGAACAACGGCCATAAGTGGGCTTGATACCCGTAATGCCCGTAAAGGCGGCAGGTTGGCGTATCGAACCGCCAGTATCCGTGCCCGTAGCCGCTGGACAAAGTCTTGCAGCCACCGCCGTAGAAGAGCCACCAGACGAGCCGCCGGGGGCCAGCGGCGCAGGATCATTGCCATTTCTCCACGGAGAAATAACATTGCCAAAATAACTGGTTTCGTTGGATGAACCCATCGCAAACTGATCGAGATTGAGTTTGCCGAGCATCCCTGCCCCGGCTTTCCACAAATTCGCCGATACGGTCGATTCGTAAGTCGGTACAAAACCTTCAAGGATATGGCTGGCGGCAGTCGTCTGGACACCGTCGGTGCAGAACAGGTCTTTCATGCCGATTGGCACACCCGCCATTTTACCCAGCGGTTTGCCGGCGGCGCGCGTTTCATCAACGGCCTGCGCCGCATCAATGGCCAATTCAGGTGTTTCAACAATAAAAGCGTTCAACGCCTTTGCCTTAGACACATTTGCGCTGAATGCAGTCGCCACTTCCACGGCGGAAAATTCACCGGACGCGACGCCCGACCGGATGGCAGCAACCCCCAATTCAGTTAGTACGCTCATTATTCAATCACCTTGGGCACGCCAAAAAAGCTGCCTTCTTTGGCGGGGGCATTGGCCAGCACTTTGTCGCGCACATTGCCCCCTGTTTTGGGATCAGCGTTTACGACATCATCACGCAGCAACGATTTTTTGGCGATGACGGATGCCATGGGTTCAACGCCCATCACATCCACCTCGGCCAATTGCTCCACCCATTTCAGGATGCCGTTAAGTTCACCGACCATCGCCGCGGTTTCATCATCGCTGATTGCGATGCGTGACAGGCTGGCGATTTTTTTCACTGTTTCGCTATCAATAGACATGACGTGTCCGCTAGCATCGCCATTGCCCCGCTTCAACGGAAAACTGGCGTAAAATTGCGCTTGCTCAGCATGCGTTCAAAAATGCGGTGCAATAATGTGCCAATCGTCTATCTGGCAGTGAATTTTGCAGTGAACTTAGCATCAGGAACGCATCGTGGTACGCAAATTTCTTTATATCGTCGCAGCAATCATCGCGATTGCGATCGCATGTGGGTTCGCGCTGAATATTTATTCCGATGAACTAACCGAACTTGCGTTCGTACCGACCGCAAAATTTGAACAGCAAGATGCCCTTGAAACCAGCGTCTATGATGACAAAACTATGTGGTATGCACGGCCAGAATTTAAACAAAATAACCCTGCTATGTGGCAACCCGAAGGAGCGGCAAAGGATGACATACCCGGGCCAGCTGCTGTGTTTTTCGTCCATCCGACATCATTTATTTCGCGAACCGAATGGAACGCAAGCTTAACCGATAACGACACATCGGCGCGCACGCGGGTGTTTTTGCGCGGGCTGGCCTCTCCGTTCAACAGCGTTGGGCAGGTTTGGGCCCCGCGTTACCGTCAAGCATCAATCGGTGCATTTTTGACATCAAAACCCGAAGGACAAGAGGCGCTGGACGCCGCCTATCGGGACGTATTGCTGGCGTTTGACAGCTTTATTGCAGCGCAGCAGGGCGACCGTCCGATCATTTTGGCGGGACATAGTCAGGGCGCACGGCATTTGACGCATTTAATGCGCGACCGGGTTGCTGGCAAAAAATTGGCTAAACGTATTGTCGCGGCCTATGCCATTGGTTGGCCAATATCGATTGAACGCGATTTGCCTAGCATGGGCTTGCCCGCATGCAGCACACCCGATCAAACAGGCTGTATCATGAGCTGGGAGAGTTTTGCCGAACCCGCGGACTATTCGCGCATTATCCAGGCATATGAAAGCACTTTAGGATTTGACGGGCAGTCGCGCGCCGGCAGCAATATCGTCTGCACCAATCCCTTGACCGGCGGCATCAATGAACCAGCAGAAGCCCCAGCGAATTTGGGAACGTTGAAGCCGTCAAACGATTTGGCGAGCGGAACTTTAGTGCCAAAGGCCGTTCCCGCGCGGTGCGATGACAGGGGATTTTTGTTGATCGGCGACCCGCCCGAAATCGGAAATTATGTTTTGCCTGGCAACAATTATCATGTGTACGACATCCCCTTATTTTGGGCCAACGTCCGGTTCGACGCCCTGTGGCGCACGCGGCAGTTCCTGACAAAATGATATTTACCATCGCAGCAGATTTTCGGGGAGCGTTACCTGGCGGCGGCGTAATTATTGGATTGGATGTCGGCACAAAAACCATAGGAACGGCGTTTTGCGATGCCGGATGGAGCTATGCTTCACCTGCGGAATTGATCCGGCGGACAAAATTCACCAAAGACAAAGCAGCCATTCAGGCATTGATGGCCAGCCGTGCGACATGCGCCATTGTTATTGGCCTGCCGCTTAATTTGGACGGCAGCGACAGCCCGCGTACCCAATCAACGAGGGCATTTGCTAAAAACGTTGCGGATTTGGGCGTGCCGATACTATTGTGGGATGAACGTTGGTCCACACAAGCTGTGGAACGCGCCATGATTGCGGCAGATGTTACCCGCGCAAAACGCGCCGAGAAAATCGATAACGGCGCGGCCGCGTTCATTTTGCAGGGCGCAATTGATGCGTTGGTTATGTGACATTCGCATAGCTTTTTTACGGCGCTTTTTTACTGCGCCCAATGAATCAAGGCGAAGGTCACTAACCAAATAGGTTCAAATTGCCATTTTAAGCGCGTTCTAGGGCTATTGAAGCATCGCTGGCTACCCGACTAGCCCAGCAAGCTCGATTGCTCTCTAGGGGGCTTAAATAGGGCTTAAAACGAACATCGGCATATTTGCGTCAATCATTGGATATTATCGGGATCTGGCGCGGCAAAATATGCCGCTTGAGCCGAAGGCAATTTCCCGTTAATGGCTTCGCTTTAATGACATCGCCACCACATCCAGCCGCCAGCCGATTTCCTTCTGGCTCGGCCGCTTTTTCGAAACCGCACCTGCTCAGCATTGCGGGCCTGCAAAATTGGGAAATCCTTTTTATATTGGAACAGGCGGAACAATGGGTTGCTCTAAATCGTTCCGGCGCGGCTAAACATGATGACAGGTTGAAGGGCCTGACCATCATCAATGCCTTTTTCGAAAATTCGACGCGGACTTTATTGTCGTTCGAAATCGCCGGAAAGCGACTTGGCGCTGACGTCGTGAATATGCACGCCGCGCAATCCAGCGTCAAAAAAGGTGAGACTTTGATCGACACCGCGATGACACTGAACGCGATGCGGGCCGACGCAATTGTTATCCGCCATGGCAGTTCCGGTGCGGTGCAGCTGATCTCTGGTAAAGTGGATTGCCCGGTCATCAATGCAGGCGATGGAACGCACGAACATCCGACGCAGGCGTTATTGGACGCCCTGACGATACAGCGCCGCAAAGGCCGCGTCGAAGGATTGGTGGTCACCATCTGCGGTGATGTTTTGCACAGCCGCGTTGCGCGCTCCAACATGCTATGCCTGACGACGTTGGGCGCTGAGGTGCGCGTCGTCGCGCCGCCTGCGTTAATGCCGATGGGAGTGGCTGAATTTGGCGTCACGCCATACAATAATTTCGATGCGGCGCTGAACGGCAGCGATGTCGTGATGATGTTGCGCCTACAGAATGAACGGATGCAGGGCGATTTCATCCCCTCGCCGCGCGAATATTTTCATCTCTACGGCTTAGATGAACGCAGGCTCGCGCTCGCCAAACCAGACGCGTTGGTCATGCATCCTGGCCCAATGAATCGCGGTGTCGAAATCGCAAGCAACGTGGCGGATAATATTCAGCGGTCCGCCATTACCGAACAGGTCGAGATGGGTGTTGCTGTGCGAATGGCTTGCCTCGACGTACTAACCCGCAAAGCGCGCGGCGTGGAGGGTTGGGCATGAGCATTTTACTAACTGGCGGAATGGCGCTTTTGAACGGAGAAGCCGCCCCGCGCTTGGCAGATATTGTGATTGATGGTGATGTGATCGCGGGTATCGACATTGCCACACCCGCTGACGAGACCATCAACGCTGGCGGACTATTGATCGCGCCCGGAATTATCGATTTGGGCGTATTTGCGACAGACAAGCCTGCGTTTCGGTTTGGCGGTATCACGCGCGCTGCTTTGATGCCCGATCAATCGCCAGTGCATGATGACCCAGCCACGATTCGCTTTGCCGCATTAAAAGGAAAACCCGATTTCTGGGTCCATCCATTGGCCGCAGCAACCCGTGATCTGGATGGCAATCACATGGCCGAAATCGCGTTGATGAAGGATGCGGGCGCACGGGCCGTCGCAACGGGGCGGCATTGGATTGGCAATAGCGGCGTCATGCTGCGCATCATGCAATATTGCGCGGCGCTTGATATGCCCTTGTTCGTGCACAGCGAAGACAGCGGAATCACGGGAAATGCGGCCGCAACTGCTGGCCCCACCGCGACGTTGCTCGGTTTGGCCGCCGCACCCGCAATGGCCGAGGCATTAGCTATTTCCCGCGATTTAATGCTTGCCGAAGAAAGCGGCGCACAGCTGCATTTTCGCCAAGTCACCACGGCGAAAGGGCTGGAACTAATCCGCGACGCAAAAGCAAGCGGGCTAAATGTCACATGTGGCATCACGCCTGCGCATTTGTTTTTGAACGATAATGCCGTTTCGGATTTTCGCACATTCGCGCGGCTTTCACCGCCGCTAAGGTCTGAACAGGATCGTCTCGCCTGCATACAGGCCGTTGCCGACGGCACAATTGACGTTATTTCCTCCGGCCATAATCCGCGCGGACCAGAAGATAAGCGGTTGCCGTTTAGCGAAGCTTTACCCGGAATGGCAGGCGCAGAAACCTTATTGGCGCTATCGCTAAATTTGGTGCGCGACGGACACATAAATATGGGCCGCATGTTTGAGTTATTGAGCACAAATCCTGCGGCCATCTTGGGCGTTAATGCTGGGCGTATTGCGCCGCAAATGGAGGCGGACTTGATATTCGTCGATCTAGATGCGCCGTGGCAGGTTGATAGCAGTAAAATGGCGGCCTTGGCTGGAAACACACCATTTGACAAATTGCCTGTACAGGGCCGCGTGCGCAAAATAATGAAGGGCGGCAAGGTCATCTGACCCGCCGCCCCGCATTTTATCATCAGCAACGCTGTTTTAGCGCGCGGCGATTTTTCTACCTTGACCCGATGCCAATTTAATCGGCTGATTTCCTGAGATATTGCGCACTAAGCACGAACCGCCCTTTGCTTTGATGCTATTGCAAACCATATCCGCACCATTTTTGCTGTCAAAACCCATTGCCGCCAAGCGGATGTAAGTTTTGCCATTTACGATGACGGTTGAACTGGCTGAGCTGAACCCGGACAATACGGAATAGCGGTTGCTAAATTGCTCCCAAGCTTTCTTTGCGCTTTCTGCGCTCCCGAATGCCCCAAGCTGAACCAAATGTGAGCCCTTTACTGCGCTGCCTCGCTCCATTTTAGGTGCAACATCGGCGAGCGCCAGTTTTACGGGCTTTGCTTCGCTGGATTTAGCGGCGGGTGCTGCAACGGCTTTCTGGTTCGCGGCTATGCCAGCTTTTTTCGTTGGGCCCCTTTGCGCCATAATCAGCGGAGCGCGTTTGTCGGGGATGATTAAACCCAATACCGGGTTAGAAACCATGGTTATGCCGCCTGCTGCTTTGCGGGGGGCGGCTATGGCTGGCGCATTCGGCGTGTAAACTGGCAATGCGGCAACACGAACGTCGGCCTCACTCGCCGCGTCAAATCCGCCGCTTTCAGCCGATGGAGCTGGACCGATTGCAGCAAGCGCAGCGCCCTGCCCAGCCGAGGCCATTGATTCTTCTTGAACTTCAAATTCGCTAGCAGCCAGATTGTTAGTTACGCCGGACAGCGCCAAACGAACGGGCTGACCCGAATCGCTCCGTGGGGTAACCTTCAACAACCCAGCAACGCGCATTTCGTAAGCGCCGGGCCGGGCATATTGCGCCCATTCGACGATCCGTTGATTGACGCGGTCTTGATCCATATCCTGCACAGCCATAACCCGCGCTTCGCGCCAACGGCCATCCAGCGCATAAGCCAAAGCGAGATTTTGCCGTGTCCTTGCGGTTGCATTGTCGGAACGGATGGCTTCACTAAGCACATCAACCGCGCGGCCAGATTGACCAGCTAGTGCCAAAGTCAGTCCATAATCACTGGCTGGCACTATTGCGCGATTGGCCTCGACCAATGCGATGGCGGATTCTACCTTGCCCCGCGCAATGCGGCTTAACGCCAACGAAATTACCGTACGCGGATCGGTTTGCCCCAGATCCATCACATCCATCCATGTCCGTTCAGCCGATAAAAAACGGCCTTGCGTCATATACAACTGAGCCAGCTGCGCGCGATATTCCTTGTTTTGGAAATCTGCCTCTACGGCAGACTCGCTAAACATGATCGCTTTGTCGATCTGCCCCTTCGCTTGTGCGCTTTCGGCTTTTAACGCCCATGCTTGCGCTTTTTTTGCCATAGCGGTGGTTTTGGTCACCGTCATGGTGTTGCTAATGCCTAGGCTGGTGCAGCCAATCGATGGCACTGCAACAAAAGCAGTTGTTAAAGCTAGCTTTATCATAAAATTGCTGGTCATTGCATCACCTCACAAGAAACATTCATATTCAATTATTTACTCACGGGAACTCGGGCAGCGAGCTGCGCAATTTCCGGCATGTTTTCAAGAAACGCATCAAGCGCATCGGTTACGATCATCTGTGCCGAGCGATTGCCCACCGCGCATGCTAACCTCAATTTCAAGTGACGATCGCTATCGAGCCGCAGTGTAAACGCGGCCTTGCCCTTTGATCCTGGAGCCGCTCGTTTCTTCAATTGCTCAACCGCAGCAACCGCCGGCAGTGTAACCGCGATGGGTGCAGTGGATGGCACTACCGTTGGTACAACCGTTGGTACTATGTGAATGGCTGCTGGCGGCGGTATTTCGGCTTCAACAACTTCGTCAATAATTGGCGTTTGTGGCGGCAGAACTGGCACACATTCGAAACCAACTTCTGCTTGCGCCTCTAATTGGCGCGCAATCATTTGCTGCTGTTCTCGAACCAGCGAACTGGCCTCTGGTACGGCATTGGCAAGCGGGTTGCGCGTAAAATGGTGGTCATGGTCCATTGGCACATTCTGGTCTGGATTGACATCATATCCCATGTCATTCCAACCCAAATCTTCATGCGACGCCGATGCATTGCCGTCGGTAGTAGGACGCCGCATTGCTGGCCGCGCGGCACCCTTACGTGCCAGCAGCAATCCAGAGAGAGACGCGATAGGTTTTGGTTCGCCCATAATGAATTCCCTCCCCCTTAAGAGCCGAATACACGGCGGCCAAAGCCGCCCATCGGCCGTGCATTGGCCGATTGAGTGTTGGCAGCAGAAGCGGGAGCACTGAAAACAGTGCGACGGAAATTCTTTTCTAGGCGGTCGGAAACATAATCCCACAGCTGCTGCACCTCTTGTGCAGATCGGCCATTGGGATCAACCTCCATTACGGTTCGGCCATCGATCATTGATGCGGCAAAATCAGTGCGGTGATGTAATGTGACTGGAGCAACTGTGCCGTGCTGCGACAATGCGACCGCGGCTTCAGAGGTGATTTTGGCTTTTGGTGTTGCACCATTTACGACGAATATTAGCGGTTTTCCTGCACGTTCACACAAATCAACCGTTGCGCCAACAGCGCGTAAATCGTGCGGACTTGGCCGGGTTGGTACGACAATCAACTCGGCGACCGAAATCACGCTTTGGATAGCCATTGTGATCGCAGGCGGGGTATCGATAACAGCCAGCTTAAATCCTTGCTGCCGCAATACTGCCAAATCCGATGCAAGCCGCGCTACCGTCGTTTGCGCAAATGCGGGAAGCTCAGCTTCGCGCTCATTCCACCAGTCGGCGGTTGAGCCTTGCGGGTCTATATCGATAAGGACCACGGGGCCAGCGCCAGCAAGCTGTGCCTGAACCGCGAGATGTCCGGACAGAGTTGTTTTACCCGATCCGCCTTTTTGTGATGCCAATGCGAGAACCCGCACATCAATCCCCTTTGATTAAGTTTCAGAAAGGGAAATGGCAGGATAGGGATAATATCTGGTTAACACGTTTCACAATATTCAGGCGGCTGGCACTGAATAAGGGTGATCGCCTGACAGGGTTGCGCGTTTACCAAATTGCAGTAAACTTTAGATTATATATGTATTTCAACATATGTTTTCGGAGTGAAGTTATGGCAAGACATTCGTTTGCGGCATCAATAGGCTACGCAGCGTGCATCATTGGGCTTTTTGCTGCGCCTGCAATGGCCGACGTCAAAGCTGGCGTTGATGCGTGGACGCGCGGCGAATTTGAGACCGCTGTTAAGGAATGGCGGCCAGCCGCGCTAAAGGGCGATGCAGATGCGCAATTTAATTTGGGCCAAGCATATAAGCTGGGCCGCGGTGTCACCGCAGATTTCACAGTTGCGCTGGATTGGTATCGCCGTGCTGCTGAACAGGGCCATCTCCAAGCATCCGACAGTTACGGCCATTTACTGCATTACCAAGGCAAGGTGAGCGAAGCACTGCCCTATTTGCAGGCTTCCTCTGATCGCGGGGAGCCGCGCGCACAATATCTGCTGGGCACCGAATTGTTTAACGGTGTCCACATGCAAAAAGATTGGGTTCGCGCCTATGCGCTAATGACCCGTGCCTCATCGTCTGGAATGGCGCCTGCATCGCGCAGTCTGGCCCAGATGGACACGTTCATTCCTATCGAACAGCGCCAGCAAGGCACCGTTTTGGCGGGCGAACTTGAACGGCGCGGCACCGCAAATCGTTCTGCGCAGGTTGCAGGTTTCCCCATAAACACTGCTCCACCAGCGCCCACAGGACGTCCGATCGATATTCCACCGTCGGTTGCATCGCCCAGCACAGCGTCTGGATTTCCGACCAGCCTGCCTGCGCCATTGCCCAGCAATCCAGGTATAATAACCCCTGCTCCAAGGCCGGGTCAGTTGCCGGCACCAGTTCGCCAATCCGTCCGAACTGCAGCCAATACCTCCGCCGTGAAAGACAGCGGATGGCGGATACAGCTTGGTGCATTTGGTGATGAAAATAACGCACGCAAGCTTTGGACGTCGATGGAATCGCGCGTTGATGCGTTGGCATCACTGCAACCTTATTTAAAGGCCACGGGAAAATTAACGCGGTTGCAAGCGGGACCATTTGTATCGCGCAGCGCCGCAGAGGCCGCGTGCAGCAAAGTTCGCGCCGCTGGGCAAACTTGCATAACCGTTGACAAGTAAGGCACTGGTCCAACTTCGCGCTGTTTTTTAGGGGCACAGCTTCTCAAAATCTCTGCCCAGCGCGCGCCGAGCGTTTTCGGCCCCTTGTTCTACAATGAAATAGCTAGTGCCGGAGAAACTAGCACGGGTCGTGCAATATGTTTCGCACTCTTTTTCAAGAGCGCCGGGAAAGCGCAGCTCAACACCATCAAATTCTGCATCAAAACTGCAATTTCCTTTGCCTGACAAAGATATTTTGACGCGCTCACCGCTGATTGTCGCCTTACCGCGTGCTTCGCATTTGCTTTCTGGCCCGAAAACGGCAAGCGCGCCGATTGCATATTGTTTTGCACCGTTTTTTACAGAACAAAATTTGTCGGTTCCCAAATCGCTGCGTGTTTCATAACGGCCCCCAAAAACTAAGTTTTCTGCGTCGGGCAAAATCCCTGCGGCGACAGCTTTTCTGTCGAGTGCCGATCCAGCGGCCTGCCGGTCGGACGACACGCCTTGCTTAGCATCCTCGGTTTGGTCACCACATCCAGCCAAAAATATGGCGCTAAGAACCCAAAAAATACGCAAAGTATTCATAGTGTGACAAGTCCGTCTGCAGTTAACCGCCGATAAAAACAGCTGCGCACGCCTGTATGGCAGGTTGGCCCATCGGGCCGTGCTTTGATCCATATCGCATCTTGATCGCAATCAACAAACGCCTCAACCAAATGCAGCAAATTGCCGCTGCTCTCCCCTTTTTGCCACAAAGCCTTGCGGCTGCGCGAATAGAAATGAACGGTTCCGCTCGCCAGTGTTTTTGCTATCGCTTCAGCATTCATGTGCGCCACCATCAAAATGGTGCCATCTGCAATGTCCGACACAACCGCGGTTATCAGACCGTTTGCGTCAAATTTTGGATCGAAGTCCGATCCCGTTTCCCGGTTATTTTTCATACTATACCGGCTAACGCAACGAGGAAAAAAGCGCAATGTTTTGGCAATTCACAAATTCGTAATAGAAGGGGCAGACATCGCGCGGCGCTGTGCCTATATGCAAGCAAATCTTGGCGCAGGCGGATTCGGCATGGTAGTTTTGACCACTAACCCTTTTGATGACGATAAACTGCATGAAGAGTGCGGGATATTTGGTGTTTCCAACACTGACGACGCGTCGGCGATGGTCGCGCTTGGCTTGCACGCCTTGCAACATCGCGGGCAGGAAGCCGCTGGCATTACCAGTTATGACGGCTGCGATTTCCAAACCCACCGCGCGATGGGTCATGTCGCCGGAAATTTTGACCGCGAAGACATTATTGGTGCATTGACCGGAACGAGCGCAGTCGGCCATGTTCGGTACGCCACCACTGGCGAAACTTCGCTGCGCAATGTGCAGCCGCTCTACGCCGACTTGGTTTCGGGCGGGTTTGCCGTTGCGCACAACGGCAATATATCCAACGCCATGCATTTGCGCCGTGATCTGGTGCGGCGCGGGTCGATATTTCAGTCGACTTCGGACACCGAAGTCATCATCCATTTGGTCGCGACCTCCGGCTACCGCACGTTGCTCGACCGATTGATTGATGCGTTGAAACGCGTTGAAGGAGCATATTCCCTGCTCTGCCTTACCAGTGAGGGCCTTATCGCCTGCCGTGATCCGCTCGGTTTTCGGCCCTTGGTCATGGGCAAACTTGGCGATGCTATCATTTTCGCGTCGGAAACGGTGGCGTTTGACATCGTCGGCGCTGAATTTATCCGTTCGGTAGAACCTGGCGAAATTATCGTGGTTCGCGATGGCCAGTTGACGTCGCATAAACCCTTTATCGAAGTCTCGCCGCGTCCGTGTATTTTTGAGCATGTCTATTTTTCGCGGCCTGATTCCATTGTCGACGGCAACAGCGTGTATTCGGTACGCAAGGCCATTGGTGCAGAGCTGGCCCGCGAAAATGGCGTCGATGTCGACTATGTCATCCCTGTTCCCGACAGCGGCACGCCCGCAGCAATCGGATATGCAGAGGCCGCTGGCATCCCGTTTGAACTGGGCATTATCCGTTCGCATTATGTTGGGCGGACGTTCATTCAACCCGGCGATGGTGTTCGCCACTTGGGTGTAAAGCTAAAACATAATGCCAACCGCCATTTGGTCGAAGGCAAGAAAATCGTGTTGGTTGACGATTCGATTGTGCGCGGTACAACTTCTCTGAAAATCGTTCAAATGATGCGCGAGGCGGGGGCGGCCGAGGTGCATATGCGGATCGCCAGCCCGCCGACGCAAAATAGCTGCTTCTATGGCGTTGACACACCCGAACGATCCAAGCTGCTCGCTAGCCGTATGAATATTGAACAAATGCGCGAATTTATTCAAGCCGATAGCCTTGCATTCGTTTCCATCGACGGATTGTACCGGGCGCTAGGCGAAAACAATCGCAATGATTTGAAACCGCAATATTGCGACGCGTGTTTCACAGGCCAATATCCCACAACATTGACCGATCATGATGGCATTGGCGAGGATCAGCAATTGGATCTAATCGGCGAAAGAAAGCTTGCCTGACCGTGGTGGAATTGGCGTTCAGTGGCAAATTGGCTTTGGTCACAGGCGCAAGCCGGGGCATTGGCGCAGCGGCGGCAAAGGCGCTGGCGGCAAAAGGCGCGCATGTCATTTTGACGGCGCGCACCGCCAAGGATTTAGAAGCGGTCGAAGACAGCATTTTTGCCGCTGGCGGTACAGCGACGATTGCGCCGCTAGATTTAATCGATGGTGATAGCATCAGCAGACTGGCGGCGGCGGTTAAGGAACGCTGGGGGCGCCTAGATATTGCGGTCCTGAATGCGGCAATGCTGGGAACATTAACGCCTGTACCCGCCATTGATGGCGCGGAATTTAGCCGCGTGTTGACGTTAAATGTCATTGCGCAGCAAGCCTTGATCGCGAATTTCGATGCGCTGTTGCGGGCTTCAGATGCTGGCCGATTGGTTGCCATCACCTCCAGCGTTGGCGCGGTCCCCCGCGCATATTGGGGCGCATATGGCGCATCCAAAGCCGCGCTTGAAAATCTGGTTTTGAGCTATGGCGATGAAATGGAGAATATTTCCAAATTGCGCGTTGCCATAATCGACCCCGGGAAAACCCGCACCGCGATGCGCGCCAAGGCCTATCCTGGTGAAGACCCAGCGAGCGTGAAGCAACCCGAAGTGGTGGCGGGAGCAATTTGCGACCTGTTGCAAAGCGATTTTGAAAGCGGTCACAGGTTGGTCCTGCAGGGATAAACTAAACAATATGGGCCTTAGCTGGGCTTGTCGATTCTACATTGTGCCAAAGTTCCAATGCGTGTTCTACCTAGTATCACCCCTTTATCCGCGCATATGCCGCAAGCGCCCGTTCGCGGCCTTCCCTATGTCCAATGATCTTGCGCGGATATCCTCTAGGCCGCGCACCATGTTCTTCGGGATCATGAATATATGGCTCGCTCAAATCCGACAATTCGGGCACCCATCGGCGAATATAGCCCGCCGCATCAAATTTCTCCGATTGGCTTAGCGGCGCCATGATTCGCACGAACATATTGCTGTCCACGCCCGTTCCCGCTGTCCATTGCCAATTGGTCGCGTTGCTGGCGTAATCGGCATCAACGAGTGTATCCCAAAACCACTTCTCACCCTCGCGCCAATCGATCAGTAGATGTTTAATCAAGAACGATGCGGTAATCATCCGCACGCGGTTGTGCATCCATCCTGTCGCCCATAATTCGCGCATGCCAGCATCAACAATCGGGTAGCCTGTTTGCCCCATCTGCCAAGCCTTCAAATCCGCTGCTACTGCAGGATCAGCGACATCGCGCCAAACCAAGCCATCAAACGCCTCGCGTGCATTCTTGCTGCTATATTCGGGATATTGGCAAATGACATTCTGCCCATATTCGCGCCAGACGATTTCTTTCAGGAAAACCTCCACCGACCCCCCCGCCCCCATATGCGCGTGCCATGCCTGTGCCGGACTAATCTCACCAAAATGTAAGTGTGGGGAGAGAAAAGAAGTACCCGCGACCGACGGCAGATTGCGGCGTTCATCATAAAGCCGCGCCTTGCCAGCAAAGTCCGCAAGGCGTTCGTGCGCCCCTGCCTCACCGGGCGTCCACATATCGCGCATGCCGCCCGCCCAATCGGGCCGAGTTGGCAATAGCTTCAGGCTTTCAAGACTATCACTTTCTGGCCAAATCTTGGGCGCGGTAATGCTCGTTGGTGCAGGCAAAGGCCCAGGCGGCGGCATGTGCGCCGATAACGCCCGCCAGAACGGAGTATAGATTTTGAAATCCCCGCCGCTGCCTGTTTTAACACTGCCCATAGGCATAAGGTAATTGCCGTCATGGCGGATCAGGCTCAGCTTTGTCTTCAAAGCCCTCTCCGCATTGCGCCACCATGGTTCGTAATGGCGGATGCAGTGAACAGCAGAAGCCGCCGTTTCCGCCGCCAACGCTGGGATGATCTCAACAAC
>JANORM010000043.1:0-40852 GCA_031415335.1 Sphingomonadales bacterium | reverse complement strand
TTGGCTTGTTCGTAGCGGTTCCTGCGGTGTTTGCTTATAACTGGCTGCAATCGCGTAACCAAACGATCACACGTAACTTGCAAGCGTTCTCGAACGACGTTCTTGGCTACATCACATCGGGCGGCAAAGTGAAGCCGGTCGTTGCTGCTGCGCCCGCCGCTGCTGCCGCTGTAAAGAAATAAGTGGGTAAAGGGCTGCGGTAACGCAGCCCACCCGGTTTTGCGCGGTTAAAAAATCTGGCGCGCAAAGCCAACTTGAACCCAATATAATTTAGAGAGGATTAGCTATGGGAATGAGTGCAGGAGGCGATCATGGCGGCCCAATGGCCGACATCAATACGACGCCCCTCGTGGATGTTATGCTTGTTTTGCTTATCATCTTCCTGATCGCGATTCCGGTTGTTATCCAGACGGTGAAATTGGAATTACCAGTTGTACCTTTTGATCCGGTTTCGGCGAAGAAAGAAAATGTACTGCTTGCGGTGACCACCACCGATCCAGCGGGACTTGATCCGGGTGATCCGGCCTATGCAGGTGCGTTTGCCGGCGGTGAATGCCGCGTCTACTGGAATGTCACACCGCTCGATTCAACTGAGCTGGTTGATAAAGCAGTCGTGCATCTGAAAGCGCAAGTTGAGGCATTGGGCGGTCAGGCTGCGATCGATGCAGGCGACATAAAGATCGAAGATTTACCGGAAGCGCATGTTCGCGGCGACATCAATACACCTTGGCGGTGCATTGGCGGCGCAGTGTATTCGATGCAGATTGCTGGTTTTTCAAAGGTTGGTTTTATTTCATCACCTATCGACCTTTCGGTCTCATTTTAACCCACTGATTGAGGAGTATATTATATGTCAATGAGTGCAGGTTCAGATGATGGCTCGCCGATGATGGAAATGAACACGACGCCGTTGATCGACGTTTTGCTCGTTCTGCTCATTATGTTCATCATCACCATCCCGCCGATTACCAACTCGGTCACGATTGATTTGCCAGTTCAAAATGATCAACCACAAACGGATTTGCCTGATCCGGTGATCAACAAAATCGTCATATTACCAACGAATGAGATTCAGTGGAACGGCACGCCCGTTACGCTCGATCAAATGGAACAGTTCTTGTTGCAAACAAAGGCTATGAACCCAGAGCCTGAATTGCAATTCCAACCGGCCCCAACCGCCGTATACGACACTGTCGATCGGGCGTTGGCCAAGGTGAAGGGCAGCGGCATTACGAAATTCGGTTTTGTCGGTAACGAACAATATCGCGTCTTCGATAAGGCTTCACGCCCCGCCAATTGATGGTATCAATGCGGTTTGAATCATAAACAAAAGGGGCGGCATCGGTGCCGCCCCTTTTTTGTTGGTGCACCAAACGCCGCATATTGGCCATCCGCAAGGGCCCCGCCCAGTTACCGAAGCAGTTACTGAAATCGCACCGTTGCCACATCGTCTTGCAGCAACGCTTACCCAAGCTTCAGAAATGGATGGATTGCCACGTGCCACACGTCATGCTCGCCCATTGGTTTGTTGACATTCAGCAGGTACATATTTGTTTAATGCACGTTTCGCCATTCGTGCGCAGGCGAGAATCCATTACCGAAGCTTTTGGTATTAAGCACCGCTGATTGGTAAATTATTGGTTAGGTGATGGATTAGTCGCAGGTCGCATCAATCCCCGAACGATGCTTGGACATGCGGGGTAAGCCCAACCGTTCATTCCCGCGCGGGAATGACGAAGTCTGATGCTGAAAATTGAAGGATGAATGTCAACTCCACTAGACGTCAAAACGATTAGAACGAGATGACGTCAAGCTGCAAAGGAGCACATATTGTTTCCAATTATTGCCACCGAAAGTCAGTGTTTCTAACAAAAGTCATCACGCTCTAAAGGCCTTGCCAGATTCGTATACTTGCGTTCATCCGGCATTACGATTTCTTTGAAGGCATTATGCCTTGCCAAACCTGCGCGGCCGAAAGCAACTTTTGCTCTTATTCTGCATGCTAACGCAACGTTGTTGGCTAAATTCTGTCGCGTCAAATCGCCTCGACCATCAACAGGCTACCTTGATTGCCAATGATGCGCACCCGCGATCCTGCCGCTGCGTCGTCGCCGCGAACGGACCATTCACTATCACCAATTCTAACGCGTCCTTGGCCATTTTCGATGGCGACAACAACGGTCACAACGTCGCCCACCATCCGTCCCGCGCGGTCATTCAACATCGGATCATCTGACTGGATGGGGTTCAGCAAAATCCAGCGCCGCGCCGCATAGACGATGATGATTGCGAGCACCGCAAAGATCGTCAGTTGCAACGGAAAACCAATGGGCAAGATCAGCGTGACCAGCCCAGTCACAATCGCAGCGAGCGCGAGCCACATCAAGAAAAATCCGGGCGCAATCATTTCAACGGCCGCCATGACGACGCCAAAGCTTAGCCAAAACCATGGCGACGGCGGGGTTAGCGATTCCACAAAGGCCGCAATCATTTGACGCTGTCCCGCAATGCTTCTTTGGTCAACTCGCCAATGCCGCCCAGCGTTCCCATTAATTGCGTTGCCTCAACCGGGAACAAAATCGTTTTGGCGTTGGGCGATGTTGCAAACTGCCCGATGGCCTCGACATATTTTTGCGCTATGAAATAGTTGATTGCTTGCGTTCCGCTCTGCGCAATGGCTGCAGAGACCATTTGAGTCGCCTTGGCCTCGGCCTCTGCTTCGCGCTCCCGCGCCTCGGAATCGCGAAATGCAGCCTCACGGCGGCCCTCTGCTTGCAAAATTTGGCCTTGCTTTTCACCCTCGGCGCGCAAGATTTCGGCGGCACGCATGCCTTCTGCCTCCAAAATTTGCGCGCGCTTTTCGCGTTCGGCTTTCATTTGCCGTGCCATCGCGTTGGAAATATCGGCGGGCGGGCGGATGTCCTTCACCTCCACCCGTGTCAATTTCACGCCCCATGGTCCGGTGGCATGATCGACCACCGACAACAGCCGTGCGTTAATTTCATCGCGCTTGGACAGGGTTTCATCAAGGTCCATTGACCCCATAACGGTGCGTAAATTGGTCGTCGTGATTTGCATGATCGCGACATATAGGTCGGACACTTCATATGCTGCCTTTGCCGCATCCAACACTTGGAAAAACACCACCGCATCGACGCCGACCATCGCGTTATCCTTGGTGATGATCTCTTGGCCGGGAATATCGAGCACTTGCTCCATCACGTTCACTTTGCGGCCCACTCGGTCGACGATTGGCATGATGAAGTTAAAGCCTGGCTGCGCTGTATGGGTATAACGGCCAAAACGTTCGACGGTATAGGCAAAGCCCTGCCGCACGACGGTGATACCCATAAACAAGAACAAAAATACGGCAACAACCAATGCGATCGCAAAATAACTCATAATCAGCTCCCTGTTATATTTACATAGAAATAGCAGAATTTCAGGATGCGCCAAGGCCAATCAGCTAAAATTCGTTCATGTAAATAACGATTAACATTAACAACGACTGACAAGTGGGTTCAGCAACCGATCAGAACGAATCGCGTATTCAGGGTTTATCGGCGGGAAATTATCCGGCGATAATTTGGAGATGAACGATGATTAAATTGGCCAAAAATGTTCTGGGCGCCGGAGCTGCTGCCGCGGCTTTGGTCGGTATGGCGATCCCTGCGCAAGCGCGCGAGTATAACCGCAATGGCGACGGGATCAGCGCAGGCGAAGTTATTGCAGGCGCGGTAATTTTGGGCGGCATTGCTGCGGTACTTTCAAGCAGCAACAGGAATGACCGCTATGATGATCGCGGCTATGATGACCGAGATTATCGCGGTGGGCGCAATGACGAGCGTAGTTACAATTATGACCGGGGCCGCAACGGCAGCCGCGCCGCAATCAACCAATGTGTCCGCGACGTTGAGGGTTATTCCAACCGCAACAACCGCGCGAAAGTGACCGAAATCCGGGACATTAATCGCACGCGTTACGGCTATCAAATATCAGGCAAGATTGTTGTCCGTGATGGCTATCGCGATAGCGACCGCTACGGCAACAACGACCGCTATGGCCAGTATAACCGCTCTAACCGCTATGACCGGGACGACAATTATGGCCGCAATGGACGAGGTTACCAAACCGGATATGACAAAGGTCGCTTCACTTGCTATGTTGAACGCGGACGGGTGGTCGACATAGACTATAAAGGTTTGGATCAATGGCGTTAATGGCCAGTAATTAAGGAATATGATGGTTCAGCTTGGCGACAGGCTGAACCATTCATAGCGATAAATACAGGACTGCCTTTCGGGCAACATGGGAGAAGAATATGACCAGTATTCGTAAATTTGCACTTGGCGCCGCCGCATTGGCTTTGCTCGGATCGTCGGCTACCCCCGCTATTGCGGCTGATTTGGGTGTGAACATTGACAAGCATTATTCGGTTCAGGACAGCGATAGCGGCCTGCAATCGGCCAGCGACTATCGCCGCCGCGGGCGCTATCACCGCGACCGTGTCGATGCGGGCGATGTCATTGCGGGCATTGGCATATTGGCTGGTATTGCGATTATCGCGGGCGCGGCAAATAAATCGAAACAAGACAGGCGCCGGACCAGTGGCGAGCGTTATCCCGAAAATTATCCGCAGCCCCGTGACCAAGATACGCGGCCTTATAATCCCAGCGGACCGACTGATAACAATTATAGCGCAGGCAATGATCTGGGCGCGGCAGTCGATGCCTGCTCACGCGCCGCCGAACAAAGCGCGGGCGGGAATGCGCGGGTTAAAGAAATCCGGTCAGTCACCCGCGAAGGCGACGGCTGGCAAGTGCTCGGCAATCTGAACGGTTCGGCGCGCGGATTTACCTGTGTCGCATCGAACGGGAATGTCAGCTCACTCCGTTTGGATGATGGGCGCGATATTTAGGGCCAAATTTGGTCACGACGCTGTAAACTGTTTTGTGTTCCTCGGCGCAGGTCGGGGAACCCAAACTGAACTGTTACATACGGCCCAAATCACTAGCATTGATTTGCCCTAATTGCGGCATTATACGTTGTCCAGACGGCGGCCCATCACGGGCCGCTTTATTGCTTTTTGAAAAGGACAAACCATGTCGATCACCCCGCTCATGCCTGTTTACCCTCGGTGTGGATTTCGCCCAGTGCGCGGCGAAGGGGCATGGTTATTTAGCGAAGATGGCAGCAAGGCGCTAGATTTCGCCAGCGGTATTGCCGTCAACGTCCTTGGCCATGGCCACCCGCATTTGACCAAGGCGATCCAAGAACAAGCCGCAACGTTGATGCACGTATCAAACCTCTACGGCAGTCCGCAGGGCGAGGCATTTGCCCAGCGTTTGGTTGACACTACATTTGGCGACACCGTTTTCTTCACCAACAGCGGCGCAGAAGCCGTCGAATGCGCCATTAAAACTGCACGCGCCTATCACCAATCGGCTGGATCAGACCGGTTCGAAATCATCACGTTCAAAAATGCCTTTCATGGCCGGACAATGGCGACGATTTCGGCATCTAATCAGGAGAAAATGCATAAAGGCTTTGCGCCGTTATTGCCGGGTTTCAAATATGTAGATTTCGATGATTTGGAGGGTGCGGCTGCCGCGATTGGTCCGCATACCGCGGGCATATTGGTCGAGCCAGTGCAAGGCGAAGGCGGCGTGCGTCCGGCGTCCGATGCATTTATGCAGGGGCTGCGCGCGCTGTGCGATGAACATGGCCTGATGCTGATCCTTGACGAAGTACAATGCGGCGTTGCGCGCTCCGGTACGCTATATGCGTATGAACAATATGGCATCACGCCCGACATCATGGCCAGCGCAAAAGGCCTAGGCGGTGGATTTCCGGTTGGCGCATGTATCGCCACGGAAAATGCGGCGCGCGGCATGGTGGCGGGTACCCACGGGTCCACATATGGCGGCAACCCGTTCGCCATGGCGGCATGCAACGCGATTTGGGACGTTGTGGCGAACGAAGAATTTCTGGAAAACGTCCGCAGCTTAGGTGAAAAAATCCGGACGTCGCTGGAGCAGTTTATCGGCAATTATCCTGACTTGTTCGAATTGGTGCGCGGCAAGGGATTGATGCTGGGCGTCAAAATGACGCATGAGGCGCGCGCGTTTGTGGCGCATTGCCGCGACAATCATGGCCTGCTGTTGGTGGCCGCAGGGGACAACACCTTCCGCGTATTGCCGCCGCTAAATATCGATGACAGTCATGTTGCGGAGTTTATGGAAAAACTATCGGCGGGTGCCGCTGATTATGTGAAGCCAGCGGCATAATGCCGAATTTTCTCAACCTAGGGGATGCAGGCGGTGATGCAATCGCCGCAATGATTGGCGATGCGATTGACCGAAAAGCCGCGCGGCTTGGCTGGCCGAAGGGCAAGGCCGATAGTGACGCGCCGCTGGCCGGCCACACGCTGGGCATGATATTTGAGAAAAATTCGACGCGCACCCGTGTCTCGTTTGAAATGGCGATGCGGCAATTGGGTGGCAACGCGATTTTCATGGCGGCAGGACAGATGCAGCTGGGCCGCGGCGAAAGCGTGGCCGATACTGCGCGGGTATTGTCACGCTATGTCGATGCAATTGTCATCCGCACCGACGATCATGCGAAAATACAGGAGCTGGCCGAATATGCCGATGTTCCCGTTATCAACGGCCTAACCGACCTGTCGCATCCGTGCCAGATTGTGGCCGATCTGTTGACGATTACCGAACATGGAAAGCCATTGCCGGGGCTCAATCTCACGTGGCTGGGCGACGGCAATAATGTGCTGAACAGTATCGTTGAGGCGGCGGGGCTGATGAAGTTCAACGTGCGCATTGCGGTGCCGCAAGGGTATGAAAGTGACAGCCACTTCATCGATGCGGCGCGGGCGAACGGCGCGAATATAACAGTCACGCGCGATGCGGCCGAGGCTGCGTCTGGCGCAGATATTGTTGTGACCGATACCTGGATTTCGATGGGTCAGGAACATGCGCATAATAAACTGGCGGCGATGATGCCGTATCAGGTCAATACGCGGTTGATGGCTGCGGCGAAGGCGGATGCGAAATTTTTGCATTGCTTGCCCGCACATCGCGGTGAAGAGGTGACCGACGAAGTTCTGGATGGACCGCAATCGCTGATCTGGGATGAAGCAGAGAACCGGCTGCATGCACAAAAGTCGATCCTGTTATGGTGTTTTGAGAAACTGTAATGCAGGCGCGCATTGAGAGATTAGCCGACAAGCCGCTGCGCTTTTCCATTCCATCGCGGCATGCGCGGGGAAGGCTATTGCGGCTGGACGCGGTTCTGAACGAAATATTATCAGCGCATAATTATCCTCCCGCGGTGGAGCGGACATTGGCCGAGGCATTGGTGCTCGCAACCTTGCTTGGCGCGTCGCTGAAAGACGTCGGCGGGCAACTGACGATGCAGGCGCAAACTGAAAACGGCGCGATTGATTTGCTGGTGTGTGACTACAAAGACGGCGCGCTGCGCGGTTATGCGCAATTTGACGCTGCAAAAGTAGCGGCAGCTGGTCCAGATGCGACATTATTTGGGCTGTTCGGCAAAGGCTATCTGGCGATCACGTTCGACCGTGATCCGCAAGAAGGGCAGGAAAAAGGCTCCCGCTATCAGGGGATTGTGCCGTTAGAAGGGGAGAGCCTCGCCGAGGCAGCGGAGCATTATTTTGTTCAGTCCGAGCAAATTCCCACGTTAATCCGCGTCGCAATCGGGCATGAGAATGGGCGCTGCATCGCAGGCGGCATAATTCTTCAACATTTGGCCGAAGGTGAGGAGGGGCGCGAACGGCTGCATGTCAAACTTGATCATCCCGAATGGGAACATATCAAAATCATGGCGAGCAGCGTTAAGGCCGACGAACTGACCGATGCCGAATTGCCGCTTGAAGAAATCGTCTGGCGCTTGTTCCACGAAGAACAAGAGGTGCGCGTGGATGGCGGCGACCTACTGACCAAAGGATGCCGGTGCGACCTTGCGCATATCCGCGATGTGCTCGCCCGTTTTCCATCGGCAGAACGCACAGAAATGGCAAATGACGAAGGGGTAATTCTTGTCGATTGCAAATTCTGCTCGCGCGATTTCCCGATCAGTTTGGTGAGTTTGAATAATTAGGATTTAATAGATTTCGGCCTGTCTTGCTTGCTTCAAAATAGCCGAAATATCTGGCGCAATTGGCCAATCATGGCAAATGCAGTCATTCATCGTTCAGAATACACATTCTATCGTGCATTGTGACACAAAATAGCGTATGTGCTCGTACATAGCATATGCAGAAAAATGCAAGGTCGCCACAGTTTTGAGAATAAAATCGTGGACCAGGAACAATGAAAAAATCTTTTAAGCATCTTATATTATTGGGATTTACAGCAGCAGCGATGGCAAGCGCATCGCTCGGCTTTGCGCAATCGGCTGCGCCTAACCTGCTCGATTCGTTGGGCCGAGGAATGTGGCAATTTCGCGCAATCGGCGGCGGTGCTACGGGTACGGCAGTTAACCGAATTTGCGTCGGCGACGCGCATAAATTGGCGCAGGTTCAGCATCAGGGGCTGAATTGTGAACATTATGTCGTCAGGTCCGGCGCGGATAACATCACCGTTAGCTATAGCTGCCGCGGCCAAGGGCAGGGGCTTACCGTGATCCGCAAAGAAACGAGCAAGTTAATCCATATTGATTCGCAGGGTATTCGCAATAATTCGCCGTTTTCCTTTTCAGTGGAAGCGCGCAATATTGGGCCGTGCTAGAGCGATTTCCAATCGAATGAATTCATTCGATGATTAAGAAATCGCGGTAAAAAGATCATTTGAGCGGTCGGCCTGATGCAGTCAGGGTGAATACCGCTCGGAACTGGAAAACGGCGTTAATTTCCTATTAACTAAATATTGCTACGCAGGTGGGGTTCTGCCTTCACAGGCAGATTTCCTCCCTAGCAGGCTTAACAGCTTCACTCGGGCCGCCAGCTGAAAAGCCGCGCGGCCCAATTTTTATTCTCAATACCGAAAACCATGCGCGCGCAAATCGCGTGCCATTTGAGCCGCCCGGAATCCCTTGCCAGCGATCAGACGCTTGAAATCGGGAAAATTGTCAAAATGCTGCAGTTGGCGGTGATAATAATTGATATGTTCCAACACCGCTAATGCTGCGGCGATGCTGGCGCAGATCCGGTCAGCGGTTGATATCGCCAAACCTGCGATTAGCCAGCTTGCTATTGCCGCAATTGCAGCGATGACAGTCATAAACAAAACGGGCAATCGTAAGCCACCGATTTTGGAGAGCACGGGGCCAATATCATAGCGCCGGTCTTTCAATTTCCGCACCTTTGCACGCCAATACACCGCACCGATAACTAGCAGCAAAGTCATGGGTATCAGCGCCACCGCGCTTAGCCATCCCATTGATCCACCCGATAGATAAAGCATTACAAGTGGCAAAATCACCGCATTGCCTGCCTCCATCTTCCAATAGGGGGCGAGCCGTTTAATCAACGCGGCGCTAGTTTTCAAAACGCAGATATCCCCGTAACCGCGCGGCCCAATATCAGCGCATGGACATCATGTGTGCCCTCATATGTGTTGACCGTTTCCAAATTTGCGGCGTGGCGGATGACTTGATATTCCTCACTAATGCCATTGCCGCCGTGCATGTCGCGCGCCTGCCTTGCGATGTCGAGTGCCTTGCCGACATTGTTGCGTTTGACGATCGAAATCATGTCGGGCGCAAATTGGCCGTCATCCATCAACCGTCCGACGCGCAGCGACGCTTGCAGGCCCAGCGCGATGTCGGTCATCATGTCCGCCAGCTTTTTTTGGAACAATTGCGTGGCCGCCAATGGCCGTCCGAATTGATGGCGGTCCAGGCCATATTGCCGCGCCGCATGCATGCAAAATTCTGCAGCGCCCAGCGCGCCCCAGCTGATGCCGTAACGCGCGCGGTTCAGGCATCCGAACGGACCTTTCAGCCCTTGTACTTCGGGTAGCAACGCGTCTTCGCCAACCTCAACGCCGTCCATCATAATCATGCCTGTTGTCGATGCGCGCAGCGACAATTTGCCCTCAATCTTTGGCGCCGAAAGCCCCTTCATGCCTTTTTCCAGAATGAAGCCGCGAATGCCGCCGCCATGCGCTTCGCTCTTGGCCCACACCACAAATACATCGGCAAATGGTGCGTTCGATATCCACGTCTTGCTGCCGGTGATGACATAACCGCCATCCACTTTCTTGGCCATAGTGCGCATGCCCGATGGGTCTGATCCGGCGTCAGGCTCGGTCAATCCAAAACACCCGATCAGTGTTCCTGCCGCCAAACCGGGCAAGTATTTGCGGCGCTGTTCCTCGCTGCCATAGGCATGGATAGGATAGATAACGAGCGAGCTTTGCACCGATGCCATTGACCGGTAGCCCGAATCCACCCGCTCAATTTCACGCGCGATCAGACCATACGCAACATAGGATGCACCCGCGCCGCCATATTCTTGCGGCAGTGTCGCGCCCAGCAATCCCGCCTGTCCCATCAGCGGGAACAGTTCCGGTGCAGCGATTTCATCGGCATAGGCCTTTATCACGCGCGGCTGCAATTCGCTTTGCGCGAAACCATGCGCGGCGTCGCGGATCATCCGTTCTTCTTC
Organism: Sphingomonadales bacterium; assembly: GCA_031415335.1. Taxonomy (GTDB): domain Bacteria; phylum Pseudomonadota; class Alphaproteobacteria; order Sphingomonadales; family Sphingomonadaceae; genus Sphingorhabdus_B. The sequence goes on along the minus strand of JANORM010000043.1, from coordinate 30,210 downwards.
GGTCAATTGGCCTTCTAAATTGAACGGATCGGACCAGTTGAATGCTGCCATTTCGGCCATGCTATTTCTCCATATTGATTGCACGACCGCTATACTTTTCACGCGCAGTGAGCAAGGTGGCAATATGGGTAGGTTAGGCTTGGGGCCCGACTCTAAGCCGCCGACATATCCGCGTAATCAACCTGCGCCACTACATTGATGATCTGCGCCTGAATTTGCCGAGCGACGTCGATGGGTAGTGCGATGATCTCCAAGGTGCCTCCTGCAATTCCCAATTGTAAACTGGCAAGGCCGCGCCGCCGCGCCAATGGTCCTTGCTCAATCTCCACGCTTTGTATCTTGATCTGCGGCGCTATCGTCAATTGTTCGCGCCACCATCCGCGGCGGACAAATATCTGATCGGTGTCCAGCGCATAACTATTGCGATGCCATTGAAAATAGAAAGCGACCGCCGCAAACGCCAGCAAGAGCAATAATGACATGGCTTTCCAGCCCGCATTTGCCGCCAAGATCATCACGATCATCGCGGATAATATAACCACCGCCACCAAAATAATTTGGATGACCCACCACGCCGATTGCCCGCGCGTAAAGACCAAGCCAGCATCGGGGCGTTCAATTTTCGCGGCGGATAATATCCGTTCGATCTCATCCATCGTGGCCAGCGGCGCAGCGGCATGATCGCTATCTTCGCCTTGCTTCGTCCCGGTGTCGGCGGCCAAGCTGACAAATTTCAATGCATACCAGCCGCGCCGTTTGCGAATAGGGCCTGTTTGGATGGTTGCCGCCTGTACCCGGCGAACCGGCATCACCGTATCGGTCAGCGTCAACAATCCGCGCCGCCGCCGGAACCCCTTGGGCGTTACGTCAAGCCGAAAGCCATTTTCCCTCAGAAACGTTCGGATGATGCCGGTTGCAAAACCAAGCGCAATCAGCGCTACTAATCCAAAAAACGCGGCAAAAATGCGTGCGCTCAAACTGATGCCGTCCAATACCGCTCCATTTTCTTTGGCCACGCCCAACCAAGCGCCGATATCATAAATGTCGAAAGGAAACAGGAAATCAAATTGCTGCGCCGCGCCGCCCAGCACCGCAAAAATCACCAGCGAGAATGAATAGAAACCCAGCGTCAAAACCCGCGTTGTGTCCATCGCGTATATCGGCGGAGCCTGCGCTATCGCGGCGTCATTTTCTGAACCCGCGATTATGTGCACACTTGATTTGTGCGCGCGCACCAACTCGCGCAGCTCCTCTGCCTCTTCGGCAGTGACATAGCTAAGCATGGCTTCATCGCCGGTGCCGCTGCCGGTTTCAAATTTCACTTCAGCCAACTGAAACAGCCGCGCCAGAGGCTTTTGTTCGATGCTGACATCTTGGATGCGGTCATACGGAATGGACCGTGCACTGCGGCTGATCAAACCGCTTTCGATGCGTATATCCTCATCATCGATAAAATAGCGAAACCGAGTCCAGCTGATCCAGCGAAAAACCAGTGAGAGCAAGATAACTGCCGAGATTAAAAACGGCAGCATTGCGCCGGATCGGTCAATGCGGCCCGCACCAAATGCGACGGCGATTAAAGGGAAGAACAATCGCGGAATTCCCGCGACAAAGCCGACAAACAGACCGAGAAAACTCAGCCGCCGGGCCCCTCCGGTTACTTGGGGATTCTGATTTATAGCGCTTGGCGTTTGCGCTGCCGCTCCGCGTTCCTCGCTCAAGATGTGGCTTGCTTGATATGAGTGCGGATGGCCTCGCGCATCGCCAGCGCATCCGAATGCGCCAATCCGGGCAGGCTGATCGTGCTGTTATGGTTGCCCGCCGTATGCACTTGCAACGTTGCCAGACCATATGGGCGTTGCAGCGGACCTTGCCCCACATCAATATGCTGGATGCGGCCAAACGGCACGATGGTGTCGCTGTAAAACAAATAACCGCGCACAATCCGCAGGCGGTCGGCGCTGACATGATAGCCCCAGCGGCGGTATTTGCGCAGCGGAATGAACCACGCATAATATAGCGCGAGCAGCGCCACGGGAACGATGATTACACCGGGCGATACCAATCGCGCAAATTCCAATACGGCCGCTCCGACAACAAAAATTGCGGCGAAAATTGCACTGACGATCCGGTTGACGGTTATGTGCCGCGGGTCAAGCGGAGTGAGGTCTTCGCCGCTGGATGGCGGGACGGATATAGTCGCTGTCATGCCACCGATATGCGCATGGTGGACCATGATGGCAAGGCGGATTTTGCGCTTTGGCCAGCGGCTGGCGACAAAAAGAGCGAAGGGAGATAACCAAATAGGCTCGTAAACGCATTATAAGGGTCGTTTTTGACCTGTTATCGACCGCGCTGGACCCACTAGCCAAAGTACCCTGATCGCGCTGTAGCATGCCTCTACGGCGCGCTGAGAGCATACTGGCAATTTAGCGCTATCGTGCCCTAACGCGCCAACGCCACTTCTGCCTCACCCACCAGCTTGGCGATTATGTCCGCCACGGGGCGCTCGACCTGAACCATGCCCACGGACTGTCCGGCCATGACCGAGCCGTTTTCAACGTCGCCATCGATCACCGCACGGCGTAGCGCACCAGCCCAATATTTCTCAATCTGCATTTGCGCCTCGTGCATGTCGATCTCGCCAGCATCCAACCGTGCCGCAACCTCAACCTGCGTCCGGGTAAATTCCTCGGTCCCTTTGTTCTTCAGCGCGCGGACGGGGATAACGGGCAGGCGCGGGTCAATCTGTACGCTGGCCACCGCATCGCGGGCATTGGCGCGCAGGAACGCTTTTTTGAAATTGGGATGGGCGATGGATTCTTCGGCGCACACAAAGCGCGTGCCCAATTGCACGCCCGACGCACCCATTTCCAGATAACTGGCAATGGCGCATCCGCGCGCAATGCCGCCCGCCACAAACACCGGAACAACCTCTGCCATGTCGGGCAAAATTTCCTGCGCCAATACCGATGTCGATACCGGGCCAATATGGCCGCCCGCCTCATTGCCCTCAATAATCAGCGCGTCGACGCCAGAGCGCACGAATTTTTTGGCCAGCGACAATGCCGGCGAAAAACAGATCAGCTTTGCGCCGTGCGCCTTGATGGCTTCGATGCTGCCCTTCGGCGGTAATCCCCCTGCCAGCACAACGTGGCTGACGCGGTGTTTGCCGCACACCTCGATCAGGTCAAACAGCATCGGGTGCATCGTAATCAGGTTTACGCCAAACGGCTTGTCGGTCAATGCTGTGGTCGCGGCAATTTCAGCATCCAGCAATTCCGGCGTCATCGCGCCGCACGCAATAACCCCAAATCCGCCCGCGTTGCTGATCGCGCTCACCAAATTGCGCTCAGACACCCACGACATCGCCCCGCACATAATGGCCACATCACAGCCCAAAAATTCGGTACCGCGTTGCATCAGATGGTTTAGTTTTATCATGCGTATCGCCCTAGCCACCGACATCGCGTTTGTCGACGCAATTGGGTGCAAATCGCCGCAGTCAGCTATAGAACGGATTGCGCTTGCGCCATGGCCGCGCATCATGGATTAAGACCCCTTATGACAAATCGATCTTTTGGCCTATCATTTGAGCTGACCCGCCGCGAACTTGGATTTGGCCTGCTGACCGCACCTGTGATATTAAGCGCGTGCTCAAAACCAGCGGCTGAAACGATCGGCGACAATGCAACTTGGGCCGAAATTGAAAAACGTGCGCACGGCCAAACCGTCAATTGGCAAGCCTGGGCTGGCGACCCCAAAATAAACGAATATATTCGTTGGACAGCGGAAACGGTGCAGGCGCGATTTGGGATAACGCTTGCCCATGCCAAAACAAACGATACCGCAGCCTTCATTCAGCCATTGCTGGCCGATAAATCGAGTGGCCGAACAACGGGTGGCCGCATTGATATGGTCTGGCTGAATGGCGAGAATTTTGCGGCAGCAAAAGACCTCGGCCTGTTATGGGGGCCATTTGCGACGCGCTTGCCAAATTGGTCATTGGTTGATGTCAAAGGCAAGCCGTCAACGACGCTGGATTTTACGGTGCCGACCGAAGGATATGAGTCGCCTTGGGGCATGGCGCAACTGACGTTTTTTCATGACGGCGCGGCGCTGGCTAATCCGCCACGCAACATCCCAGCTTTGCTCGACTGGGCCAAGGCCAATAAAGGTCGCTTTGCCTATCCTGCACCACCTGATTTTACCGGCGTGACATTCCTTAAACAGGCGCTGCTGGAATTGTCGCGGGACAAGGCGCCATTTTATCGGCCTGTCAGCAAATCCAATTTTGCCAGTCAAACGGCGCCGCTTTGGTCCTATCTGGACCAGCTTCACTCCGCCGGATGGCGCAGCGGCAAGAGCTTTCCGCCTGATTACCCAAGTTTGAGACAATTGTTGGAGGATCAAGAGGTCGATATTGCGTTTGCCTTTAATACGTCTGAGGCGCTAAACGCGGTCAATTCGGGGTTGCTGCCGCCAACGACGCGGGCGTATATTCTTGATGGTGGCACCATTCAAAATACGCATTTTCAGGCGATACCATTTAATTCATCCGCAAAGGCGGGGGCGATGGTGGTGGCGAATTTCCTGCTTTCACCTGAAGCACAAGCGCGCAAAGCGGATCCAAGGCAATGGGGCGACCGAACTGTGCTTGATCTTGCTGCGCTTTCGCCCGCCGATCGCGCGCGGTTTGATACGTTGCCGAAAGGTGACGCGCTTCCCGATGAGCAATCGCTGTTAAGGGCGCTTGCGGAACCGCATCCAAGCTGGATGCTCGCGCTTGGGGACGCGTGGCGTGCGCGCTATGCGGCATGACGGACTGGCGGCGGGCATTTGCGCATAACCGATTTCAGTTTGCCCCGCATCTGACGCTTTTGATTTTGGCTGGGCCCATTTTGCTTGGCTTGTTTGGAACCTTGCTTCCTGCGTTTGGCATACAGCCGATGCTTGGCATCAACGCGCTGGGCACCAGCACACTGGACATCAGCACACTGGGGTTTTCGGCATGGCATAATCTATTTGCCGATCCCGCCTTTGCGAAAAGCCTTTCGCTCACATTAGCCACGGGATTTGGGGCGACGATGATAGCAGTGGTCATCGGGTTTTGCGGCGTTGCATTGCTGCATGACAGCAAGGCTTTTGCGATGCTCCGCGCGCTGCTTGCACCTGCGCTTGCGTTTCCGCATGCAAGCTTTGCGGTTGGCCTTGCCTTTTTGATAGCCCCAAGCGGCTGGATCGCGCGGTTGCTCTCGCCTTGGGCGACCGGGTGGGTTCAACCGCCTGATTTGCTCATCATTCGTGATCCGGATGGGCTGGCGCTCATGATTTCACTTGCACTCAAAGAGTCGTTATTCTTGATTCTGATGATTGTTGGCGCACTTGGCCAAATAAATAGTACGCACTTGCTGCGGTCTGCAAGAAGCATGGGATATAGTTCAACCTATGCTTGGTCAAAAATCGTCGCGCCTCAGGTTTATTCCCAAGTGCGGCTGCCGATTTACGCAATGCTTGCCAGCGCGCTCACCATTGTCGATATGGCAATTATCCTTGGCCCCGCATCGCCTCCATCGCTCGCGCCGATGACACTTGATTGGTTCCGCAAACTGGATAGCACGCGGCAAATGATGGCGGCTGCGGCGTCCATTTTACAGCTGCTGATTGTTGTGGGTGCCGTCATGTTGTGGCGCGGCGGTGAATGGTTCAGCAATCGCATCACACGCCGCTGGTTAACCGGTGGAACACGGCGCGGGATGGTTGGTGCAATTTGCGTGGGCGCTGGCAGCATCGGGGTATCACTTGCTTTGTTGGCGAGCATGGGCGCGTTCATTATGTTGTTGATCTGGTCATTTGCATGGCAATGGCGTTGGCCAGATGCGCTGCCAGCGTCATGGTCGTTTTCCAATTGGTCTGGCGCTGGCAATGATCTGATCATGCTTACTGGCCGCACGGCGTTGATTGGTTTATTTGCAAGCGCAATCGCAACAATGCTCGCCATATTTTGTCTCGAGGCTGGGGTTGGCCGGGCTAAACCGCGTTGGCTGGCGCTTATTTACGTACCGCTGTTGATGCCGCAAATCAGTTTTTTGTTCGGCATTCAATTGATGTGGAACCGGCTTTGGCTGGACGGCAGTTTGGTGGCAGTGACGCTGACCCATCTGCTTTTTGTGCTGCCATATGTTTTTCTGGTGCTCAGCGATCCTTACCGCGCACTTGATCCGCGCATCGCAATTGCTGCGCGGTCGCTTGGCAGCGGGCAATTGCGGACGTTGATGAAGGTTAAGCTGCCTTTGCTGGCGCGCCCGGTTGCCTTGGCACTTGCGATTGGATTTGCAGTCAGCGTCGGCCAATATCTTCCGACGATTTTTGCAGGCGCTGGTCAGGTCGATACTCTGACAACCGAAGCGGTAGCGCTGGCATCGGGCGCGGACCGGCGTTTGGCTGGCGTCACAGCCTTTGCGCTAACTGCGCTTCCATTTATTGCACTTTTGCTCGCGTATATCGTGCCCAATCGTTTAGGGCGCTTAGGATGAGCGAGCATGGCACGGCGATGAATGGTTTGGTACTTAATCAGGTAAGTCTGGCGATCAAAGGCAGCGTTTTGTTTGAAAATGTGAATATCACCGCCGCACCCGGTGAAATCGTAACATTGATGGGGGCAAGCGGTTCGGGCAAATCTAGCTTGATCGCTTATATCTGCGGATCACTCGATCCTGCCTTGGTCGCCAAAGGCGAAGTCATGTTGAATGGTGTCAATGTTTTGCCGCTGCCCATTGAAAAACGCAGGATCGGCGTGTTGTTTCAAGATGATTTGTTGTTTGCGCATATGAGTGTTGGGGAAAACTTGGCGTTCGCCATTCCTCAGGGCATATCAAAAACGGAACGCCAAGCGTGCGTTCATGCGGCGCTGGCCGAAGTTGAGCTTGATGGATTTGCGGCACGTGATCCTGCCACCCTATCGGGAGGACAAAAAGCGCGCGTGTCGTTGATCCGCGCTTTGCTCGCGCAGCCGCACGCAATGCTGCTTGATGAACCATTCTCAAAACTTGACGCGGGTATGCGTGATCGTATTCGCAGCCTCACATTCCGCACAATTAAAGCGCGCAAAATACCGACAATTTTGGTGACGCATGATGACAAGGACGCAACCGAAAGGGTCGTGATGTTGTGAGCGGCTATAATGCGAAAAATATCGGAACTTCATGCTGGCGGCGATATTGTTGTAACCAAAAAGGCCAATTGGCGAACTGCGATATGAACACGTAGAAATGCATCTCACATTTTTTCAAAGGGTTTTAATGTCATTCAATTGTTTTCGTGCGGGGATCAGTGCCTTCGCAGTTGTTGCAACGATTGCTATCGCGGCTCCCGCCTCAGCGCAGCAGGCCGGTTTGCAAATCAATGTCGTTCAAGAAGATGGCGGCGCACCTGTGGCCGGCGCAAAGGTGACAATTGAAAACAAGGAAATAGGTTTTCGTCGTTCCGAAACGACCGATGATTTTGGCCGTGTTAGGCTTGAAGCGCTGACGACCAGCGGCACGTACATCGTCTCTGTTGCGGCCAATGATGTCTATAACAGCGCGGCGGCCGCGCCGGTGTCGCTGCGTTCCAATTTTACCGGATCGGTCACTATCCGCGTTGGCGGTCAGGCGGCCAATGACATTGTTGTCACTGGCCGTGCGGTCACGGGTATTAACACGGTCAATGCCGAAATTTCGTCATCGCTTCCGCGTGACGCGCTCGTTGCTTTGCCGATTGAGGGACGCGATGTTATTCAAGCGTTGATCCGCCTGCCAAATGTCGTCGCTTCGACGGGTTTCTTCCCCGAAGCGCCCGTTGTCTCGATTAATGGGGCCAACGGGCTGGAAACCAATTACTTGATTGATGGCCTGGACAATAATGAGAATTTTCTCGGCGGCCCAAAATTCCCTGTGCCACTGGGTTTTACCAAAGAAGTGACTGTCCTTGCCAACAGTTATTCTGTGATTTTTGGGCGCACGGCCAATGGCATCATCAATTATACGTCGCCATCGGGAACCAATGATTTTCGCGGAGAGGCATATGCATTGATCCGCCCCGGCCGGCCACTAGATGCGCGTTCGGCATTTCCGCGGCGCGATCTGACGGGTAATACCGTGGGCGAGAGTTTTGAACGATATCAAGCCGGCGGCGCACTTGGCGGCGCAATATCAAAAGACCGAACATTCTTCTTTGCTAACCTCGAATATACGCGCGACCGCAATCAGCAGATTGTCGACGCACCGCAACTTGGCACCGTTGCAACAGTCACCGGGCGCAACGAATTCATCCTAGGTTCGGTTCGGCTGGATCATCGTTTGAATGATGATTTAAATGTAACGCTGCGCGGTAATTTTGGCCAAGTGACGATTGATCGCCCCGGCGGCGGTCTTGGCAGCGGCAACAGCACATTTCCATCGGCAGGTTCGCAGGAGTTCCGGCCATCAACAATCATTGTCGGTTCGGTAAATTATGCCGGCGACGCCTTTACCTATGATGGCAGCGTCCAATACAGCCGTTTCCGTTTCCAATACGCGCAAACCAATGGGCCCGCCGGTCCGCAGGTTTCGATCCGGGATCAAACGGGGCTGACCGTAGGAACGGTCGGCAATCCCGGATTTGTGTTCAACAATGTCGAAAACAGTTTTCAAACTGTTCAACGTATCCAAAAGATATTTGGGAACCATAAACTTACCGTTGGCGGCGATTATATAACGTCGAAATTTGACCTTCTTGGCGGCGGAAACCCAAATGGTAATTTCACTGTAACGTTAACCCCTGCACAACTTGCGGCGGTTCGATCGCTTGGCCGCGGGCTGGAATTGAATGCGCAGGATGTGCTTGGGCTTAATCCGGTCGTCAATAATTATTCGGTTGAGCTGCGCCCTGCTTCATTTGGCACCTCGCAAAACTTACTCGCATTTTACCTAGAGGATGAATGGCAAGTAACACCAAAGCTGACCGCGACGGCTGGCTTGCGTTGGGACTATGACTCGCTGACGGGCAAGGGCGGGACGGGCGGTGATTATGATAATTTTGCACCGCGCCTCGCGCTTAACTATCGTCCCGATTCTCGGTCATCATTCCGTTTTGGGGCCGGTCTGTTCTATAGCAAGATTATCTACGCGGTGATTTCGGATGCACTGCAACGCAATACAACGTCGCCAGCGTTTCTGGGTCAGTTAAACCAGCTGGCGGCGCAAGGTATCATCCCTGCGGGCACGGACTTAGACAGGGTAACATTTGACGGCAATCTGACGGTGTCTCCTGCCTGCACCACAGTGGCAGCATGCCCGCCGCTTTCGGCGGTTCAGGGGTTGCGCGACACGGCAATCATCAATGAGGCGCGTATTCTTAACCCCAGCGGATATAATAGCCCCTATAGCCTGCAGCTAAGCGGCGGTTATCAATATCAAGTGAGTTCCGATATCACCGCAGGGATTGATGTGATTTACAGCCGCACACGCAATCTTGTGCGGTTGCGCGATCTTAATTCACCGGCTGCTTTCACGCCCAATATTGCTAACCTGACATCGGCCAATATCGCGATCTTGCGCGCACTTCCCGACAATGCTGCGCGCTTCGCTCTGGCGCAGCAGCTTGGGTTGGTGCGGTCGTCGTCCGATGCGGATGCGACGCGCCCGGTTGCTCTTTTACCAGGCGGCGCGCGCCAGATTACGGTTTCAGAAACCGAAGGAAAATCGCTGTACCGCGCGGTTAACCTGCAAGTGAATAAGACCCGCGGCGCTGACGATTATGCGTTCCGTTTTTCCTATACCTTGTCAAAGCTGACCAATGACACCGATGACATAAACTTCCGCGCCTCTGATGCCAATAATTTCAGCGTCGATAATGGCCCGTCGGCCAATGACCGCCGTCATGTGATTTCGGCGGTTGGTTTCCTTTATCCGGTTAAGGGGTTGACGGCGACCGCTGCGGTGCTGTTTCAGTCGGGCCAACCCGTCAATTTGGTCCCCGATGCTAGCATATTTGGGACGCAGGATTTGAACGGTGATGGCCAGTCATTTGGCGAGAGCTTTGTCGGCAATTCCGACCGCTTCCCCGGTGCGACGCGAAACTCCGCTCGGCTGCCGTCATCGACAACGATTGATATTGGACTTCGCTATGCGCTGCCAGCGTTTTTTGGCAATGTTGAGGTGAGCGCCGATGTGTTTAACCTTTTAAATGCCAATAATGAATCGGGCTTTGCCAATGCGGCGTCGGTATCAAACCAGACCCAGTTTGGCGGCGGTGGGCAGTTTGTTCAGCGCAACGCCGGACAACCGCGCCAGTTTCAATTTGGGCTTGCTTATAAATTTTGATGCGTTGCAGGCTTTACGCAGCAAGCAACCGCGTCATCAAATTCTCTCTAAATGCGTCGTTGTCGACACCATATAAATATGTCGCGTTGCTGCCTGATAATTTGGGATCGGCGATGAACAACGGGGTTTCGCCGTCGAAAAACACTTTTGCCGGCCATAGGTGAGCCCTGAAAAGTTCGGGGGCCAACATCCATCCTATGGCCAATGTGTCGAACGGAGTGAAGCCCGGTGCAGCAAAATTTCGCTGCCACTCGGCTTGCCATTTGCGTGCAGATTGCGCCAACCACTGAGCGCAGGCGTCATCCTGCGCGCTCAGCCGATCTAGGTCCGCAGGGGTAAGCCACATGTGCGCGCTAACCTCCCATCCTGCGAGCGTCATTGGCACGCCGAGCGAGAGCAGAGTTGCGGCGGCATGCGGATCGAGTTCAAAGTTCAAATCCTGAAACGGCTGTTTCTGCGTTGGCGTAGCCCGAAATTCTAGGCCCGAGCGACGGCCGCCGACGAAGATGATCTCGCCGACATTATCTATTGCCGCATCGCGGTGTGCAAGTGCCGCTGCAATATTTGTCAGGGGCCCAAGCGCCGCGATGGTCAACGGACCATCGGCGAGAGCCACGCCAAGCGCCTGGGTGGCCGCGTTAGGGACGCGGTCGCCAGCCTCGCCGCAACCGCGATAAACGTCTACATCGCTGCGTCCGGCGCGCTTCGTAATTTCCTGCGCCATGGCATAGCTGTGGTCGATGTCGGTATTGCCGAACACAGCGGATATGCCAATAATTTCTAGTTCGGGCGAACGCAGTGCTTGGATAAGTGCAAACGCGTCGTCAACCTCGCCATTGCCAGCGGTGATCGCGGGATCGGTATCGATCCATACGCGCCGCCGTGCGGTCATGCGGCGGTTCCAAGAACCAGGCGGCGCGCGGCATCGAGCAACGCTTCCTTGGCCGCCAAATCAATTGTCAGCGGCAATTGCGCAACCCCGAGCAAGCGGCGCATCATTTCAATTCCGGCGATGCGATTGACCAAATCGCGGTCAATCGGATGGGCATAGCGACTGAACAGTCTTTCCCTGAGTGCAGCGGGCTGCCCGCTTAGCCATAAATGCGCCAATAACACGCCTACATCCCATTCGCGTGGGCCGATCCAGCAAAACTCAGGATCAATGATAAAAACGCCATGCGGCGTCGTCAGCCAGCTGCCGGGGTAAAGATCACCATGAAGAAGCACGCCGCTGAGCAGTTCATCGCGGGTCTCACCGAGATACAGCGCGCCAACAGCATGCACAGCAGCAATAAAAGCAGCATCGTTTTTCAAGCGATCACCCGCCGTCTGCAATCCGGGCGTAATTGCATTAAGATCGAAACCGTTTTCTAGGTCGAGCGGAAAATCGAAGATATGAACGGCGTTTAATTCGCGCATCGCAAGGTTAGTAAGACGGGTGTCATTCGGCCTTTGCAAAGCATGTAATGCCGCCATCCAATCGGCCACGCTGTCAATTACATCGCCGTCAATTTCTTGACCAGTATAAGCCGCCATACCGTCGGCCGCATTGCCCATATCTTCAAACATATTGGCCGCATGTGCCGCATTATATCCCAAATGTTTGGGCATCGCGTGGCCTGCGTAGGTTCCTGCGACAATTCCGTAAAAGGCGGCCTCAACGCCTGCGCGTTCAACAGGCGCGGGGATTTGCGGATATTTTTCCACCCATCCATGCGCACGTTTCAGAATGAAGCTTGCTTCATTATCAAGCGTCACGCGCTCAACCAAATTCATGTTTCCCGCGCCGGCAATTGCCACGGATTTAACATGCATGTCAGCCGGAATCCAATCAAGCTCGCTGAGCAAGGCTGACATATTTTTTGTATATTGATCGAGCAATTCAGCGAAGCTCCCATCCTAAAAGCCCACGGGTTTTACCGCGGAATCGCATCGTTATAGCGATTAACTTTTTGCAGGAAACCACAATTAAAGAAGCCCGATGCAACATCGTTTGTTGCATATAAAGTTGCGCCCGGTCCTTGTTATTGACGCAGAAAGACCGGGCGGTAAACATTTCCAGAATAACGCTTAGCTGCCCTCGGTCACCGGAACCAAACGGATTTCCACGCGGCGATTGGCGGCGCGGCCTTCCAAAGTGGTGTTGCTTGCCTTTGGCGTGCTTTCGCCATAGCCTTTAGTGGCAATGCGGGCTTGCTGAACACCATTGCCGCTAAGCACAGCGGCAACAGATTGCGCGCGGTTGACAGAAAGTGTCTGGTTATACGCATCCGATCCGGTTGAATCGGTGTGACCCAGCACGTCGACATAGGTTTTTTCGTATTCGCGCAACGTGCCGGCGACGCTAACCAAGGTCGATTGAAATTGCGGATCGACGGCATATCCATTTACAGGAAATGTTACATCAGACGGCAAATCGAGAATCAGATTATCTCCGTCGCGCACAACATTCACGCCGGTACCTGCGGTTCGCTCGCGTAGCTTTTTTTCTTGTTGATCCATATAATAGCCAACGCCGGCACCAGCGACCGCGCCAATGCCTGCGCCCAAAATCTTTTCAGTACGGTCGCGTTTGCCGCCAATCAAATCACCCAGCAAATATCCGCCAACCAATCCGCCAACGCCGCCAATTGCGGTTTTGGAAATGGTCTTTTTCCCCGTCGTTGGGTCGGTTACGCACGCTGATAACGGCAATGCCGTCAAACCGAGTATCAATGCAAAATTTCGCGCCTTAGTCATTAGATTTTCTCCAAAAACGACAGAATTTATCGTCAACAATGATAGTTATACCACATGCTTAACTGAACGGGAGCTGATTGGTTCCTGCAAATATTGTAAATATTGCCAAAACAATCGAAATTCGTCTATGAGATTGACAATTCGATGACGATAACTCCTTTTCCTTGGATAGATGCGGCAACCATTTTGGCGCTTATTGCGCTAAATGGAGTTTTCGCAATGTCTGAACTTGCCATCGTTTCGGCGCGTACCGCCAAATTGCAGGGATTGGCCGAAAGTGGCAGCAAAGGCGCTGCGGCGGCATTGCGGCTGGCCCAAGACCCCGGCAAATTCCTGTCTACCGTGCAAATTGGCATTACGTTAATCGGCATCATTGCGGGCGCGTATTCGGGATCGACATTGGGCGGGCCAGTGGGCGAACGTCTTGCGGCATTGGGCATGGCAAAGGATTGGTCGGTCACGGTAGGATTTAGCATCGTTATTGCCATCACCACATATTTGTCGCTGGTCGTTGGCGAATTGGTGCCAAAACAATTTGCGCTGGTTGCGCCTGAACGCATTGCCATGGTGATGGCTGCGCCAATGGAGTTGATGGCACGCGTGACGGCACCGTTTGTCTGGCTGCTCGACAAATCAAGTGCGTTCATTTTCGCGCTTATCGGATTACGGCGGGACTCGCGTGAAGCGTTGACCGCCGAAGAACTGCGCATGGTTTTTGCCGAGGCCACACATGTCGGCTTGATCGAAGAACATGAGCATAAAGTGATTGCAGGTGTCGTCAGACTGGCCGACCGGCCGGTGCGAGAGGTGATGACGCCGCGCACCGACATTGATTTCATTTCCGCCGACGCCTCACCAGACGAGGTTCGTACGATGCTGATTGAATCGCTCCATACGCGGCTGCCGGTGGCGGGCGAGGGCACCGATAACATCATCGGCGTTGTGCAATCGCGCGATATTGTTGCGGCACAGCTGGGCGGAAAGCCGCTTGATATCCGCACGCTTATGAAAAAGGCGGAAATTGTCCCGGACCAATTGGACGCGATGGACGCGCTGGAAATATTGCGCATTGCCGACGTGCCGATGTTGTTGGTGCATGATGAATATGGCCATTTTGAAGGTATCGTGACCCCCAATGATTTGTTGTCGGCGATTGCAGGTGAATTTGCATCAGATCAGGAACAGGGCAGCGCGGGCAATATCATCACGCTAGACGATGGCTCAATGCTGATATCCGGCGCGATGGCGGCGGACGCAATGGCCGATGCCCTCGACATCCCCCTTCCTGAAGATCGCGATTACGCGACGGCGGCGGGATATGTGCTCTATGTGCTGCGCCATTTGCCCGAAGAAGGTGAAGCGTTTGAAGATTCTGGCTGGCATTTTGAGGTTGTTGATATGGACGGCCGGAAAATCGACAAATTGCGCGTTCGCAAAGTCGAAGCTTCCTAAACGAGACAGCCAATCCATGCGCGATTGCTCTATCGTTTGAACGCTTCTATATAGCGCACATGTCCTCTGTACGCCCTTGGCGCGATATTGCGCGCCGTTCGTCCCGCCAAATCATGGTCGGTAATGTTCCTGTTGGCGGCGATGCGCCGATTGCGGTGCAAACCATGACCAACACGCTGACCAGCGACGCCAAGGCGACCATCGATCAAATCCGGCGGTGCGAGGATGCGGGTGTTGATATTATTCGCGTATCCTGCCCCGATGTGGAATCGACCGCTGCACTGAAACAGATCGTGCGTGCATCGCGTGTGCCCATCGTGGCGGACATTCACTTTCACTATAAACGCGCATTAGAGGCGGCGGATGCAGGCGCGGCGTGCCTTCGCATTAATCCGGGCAATATCGGATCATCGGCGCGGGTCAAAGAAGTAGTCGATGCCGCCAAGGCAAACGGCTGCGCCATCCGTATCGGCGTGAACGCGGGGTCGCTGGAAAAAGATTTGCTCGAAAAATATGGCGAGCCGTGCCCCGATGCGCTGATCGAAAGCGCGCTCGATCATATCAAGCTGCTGCAGGATCATGATTTCCACGAATATAAGGTCGCTGTGAAATCGTCCGATGTGTTCATGGCGGTAGCCGCGTATATGGGCCTTGCTGATGCGGTAGACTGTCCCTTACATTTGGGGATTACCGAGGCGGGCGGATTGATCGGCGGTACGGTGAAATCGTCCATCGGCATGGGCAATATGCTATGGGCCGGGATCGGCGACACCATCCGAGTCAGCCTGTCTGCGGAACCTGAAGAAGAAGTGCGGGTGGGGTATGAGATATTGAAGTCACTGGGGCTTAGAACGCGGGGCGTTCGTGTGGTCAGCTGTCCATCGTGCGCGCGCCAAGGCTTTGACGTGATCCGCACCGTGCAGAAATTGGAAGACGCATTGAGCCATATCAAAACGCCGTTGTCGCTCTCCGTCCTGGGCTGCGTCGTCAACGGCCCTGGCGAGGCCCGCGAGACAGACATTGGCATCACTGGCGGCGGCAATGGTAAGCATATGGTTTACCTATCCGGCGTCACCGACCACCATGTCGAGGACGCTGATATGGTGGCGCATATCGTGCGGTTGGTGGAGGCCAAGGCCGCGTCGATAGATGCAGGCGAGAGCATGAGCGCGGATGATATGCACGGGGTAGGGTAATGATTTTTTCTTTTGCGTTGTTGATGATGCTGCAAACCGTTGTTCATACGTCGACGCCTTCGCATGATGCTGCCGCCGCGGTAGAAGTCGGCCATGTCTATGCCGAGGGGCGCGATGCGAGCGCGGATGTTGATGCCGCATTGTCCCGCGCTGCTGTGTCTGGCAAAACCGTCATCATCGTAATGGGCGCGAACTGGTGTCATGACAGCCGGGGCTTGGCCAAATGGTTCGAAACCCCGCGCTTTACGGCGATGATGCAGCCGAAATATGAAATCGTCTATGTCGATGCAGGTAAGCCGCAAACGGGGGATGGCCGCAATCCGGACATTATCAAACGCTTTGGCGGCAAAAAGCAAAAAAACACGCCCTATGTGATGATGATATCCAGCGGCGGCAAGTTGCTGAACCGCGACGACGCGCGCAGCTGGCGCAATGCCGACAGCCGCAGCGAGGACGCGATTTACCGCTATTTTGCTGAATTCATCTCTGCTTAACCCTGCATTGCTAATTGCCACGCCATGGATTTGAAATATGTCACCCCGTTCGCGTTGATCGCTGCTGCATTTTGCCTACAATCATTGGGCATCGCATCTTTACTGGCCGCGCCGCCATTGCCGGGTCCAGTATTGGAAATCCCCGCTGCATTCACCCGCGTTTAAGGTTTTGGGCCTAATCCAGTGCAATGCAATTGCGGTATATCTTTGCGCTGTTTATTGGCGCGCTGTTGGCGGGCTGGATGCTGCCATTTGGGCCGCCGCCGCCTGCCGATAATTTGCCTGCTGCGCCAGGCAGCGCTCCGCTCAGCTATGATCCTGCGGACGAGGACGAAGTGCCGCTGGAAAACGAGGCTGTGGTTCTCACCCGGCAAGCCGATGGCCATTTTTATGCCAATGCGGGCGTCAATGATGGCGAAGTGCGCTTTCTTGTCGACACTGGCGCCAGTGCGATTGCGCTGACGGGGGCGGATGCCGACGCACTTGGCATAAGCTGGGATGATGGCCAGTTGCAACTGATCGGGCGCGGCGTGAGCGGCGATGTGTTTGGCAAACCTGTCCTGCTGAAATCGGTACGAGTCGGCGATATCATTGCCTATGATGTTCAGGCGGCGATCATCCCCGACGGCCTGGACGTGTCGCTGCTCGGGCAAAGCTTTTTGTCTAGGGTCGGCAATGTGAATATCCAAGAAAACCGGATGACGTTGGAATAGGTTAAGCTATTCACTGCGCTGGACAGCACCGCTGCTGCCCTATATCGCGCGACCATGACCAACCCACCGCGCAATTTACTGATACCCTTTGCCGTCACGTGCATCGGTATCGCGCTGTTTTCGGCGATGGATGCGTTTATGAAGCGGCTTTCGATTGATATTGGCGCGTATAATGCGATGCTGTGGCGCACGATGGTGGGGGCGGTTTTGGGCGGTACCTTGTTTGCGCTGCGCCGTGAAATCCTGCCCAAAAAATCGGCACTTCGGCTACATTTGATGCGCGGGACTATTTCGGCATTCATGGCAACATCGTTCTTTTGGGGTATCGCGCGGGTGCCATTGGCCGAAGGGATGGCGCTGAGTTTCATCGCTCCGCTGATTACGCTGTATCTCGCGGCGGCGTTGCTGAAGGAAAAAATCCGTCCACCCGCGATCATCGCGTCGCTGCTGGGGTTGGCGGGGGTTGGTGTCATCCTGTCGGCGCGATTGGGCGCGGCGCAATATGATGCCAACGTGTTGTGGGGCATAGCCTCGATATTTTTATCAGCAATACTCTATGCCTATAACTTGATTCTTCAGCGGCAACAGGCGCAAGTGGCAACACCGCTTGAGGTCGGGTTTTTCCAAAGCCTGATTGCGTGCGGGGTGTTGTCAATCGCTGCGCCATTTTGGGCGGTTGTACCTGCGGCCGCGAACTGGCCCGATATTGCGATTAGCGCGGTGCTTGCCATCGTATCGCTGATGCTTATCAGCTGGGCTTATGCTCGGGCCGAAGCGCAGATTTTGGTGGCGGCTGAATATACTGCATTTATCTGGGCGGCATTGCTGGGTTGGGTGATGTTCCGCGAGCCTGTATCAACCGCCACATTGGCTGGGGCCGTTCTTATCGTTGCGGCATGCATCATCGCCACTCGGCAAAAGCCGCAACATATCGAGGTTACCGCAATTTAGGGACGAAATGGCGCTGAAATAAAGCAGCACATTCTCCGGCGCAGGCGGGCTATATTCCCGCCACACCCATCCGGCTCAAACGGAAACGCAAACTGCTTGCCAAGTCGTTAATCGTCTGATTAAACCATTCGGAAAAGGAGCGCACATGGACGAATTTGATATTATTGTAATTGGCGGCGGGTCCGCAGGCAGCGCGGCGGCGGGACGGCTATCGCAAGGCGGCAAATATTCGGTCGCATTGGTCGAAGCGGGCGGGAAAAACGACAATTTCCTGATTAAAACGCCAGGATTTATGCCGTTCCTTCCCAAGGCATCCAATTACCGGTATGATACGGTTCCGCAAACGGGTTTGAACGGGCGGCTCGGGTATCAACCGCGTGGGCGCGGCCTTGGCGGGTCGAGTGCGATCAACGCGATGGTGTATATTCGCGGCAACAAATGGGATTATGACAATTGGGCGGCACTGGGCTGCGATGGCTGGTCGCATGACGATGTATTGCCTTATTTCAAACGTAGCGAGGGTAATGAGCGCGGCGGGGACGATTCCCACGGGGGCGATGGCCCGTTAAATGTAATGGATCAGCATTATGCCAACCCGGGCAGCAGCGCGTGGATAGAGGCGGCGGCGCAGCTGCAATTGCCGCGCAACAATGATTTTAACGGGGCACAGCAAGAGGGATTTGGCCTGTATCAGGTCACTCAAAAAGGCGGCGAGCGGTGGTCGGCGGCACGAGCCTATGTTGAACCAGCGGGGCCGCATTTGCATGTCATCACCAATGCGTTGACCGAAAAATTGCTGACGCATGAGGGCCGCGTGACAGGGCTTCAAATTCGCCAAGGCCGCAATCGGCGTACGATCAAAGCGCGCGGCGCGGTGATCCTGTCGGCGGGCGCATTTAACAGCCCACAAATCCTGATGCTGTCGGGCATAGGCCCTGCCGAACATCTTAGGGCAATGGGCGTCGATGTGTTGCAGGATAAAGTGGCGGTCGGTGCGGACCTGCAAGACCATATTGATTACGTCATCAGCTACCGCACCAAATCGACTGAATTTCTGGGAGATTCGTTTGGCGGCAACGTAAAAATGGTGAAGGCGATTATCGAACACCGGATGAAACGTACCGGCGTGATGACCACGTGCATCGCCGAAGGTGGCGGATTTTGGGCTTCATCACCGGATTTACCCGCGCCCGATATTCAGTATCATTTCATCCCGGCATTGCTTGAGGATCATGGACGAACGAAGGTAAAAGGGCATGGTTTTAGTTGCCATGCATGCGTATTGCGCCCCGAAAGCCGAGGGACGGTAAGGCTGCAATCCGGAAATATCGAGGACGCACCACTAATCGATCCGGCTTTCCTGACCGACGACCGTGATATGGTGACTTTGCGAAACGGGGTAAAGCAAATGTACCGCATCCTGACCGCGCCAGCGCTCGCCGCCTATCAAGGCGTTGAACTCAACCCCGTCGATATTCACGACGACGCTGCGCTCGACGCGATGATCCGCAACCGCGCCGATACTGTCTATCATCCCGTGGGCACTTGCCGCATGGGCGCGAATGTCGATGATGTCGTTGATACTAAGCTGCGCTATCGCGGGTTAAAGGGACTATATATTGCCGATGCCAGCATCATGCCGCGCCTTGTTTCGGGCAACACCAATGCGCCCAGTATTATGATCGGAGAACGGTGTGCCGATTTTGTTAGGGCTGATTTGCAATAATCTTGCACAAAAGTGCCCTTGACGCTACCCGCGCAAAAGCAAACAGCGGGAACCGTTATGAAATATATCAGCACCAGAGGAAATGCGCCCAGCCTAGATTTTGAAGGCGTAACTTTGGCGGGGTTGGCCAGCGATGGCGGCTTGTATGTGCCCGAACATTGGCCGCGTTTTTCGGCTGCGGACATCGCGGCGATGCGCGGGTTAAGCTATGTTGAATTGGCGGTAAAGGTGATGACGCCGTTTGTCGCGGGGTCGCTTTCTGAGGGCGAATTGCGTGATTTGTGCCAAGCGGCATACGGACGCTTTTCGCACGCCGCGGTAACGCCATTGGTACAATTGGACGCGCAACATTGGCTGCTCGAATTGTTCCACGGCCCAACATTAGCGTTCAAGGATGTGGCGTTGCAATTGCTGGGCGAAGTGTTTCAGAAATTTTTAAGCAACAACCAAAAAGCGATCACTATTGTGGGCGCGACGTCGGGAGATACCGGTTCCGCCGCGATTGACGGCGTGGCCGGACGGGAGCGGATTGAGATTTTCATGCTGCATCCGCATGAACGGATTTCCGATGTACAGCGCCGTCAAATGACAACGGTGCTGGCACCAAACGTGCATAATATTGCCATCGAGGGCAGCTTTGATGATGCACAGGCGATGGTAAAGGCGATGTTCAACGATCCTGAAATCAACGGGTCATTGAATGTCTCCGCCGTCAATTCGATCAACTGGGCGCGGCTAATGGCGCAGGTGGTTTATTATTTCGCCGCAGCTATAAAATTGGGCGCGCCCGAACGCAGCGTTGCCTTTTCGGTGCCGACAGGGAATTTCGGCGATGTGTTTGCGGGCTATGTTGCGGCGCAAATGGGATTGCCGGTGGAGCGCCTGATCGTGGCCACCAACGTCAACGACATATTGCACCGCGCGCTGTCGCGCGGCGATTATTCGGTGTTGGGCGTCACGCCTACCGCCGCGCCGTCCATGGACATTCAGGTGTCGAGCAATTTTGAACGGTTGCTGTTCGATTTGGAGGGTCGCGATGGTTCGACCACCGCAGCGCGGATGAAATGGTTTGAACAAATGGGCAAAATGGTGCTGTCCGCCGAAATGCGCAAACGTGCTGCGTTTTTCAGCAGCGCGCGGGCCGATGCGAATGATATGGCAAGCGCAATTCGTTGGGCGCATGAAGAATGCGGTCAGATTATCGACCCGCATACCGCCATTGGCCTGCACGGCGCGCGGATTGCTGAAATACCGAGGGATATTCCAGTGGTGACATTGGCGACGGCGCATCCGGCGAAATTTCGGGACGCGGTTGAACAAGCCACGGGCGTGCGGCCAGCATTGCCGAGCCGAATTGGCAATTTGTTCGAGCGCGAGGAACGGTATGAAATCCTTCCGTGCGACTACGCGAAAATCCGCAGCTACATCTTGTCAAAAGCCGCGCGGCCGAAACTATTGTGAGTATGCCCGCGCCTGATTTCGTCACGCTGATTAGCGAACCACGATCCGATTATACCCTGATCGATAGCGGCCACGGCCGCAAATATGAACGCTATGGCAGCAAGACATTCATCCGGCCAGAGACGCAGGCAATGTGGGCGCCCGCATCCGATAATTGGGATGCTGACGCGGAATTTGTGCCGGGCAGCGATGAAGAGGGCGGGGGGCGATGGTATAATAACCGCCCCGTACCGATCGATGGCTGGCCGTTAATCTGGAACGACGAAGTCACCTTTAACGCACAATGCACGCCATTCCGGCATTTGGGTTTTTTTCCCGACATGGACCCCGTGTGGCGGTGGATGCGCGGGCAGATTGCGGGCAAAACTGAACCTGATTGCATGAATTTATTCGGCTACACGGGTGTCGGTTCATTGGCATTATCGGCGGCAGGTGCAAAAATGGTGCATGTCGATGCGTCGAAGAAATCGGTGGCACAGGCGCGGGTCAATGCGGAAATGTCAGGCATGTCTGATCGGCCGGTGCGCTGGATCATCGACGATGCCGCGAAATTTGTTGCGCGTGAAGTGCGCCGGGAACGCCGCTATGACGGGATATTGCTCGACCCGCCAAAATATGGACGCGGCCCCGATGGCGAGCTATGGCATTTGGAAGGCGATTTGGCAGGGCTGATCGGCGATTGCCGCAAGCTGCTGGATGCAGAATCGCGGTTCTTGTTTTTGACTGTATACGCCGTGCGGATGTCGGCAATGGCGCTGGGCGCGTTGCTCGAATCGCATTTTGCCGATTTACCTGGGCGCGTTGAATATGGCGAGCTTGCGGTGCGCGAGGAAGCACGCGGACTTTTGCTGCCCACCGCCATATTTGCGCGTTGGTCGCAGAATTAGTGGTCATCACTTTGAGAAAGCAAAATATGCAAGATAGTCTTACCCTTGAAATGCACGATCTGGTTGTCAATGTCCTAACCGGGATTTACAGCCAAGAAACGCATTTGCCGCAACCGCTGCGCATTTCCATAAGCGCTGATTTGGTGATGGCGGATCACTACGCGCCGGACACGCCGCTTTCTGCATCAAAAAACTATATGGATTTGAAGGATGCGGTAACTGGGCTGCCTGCTGACGTCCATTTTACTCTGATTGAGGCCGTGGCCGAACATATCATGGCGCGGTTGTTTGCGGGCGATCCCCGGATAAACACGCTGACCGTCAAAATTGTGAAGCTTGCCATTGCGGAGGATGACGAGGCTATTGGGATTACAATGATCCGGCACCGCAAGTCAGTGGGCATATGAGCGCCCAAATGAGCACACGCCCGCTGGCCCTGATAACCGGCGGCGTGCGCCGCGTTGGTGTCGTGATCGCAGCGCATTTTGCCGCAGCGGGATATGATTTGGCGCTAACCAGCCATGCCGAGACGCAGCCGGATCCGGCGACGGCGGCGGCGCTATCGCAATCGGGTTCGCGCTGGCATGTGTTCACGGCGGATCTGTCGGATGCGTCCACCATCGCTCCGTTATTGGCGGATGTCGCGGCTCATTTTGGCCGCTTTCCGGACGTACTGGTCAACAATGCGGCGATGTTCGGGCAGGATGATTGGACACAAATGAATGCTGGCACTCTGGACGCGCATTTTCGGCTGAACACCTTCGCGCCAATATTGTTGACGCAGGCGTTGGTGGCGGTGAACGCGGATGCACAACCTTGCATCATCAACATATTGGACCAGCGCATTCAAAACCCGAACAGCGACCAGATAAGTTATACGCTTTCCAAACAAGCATTGGCGGCATCAGTGCGGTCGATGGCGGCAGCATATGGCCCGCGAGCCCGTGTTAACGGCGTTGCGCCGGGACTGGTGATTGCAACCGATGATTATAATGATGCGCAAGTGGAGCGGCTGGGCAAGATGATGCCGCTGGGCGCGCTTCCGGATGCGGATGGCGTGGCGCAAGCGGCGCTATATTTGGCATCGGCCCGCCATGTCACGGGCCAGATAATTTTTGCCGATAGCGGCGCACATTTGAAGAGTTTCGACCGCGATTTCATGCATTTGTGAACGGGTGAATAGCCCACTTTTATTCAATCGGTGTGCGA
The DNA here is from genome assembly GCA_031415335.1 of Sphingomonadales bacterium. GTDB lineage: Bacteria > Pseudomonadota > Alphaproteobacteria > Sphingomonadales > Sphingomonadaceae > Sphingorhabdus_B. Next base: position 7,039 of record JANORM010000043.1, on the reverse strand, counting down.
TGATGCCCGGTTGAGTCAGTGTGCACTTCGGCCTTCGCCGGAGCACACGGAACTTTACAACAAACAATATTATCGCTGCCGCACCCGCCAAACCTTTATCCCATCACCCGCATCGGGCATGGCTTGCAACCAATCCGGTGCATCGCCCTTGGCAAGGCGCGCCCATAATCCCTTAGGATCGGTTTTAACATATCCCGTCATCTCCGCCTCGCTGGCACACGCAGCGATATGGGTGATGCGGCGTTTGGCGATAATGGCGCGCGATTTATCGGCGCTGGAACGGAAAATTTCGATATGATCGTGCATTGCGGCTTCGTTTCGGTGGTGGCTGCTGGCCAACACTTTATGCGATGTGGTCAATAGGATCATTGGCCCCATGTCAAACGGTGCGGCAAAGTAAGCATCCTTGAGCGCACCCAGCGCGGCAATCGAAGTGCTGGATTCACACAATTTGTTTGCCGCGCGAGCGGGTGTTTCTGCTGCTGCATTGTCGGGCGGGCTGAATGACCCAACTAGTTTTTGCGCCAAATTGCCTGGAATGAATAGCGCGAGCATGACCGCAACCATGCCAATACGGCGCGCGGCATTGTTGCTTTTGCGGTAGCGCGCAAACAGCGTGACGATCAACGCGGCGACCAAGGGGATGGCATAAGCAGATGTCACCGACACCGTGCGGAAAACCAATAATGCGAGCGCAAAGGCATAAAGTAGAAAGAAGGCAGCGACGCGTATTTCCGAATTCGCTTTGCCGTCCTGCGGCTTCCGCAGCATCAAAATTGCAACCAACCCGCATGCAGGCGCAGCCAACAGTGCGGCGGCGGATTGCAGGCCCTGATGCCATACGGGCAGGCCTTCGCTGATATGTGCGTACCAATATTGCCGCACCAACGGGTCAAGGCCGGCAAACGCACCGCCTGTGCATTGCGGCGCGAGCGTCAATAAAACACCGCCTGCGGCGGCACCGGCGGTGGCAGCAATCGCCAGCCGAACGCGCCAATTCTTAGGCGCCTTGGCAATTGCGGGCAGCATGATGAGTGCGGCAGCAGCGACCGCAAAAAGATGCGGCGGGGAAATCGTATCGCAATATGTGGCGGCGAAAATGCCGCTGCGCTGCGTTCCGAAAAACAACAGGAATGATGCCAATGCAAACGTGATAATCGTCCACAGCAATCGCCGCCCTTGTGCTTTTTCAAATATCCAGCGCCATCCAAGCAACACAAAAAACGCCGTTGTCATCGGCGCGCCCTCAAGGGAAATATGCAACCATACCGCCAATGCCAGCCCCAGTGTAATGCCAGCGCGCTGCCGATTAGGCCAAAAAATTGTTGCAAGCGCAAGGCAGGCCATCATAATTTGCCAGCCATGATGGTCGATCCGCATGGGCCGGAATTGCATCAATATGGCGGGCGACAGGAACGTAAGGATAATTGCGATGATCCCGGTATGACGCCCGGCCAACCGCATGGCAATCTGCCCCAACAGCAACGCAGTCAGGCCCAAACCGATCAGCGGTACGATTGTTCCAGCCGCCATTTCAGCGGCGGGCTGCCCTATCAAGGGCGAAAGCGCAAACACTATCGCCACCAATGGTAACTCAATAAACCGCGACCAATGCATCGGCGCGCCATCGGGCGCATTCATCCTGTATTGCGTGATGTCGAACCAGCTTTGCCCGTTTAAAAAATCGCGCAGTTGCACCATCCGCAACTGGTCATCGGGGTCCCAACCGCTGCGCGCTGCAATATTGTCCCACCCCGTAAAAATTAGGATGGCGGATATGCCGATCCAAAGCAGCAACCAAATCCGGATAGGCAAATGATTGGTGGTCATTATCTGGCCGAAATATTGACGCCGTCCTTGCCTTCATCCTTGCGGCGCAGATAAAGATAGGGGACATGCTCTGGATCAAATTGTATACGGTGATGCAGGTCGAAATAGGGCGGCATATGATCGCCGACCAGCAAGATGTCGGTATCGGGAAAATCGTCTGCGGTAATCTGTTTGACCATCGCGGTATCGATATCATGCCAGATATTGAACTGACGGCAAATTTGCGGAAATTCGCGCACCAATATCGGTGAAATCCGCGCGCAATTATCGACGTTCAAATTCAGGCCCGGCGGGACCGGAAGATGCGAGTTGAGCGTTAACCAATACAGAAATGTAGGCTTTTTCGCAGCCTTCAAACGCTCCGCGATCTGCACCGGAATATCGCGGTCACACGCGCCAGCAAATACCCCGCCGCACCGCGCCGCGCCGACTTTTTCCAGATCCTTGTCGAATAGCCGGGTTTGGAAACCAATGTTCGGATACCATTTGCCGCGTTCAAAAAATGTGCCGGTAAAGCTGTGCATCGCGATGGTGTCATAACCTTTGCGTCCTAAAACGGCGGGCATACAATTTGCATCAGGTGCATCCACCAGATCATAATAATCGCCCCAGCGGCCGCATAATTCGCGCACTTCGCCTGCGGTGGTGCTGTTATAGTAAAGCGATTGGCCTTGGCTGATGTCATAGCGTGCGGCAACCGCCGCGCTGTCTTTATAGGGGCGGAATAATAGCCGTTTCATCTCTTCATTGGTCGATGGCACGCCCAACGATTCAACGACGATCAAAACCAAATTGCGTTTGCCATCGGCGCGGGCGGCAAATCCGGTTTCGCCCGTTGCCGATGAGAATGCTGCGCCTTCAGGGGCGAGCCGCTTGTAATGGCCACGCATACCCTTGCCCATTTCAATGTCTATCACTGCCAAGCCGATGAACATCGCACCTGCCGCAATAATCAATGCAGGCCGGGAAAAATTCGTGTCACGGCGCATCAGTTTATAGGCAATGCCAAGGATCAACAGCATCGCGCCGCCAACAATGATATATTCCACCGCGCTGCCGGGCTTTAGCTCAAGGAAAAATTTGATAGAATGCGTAAGCGATGCGATATTGAGGTTGAACAGGCCACCGATAAAATTCAGCACCGAATAAATCATGACGCCAACGAATGACAAATAGCGCATCCAGAATGGAAATCGCTTTGCGATTAGGCCCGTGAAACCGATGATGCCGATTTCCCACCAGCGCGGGGGCGCGCCAATGAACCACAATGCCATGAACCCAGCATTGGCCAGCAATACCCATATCAGCGCCCAGTTTAAGAAACGCTTAGTCTCGTCGTCCAGCGTAAATCCGCTCGGCAGGCGCATCGCGATTGCGTTCATCTGAAAACTCCCCATTTGCGCGCGGCATAAACCGCAACAAAACTGATAATTATGGCAATCGCTTTGGCGGCAATCGGATGCGCGCCCGTTCCGCTTAAAATCGCAACGGTACCCACGGTAATGGCCAGACCCAGAAACGCCGATCCGGCAAACAATATCCGCTGCCATTGCAACGCCGAGCCTGTGCGGGTTTTGCCTGTGAAAACGAAATTACTGCTGACCAGCCAGTGGATGATGATGCCAGCGGCATATCCAATTGCCGATGCCGCCGCTGCGCCCATGCCCAACGCAAGCAATGTTGAAAACACGGCAACGTCAAACGCAAGTGCAACAATGCTTGCTGCCAGATACCGCGTCAAAGTGAAGCGGTTCCAGATGTGCCATGCGGCCGAAATTGCCCGGTCCATTTGGCTTACGCTGCTTTGCTAACGTCTTCGTTATTATCCACAAGACGCTTTGGAACGTCGCGTTCGGATTGCAATGCAGCGACCTGACCTTCGGAAAGGTTAACAGCCGGAATTGCGGTTTGCGCACCTTCATCGCCCGCCTCGTGATATTCGGCGTCTTCGTTGACGTTCCAGATATTATAAACGCGGCGGCCCGCTTCGATATTTTCTACAGTCAGCATCGCCGTCATCATCGCGTGATCTTGGTTATTATAGCGGTGCATCCCGTTGCGGCCGACCATGTGCAGGTTGGGATATTTGGTTTCCAACTCATCACGCATTGCCTCGACATTGGCGGCATATTCATCGTCGTAAACAGGGTAAGCCTTTTCTTGACGCACAACGACGCCGCGCAGCACATCTTCGGGCTTGCACAGACCAAGCAAGCCCATTTCCTTTTTGCCAAGCTCAACCAAATCGCCATCGCTGGAGGACCATAGACCATCATTTTCAAAGCAGAAATATTCTAGGCCGACGCACGCAATCGATGGATCAGGTACCATTTCGGGGGACCAGCTGCGATAATTTTGGACGCGGCCAACCTGCACCTTGCTATCGTGGATATAAATCCAATTGTCCGGGAACAATTCTTCGGATTTTATCATCAATACGACGGTCAAATAATCGCGGTATTTCAGGTTCGATGCCTGCAATGTGGTTGCGGGCAGGGGATGGATACGCGCTGAAAGTTCGCGCATCGGTGCGCTGCTGATGACATGTTTTGCGGTAATCACTGCCTCGTTGCCGTCGATCGTTGTCGCCGATAGGCGCCAGTCGCCGTTCGCATCCTGCGCCAATTGTTTGAAACTGTGCCCCATCAGAATGTGGTTGCCCTTGGCAACAACGGCGTCACGCGCGGCTTCCCACATCATGCCTGGTCCAAGGCGCGGATAGCGAAATGTTTCCAAAAGGGTTTTGGTTTCCATGCCGTTATTGGGCTTTTTATTCAGGCCAAGCGACCGTTTCAGGCCGTCCAATACCGCGCTGCCCAGACTCAATCCTTTGATCCGCTGTGCAGCCCAATCGGCGGACATTTCATCGCAGGGCATGCCCCATACTTTTTCGGTATAGGTTTTGAAGAATATCGAGAACAGCTTGTGACCGAATTGATTGACGGTCCAGTCTTGGAAACTGCGCACATTGCGGTTCGGGAAAGCTTTCGCCTTGGCATAGCTGAGCATGCACAAAGTCGATCGGTAAACGCCCAGATTCCAAAGCGCCTCAAATGCACGCAAAGGATAGCTGTAGAATTTGCCTTCATAATAGATGCGACTCATGCGGGGGCGCTGAATAAAATCGTCGGGCAGGATTTCGTTCCACAGGTCCACGACTTCTTGCGATTTGGAGAAAAAACGGTGTCCGCCAATATCGAACCGGTACCCATCGACCTCAACGGTGCGGCTGATACCGCCGACATAACGTTCGTCTTTTTCGATGATCGTGACGCTATAGCCCTTTTTTGACAGCAAATATGCCGCCGTCAGCCCCGATGGTCCTGCCCCGATAATCGCCACATCCACGTTGTTCATCGCTGTTTCCCTTTAGCGCGTTACTATTTGAGAAAGCTCTGAACGAAATCTTCTAACAGATGGTTAACGTGAGGTTACGAAATGCAGCTGCATCGACGGTTTGTTGCACCGCAATAAAACTTGCTTTGTCGAAACTTTGCGCCTATTTGACAGCCAACGCATGGAGCGAGTGGGAATAGCCCGCCGCAGTATCGGCAGCGTGAGTGCTCAGCCAAATAATTGGCCCGGCCAGCCGATCGAACTTATTGCGTGTAAGCGAAGAGGCTTCCCAAATCACGCGGGGTTGTTTCCAAAGGGCGGCCATTTCGGTTTCCCTTACAACCACTGCTGCCGCGCGCAGACCGTTTGGTCATGCGCCGATGGCATTATTATTGAAAGAATTTATGTCTTATTTTGAAGAACTGGGCCTTGCCCAACCTATCCTGAAAGCTTTGGCGGCGGCGGGTTACGATACCCCCACACCCATTCAGCAGCAATCGATCCCGGCATTGATGCAGGGCCGCGACCTTTGCGGTATTGCGCAAACTGGCACGGGCAAGACAGCGGCATTTGCGCTGCCATCATTGCATCATTTTGCCACCAACATCAAACCGCGCCAGCAATATAGCTGCCGGATGCTGGTTTTGTCCCCCACCCGCGAATTGGCCGCACAGATTGCCGAAAGTTTCAAAACTTATGGCAAGTTTCTGGGCCTGACGGTGCAATGCGTATTTGGCGGGATGCCAATTTTTACGCAGAAAAAGAAGCTGGCGGGCGGCGTTGATATTCTTGTTGCTACTCCGGGGCGCTTGATCGATTTGATTGAACAGCGCGCGGTGACATTGAAAGATGTCGAGATTTTTGTGCTGGATGAAGCGGATCAGATGATGGACCTTGGCTTCATCCACGCGTTGAAGAAAATCGATGGTTTGCTGCCCAAGAAACGCCAGACGCTGTTTTTCTCGGCAACCATGCCAAAGACGATTGCCGAACTCGGTAACCGTTTTCTGAATGATCCGGTCCGCGTTTCGGTTGCCCCGCAATCGACGACGGCGGAACGTGTGGAACAATATGCGACGTTTGTTGAGCAACGCGAAAAACAAACGCTGCTGACGCTGAAGTTGAAAAGCGAACCGATTGATCGGGCGCTGGTTTTCACGCGCACAAAGCATGGAGCTGACCGCGTTGTTCGCGGCTTGGCTGGCGCTGGCATTGCTGCTGCGGCAATTCATGGCAACAAATCGCAGGGGCAGCGTACGGCGGCACTGCAAAACTTTCGCGATGGCAGGATCAAAATTTTGGTCGCCACCGATATTGCCGCGCGCGGTATCGATGTGCCCGGCGTATCCCACGTGTTCAATTTCGAACTGCCCAATGTGCCCGAACAATATGTTCACCGTATCGGGCGGACAGCGCGGGCAGGGGCAGAGGGCATTGCGATGAGCTTTGTCGCGCCCGACGAACGCGCCTATATGCGTGACATTGAACGCGTCACCGGGATCAAGCCGCAGGTTATGAAATTGCCTGAAGGTTTCCGTGAAGCCGTCGCCAGCCTGCCGCCACCCGCGCCGCCATCAAACAAAGAACAAAAACGCGGCGTTCCAGGTCGCGGTCCTTCGAACTATGCAGGCAAGAAACTGGGCGGCAATAATGGCGGTCAGGGCCGCAACGGCGAAACCCGTCAACGCACATTCGCACCGCAAGGCGGCTGGCAGCCCAATGCTGGTCCCAAGGACGGCAGCACTGGTGACAATAGGGGCGGCGATGGCCGCCGTCCGTCAGGAGAGCGTCCAACTGGTGATCGCCCAACCGGAGATCGCCGTCCAACCGCAGACCGCGCCAACCAAGCACGCAGAGAAGGCGGCGATGCGCG
>JANORM010000042.1:0-2089 GCA_031415335.1 Sphingomonadales bacterium | reverse complement strand
CCGTTACGCCATTAGAGCTATGCGCGCCAAGGGAGCGGGATCAATCATCAATATGTCCTCGCGTTCGGGCATCGTCGGCATTCCGGGCGCGGCAGCTTACGCTTCGTCGAAGGCCGCTATTCGCAACCACACAAAGTCGGTGGCGCTTTATTGTGCGCAGCAAGGCCTGAATATCCGCTGCAACTCGGTCCACCCGGCGGCGATTCTGACGCCGATGTGGGAGGCGCTGATCGGCGACGGTCCGAATAAAGAGGCGCGCAAAGCGAAGATGGTCGCCAATACTCCGCTCAAGCGTTTCGGCACCGTCGAAGAGGTCGCGGCCATCGCAGTGATGCTCGCATCGGACGAAGCGGCCTATATGACCGGCAGCGAAGTGCATCTGGACGGCGGGTTACTTGCCGGTTCGTCGGCGTCGCCGGGGGATTAGCATCAAGCCCTTTGAAACGAATACTCAAGCATATTGAATGGATTGAACGAATGCGCGGCTGCGTTCGCTGATATCATTCGCGGACGCCAGCAATGTTGCAGACACGCGCTCCAGTTCCTTGGCGTTGGTCTGCACAACGTCCGCTCTGGTGCCGATATCTCTTGCGCGAACACTGATATCGGCCGTAGCTTCGGCAGCCTGTTCGACAAACCCCGCTATAATGAGGCTTGTCGCACTCTGCTCGTCCACTGCGGTGTCAATCTTGCCCGAAATGCTACTAATCTGCTCCATCGCCGCGACGATTTCACGGTGACCGACCAAAACGTCGCCGACCACATTGCCAATCTTACCCGCCTTTTTCGACACCTCGTCCGCCGAAATGCGGGTCTGATTGGCCAGTTGCTTGATTTCGCTGGCGACTGCCACAAAACCCTGCGTCTTGGCATCCTGCCGGACAGCTTCGATCTGCGCATTCAGGGCGAGAAAATTGGTCTTGCGTCCCACATCATGGATAACATCAATAATCTTGGTAATTTCTGCTCCGCTGGCCGCCAACGCCTTCATTTGAGGGTCGGCTGCGTGAATGACATCTTGCGTCCGTGCACGCACAAGCTTCGCCTCCGACGCCACTATGCTCAATTGCTCAAGCGATCTGGCAAGATGGCGGCCACGTTCATTCACGTCTTGCAATCCTACCGAAGACTGGGCGGCGCCAGAGGCAACGTTTTGCGCGGCATCTGCCATCCCTGCTGCGTGATTGCCGAGCGATCCGGATAATGAATGCACCTTAGCTGCGGTATCCGATAATTGCCCCGATAGTGCCAGTATCTGCTGGGTAAACTGCTCGCCGCACTCGGCAATCCGTTCAGCACGGGCGACCCGGCCGTGTGTCACGATTTCGAGCAGTTGTTCGCTGCTGAGCGATTCTACAAATCTCCCCTGCATCGTCAGGATGAGGCCGGGACTGTCAATTTGCTCGGTAAAAATTGCTGCCATTTGCGCGCTGTCGAGATTGTGTTCGGCCACCGCGCAATTTTTGACCAGCCCTTTGATGTCTCTCCCAAACCCCGGATTGGTCATTAAAGCGTGACCGAACGGGTTGAACAATAAATCGCGAATATCAACTTCGCGAATTACCCCAATCGGGCGTTGATCTTCATCGAGGATTGCCAGTATCCGCATGGATGGATTATCGCGAAAATGTTCCAGCGTCCCGCGCAATGAGTCGGATAATCGACCGAAAAGATGGGTGAAACCGTCCGATTTTTCGAACACTGTATGATGCTTCATTGTTCAGACCAGATGCTAGAGCGTATGGCTGAAAATAGGTCTGACATAGTTAATAGGCCGTAAACTACGAATGCTTTTTGGCAGTTTTCCGTATGTTTCAGAAATGTTACAATATTATTTCAATCAACATCCTCGATCCCGACCGCCTCGCCGGTCACGCGCTGTGCGAGCGCCGCAGCGATAAAATTGTCGAGGTCGCCATCGAGCACGTCGCCCGGTGTTGGCGACGTATAACCGGTGCGTAAATCCTTCACCATCTGATAGGGTTGCAAGACATAACTGCGTATCTGGTGTCCCCAGCCGATTTCGGTTTTCGCGGCATATTCGCCGCTCGCCACTTCCTCGCGTTTACGCAATTCAGCCTCATACATC
>JANORM010000041.1:0-2673 GCA_031415335.1 Sphingomonadales bacterium | reverse complement strand
GCGCGCATTGCGGCACAATCTGCGACGCGGCCAGCCCCACATTCATGCTGCAACATTGGGTCCGCGACCGCGATGGAACGCGCATCACATTGGAAAACGCGGTCAAACGCCAATGCTATGACACCGCACGGCTGTACGGCCTGAACGATCGCGGCATATTGAAACCGGGATATATGGCCGACGTCAACGTGATCGACATGGCCGCGATTAAACTGGGCAAGCCATGGCTGGCATTCGACCTGCCTGCGGGCGGCAAACGGTTGCTGCAAAAAGCCGACGGATATGTCGCCACGATCAAATCGGGCGTCGTGACGTTCCGCGACGGCGTGATGCAAGGGCCAACGCCCGGCGGCCTTATTCGCGGACCGCAAAGCGTGGAAATGATGGAGGCGGCGGAATAGGGGGCGAGCGTCCAAATGATTGTCTGCCTAGGTTGGGGATCGCTCATTTGGGATCCTCAGCAATTACCGACTAAGGGCGACTGGCAGAATGATGGCCCAGCGTTGCCAGTCGAGTTTCTTCGTCAATCCAACAATGGCAGGCTGACGCTGGTCATCGATCCAGAATCAATACCGCAGCAAGTGCTCTGGGTTGAATTGGAAGTCTGCACAATTTCCGACGCTGTAAAGCAATTGGCAATCCGTGAAGGGACAACTTCTAAGAACATAGGGCAATGGCATTGTGAAAACGGCTTCGAATTTGGCGAAAAGATTTGCGATTGGGCCAAATCTAGAGGAATAAGTGGCGTTGTCTGGACTGCTTTAGGACCAAAATTTCACGGGGCGAATGGCCTTCGACCGTCGCAAGACGACGCCGTAGCCTATCTATCCGGCCTTAATGGCGAGCAAAAGCGACTAGCAAAGGAATATGTGCAAAAGGCCCCGTTACAGATTGATACAGATTATCGACGAGCATTCGCAACCAAACCCGGCTGGTAGTTATTGGGGAACGAGTTGCGAGGACACAATACTGTTTAGAATTACATTGTACGCATGATTTAAGCACTCCATCACGCCGCTTTTGCTGCTGGCGCGCCTCTAAGTAGGCCTTCGGTGCTTAGATCTTCGTCGACATCGGGCCAATGTAGGCCATAGCCGCCGCCCGCCTTTTCCCAATGAGCGCGCTGTTCGGCGGTGGCATTGGCTAATCTTGGATACCATGCGAGAGGGGCGGAAATCGTGCGTCCGTCCATCAAATCAACAATCAAGCTATGTTGGTCGAACCGCACATCAAGAACGCGTTCGTCGGTGATCTTAGCTGAAATGTTCATGCCACTTCTCCAAAAACGTTGACTGATGGTCAATCACTAACTGGATTATGCCAGAAATTTCATGCGCGCGAAAGCCCCGGCTTTTCGCCACTTCTAAACTATCCAACCAAACCTTTATGGTCGCTTCGCCCTTGTCGATATGGACATGTGGCGGCTCGTTGGGTTCGTGGCTGTAAAAATAAAACCGGAAACCCTGCTGACGGTGAATTGTCGGCATGTCCCGCGCGTCCCACTTACACCCGCATCGGCATCAATACATACAACGCCGCGCTCTTGTCATTCTCGCGGATCAGCGTCGGGGCGCTGCCATCGGCCAAGTGTAGCTCAACGGTGTCGCCTTCGATTTCGCTCAATATGTCCATCAGGTACCGCGCGTTGAAGCCGATTTCGAAACCGTCGCTGCTATATTCGCCGCTGACTTCTTCCGCCGCTGTGCCGTTTTCAGGCGAGGTTACCGACAGGGTGATCTTGTCGCGTTCCAGCGCCATTTTGACGGCGCGGGTTTTTTCGGTGGCGATGGTGGCGACGCGGTCGACGCCTTGCGAAAAAGCTTTGGGGTCGATGCGCAGCAGCTTATCATTGCCCGTGGGGATAACGCGGCTGTAATCGGGGAAGGTTCCGTCGATCAGCTTGCTGGTCAGGATCGCGTTGTCGAATGTGAAGCGGATTTTGCTGGCGGACAGATCGATCTGAATATTCGCATCACCGCTTTCGTCGAGCAGTTTGCGGACCTCGGCGATGCATTTGCGCGGAATGATGATGTCGGGCATGCCGTCTGCGCCTGCCGGGCGGGGCAGGGTGACACGGGCGAGGCGATGGCCGTCGGTGGCCGCGGCCTTGAGCACGGGCACGTCGTCTTCGGCGACGTGCAGGAAAATACCGTTCAGATAATAACGCGTTTCTTCGGTGGAGATCGCAAAACGTGTCTTGTCGATAATCTGGATCAATGAAGATGCGGGAAGCTCGAACGATGTCGGCAGGTCGCCCTCGGCAATCATCGGGAAATCATCGCGGGGCAAGGTGGCCAGGCTGAACCGCGCGCGGCCCGCGTTGACCGCCATGCGGCCATCGGCGGCGTGCAATTGCACCTGGCTGCCGTCGGGCAACTTGCGGGCAATCTCAAACAATGTGTGCGCGGACACGGTGATCGAACCGGCGGTTTCAACGTTGGCAGCAAATGTCTCAACAATTTGCAGGTCCAAATCGGTCGCGGTCAGCTTGATCTTGCCGTCTTCGCTGGCCTCGATCAACACGTTCGACAATATGGGAATAGTGTTGCGCCGTTCGACGACCGACTGAACGTGGCTAAGACTTTTCAGCAGGGTTGCGCGCTCAATCGTTGCTCTCATATTCTAACTCTTCCCCTATGGCTTGGCATGTTGCCCGAGCCCATCCTGAATTTG
>JANORM010000040.1:0-58794 GCA_031415335.1 Sphingomonadales bacterium | reverse complement strand
TGTTGGGCGAATTTGACTGGGTGATCTTGGCTGTCCCCGCCACGCCGGAAACCGATGGCATGATTGGCGCAGCGGAATTTGCGGCAATGAAACCAACAGCTACGTTAATCAACATCGCACGCGGTTCGGTAGTCGATCAGGATGCATTGGTAGACGCGCTTAATGACCGCCAAATAGCATCAGCGTTCCTTGACGTAACGACGCCCGAACCGCTGCCCCAAGACCACCCATTATGGCGCGCAGAGAATGCGCATATCAGCATGCATTTATCGGGCCGGGCGCAGGACAAAATGTTTATCCGTTCGGCGCAGCGATTCTTGGAAAACCTGAAACGGTATCAAACAGGCGAGCCCGTCCAGCCGCAAGTCAACCTGGATTTGAGATATTGATATGACACATAACCCCGCCGCCATTTGGCATACCGTCGCCATGTCGCGTGATGTTGACGCGATTTCCGCCATACTGCACGATGATTGCGTGTTTGAAAGTCCGGTGGTGCACATGCCGCAGCGGGGCAAGGCAATCACCGCCAAATATCTGGCCGCGGCCGGTCACACGTTGGGCAATGACGCGTTCGAATATGTCGGCGAATGGCACCGAGATAATAGCGCCATTCTGGAATTCAGGACCGTCATTGACGGTATTTCGGTGAACGGTGTGGACATGATAACCTGTGACGATGACGGCCTGATCACTCATTTCAAAGTCATGGTCCGTCCGTTGAAAGCGGTGAATATGTTGCACACCAAAATGGGCGAAATGCTGGCGCAGATGAACAGTTAGGCCAGCTGTGAAATCGGCATTGTCACCAACGCATCGATCACCTCGCCATCGGGTGCGACCAATCCGTCGAGCATCAACATGGAGATACCGTGCACCAATGACCATGCATGCAACGCCATTACCTTGTGCTCAATCGGCGTTGCCGATGGCGGCAAAACCTCTGCCACGCAATTTTTCAGCAATTGCATCGCGCTGCCCATCGCGCTGCTGTCAATTTCATAATGTTCAGCAGACGATTTCGTCGTCATCATCAACCGGTACAGCCCCGGATTGGCGAGCGCGAACAATACATAGGCCCGGCCCGCCGCTTCAAATCCGGGCATTCCTCCACCTGCATCTGCCACTGCGTTGGCTTGCGATGCGCCCAATTCATCGGCGCCCTGCTGGCTCATGGCATAATGCAGCGCCTGTTTATCGGGGAAATGACGGTATACCGCAGTTGCACTTACCCCCACATGGCGCGCCACTTCGCGTAATGACAGATCGTCGACAGCGCGCTCCTTCAACAATTCTAACCCTGCGGCCACTAGGGCGGAACGCAGGTCGCCATGATGATATTTGCGCGCTGCGCTTTCCATGTTGACACTGTTATCTTTAACCTTCATGTTGCCGGTGTAAACATTATTGAGTCGCAGTTCAAGCAAAGGATGATCCCATGGCGAGTTCAGTTGAAACCCTTATCCGCAACGTAGTGACAACAGGCGTAACCAAGGTAATGGATTTCAATCGCAACCGGATGAAGGCAGATGCGCCCAATCCGTATTTGCATGGTATTCACACGCCAATGCGCGATGAGAAAACGATTACAGACCTGACTGTAACCGGTATAATTCCTAATGAATTGAATGGCCGCTATATTCGGATCGGCCCCAACCCGGTTACGCCAGTAAATGACGCGGCGCATCACTGGTTTGTCGGCGACGGGATGGTGCACGGCGTCTGCCTGAATGATGGCAAGGCGTTATGGTACCGCAATCGCTGGATCCGGACCGAGCCTGTAAGCAAGATATTGGGCGAGCCGATTGTGCCGGGATCGCGCAAGAATGCATCGGAAATCGTAAACACTAATGTTGTTGGCCATGCTGGCAGCACATGGGCCGTTGTCGAGGCAACCGCATTTCCGGTGCGTCTCGATGAAGAGTTGAACACAATCGCGCATGATCCGTTTGGCGGAACACTAAATGGCAGTTTTACCGCACACCCGCATCTCGATACCTTCAGCGGAGAGTTGCATGCCATTTGTTACGAGGGAACCGATCCTAATTTTATCCGCCACGTCATTGTCGATACAGATGGCAAGGTGCGAAAAGAGGCGCCGATCAGGGTGCAGGACGGCCCCTCAATCCATGATTGTATGATTACGGAAAACTACGTTATCATCCTTGATCTGCCCGTGACATTTTCGATGAAGACATTGCTCGCTGGCCACAGCTTCCCATACAAATGGAACCCGGATCATGCCGCGCGTGTCGGATTGCTGCCCAAAGAAGGCGGCAATGATGATGTCATCTGGTGCGATGTTGCGCCCTGTTATGTATTCCATCCGTGCAACGCATATGAGAATACGGATGGCACGGTGACATTTGACGCATGCGTGCACAACAACATGTTCGCGCATAGCACGCAGGGACCAGATTCGAACAAATCACCTTTGGAACGCTGGATAATCGACCCAGCCGCACACAGCGTGTCGCGCAAGGTGATTGATGCGGACAGTCAGGAATTCCCGCGCCCTAACGAGCAATATCTGGGTAAGCCGTACCAATATGCCTATACGATGGCGCTTCCCGATGGCTTCGATGCGGCCTCCCCCAATCAGTCAAAACTTTTCAAACATGACATGATCGCGGGCACGCGGCAGGTGCATGATTTCGGTTCGGGGCATATCCCAGGCGAGTTTGTGTTCGTGGCAAGGGACGGCGCGACGGCTGAAGATGAAGGTTGGTTGATGGGGTATGTATTAAACTATGATGCCGGAACAACCGACCTTGTTATTCTGAACGCGGCCAATTTCAGCGGTGCTCCGGCGGCAATCGTTCACATACCGCACCGCATTCCACCGGGCTTTCATGGCAACTGGATTGCTGCGTAATTTTTACCAGTATTGACGAACCGAATTGACGAAATTGTAATAGCTGGCTGCGATAGGTGTTAGCGACCACGATTTGGCAGGAACAGCAATGCTACTTAAGATCATATATTCCGCGATTTTAGCTGCAACATTGACGGCGTGCGGATCGGACGTGCCGAAACAAAAATCGGTTCCGGCAGATGAGAGCGCGCAGGCCAAAATTTATGTCAAAATACGCGCGTTGGCAGGCCAAGGTAATGTAATAGCGGCATCAAAACTAACCGATGATCCCCCCACCTATTTGGCGCAAATAGAAACGGCGCGGTTGCGCATGGACGAAGCCGCATTTTTGGCCGGAATGCAGGCCGCTGCCGATAATCCCGGCATAGAGGCGCTGCGCGTTTCCGGCGATTACAGCATGCTGGTGACCAAATATAACAGCCAAGGAACGATGCAACGCGCCACCACATTCTTTCGAAAGTCCAAAGACACGCACCGCGAAATCGTTGCGCCCGATGACTATATCCCCTGCAAACTGGTCCGCGATTTCTATGCGATTTCAGGGCAAAAGGATGGCGAGGTTAAGGATTGTACAGAGGATAAAAAGGCGAGGTGAGCCAAACACATTACGGCTCGCAAGGCTTGATTGTCGCACATTGCTTGCCTCGAATACCCTGCACTAAAGCTTGCACCTTCGGATCAAAATCATCCGCTTTATATTCTGATGAGCACAGGTACGCCGCGTGCGGTTCCATCTCCGACTGCATTACCTCGTCCCAACCTTCGCCCAGTGCGAATACCTGTTCTCCGGTATATAAGAGATATGACATATAGGATTGGTAGGCCGGATACTGGGGCGATGCAGCAATCGCGCAATAATCGGGCGCGGAAAATTCGGGTTTAGACATCGAAATGTTCAAATATTCGCGGTAAATATCACGAGCAGATTGCTCCTTTTGCAACCGTGCCGCTGCGTCGATTTGCCACTTCACTCCAATAACCGTGCCCACCGCCAATATCCCGGCAAGAATAGCAGCAAGCGCCTGAATCGATTGATGATTGGTTCCTAGCCATTGCCAAATCCGCTTCATTGCACTGGCTCCTTATCGTTGGTTTTACTTACAGCAATTTTGGGTTGCTGCTGCGTTGCACAATGAATACCGCCGCCGCTTTCGCCCAACGGATCGACGTTGAGCAACACGATCTTGCGATCAGGATAGAGTTTTTGCAGCGTCGATTTGGCTTTTTCATCGGCGGCATCATCACCAAATTGCGCAGCTATTACTGCGCCATTGCAAAGATAGTAATTTACATATGAAGCAACGAAATCGGCTGACTTGCTGCGAATGTCATATGGTTCAGGCAGAACGATCAACTCAATTTTCTTACCATCGGCATCTGTAGACTTCTCCAATATCCGCATCGTTTCCCATGCCGCAACCGACCACGGATCGGAACGGTCAATTTTGTCCGGCAATTGGATCAGCACGCGCCCCGGCGCAACGAATCGCGCCAAGGCGTCGATGTGATAATCGGTGATGTCTTTGCCCATTACGCCCGGCGCCCAGATCGTTTTGCGTGCGCCGACGGCTTTTTGCAGGAGCGCCGCTACTTTATCCGCGCCCATGTTGTTACGATTGGGGTTAACCCAGCTCGACGCGTGAGCGATTATCGTGCCATGCCCGTCATATTCCAACCCGCCAGCTTCGCCGACAACGCCGCTGTCGATATGCTCGATACCCAATCGCTGGGCGATCAATCCCGCAATTGCCCCGTCATGATTGTGCTTTTGCTTATTGCCCCAGCCGTTAAAATTGTAATCCATAACCGCCAGCTCGGAACCTGATGCAACAAATGTTGGTCCGCTGTCTCGCGCCCATAATTCATTGGTGGGAATGTCCCAAACACTCACGTCCCCGCCCGTTTCGGCGGTGATATCGGCATGATATTCCTTTGCCGCCAGCATTACTACAGGCTCATATCCCGATATCGCCCTCGCAATACTAGCAATAGTCCCCTGCACTTCTTCCAGATACGCGCGCCCGCCATAGGTCTTTGCATCGACGGGCCATTGCATGAAAGTGCGCTCATGCGGCGAGGCCTCTTCGGGCATTTTCCATGCCTTTTCGTTCAGCATATCATCCACTTGCTCCGGATCGCCGCAACCAATCAAAGGCAGCATCGCTGCCGCCCCGCACAATTTCGCTACGTCTCTACGTGTGTACATGTCACAACCCTCCCCAGTTGTCAGAGGGTTAGCACGGGACATTGACCTCGCCTACCCCATTGTCGCAAACAAAAAGAGGCCGGAAGGTTTCCCCTCCGGCCCATTTTTGTTCGGTGTTGCTGAACAGCTAGCTTTAGAAGCCCATGCCGCCCATTCCGCCGCCCATGCCGCCCATGTCGGGCATGCCGCCGGATTTGTCTTCTGGCGCATCCGAGATTGCAGCTTCAGTGGTGATCAACAGACCAGCAACCGATGCGGCATCTTGCAATGCGATACGGACAACCTTGGTAGGATCGATCACGCCTGCAGCAACCAAGTTTTCATACACGTCGGTTGACGCGTTAAAGCCTTGTGTCTCGTCGTTTTCGCGCAGCAAATTGCCCGATACAACCGCGCCGTCAAATCCAGCATTTTGCGCGATTTGACGCAACGGAGCTTGGATGGCTTTACGGATGATGTCGATACCGCGTGTCTGGTCGTCATTGACGCCCTTCATGCCTTCCAACGCATTTGTTGCATACAAAAGAGCAGTACCACCGCCGGGGACGATGCCTTCTTCGACAGCAGCGCGGGTTGCGTGCAATGCATCGTCAACGCGGTCTTTGCGTTCTTTCACTTCAACTTCTGAAGCTCCGCCGACCTTGATCACCGCAACGCCGCCAGCGAGTTTCGCCAGACGCTCTTGCAGTTTTTCTTTGTCATAATCGGACGTTGTAGTCTCGATTTGCGCACGGATTGCTTCGACGCGGCCCTTGATGTCGGCTGCATCACCGGCACCATCGACGATGACTGTGTTGTCCTTGTCGATCGAAACGCGCTTGGCTTCGCCCAGCATGCTTAGTGTAACGCTTTCAAGCTTGATGCCCAGATCTTCGCTGACCATTTCACCTTTGGTGAGGATCGCAATATCTTCGAGCATCGCTTTACGGCGATCGCCAAATCCTGGCGCTTTAACCGCAGCAATTTTCAATCCGCCGCGCAGCTTGTTGACAACCAAAGTCGCCAATGCTTCGCCTTCAATGTCTTCTGCGATGATCAGCAAAGGACGTCCGGCTTGCACAACAGCTTCCAAAATCGGCAGCATCGCTTGCAGCGAAGACAGCTTCTTTTCGTGGATCAGGATGTACGGGTTTTCCATCTCAACCGACATTTTTTCAGTGTTGGTGATGAAATATGGCGACAAATAACCACGATCAAACTGCATGCCCTCAACAACGTCGAGTTCAAATTCCAGGCCCTTGGCTTCTTCAACGGTGATGACGCCTTCTTTGCCGACTTTGTCCATGGCTTCAGCGATCTTCTCGCCAACCACGGTGTCGCCATGAGCGGAGATAACGCCAACTTGGCTGATTTCAGCCGAACCCGATACCGGCTTCGAACGTTTTACCAGATCGGCAACAACGGCGGTAACCGCCAGATCGATACCGCGCTTAAGGTCCATCGGGTTCATGCCAGCGGCAACCGAAGTCATGCCTTCACGCACGATGGCTTGTGCCAGTACGGTCGCGGTCGTTGTACCATCGCCTGCGGCGTCGTTGGCTTTCGAAGCCACTTCGCGGATCATTTGCGCACCCATATTTTCGAACTTGTCTTTCAGTTCGATTTCTTTTGCAACGGTAACACCATCCTTTGTGATGCGCGGTGCGCCGAATGATTTGTCGATAACAACGTTGCGGCCTTTTGGACCCAATGTTACTTTTACAGCGTCAGCCAAAATGTCTACGCCGCGCAGAATGCGTTCACGCGCATCGCGGCCAAATTTCACGTCTTTTGCAGCCATGATCTATTTCCTTTTAATAGCGCAGAAAACTGCGCAAGTTCACACTAGATTTTTAGTTCGAAAGTTTAGCCAACGATCCCAAGGATGTCGGATTCTTTCATGATGATCAGGTCTTCACCGTCAATCTTGACTTCGGTGCCGGACCATTTGCCGAACAAGATTTTGTCGCCTGCTTTTACATCAAGCGGAGTAACAGTGCCGTCTTCTGCTTTGGCACCTGAACCAGCGGAGACAACGACGCCTTCTTGTGGTTTTTCTTGGGCGCTATCGGGGATGATGATCCCGCCAGCGGTTTTTGCTTCTGCCTCGACGCGGCGGACGAGTACGCGGTCATGCAACGGACGAAATGCCATGTGATACCTTTCTGTATTTCAGTTGCTTAAATGAATGGGATTAGCACTCACCAATGCACAGTGCTAACGGAGCCCAGATAGGCGTTAAATGTGACAGGTCAAGCATAGCGAACAAAATTTTTGGTTAAACGTAACCGAAATAGGACGGCATGCGAATATCTCGTCAGAACCCAATTCAAACTCTGTTTCAAAATTTATCAAGTCGCGTTAAATATACGCCAACCAACAAAAGGAAATATTATGTCAGATAACCTCATTAAAATCGCGGCTGCTGCCGCAGCTCTCTCTGCCGCTGCGATGCTGGCTTCGGCTCCGGTCGCTGCGGCGAGCGCCAAAGAAAAATGCTTTGGAATTTCGCTGAAAGGCAAAAATGATTGCGCCGCTGGCCCAGGCACAAGCTGCGCCGGTACGTCGACGAAAGATTATCAAGGGAATGCGTGGAAATATGTTGCCAAGGGCGCTTGCGTAATCGCGGGCGGATCGCTGGCTACAAAAGCTGGCAATGCAAAACCAGTTGCCAAAAAGGGCTAATTGCCGAAAAAGAACTAATCATTCAGCGCCGTCATGCCGGATGATTTCGGCATGACGGCGCTGCATTTTTGATTTAGAATTTACAAATGAGCGCGTTACCCAATAATATCGGCATCGGCCTAAAACCTCAACATTATGAGGATATTTTGGGTGCGGACCATCCCGCTGGTTATCCGGCTTGGATAGAGGTTCATCCGCAAAATTATTTTGGTACGCTTGCATCATGGGGCGGCGGCCCGCCGCACCGATGGCTTGGCGCGGTGGCCGAGCTATATCCCATTAGTTTTCATTCCACCGGGCTATCGCTTGGCAGCGCCGATGGATTAAATGTTTATGATCTCGAACGGCTTGCTGTGCTTTGCGAACGGTATCAGCCCGCATCGGTTTCTGACCATCTAAGCTTTTCTGGCAACGCGCATGACCGGTTTGCCGATCTTTTGCCTGTTCCTTACACATCTGCCTCTCTGCGCCATTTCGCCAACCAAATTGGCCGCGTTCAAGATCGGTTGAAGCGCAAGATGCTGATTGAGAACCCCTCTCGCTATTTGGCTTATGCCAATGACGAAATGAGCGAGATTGAATTTATCGAACAATTGGTCACACAAACCGGCTGCGGCATCATCCTGGACGTCAACAATGTTGAAGTGTCGGCAGCGAACCTGAATTTTTCTGCGGAGGCTTATATTGACGCAGTCAGTCCGGCGTGGGTAGGCGAAATCCATTTGGCCGGTCATACCACTGAATATCATGATAGTGGCCCCTTGTTAATCGATGATCACGGCAGTCAAGTGTCCGATTATACATGGCAGCTATTCGACCGTTTCATCCGCCGCGCGGGAACCATGCCGACATTAATCGAATGGGACACCGATGTCCCTGAATATGCAGTGCTATTGAATGAAGCGGATAAGGCGCGGCAAATTTTGGCGGGCGAGCATATTGGGGAGCAGTCCATTGCGATTCCTGGCTGATCAACTCGGAAATTTTATCGACACGATCAACGATGGTCCCGACGTATTGCACCCATCGCTGTTTTGCGGTCCGGTTGATCGCGTGATGCTGGGCCTAAAGGCGCATGCCAACACTATCAATCATGCGCGGCTCGTCGCGCTGGAGCAGACATTCCCGCTGACCCGCGATCATTTGGGCGAAGCAACATTCCATCAGATAGGCCGGGATTTCATCGAAACAACACAGGCCAAAGCATGTGACGCCAACAGGTTGGGTGAGACATTTGCTGAATTTGTGCGCGCGAATGAAAAATGCGCCGCAGCTTTCGACTTGGCCGGTATCGAATGGGCATGGCTGGAAAGCTATCATGCCCCCGACCAACCGCCGATGCTGTTGAGCGATTTAAGCGGGCTGGATCACGCCGATTTATTGAACTTGCGCGTTGCACCGCACCTATCGGCCAGGATTATTCGACCGACCGCGCCTATATCTGCGTCTCTGGCGGAATTGGCTGGGCAATTTCCGGATGCGTTATTGCTATTGCGTTCGGGTATCGCGGTTGAGTTGATCCCGCTAAACAGCATCGGCGTCGCCGTGTTTAACGCAGCGTGTAATAAAAATGCAAATGTCGGTAACCTTTTGGCGGCAGCTATCGAACATGATCCTGATACCGATCCATTGGCACCAATAACATTGCTGATCGGCGCTGGGGCATTGGTCAAAACGGGGCAATCTTAATGAACAAAATCACTTCATTATATAATCGTGCCATTGCCGCTGTGTCATCGCCAATAGCTGAAGCAATCACGCTGTTGTTCGTGCGCGTATCGGTGGCTGGGATATTCTGGCGGTCTGGCCGAACCAAGGTCGAAGAGGGCTCGTGGCTTACGTTGAGCGACAATGCAAAAACGTTGTTTCAAGAGGAATATGCGGGCGTCCCGCTGCCATCTGAATTTGCCGCATGGCTTGCACTGGGCGCAGAACATTTATTCCCGATATTATTGGTTTTAGGACTTTTGACGCGGGTGTCGGCGATGGCACTGCTCATTATGACGCTGGTTATCCAAATTTTTGTGTATCCCGATGCGTGGTGGCAAGTGCACATCATTTGGGTTGCGCTCGCCATGGTGCTGATAGTGCGCGGCGCGGGCATGTTATCCCTTGACCGTGTATTTGCAGATCGTAAATGATTGCCCGTGAAGAAACTCTGCGTGATTTAATGATCCGTTCGCAAAATGGCGACAAGCAGGCTTATTCCGTTCTGTTGGAGCAAACCGGCAAATGGCTTGCACGGTTTTTCTCGCAGAAAATTGCTGCCGATGCCGTTGATGATTTGGTACAAGATACGTTGATTTCATTACACCGCAAACGCGCAAGTTACGATCCTGCCCGCCCGTTTTTGCCTTGGCTTGCGGCAATCGCTCGATATCGCTGGGTCGACCGTCTGCGGCAAACATATAAACATGCCGCGCAATCGTTAGAGCACGATATAAGCGAAGACAGCCACGAGGATGTGGTGCTTGCAAAAATAAGCATTGGTCGCCTGCTTGACCAATTGCCCTTTGGCCAGGCGCAAGTCATCCGTTTGGTTAAGATCAGCGGCCTTAGCATCGCCGAGGCATGCCTCAAAACCGGACAATCCGAACCATTAGTTAAAGTAAATATTCATCGCGGCCTGAAACGCCTGGCCGCGCTAATTGAGAGCGAATGACCATGACGAATTCAACCATTCAGCAGCTTGTTGATGACCTGCAGCCTGTGCGCACGTTGCGGCCTATGCGCGCAATTATTGCGTCGTTGGCGGTCGCCGCTGGCGCATTGCTGCTAGTCTTGCTTTTGTTCGGGGCAAGAGAAGATTTATCGGCAGGCCGGCCCGATGCGATGTTCCTATTGCGCAGCGGTATCTTGCTGCTGCTGGGCCTTGCCAATGCATATGCCGCAATCGGTATCGCCAGTCCGTCGGTGGGCCGGCAAAGCGCAAGCTGGCAAATCGCGGTTGCCGCCGCCTTGCTGTTCCCGATGTCAGCGTTAATCGTTGCCATGTCAGTTAGCCCGGCAGAAGCCATTGCAGCCACGCGAACCGGCCTGAAATGCTTAGAAGTAAGCGTGCTCGGCGGGTTGGCTACCGCAATTCCGATGGTTATTCACTTGCGGCGCGGCGCGCCAATTTCGCCAGAGCGCGCAGGCTGGCTGACGGGCATATCATCCGGTGGTCTTGGGGCATTTGCGTATAATTTCCACTGCCCGTTCAATGACTTGATCTATATCGGCATATGGTACACCCTAGCTGTCGGGATTTGCGCCGTTGCTGGCCGGTTGATTGTACCGCATTTTATCCGATGGTAATTATTTGCCGGTGATTGCCCAGTGGTAATTTCCATCATTCTATAAAGATTTTACTTTCCTACAAAGAACCTATTTGGTTATTATATTCTCGAAATTGGAGAATCGAAATGGCCGAGTTGGAAATTGAAATTTTAATAGAAGAAGTTATCGCCCGCGAAGGTGGATATATAAATCACGCGGCTGACCGTGGCGGCCCAACGCGCTGGGGAATTACGCAGGCTGTTGCCCGCAGTCAGGGTTTTATAGGCGACATGCGGCAATTTGCGCAAACCGACGCCGCCGCCATTTACAGGCGCCTTTACTGGATATCCCCCAACTTTGCCAAAGTGGCAGAATATTGTCCAACGATCGCCGCTGAGCTGTTTGACACGGGGATTAATATGGGAACCGGAACGGCAACGGGATTTCTGCAGCGCGCGCTTAACGCTCTAAACCGTAATGCCCGCGACTATGCTGACATTCACGTCGACCGCCGCGTCGGGCCAGCAACTTTGGCGGCGCTTGGGGCATTTTTAACCGTACGCGGCTCCAACGCAGAGGCCACCTTGTTGAAAGCGCTCGAGGCGTTGCAGGGCGCGCATTATGTCCGCCTCGCCGAAACCCGCCCATCACAAGAAGCGTTTCTTTACGGATGGCTCGCCAACCGGATTGGTTCATAGATTAGAGAAAGGTAATGTCATGCTATCAATTGACAAATTTTTTGCGCCTATTGCGGCGCTGCTTGATAAAATTGTTCCTGATCCGCGTGTGCGCGATGCCGCTAAATTAGAGCTGTTAAAATTGCAAGGCAGCCATGAAATAGCAGCGCTGCAAGCGCAAATGGCAGCGATTTTGGCAGAAGCTCAAGCAGCCGATCCGTGGACAAGCCGCGCGCGGCCAAGCTTCCTTTACGTCATGTATGCAATCATCTTATGGGCCATACCAATGGGTATAATTGCATCGATCCACCCCGTTGCCGCGCGCGATATTGCGGCGGGAATGAACGGGTATCTCTCCGGCATTCCCGATGCGCTTTGGGGATTATTTGGCACAGGATATTTGGGCTATACAGCGGCGCGGCAATGGGGGAAAATTCGCGGTGTCGATAAATAAGGGCAAACGCCCCTGCAGCCGCCTCAAACAATCTCTTGCGCGGCAACTATGCACTCGGCTATTACGGGATCTCCGATATAACAAAGGGATCGACATGAAAAAAATCAATAAAGCAGTCGCCGCTGTTGCAGCACTTGTTTTGAGCACATCTTTGGCTGCTTGCGGCGAAAAAGCAGACACAGCCGCAACTGAAGTTGGTGAAGCCGTTGAAGCAACTGGCGATGCGGTTGCCGAAGGCGCGGACGATGCAATGAACACCGCAGAAAAAGCGGCCGACGCAACCGCTAATGTTGCCGGTGATGCAGCCACCGCAACCAAGGATGCCGCTGGCGATGCAGCCGCAGCAGTCGGTAGCGCCGCTGAAACCGCCGGCGATAAAGTTGAAGCCGCTGGCGACGCAGCGAAAGAAGCAACCAAGTAATCAACGCTTGGCGTAATACGAAAAGCCCGCCCTGCCCCGCGCAGCGGCGGGCTTTTTTACGCATAGAAATTTGATGCGTCATGCCCAAAGACGCTGCATTGTCATTCGGGCGGTGATTGCGCCGTGGGTTATTCTTAACCCGATCCATCTCCGACGACCTCACCGAAATTCTAGCTTTTCTTGACTGCGAGTTGTAGGCTATTGGATCGGTTGGATAAAGCGCCAATTCGAAGCAGCGGCCACAATGCGAGCAGAACCGGTTATTGCAGCGCCGGCGGCTGTAATGCCCGAATATCCATGCAATCTATCGCGGGTGCGGTGGGCTGCGTGTTGTGACTTTCTTGCTGGTATAGACGATCCTAGGCCGTGTTCATAGCAGCCATCCGCAATCCCCAGCCTTGATCGCAAAATTGGTGCACCCAACTGGATTCGAACCAGTGGCCCCCAGATTAGGAATCTGATGCTCTATCCTGCTGAGCTATGGGTGCAGCCCGTAAAGCCTTAGCGCGCGCAATTCATGGGGTCAATTTTTTGCCTCAGGCGGGATTACAGGCAATGGCAATGCGGCAATCGCGATGCCCTCTGCGGCCAATGCATCGGCCTCTTGTGGGCTAGATTCGCCATGAATTTGCTGCGGCTGCGTTTCGCCATAATGCATCGCGCGCGCCTCATCGGCGAACTTGCGGCCTACCCAGCGGGAATCTTTCAACACTTCGTTCTGCAATTTCGCCAGTTTAGTAATCATTTCCGACATTGCTTCTGACGCTGACACATTTGCCAGCTGCGGTGTGCTGCTTTCCAATACCGCGCTAGATTCCCCTGCCTCGCCAGAAACAGGCGCAGATATTTGCGCGGCTTGATTGCTTTTTCGGCCAATATGCGGAGCGGTTAACCGCTTGGTTATGCCGCCGTCGTCACAAATGGGGCATCGCAAAAGGCCGCTTGTATTCTGCGCATCAAAATCAAGGGACGATCCAAACCAGCCCTCAAATTCATGTGCCGACGTACATCGCAAATCATATGCGATCATTTGGCGTCCAGCGCCGCCAACATCGTGTCTAGCTTTCGGGCGCTATCCAGCGCGTGCAGATCATCACAGCCGCCAACATATTCGCCGCCGATAAAGATTTGCGGAACGGTTCGTGCATCCGGTGCCCGTTCCAACATTTCGGCTTTTTTGGGACCGCCCATCGTAACATCATATTCGATGAAATCTTGGCCTTTGGATGAAAGCAATTGTTTGGCACGACTGCAATAAATGCACCCGAATTTTGTATAGATTTCGACACTGTTCTTCATGGATTAAAGATGGGTTCGCGCTTGCCTTGTGTCAAGCTCCCAATATGAATTGCGCAGCATTTGGTTGGTGATCGCCTTGCAACACTCGCGCCCAGCAAAATATCTGCACCCACGATGCCCCATGCTTTTTCAACGCTTTAACGCAGGCCCCGCTCGTTGCTCCGCTGGTTAGCACGTCATCAATCAAAAGGATTTTGGCGCCCTTGATTTGACCGGACGCACTTTGATTTAGCACGAACGCAGCATTGACGGCCTTTTGCCGTTGTTTGCCAGATAGGCCGCGCAGCAAAGGTGTTCGCGTCCGCCGTATCAACAGATCGGGACAATATTTATAGCCTCGCGACTGTGCGATTGATTTGGCGATTAACGCCGATTGGTTAAAACCCCGCCCCCATAGCCGCGTCCAATGCAGTGGTACGGGAACAATTAGATAATCGGAGCCGTCCACTGGCAAATGCCGCTCAAGATGCCGCGCGATCAATTTGCCCAACCCAATTTTGCCGCCATATTTCATCTTGAGAACGACTTGGCGCGAAATATCACCATAGGCGACGGCGGCACGGATGCCGTCATGCAGTGGCGGCGTGGAGAGGCACGCCGCGCATTGCTGTTCCTCATCCACAGCGAAATTCAGCGGCGCCGCGCAAGTAGCGCACCATGGCGGCGTCAGAAATTTAAGTTGCTGCCAACATGCAGCGCAAAAATCTCCATCCGCCTGGGTTATGGAACCGCATGACGGGCAACGCATTGGCAGCACCAAATCGAGTGCGGATCGCAAAAAATCTGTGTTCTGT
This sequence comes from Sphingomonadales bacterium, assembly GCA_031415335.1. Classification (GTDB taxonomy): domain Bacteria; phylum Pseudomonadota; class Alphaproteobacteria; order Sphingomonadales; family Sphingomonadaceae; genus Sphingorhabdus_B. The sequence goes on along the minus strand of JANORM010000040.1, from coordinate 44,146 downwards.
TTCACAACATACTTGTCGAACAGAACGCACAGCGGCACAAGTCTGCAAATGACCTTGCATCAAGCGCCCCAAATCTTTGACCAACGCCGCAAAGAGGCGGTGTGGAACCGTGCGTTCAAAAATTCGGCGACCGATAAATTCCTGTGGCAGTATATGGCAACTGATTTGGCGGAAAGGCTAGGCAGCATTCAGCGCGATTTCAGCAAAATATTGTTCATTGGGCCTATTGGCGATTTCGCAGCACAGATTTTGGGGTCCAAGCAGGGCGAATGCACCTTTGCAGCAATTTGCCAAGCAGAGCGGGACGCGGCTAAACTATTCGGCATCGAAAAGATTTTGATCGATGACAGCCAAATGCCGTTTGATCCGGCATCGTATAATTTAATTATATCGGCAGGCACATTGGATTCTACCAACGATTTACCGGGCAGCCTAATCCAGCTGCGCCGCGCGCTTGTTCCCGATGGATTGATGCTTGCTACGCTGTTTGCCGCCGGCAGTTTACCTGCGCTAAAATCCGCGATGCTTACCGCCGATGGCTCCCGCACAATGGCGCATATTCACCCGCAAATCGAGTTGAAGAGCGCAGCTGATCTGCTGTCACGCACCGGATTTGCGTTGCCTGTTGCCGATTTGGACACTCTATCGGTGAGATATTCCAACCTGTTTACGCTAATTGATGATTTACGGCAGAACGGCTTATCGAACAAATTGGCTGGATCACGCTCCTTTTTGGGCAAGGAATTCATCAGCCGATTGCAACATGCATGGACACAGAAAAGCGATGTCGATGGCAAAATAACTGAACAATTTGCGTTTATTGGGTTAAGCGGTTGGGCACCTTCTCCTGATCAACCAAAGCCTGCGCGGCGCGGCAGCGGCAAAGTTTCGCTGGCAGATGCGCTAAAATCACCAATAATGTAAAACTATGGTTCGCCTAATAAACATTCCTGCCCAGCCGCGCAAGAATTTCAATAAACGGCGCGTCGGCGGGCGGCATTGGTAACATACGCATTTGATCAAGATCACTCCACATTAGCTCCTGCCGGTCATTAGGTACCGGCTGATTCTGCCACCGATTGCATCGGTACAACAGGAGCAGCAGGTGCTTTTCGCCCAAATCTTCGCTGGCAAACGTTACGGGAATCAAATCATCGGCAGCTACAATGATCGAAAGCTCCTCAGCCAACTCGCGAATGAGCGCATTTTTTGGCGCTTCGCCTTGCTCAACCTTTCCGCCAGGGAACTCCCACAGGCCAGCCATGGGTTTACCCTCGGGCCGTTTTTGCAGCAGAATAGTGCCGTTATCGGTGGTTAATGCGGCAGCAACTACAAATAACATTGTCGGATTTTCTTCCATTTTCTTTGCCCATTGCAAGGTTTTATTAACATCTTTGTGGAAAATAGCGGTTAGTCGCAACCCATTTTTGAAACGGGACCAAGTTAATGTTGGAAACAATTCGTAACATCGCGAGGTGTGAACAGGGTGCGACGGCAGTGGAATACGGACTAATTGCGTCATTAATCGTTATTGCGATGTTAACAGCGATTGGAAATGTAGCAACATCTACTACCGAAATGTGGAACATGGTATCCAATGAAGTCACCGGTGTCGGTGAATAGATTTGGATTAAGCATTTGTTAGTAGATTGGTATTACTGTCGAGAAAGGATGTTTATTGTACCAGAAACAATAATCAACCGGGTATTGAACACTAAACGGAGACCTAAAATGAAATTTCTTGCAAAACTGAAAAAGAACGAAGAAGGCGCAACTGCAATTGAGTATGGCTTGATTGCCGCTCTGATCGCCGTAGCTGCTATCACTGCAATGACTAGCCTGGGTCAGAACCTCGGCAACACATTCAACAAAGTGAACAACGAACTTGATGGCGCTGCTTAAGCCATAAACGATCGTTAGCGTGGTTTAAAAACCACAAACAAATTGGGGCGGTGATGCAAATCACCGCCCCTCTTGTTTTGTTCACATGCGATTTTTAATAGACGACTATTTTAGCTTTGCTGCCGGATTTTGGTGCATAGCCGGACCGCCAACCATTTAGAGCCATCAGGCGTTCAGACTGAAGATTGCTATAAGCCATTTTCGATGCCAGCGTAGAAATAGTGTCGTTTTTCCCAACTGTAACAATTTTGATTTTTCGTGGCAAAATTCCGTCCGCATCGGCCTTTGAAAGCCGCCGGACACTTTGAAACATGCCCGCAAACGGTGACGCATTCGCCGGCATGATTGCAACGAAATGGAATGCCTGGGTCGCCGAAAATTCATATGCAAAAACGGTCACGGAATTTGATCCACCGTTTTGCGTCGCAACGGTTGCGGTCGAATAAAATGCTGGAATACCATTTATTGTGGTTTGGCTAATGGCCGAATAATTCAGCTTTTGTTCGCCCGAAACCGCTTTGAACGCAGCATCAATATATGCCTGTTTATCTCCTGAATAGGCAGCAGTTGAAAACAGCGCCTTGCCACCTGTGCCGTTGATTAGAACGGCTTGTGACGAATTTTGCATACCAAAACCAACCGGAGCAGAAAATTTCAATCGCAAATCAGGGTGCAGGAAATCCTGCCCTTCAATCACGCCTTGCTTTGGATCATCGCCGTACAGCATCTTATCAATGGCCGCAAAATGCGTGTCCTGTTTCCTAATACTGCTTGCCGAATATTTTTGCGCAGAAGTCGCAGCGCGCGCAACACGCTTAATTGGATCTGGGTGAGTGCTCGCCCATTCAGGTACGGACCGGGCCTCTTGCCCCGCCGCGCGAGAATCGAGCACACTTTGCATCGCAAGCGACGCCAACATATCGGAAAGAGCAGTTGGATCATACCCGGCCGAACTCAGATATTTAATACCTAGATCATCGGCCTCTTCTTCTTGCCCGCGCGAATATGAAAGCGTAAAAACCTGCGCGAGCGTACCCGAATACTGCTTCGCCGCACCGCCAAGCAGACCTGCTAGGCCGCCCTTATCACCCAAAAGTGAACCGCCGATTGTTCCTACGGCCCCCAATATGCCTGCGAGCGTTGCGCGTTTTTGGCGTTTTTTGCCGTGACGTGCGGCAACATGTCCGACCTCATGTCCTAATACGCCGGCCATCTCGGCCTCGCTATTGCATAAAGCCGCCAATTGCCGCGTAATGTAAATATATCCGCCCGGTATTGCGAACGCATTATTCACGGGCGAATTAAGGAAGCTTACGGTGAAATCGCTTTCTGCATTGCCAAGGCCAGATTGCACAGCAATGTTTTTGCCAACGCGGACCACATAAGCGGTTTGTGCGCTTTCATAATTTCCACCAAATTCTCTTAAAATTTCTGGATGCGCCTTTGCGCCTTCTTGCTTTTCAGCAGCAGAAATTGCTTGAGGGACTGAGGAATTCTGCTTCTTTTTCTTTGCCTCTACTGGAACAGAAAAAGTAACCGCCGTCGCCAAAATCGCTCCGGCGCAAAGCAGTAATTTTTGCTTAACAGCCATATTTAATCTCCTCGTGATTCTCACGAAGATGCTAGCACAAGATGGACAATGTCGACGTAAAAACTTCGTTAGCTAAGAAGATAGACACGCTAAATGGTTCCCATTGCAAGGAATTTGGCTTGCCTGCGTTTGCGCAGTTCAGTGGGAGACAAGGCCGACAGCACATCCAATTCCTCACCGATTGCCCGCCCAAGATTGGCCGATGCTAGGGCCGGATCGCGGTGCGCGCCGCCAACAGGCTCGGCAACAATTCTGTCAATTACGCCAAGCGATTTCAAATCACTTGCGGTCATTTTCATGGCTTGCGCGGCATCCGCCGCTTTGTCACTCGTGCGCCACAAGATGGAGGCGCAGCCTTCGGGTGAGATCACCGAATAGACTGCGTGCTCGAACATCAACACGCGTTCGGCTGCTGCTAATGCAACCGCGCCGCCCGAACCACCCTCGCCAACGATGCAAGCAATCATCGGAACGCCGAGCGATAAGCATTTTTCGGTGGAACGCGCGATGGCTTCTGCTTGTCCCCGCTCTTCAGCTTGCACCCCGGGAAATGCGCCAGATGTGTCAACCAAAGTTACAACGGGCAAACCAAACCGGTCAGCCAACTCCATCAACCGAATGGCTTTGCGGTATCCCTCTGGCTTACCCATGCCAAAATTATGCCGCAGACGGCTGATTGTATCATCGCCTTTTTCGTGGCCTATTAACACGATACGCCGGCCACCAATTTTGGCCAAACCGCCGATGATTGCTTGGTCATCGCCAAAGGCTCGGTCACCCGACAACATTGTAAAATCATCGCAAATATCGGCGACATAGTTTTTAAAATGGGGCCGTTCTGGGTGCCGCGCAACTTGCGTCTTTTGCCATGGTGACAATTTTGCATATGTATCTGCCAGCATCTTATCCGATTTGGCGCGCAGCTTGCCTATCTCGGCATCAACATTGAAATCGCTTTGGTCCGCAGTTTCCTGTAGTTCCAATATTCGCGCCTCTAGGGCGGCGACGGGCTTTTCAAATTCCAGATACACGGTCATGTGATCCGGTTAGAGCCTGTTGCGTGGCGGGTCAACGCGGCAATTTGCGCGAAGCCAAAGGATGCCGCTTATTGACAAGGTCTACGAGTGCACTGCTATCGACATGGGTATAGATTTGCGTGGTCGCAATATCGGCATGGCCTAGCATCGCTTGCAATGCGCGCAAATTTGCACCGCCAGCTAATAAATGCGTGGCAAAGGCGTGCCGCAATACATGCGGACTGACCTTGGCGGGATCAAGGCCAGCGTTGCTGGCCAATTCACGTATTATCTGAAACAGTCTAATGCGCGATATATGTTTCGCGCGCGAGGGGAAAAGCGACTTTGCGTTGGACGGCACATAAGCCAACCACCGCATGACCGCGTGCCTTGCTTTGTCCGAAATCGGCACCAATCTTTCTTTTGCGCCTTTGCCAGTCAATATAATATAGGGCTTGTCCATCACAACGGCATTTTTCGGCAAAGCCACGAGTTCACTGGCGCGCAGGCCTGAGCCGTAAAGCAATTCAATCAACGCTGACAGCCGAACATCCTTTGGCAATGGCTTTGCAACTGCAAGTTTGGCGGCGATTGCAGCAAACAACAGGTCGACTTCCTCTTTGCTCAAGATTTTGGGCAGAGAACGCACCTGTGCGGGTTTTGGTAAGGCAGCCGATGGATTGTCGGCTCTAAAGCCCTCTTCCTCCAAAAAGCCAAAAAATCGGCGCAATGCCGAAGATTTACGCGCCACTGACGTGTTGGCAAGCGCACTCCATTCTGACGCCAACGTCACTAAACAATCAACGGTTGCGACCGCCAGCCGCCCATTCAATAACCGCGATGCAGCCTTCAAATCGCTGCGATAGGCAGACAGGGTATTGCCAGCAACGCCGCGCTCAGCCGCCAACATTTCCAAAAATCGATCAATTAGTCCGCCATCATTGGCAGAGTTTCCCATATCAACGACTATCAGGCAAACGTGATCGCTTCAGCAGCGATCATTCGTGCCTCCGCTTCCAACCCAACCAGCCGCAGACTGCGGGTCATATAATATAAATGCTGCGCCGGAATTTGGCTCCAGTCTTGCGCTTGCAGCCCGGCGGCCACCAATAAGGCCACCGTTCCAGCCTCTCCGCGCTCCGCCGCAGCGGTAATGGCTCTCGACCAAACGGTCTGCACCGTCACGTCGGTTTCAATTTTTTCGATAAAATCTTTTTGCGTAGCGGCGTCTACACGGCCCAACCCGCCCAATGCCGCAATTAACATTGCCGATTTATGGACATTCGGGCTTTGATCATTGTCATAGAAATCATCAAGCTCATCATAAGCCACAAGACCACTGAGCGCGGGTGCCCCCGCTGACAATATACCCCAGCCAAGAGAGCCCGAGTCCACAACATCAGCCCAAGCAGTGGCCTGTGTATCAAGTCCCGCCGTCATCATCGATGCGATCAACATATCGCTGTTCGCACTTTGATCGCTGGAAGGAGTTACCAACGCAGCAGCGCGCGCGGTTAACACCAGCATAGCTTGCAAATTGGCCTTTTCGGCAGTCCATAGCGAGGCCATTGCATCAACACGGGCCGTTTCATCTTCCCCAGCATATGCAAGGGACAATTTTTCTGCCACCGCCTTTGTTGCTGGTGTCGCATCAGGATTGTCGAGAGCGTTGGCATAAATGCCGACCATTGCATTGTTCGACAAAACGCCCAGTTTGGCTGCAGCAGGTGCTGCGTTCGCACGCAAATTAACGTCAATCATTGGCAGTTGCACCAACCAGCCGTTAACATGATTGCCCGCCTGCTTCATCAACTCAGCGGGTGGATTAACGCCGGTTGCATATGCCAAACCAAAACGCCACGCATTGAACCCTTTCGTTTTGCCCCATTCTATCTTCACCGATCGGCGTCCATCAACGCCCGCTCCAACTGCTTTTTCAGCAAGCAGATAGTCGACGCCAACCGTCCAGCGGTTTGCTCTGGCCTGATTTAACAAACCCGTGGCCGCGCCTTGTTCACCCGATAGCGACGCGCAAATCGGCCGAGCCATTTTCCATGTTGGATCATTAACTTTGCCAAAGCCCGTCGGTGCCAATGGGCACATGCCAGCCAAATCAGCATTTGCCAAAAAGCTTTGCATTGAAACGATATAAAGGCGGTCTGTATAATTACTCGCGTCAACTTGCTGTACCAATTGCCGCGACGCAACCGATTCCCCCATGCGTAGCAGCAGCCACGCGCGCTCTGCGACCCAATCTGCGCCGTTAATAGCTGCAGGGGTGTTGGTGCGACTTGACAGCATGCGCCGCGTCATGATGCTGCCCCAACGCGATGCGAGCGGCCCGCGCACGCTTTTAAGTGCCGACATTAAAGCGCGCCCGTCGCCGTCGCCAAACGCGTCTATCGGGAAACCTCCATTACCGGCGGAAATTACCCCAACTTGGCCGATTGATCGTCGCTGCGCAGATGGTATATCAAACGTTTGGCGCAACGCGTCGATATCAATTTCATCTAAATCATCCAACGAACTTGTTGTTTTTTCGTCAGCCGCCTTCGTTCCGCTCGATCCGCCTAACAATGCTTCTGGTTCGTCGGAAACAGAATTTTCTGTCCCGTTCGCAACCGGTGGCTGCACATCAGGAGGAGATGGCGGCGGCGAGGGTGGCGGGGGTGGCGGTGCTGGATCGCCAAAGCCTGGGGGCAATAAAGATTCAGGGCGGTCCTGCCCAATCGCAGGAATTGCAACAATCATCGCTGCGCAGCCAACAATTAATAATTTCGCCCGAGATGAAGTTTTCTTCAATTCGTTATTCCGTAGCTGTTTGTGCGGGTGTAATTTTTACTTGCTGTTCGATAATTTTTTGGGGTTGTTCGCCGCCCAACCATTCCAGATATATCATCAAGCCAATTATTAGCGTCATTAATAATAGTAGCCAGATCCATTTACCAACTTGTTTTTTTTTGCGCACAAATATTCTCGAATCTTTAAATCAGGCAAATAACTTTCATGCAATGCCTAGCCGATATATAGGCGGCCTCGCAATGGTCTCAATTCGTCAATCAAAATCGCGTCAACGCAAATATATCGGCGCAATTGCCACTGGTCGTCCGATAGTGCTTGTCGGGATGATGGGCGTCGGCAAAACCAGCATCGGCAAAAAGCTCGCCGAGCGATTAAATCTTGCATTTGTGGATGTCGACGATGAAATCGAGCGGGCTGCCGATATGACCATTTCGGAAATATTTGCACGATTTGGCGAACAGTATTTTCGCGACGGAGAGCGCAGAGTTATCGCTCGGCTGCTGGATGACAGACCGAAAGTGATCGCGACGGGCGGCGGCGCATTTATCGATGATGATACGCGTGCGTTAATTAAACAGACGGCATATTCAATTTGGCTGAACGCCGATCTGGATATTCTGGTGGAACGGGTTTCGCGGCGCAGCCACCGTCCTTTGTTGCACGGCAAAAATCCTAGTGAAGTTTTACAGGAGCTTGGTAAAATCCGTAATCCTATCTATGCGCAAGCCGATCTTCACGCGCGCAGCGATACCTCGCCGCACGCCCAAACGGTCGAATATATTATGAAAGCAATTTGTGAATGAGCAAGATCATCGTTGACTTGGCGCAGCGGCCTTATGACATTCATGTTGCGGCGGGATTGATGATGCAATCTGGCGCACATCTGCGCCCCTTTGCCCGCAACGATAGATTTCTGGTCGTTACGGATACAAATGTGGCACAATATGTCTTGCCGCAATTTGTCAAAAGCCTGAGCGACAGTGGAATCTCAGTCAGCGTGTTTGAACTGCCCGCTGGCGAAGGTGCAAAAAGCTGGACGCAATTGGAATTGCTGACGGATTGGCTATTGGACCACCAAGTCGAACGCGGCGATCATCTTATTGCATTGGGCGGCGGCGTAGTCGGCGACATCACGGGGTTTGCGGCACATATCGTTAAGCGCGGCTGTTCCTTCATCCAAATCCCAACAACTTTATTGGCGCAAGTCGACAGCAGCGTCGGAGGCAAAACCGCGATTAACAGCCGCAGCGGCAAAAACTTGGTTGGTGCATTTCATCAGCCGTCGTTGGTATTAATCGATCCAGAAATTTTAGGCACCCTGCCCCCGCGACAACTGGCCGCAGGTTTTGCTGAGGTGGTGAAATACGGCTTGATCGATGATGCCGAATTTTTCGGATGGTGCGAAGCAAATCAAACGACTTTCTTTTCGGGTGATGCAGCCACGCGCAAGCATGCAATTATCCACAGTGTATCGGCAAAGGCCCGCATCGTTGCCGCGGATGAGCATGAAACCACTGGCATACGGGCTTTGCTTAATCTGGGTCATACATTCGGCCATGCGTTGGAGGCTCAGACCGGATTTAGCGACCGATTGCTGCACGGCGAAGCGGTTGCGGCTGGCATGGCGCTGGCATTTCGCTATTCGGCGCGATTGGGGCTGTGTTCGGATGAAGATGCTCAGCGCGTGGCGCGCCTGCTGTCAGCAGCGGGCCTGCCCACCAGTTTGCAAGCGGCGGGCGCGTTAACGAACGGCGAGCGGCTTGTGGAACATATGATGCATGATAAAAAGATGAGCGGCGGCACATTATCCTTCTTGCTGGCACGCGGGATTGGCCAAACATTTTTAAGCAAGCAGGTGGAATTGGCCGATGTGGCGGCATTTCTCAATGATGAAGCCAAGCCGGATTAGGCCCACCCCCCAGCGCCGCTTTCGCGGCGTCATGCACCCGGCATCAAATCAATCCACAAACACCGCCGCACGTTTTTGCATTTGTGACATTACCGCCTCAATCTGATTTGGTTGCCGAATGACCCGCGCTTGCCGAACGCTTTCCGCCATCAGAATCGCGTCTTCATCCAAATCGGCATATTCGTTGAACAATGCTTTTGCCTCACGCATGGCTTCCGGATTTTTACTCGCAATCTCGTTCGCGATAGCCATGGCGCGCACATAGGGATCAGCATCAACATAGGTGGCAAAGCCGAGTCCAAGCGCCTCAGCGCCTGAAAATTCTCGGTTAGTGTAAGTTAATTCACGCAGTACATCATCGCGCACCAAACCACGCCATAATGCATACCCACCCATGTCAGGGATCAGGCCCCATTTCATTTCCATCACTGCCAAGCGGGCATCTGGCGCGACAACGCGGATATCCGCACCGCTTGCAATTTGCAGGCCGCCGCCAAAGCAAACGCCGTGCACTGCCGTAATTACGGGAACAGAAAGCTTGCGCCACTGCATCGCCACTTGCTGAAATGTGTTGGCATTGCCGTGGGTGCGGTCGGTAAGGGTGTTGCCGGTTCCGCCGCTAGCGTTGGCCCCGCCAGATTGCATGCTCGCCATATCTAGGCCTGCGCAAAAACTGCGTCCCTCGCCCGACAATACTATGGCGCGAATGCCCTTCATCACCGATAATCGTTCGCCCGCCGCAATAATCTCTTGAAACATCGCGGGATCGAGCGCGTTCATTTTGTCGGCGCGGGTCAGGCGAACGTCGGCAATATAGTTTTCAACGGAGATACTGACGCGGTCATTCATGAGCGTTTTTCCTTCAACTTAAATTCAACCAGCGGCAATTGGTCATTGCCAAAATACATGTGGGTCCCATCCACAAAAATCGTTGGCGATCCATATCCGCCGCGTTCGATCACTTCATCTGTATTCGCCCGCAGCAAAGCCTTGACCGCATCGGTTTGCGATGACGCGAACACTGCCGCGCCGTCCAGCCCAGCTTTATTCGCCGCCGCAATCAATATTTCAGGGTCATCCAAATTCTCCGCCGCGCCAAAATAACTTTCAAATGCCGCTTTGGTAAACGCCGTTAGTGCGGGCATGTCACCGGCCAATGCGCACGCCATCCGCATGGCATTCACGCTTTTCGCCGGATGATATTGCGATGGAAAATTCATTGCCACCCCGGCCATTGCCGCCCAGTCCTTTAACACACGCCAACTATGCTGCAATTTGCGGTTATCGTCGGCCTCACGCGCCGCATAAACCGATTGGTTCACCGCGTTAAACACGCCGCCCACCAAAATCGGGCGTAGCAACACTTTCTCGCCAGTCCGCTCCAACAGCGGCAGCAAATTTGTGAACGCCAGATATGTCCACGGGCTTGACAGATCGTAGAAAAATTCAATGCGCGGCGTCATTTTTTTTCCCGACTATTGAAAATTACATGGCAGCTAAATGGCGGAATACTGTACAAGTTCACAGTTGATTTCACTAAATTATGGCCACAGAAATAGGCAATACGATGGCCAGAATCGTCAGCAGATTGTTCCGTCAAAATCATGCCTGCAACATAGGTATATTCTGCGCCGGTAGGAAAGCAAAAACCGCGCAAATAATGACATGCCCCTTATCGTGCGGCATCAAACTGTGTGAAAATCTGCTCTACCAACGCGGGCAAAGGTTGCGGGCGGTGTGTCTCCAGATCGACATGTACGCTAACCATTTCGATTGTGGCGCGCAGATCGTCGTTTCCGTCATCACTGACCCCGTGTATTTCCACCATCTGTGTCATGCTGGTGCGACCTATCGCCATTGTACGCGCCATAACCTCGATCAATTCATCGGGCTTTATCGGGCGCTCAAACAACACCGTGGCTTTGCGCACATGGAATTCCAGCGGCGCGTCTCCGGTTTGCGCGCGAAAATTTACGGCGCGCCAATATTCGGTGATCGCCACATCGGCATAATCAAGATAGCGCGCGTTAAAGACAACCCCCTGCGGGTCAACCTCTGACCAGCGGACGCGCATTGAGTGACGGAAAGCGAAATCGGTTTTGGACATGGCGGCTTAGTGGATGAATGTTCAAGCGCGTGCAAGAGGCATTGCGCGGTTACATATTCTGCGGCAAGTTCATGCCGGATTGGGGAGTGTTTATATGGACTGGGTCATTACACCGTTTCAACGTGCGCTGGATTTTAACGGTCGTTCGCGGCGCAAGGAATATTGGTTGTTCGTGTTGTTTTCGTTTATTGTTGCGGTGGCTGCTTGCGCGGTGCTTGCGGCGATGGGCGGTTTTGATATTAACACATCGGAGATTCTGACCCCTATTGGCGAAACACTCATGCCGATTTTTATCATTGTTTATATGTTGATTTTCATACTTCCTTCAATCTCGGTTAGCGTCCGAAGGTGGCACGATCTGGGGTATACCGGATGGCTGTTTTTGCTATCCACTGTGCTTGGAAATATTCCATTATTGGGTGCGTTGGTAACCATTGGCAATATAATCTGGTTTTGCATGCCGGGCACGGTGGGGGCAAATAAGTACGGCGACGATCCGCTGGACGCGCCGTATAATGGCTATATTCAATAGAGTTATGCTGAAACCCTGCCTAATTTAATTCGTCATTACGAGCTTAGCGAAGCAATCCAGTACGGGGATAGATTGCCCTAGATTGCTTCGCTACGCTCGCAATGACGTTTTACTATAAGCTGCCTCGAGTTCCTAAATCAGCTCATTCTGCCCGGGTGTATTAACCCCCATGGATTGCAGATATTTGCGGATGTTGCGCGCGGCTTGGCGAAGGCGCTGTTCGTTTTCGACCATCGCAATGCGCACAAATCCCTCACCATCCTCACCGTAACCAACGCCGGGTGCAACCGCGACCTTGGCCTGCGTTAGTAGCTGCTTAGAAAATTCAAGGCTGCCCATATGCGCCAGCGCAGGCGGCAATGGTGCCCATGCAAACATTGATGCACGCGGCGGCGGAATGTCCCACCCTGCCCTACCAAAGCTTTCGACCATCACATCACGGCGTTTATGATAGAGCAAGCGGTTGCTCTCAACGATGTCCTGCGGTCCGTTGAGCGCCGCACAGGCCGCCGCTTGAATCGGCGTGAAACTGCCATAATCGATATAGCTTTTGACGCGGGATAATGCCTCAATCAGCGTTCTATTGCCCACTGCAAAACCCACGCGCCATCCGGCCATCGAATAGGTCTTTGACAGCGAAGTGAACTCTATCGCCACATCCTTTGCGCCCTTGGCCTGCAATATCGATACCGTTGGTTTGCCATCAAAATATAGTTCGGAATAGGCAAGGTCGGACAATATCCAAACCTTATTTTCCCGCGCCCACGCCACCAACCGTTCATAAAATGCCAGATCGACGGTTTCGGCGGTGGGGTTGGATGGGTAATTGACCACCAGCAACGTCGGGCGCGGCACAGTGAATGCCATCGCCCGCTCCAATGCCTCAAAATAGCGTTCATCGGGCGTCGTCGGCACACTGCGCACCGTTGCCCCGGCAATGATGAAACCAAATGTATGGATAGGATAGCTGGGATTGGGCGCAAGAATGCAATCGCCCGGCGCGGTGATTGCGGTGGCAAGGCTGGCAAGCCCCTCTTTCGATCCCAACGTCACCACCACTTCGGTTTCCGGATCAACGTCGACGCCAAAACGGCGGCCATAATAGTTGGCCTGTGCCTTGCGAAGCCCCGGTATGCCCTTTGACGATGAATATCCATGAGCGTCTGGTTTTTGCGCAACTTCGCACAGTTTATCGATCACATGCTGCGGCGGGGGCAAGTCGGGATTGCCCATGCCAAGGTCAATAATATCCTCTCCGCCCGCGCGCGCCGCTGCCCGCATCGCGTTGACTTCTGCGATGACAGAAGGGGGCAGACGTTTCAAGCGGTAAAATTCTTCGGACATTAAAGCGGCCTTCGGTCTTTGTTGATTGTTACGATAATGCGCATCCCATGGACGAACAGGCCAATAATTGCCAGTGTGTAAAAATCGCCAGCGGATATAGCGCAGGCGCAGCGCGTGCCTTGATTTTCCATCTATCAACCACGACTTTGCATAGGTAAGCATCTATCGGCGGGCAACTTGCCTGGGAGGACCGGAATGAAGATATTTTTTGCCGCGTTGTTTTTCGTATTTGCGGCGGCCTGTGGAACAGCCACTGCGCAGGAGTTTCCGGCGCTAACGGGCCGCGTGGTGGATAATGCCGATTTGCTGAACCCTGCCGAGGAAACCGCGCTTTCGGCAAAGCTGGAAGCGCTGGAAACGCGCACGCAGCGGCAATTGGTGGTCGCGACCTTATCCGATTTGCAAGGCTATGACATTGCCGATTACAGTTATCAGCTGGGCCGCAAATGGGGCATCGGCGACAAAGAACGCAACGACGGCGCGTTATTGGTGATCGCGCCCAGTGAACGCAAAATCCGCGTCGAGGTTGGCTATGGCCTGGAAGCAACGTTGACCGATGCCGTTTCGTCGCAAATCATCCGCAACGATATTACGCCCGCGTTCAAGGCCGGAAATTTCGCAGGTGGCATCAATGCGGGCACCGATAAAATCATCAGCTTCCTGCAATTATCACCCGAGAATGCGGCAAAGGTTGCAGCAGCGGCGGCAAAGAACAAGCGTGGATCCGGCAGCGGCGATACTGGCGCTGTTATATTTTGGTTGTTCATCATTTTCTTCTTCTTCATCTTGCCGATGATTTCCTCAATGCGCAAAGGCGGCCGGAAGCATCGGGGCAGCGGTTATGGCGGCCCGGTTATCATCTGGGGTGGCAGCGATTGGGGCGGTGGCGGCGGATTTGGCGGCGGCGGCGGCGGTTTCGGCGGCGGCGGCTTTGGTGGCGGCGGGGGCGGCTTTGGCGGCGGCGGTGCATCGGGTGGTTGGTGATAAGGGGAACGGTTATGCCGCTGCGTAAAGTAAATCATATGAGCGAAGCCGATCACCAGTTGGTGACGCAGGCGGTGTCCGATGCCGAGGAGCATACCATCGGCGAGATCGTAACTATCGTCACCGACCGTTCGGATAGTTATCACGATATCGCGTTGTTCTGGGCAAGCGCGCTATCGTTTCTGGCGCTGGCGATAGTGGCGTTGTTTCCCGATTTCTTCCTTGGCATAGTGGACGACATGCTGGGCGGATGGGGCCATGAATTTACCTCGGGCGAATATGCCGCGATGCTGTTTATCTTTATGGCGCTGAAATGGCTGGCGGTATATCTGGCGCTGAAATGGACGCCGCTGCGCATGATATTAACGCCGCGTCCCATCAAAATCCGCCGCGTACAAGAGCGCGCGATGCAATTGTTCAAGGTCGGCACGGAAAGCCGGACGGCGGGGCATACTGGCATCCTGATATTCCTGTCGATGCGTGAACATCGCGCCGAGATCATTGCGGATAGCGCCATTGCGGGAAAAGTCCCTCTGGAAATTTGGGGCGACGCGATGCTGGCCTTGATCGAAAATGTGCGCGCAGGTAAGCCAGGCGAAGGCATGGCGGCTGCGGTTGCTCAGGTTGGTGCAGTCCTAACGCAGCATTTCCCTAAGAGTAGCGAAGACGCGAATGAGCTGCCCGATAGGCTGATCGAAATATGAGTAAAGCAGGGAACGCAGGCGCACATCACGATCAAGACCAACCCATCGAAACCATGTGGGAGGGCAAATTCATCGCCGCCAAACGGCGCGGAAAATGGGAATATGTCGCGCGCAGCCGGGGCATCAAGGCAGCGGTAATCCTCGCAGTTGACGAAGGCCATGTTCTGCTCGTCGAACAATTTCGCGTACCTTTGGGCCGCAACTGTATTGAGATGCCCGCTGGTTTGATCGGTGATGAAACCGTGGGCGAAGACCCATTGAAAGCGGCAGGCCGCGAGTTGGAGGAAGAAACCGGATACCGAGCTGCACGATTGGAAAATATGGGGGAATTTTACTCCTCCCCCGGCATGGTCAGCGAAGCCTTCACGCTTGTCCGCGCGCACGGCCTAACCAAAGTTAGCGAAGGCGGCGGCGTTTCGGGCGAGAATATCACCGTGCACCGCGTGGCACTGTCCGCCCTGCCCGATTTCCTGTCACAAAAACGTAACGAGGGCTTGGCAATTGACGTTCGATTGCTGATGTTGCCGGGCATGATTGAATTTACGTAAAGCGACAAATGACGAAACATTCCTTTAGTCAGAAAATGTCCGCTGAACTGGTTGGAGCGGCATTTTTGCTTGCCACGGTTGTTGGTTCGGGAATTATGGCAGAGGGTCTTGCCGGCGGTAATACCGCGCTTGCGTTGCTGGGAAATACGGTTGCGACGGGCGCGATGCTATTTGTCCTGATCACCGCATTCGGTCCCGTCTCTGGCGCGCATTTCAACCCGGTGGTCACCATGGTTTTTGCTCTGCGCCGCGAAATAACGCCCGCCCACGCCGCAGTGTTTATTGCCGCGCAAATCATTGGTGCCGTGCTTGGCGTTTGGGCTGCACACGCCATGTTTGACGCACCTATATTTCAGGTTTCAGAGAAAATACGCACCGGCCCCGCGCAGGTGTTTTCCGAAACGGTTGCAACATTCGGACTGGTCTTCACGATATTGGCGGTATCGAAAGCCAAGGAAAGTGCAGTCGCAATGGCGGTCGCTTTATATATCACCGCTGCTTACTGGTTCACTGCATCGACATCATTTGCAAATCCCGCCGTCACCATCGCCCGCAGCCTATCCAACAGCTTTGCTGGAATCAGGCCCGCCGATATTCTGCCATTCATTGCAGCACAGATTATCGCGGCGGCGCTGGCATCGGTATATTGCCGCTGGCAATTATCGGATCATAACGAACAGGAACCCTAAGCATGAGCGTCACAATCTATCACAATCCGGCATGCGGCACATCGCGCAATGTGTTGGCGATATTGCAGGCAAGCGGCGCAAATCCGAACGTGGTCGAATATCTGAAAACAGGTTGGAACGCCGAACAGCTGCGCGAATTATTTGCCGCCGCCGAAATATCGCCGCGTGACGCCCTCCGCACGTCCAAATCGCCTGCGGAGGAATTGGGCTTGCTGGCCCCATCAACAACAGACGAAGCCTTGATCGCCGCGATGGTGATGCATCCAGTTTTGGTCAACCGCCCGATTGTGTGCACGCCAAAGGGCACGGCGTTATGCCGTCCGTCGGAAAAGGTCCTCGCCCTGCTAGATATTGCGCCCGGCACGCGGTTCGTCAAAGAAGATGGCGACGAGATTATTGCGCCGTGATTAACGACACAAATATCGATGAAACAAGCTTTCACAGCATCGATCGTGCGCGGCTCGCATTGCCCGATGAACCTGCTCATCCGCCGCGCATCTTGATGCTTTATGGATCGCTGCGCGAACATTCATTTTCAAGGTTGATGACGCAAGAGGCCGCGCGGGTGCTGACCGCATATGGCGCAGAGGTAAGGATATTCGATCCCACTGGCCTGCCTTTGCCCGACGCAGCGCCCGATACAGATGCAAAAGTTCAGGAACTGCGCACGCTATCAATATGGTCGGAGGCGCAGGTTTGGTGTTCACCCGAACGACATGGTGCGATGACCGGCGTGATGAAATCGCAAATCGATTGGTTGCCGCTCGCCCCCATTGGCGGGTTTCGTCCAACGCAAGGCCGGACGCTGGCATTGATGCAAATATGCGGCGGATCGCAAAGTTTCAACACGGTCAATCAAATGCGGATATTGGGCCGATGGATGCGGATGATTACTATCCCGAACCAGTCATCGGTGGCCAAGGCATTTTTGGAATTTGACGAAAATGGCCGTATGAAACCATCACCTTATTATAATCGTATGGTCGATGTGATGGAGGAATTGATGAAGTTCACTTTGCTCACACGCGGCCGATCCGAATATCTGGTGGACCGCTATTCCGAACGCGTTGAAAGCGCAGAGGAGTTGTCAAAACGGGTCAATATGGCGGCGATTTGAAACGCGGTATCAACCGATTTCAAATATCTTGTAAATCGGTCCAGCCAATGTCTGCTCGCCTGTACCGGCGGCAACCACGTTGTTAAGCCAAGCATATTTGGCATCACCGCATTCAAATTTCGCTGTCATCGCCAATGAATATTCCGAAGCGTCTAATAATGCGCCCTTGCTGAACCGTGCCATTGCATCAGAATCAGCCAAAAATCGGCCTTGATAGGTGAGGTAAATCATTGCCTCATCATCTGTCTTCAATATCAAGCGAACATCGATGACCATTACCCGATCGGGCCGGTTAATCACCCAATCTGCGCCAGGCAAAACGGTCCCGTTCAGCCGCAGTCCGGTAAAATGCCCACCAAGCACTGGCACAATACGGCGCAGGCCAGCGGGTGTATTGCCGATCACGGACATGCCGCCAAAATCAACGTCGAGCGCCATCGTAGTTAAATGGGTATGATTCAAAATAGTCATTGCTTGGTTGCTATCATGCCGATTAATTAACTGCAAAGGGAGAACAGCAATGAACATAATTGCACGCCGGCCATCGCCATCTGTTTTGGAAGTGCTTCGCTCGGATGTAAATCCTGCGCCCAATATCATGTTGACGGAAAGTCCAGCGCAAGATCAAAGCAGCGAGGATGTTTCTGCAGAAAGATATTTTTCAAAAACATGGCACGACCAAGAAGTTGAAAAAGTGTGGCGTAAATGTTGGCAACTGGCGTGCCGCGTGGAACATATTCCCAATGTTGGCGACCATGTTGTTTATAATATTGTCCATGATTCGTTGATTGTCATTCGCACTGCTGAAAACGAAATTCGCGCGTATATCAATTCGTGCCTGCACCGGGGAACCATGCTGCGGACCGAGGCAGGTTGCGTCAATCAACTGCGCTGCCCGTTTCATGGTTGGACATGGAAACTTGACGGATCATTGTCGATCATCCCAGGGCAATGGGATTTCCCGCATGTTGACAAAGACGCCATGGCGCTGCCTGAGGCAAAGGTCGGTGTTTGGGGCGGATTTGTTTTCGTGAACTTTGATCCCGAATGCGAACCGCTGGAATCATATCTTGAAAACCTGCCTGAACATTTTGAGGCGTTTAATCTTGAAGATCGCTACGTCGCTGCGCATGTTGCCAAAATCATGCCGTGCAATTGGAAATTGGCGATGGAGGCGTTTGTCGAGGCGTATCACGTTGGCGTCGCGCATCCGCAGGTGCTCGGATATTATGGCGACACCAATACGCAATATGACGTCTGGCCAGACGTGCGCCATGTCAGCCGGATGATTAGCGTTCAGGGCGTTCCCAGTCCAGCACTCAAAGGGTTCCCGCCAGAACGCACGATTGAAGAAATGCGCCGCGATGTACCGTTTTTCGCCGGCAAACCTATCGAAGTTGGCGACGGCGAAACCGCGCGAGGCAAACTGGCCCAGCGCGCGCGTGAAAAAATTTCCCGTTCCGTTGGCAAGGATATGTCGGCCTTGTCCGATACGGAATCACTCGATTTGATCGAATATATGCTGTTTCCTAATATGGTGCCGTGGGGCGGACAAGCCTTGCCTATCACATATCGCTTTCGTCCAAATGGCGATGATCCCGAAAGCTCCATCATGGAAATCATGTTTCTGTTTTCAAAAGCGCCTGATGGTAGTCATCCAGAACCCGCCAAAATGACTATGCTGGGGCCCAATCAAAATTGGTCCGACGCACCCGAACTGGGGTCCGCAGCAATGGTGGCCGATCAAGATACCGACAATTTGATGCGCATCCAAAAAGGGCTGCGCGCTTCAAAAAAAGCCGGCGTTACATTGGCGCGGTATCAGGAGAGCCGCATCCGGCACTTTCACGAAACGTTGGACGCCTATATCGGCAAATAACTACCTAAAATTATCGGCATAGGTTTGCAGCTTAAGCGTTTTTGGCGGTGTGTTTATCAGTGTGTAATCGATGCCATTTTTGTCGGCATAGGCCTTTGCCAAATCTGCACTGGCAAATTTCAATTGCACTTGAACTTGCGTATCGCCCGAACCGGCCCAGCCCATTAGCGGATCAGCAGTCCGTGCCTCCGACGGGATAAATTCTAGCGTCCATTCATCGGTTCCTGCGCGCCCCGATTGCATCGCATTTTTTGATCGTTGGTAAATTCGTGCTGCCATTTGCTGTCGCCTGATATTTCTCGTTGCCGCCGCACTGCCTTAACAAGACTGGCTTCGTCAAGTGCTGCGTGCTTGCGCCTTTTTCGTTTTCAAACTCGCATTGGCCTGCCACGGCGCATCGGGCCAATTATGTTTGGGATAGCGTCCGCGCATTTCCTTTGCCACATCGGCCCAACTGCCGCGCCAAAATGCTGGCAAATCGCGCGTTGTTTGTATCGGGCGGCCAGCGGGTGAGGTTAGGCTCAAAACCAGCGCGACATGCTGGGCACCAACCACCGGATGCACGTCCAAACCAAACAGCGCCTGCACGCGCAGCTCCACTGACGGTCCGGCCTCTGCGGAATAGTCAATGTCATGTGATGTCCCAGCCGGACTGACAAAACGCGGCGGCGCGATTTTATCGATATGCTGGCGTGCCACCCAATCCAGCCTGTCCTCCAATGCATTATGCAGATGTCCCGGCAATATATCTCGCAAACGGCTTTTGCCGTGAATTGCACCGGGCAACCAATCATCAATTTCGGCCAATAATGCGGCATCAGACAATGCCGCCTCGCCCGCAAATATACTGCGCCCGCGCAAGCTGATTGCGGCGGCGCCCCATGGCAATTGGTCAAGCCCAATGCGCGCCACCGCCGCTGTCAACGCCGCTGCAACGCGGTTCGGATCAACGCTACTGCTCTGACCTTCGCTTAAGGTTATTGCGCCCAGCTTTCGTCTCGTCTTGGCGGTGACGCGGTCTTCATTGCGATCGTAAGATATCTCTTGTGACTGAATGATTTCATTGCCGCAAAGCGCCTCAACCTCAACCTCGGTCAATGCCGCTGCGCTTAAAATCCGTGCGCCCGCCGCCGCGCCCTGTAAATCGGCAACCGCCAGCCAGTCCGCGCTGGCAAGCGATGAAACGGAGTCCAAACGCAGGCCGCGGCCCATCACGCTGATCCAGTTTTCTCCCTTGGCATCGCGGCGTTTGGCAATGCGGCTAGGCAGAGCGGACGCCAGCAGCGCGCCGGCCGATATCACCTGATCATCGCCGCATTGCACCAACGTTTCTGCAAGCCTAGCCTGACGTTTTGCTAGCGCATGCGCCGCGCTCGCTTTTGCGCCTCGGTCGGACATAAACCGTTCTAACCGCAACTCCAGGTCTTCGCCATTGCCGCCCATCCCGCGTTCTTGGATAACCAGAGCTAGGCTGGCCGCCCGTTCCGCTTGCCCAAACTGCGCACCCTTCAAAATCATATGTGCCAGATGCGGCGGCATTGAGAACTGCGTCAGCAACTTGCCGTGCGAGGTTATCGCGCCGCTATCGTCCAACGCGCCAAGTTTCACCAACGCCTTGCGCGCCTCTGTTATCGAAGCGACCGGTGGCGCGTCTAGCCATCGCAAGCGCGCAGGATCACCCTCCCCCCAAAGCGCGCAATCGAGCACCAGCGGCGTCAAATCGCTTTCCAAAATTTCAGGCGGATCGAACGGCGGCAATCCGCCATTGCCCGCTTCCTCCCATAAACGATACGCTGTCCCCGCTCCCTGCCGCGCCGCGCGTCCAGCGCGCTGCGTTGCTGCGGATAGGCTTGCCCGTTCGGTCACCAGCCGCGTTACGCCGGCCGCGTTGTCATACCGTGCGCGCCGCGCCATGCCGCTGTCGATAACAATCCGCACGCCTTCGATCGTCAGGCTGGTTTCGGCGATGTTAGTGGCCAAGATAATTTTACGGCGTCCATTTCCATCGGGGCGCAACGCAGTGCGCTGAATGGCGGGATCAAGGCTGCCGTGCAATGCATGCACCGCGATGCTACCGCCCAAACTGGCCAGATATTCTGCAGTCCGCTCAATCTCTCTTGCGCCCGGCAGGAAAGCCAAAACATCGCCTTCGCCGCTGGAAAGTGCCAGCCGCACAGCCGCTGCCATATCCGCTTCAATCGGTACTTCGACCCTGCGCCCAATATAGCGCGTTTCCAGCGGCCAGCTTTTGCCTGCGCTGCGAATGACCGGCGCATCGTTCATCAGCGCCGAAAACCGGTCACCATCCAGCGTCGCCGACATCGCCAATATGCGCAAGTCGGGCCGAAACGCCGCCTGCGCCTCCAATGCCAGCGCAAGGCCGAAATCACCGTCCAAACTGCGCTCATGCACTTCGTCAAACAACACTGCAGACACGCCCGTCAGCTCAGGGTCGGCAATAATCTGATTGCGAAATATCCCCTGCGTGACCACCATCAACCGAGTGCCAGCCGACCGTTTGCTGTCCATGCGGGTGGCATAACCGATACGTCCGCCGACCTTTTCACCCGCCAGTTCCGCAATCCGTTCCGCCGCCATTCGTGCGGCAATGCGGCGGGGGCTGAGCAACAATATTTGGCCATTACACCATGGCTGATCTAGCAATGCAGGGGCCACCATTGTCGTCTTACCTGCGCCGGGCGGCGCAATTAAAACTGCATTGGTAATGTTTTCCAATCCGCGCAGCAGCTCATCCAGAACCGCCTCAACCGGATATGTCATGACGTCGCGCTCAATATGCCCGCGAAATGGCGAACTGAACTGCCTCGATCAGCGACGATTTGGCATCGCTGGCGGGGAAATGACCGATGGCGTCAATTGCGCGCTGACCATAATGGCGGGCGCGTTCGATGGTGTCATCGATGGCATTATATTTAATCAGTAAGGACTTGGCATAGGCAAAATCGGCGTCGCTGATTTTATTGCCCAGCATTGCGGCGCGCCAAAACGCTTGTTCCTCAGCGTTGCCGCGGCTGTGCGCGAGTATCACAGGCAATGTCATTTTGCCGTCGCGGAAATCGTCGCCGACATCCTTGCCCATGGTTGCACCGTCAGATGAATAATCAATGGCATCGTCAACCAGTTGGAACGCGATCCCTAAATTACGGCCATAGCTATCGAGCGGTTGCTCCTCGGCTTCGCGCTCCGCCACCACCGCAGCAATCCGGCAGGCGGCGGCAAACAATGCTGCGGTTTTCGCGCCGATAATTTCGAGGTATTTTTCCTCGCTGGTCCCGATCTGCCGCTGCGCCGTTAATTGATTGACTTCACCCTCCGCAATCACCGCCGATGCATTTGACAGGATTTTAAGGACTTTTAACGATCCGTCCTCCACCATCAACTCAAACGATCGGCTGAACAAGAAATCCCCCACAAGTACAGCAGCGGGGTTGCCGAAAATCAGGTTCGCAGCCGTTTTGCCGCGCCGCATGTCGCTGCCATCGACCACATCATCGTGCAGCAAGGTTGCGGTATGGATAAACTCCACCGCCGCCGACAATTTATGATGCCGGTCGCCTGGATAATCCAGCAACCGCGCGCAGGCCAAGGTCAGCATGGGCCGCATCCGTTTGCCGCCGCCTGCAATCAAATGCCCGGCAAGTTCAGGGATCAGCGGAATTTGCGACTGCATCCGGTCCAATATCACCGCATTCACGCGGTTCATGTCCCCCGCGACCAATGCCAACATGGGGTCAAGTGAAGGAGCTGGAGCGGCCTGGGCAGATTGCCCGTTAATTTGGTATACGGTTGCACTCATAGGTGTTTTCTGTGGCGGCCAGTCCCATTTATGGCAAGTGCAAAAGTTGCAAAATGGCTTGTCTGGTGCGTGCAAACACGTCAAAGACATGGATATGGACGACGACAATATTCTGGCCGGTTATCGCGACAGCATCGACAATATCGATGCCGCGTTAGTTTTCATGTTGGCCGAACGCTTCAAAGTAACGCAGGCCGTGGGCGAATATAAAGCCACCGCCAGCCTTCCGCCCGCTGACCCGATGCGCGAAGAAAAACAAATCGCACGGCTAAGACAGCTGGCGCGGGACGCCAAACTAGACCCAGATTTCACCGAAAAATTCCTGCGGTTCATCATTGATGAGGTTATTCGCCACCATCAACAGATTAGGGATGAGCAGTAGGGGGCGGGCAATCAAACCGCCTTCGGCAGCGCCAGCCTGACCAATAATCCGCCCAAATCTTCGCTTTCTTCCAGCGCGACTGTACCGTCGTAAATTTCCGCCACATCGCGGACGATGGCCAGGCCTAATCCGGTTCCAGGCTTGCCGCTGTCGAGGCGGACGCCGCGGTCGAATATGCGGACGCGTTCGTTTTCGGGGATGCCATTGCCGTCATCCTCAACCAATATGTCAACAAACTGCCCGGCGTCCTCTACCGTCACGAACACGCTGCCGCCGCCATATTTAGCTGCGTTTTCAATCAGGTTACCGAGCATCTCGTCCAAGTCCTGCCGTTCCACCCGCGCCGCGACGCCCTGTTCACCAGTCATGTCGAGCCGGACGTGCGCATAAAGCCTACTGACAGCGCGTTCCACCGATTCGAGCGAGTCCCACACGTTGGCGCGGCTGTGTGCATGGCCGCGCCTGCCGACGGCGCGCGCACGGGCCAGATGGTGATCGACCTGCCGCCGCATGGTGGTTGCCTCGCGGATGACCGTGGTATCAAGGTCGGCTGCTTTGGCCGTCGCGCTGTTCATAATCACGGTCAGCGGCGTTTTTAACGCATGGGCCAGATTGCCTGCATGCCGCCGCGCTTCTTCGGCTTGCTTCTCATTATGGTCGAGCAAGTCATTGAGCTCGTTCACCATCGGCATGACTTCATCGGGCAATGCGGCGGCGACGCGGGTTTTTTGCCCGCTGCGCATTTCAGCGATGGAGCGGCGGACAGCGCGCAATGGCCATAGTCCGTAAAATGTCTGTAATGCTGCCAAAATAATCAAGCCCAGCGCCAATAACAGGAAACTGGAAATCAACACCTCGCGCAATTCGCGGATTTGTGCGTCCAAGCTCACACGGTCCTGCGCCACCATGAAGCTCCAGCGGATGCCCGAGTCCGGCAAGATGATGGACCGTTCGGCAATCCGCAATTGTTCGCCTTCAAATTCATTGCTGTCGCGAAAATGCACATCAATATCGCGGTGCTCGGTTCCTGGTTTCAATTCGCGATCCCATAACGAACGCGATGGGAAGGGGATCGCATCCTTGCCGCTGATTTGCCAGTAAAGCCCGCTTTTGGGTTCCAAGAAACGCTGATCCCCCAATGGGCGGTTCATCCGCACTTCGCCGTCTGGCCCAATTTCCGCCGATGCAATCATCGCGGTCAAAACATATTCGAGCTGATTGTCAAAATTCACTGAGACCGAATTGGATAGCACCCGGTCAAGGGCAATGCCGCCGCCGATCAGCAACACAGTGATCCAAAGCGCCGCCGTACCGATCATCCGGCGGCTGAGCGAGCCTGTACCAATTGCGGGTGATTTTAGCGTTTTCACCGCCGCTGCATTTGGTGCTTCGGCGGGCACAATAATGGCGGCGGGCTGATTCAGGTGATTGGTTCCTCAAGGCTGTAACCCAGGCCACGGATTGTTGAGATCACGTCTTGGCCCAATTTCTTGCGGATACGCGTAACGAACACTTCGATGGTGTTGGAATCGCGGTCAAAATCCTGGTCGTAAATATGTTCGATCAATTCGGTGCGCGAAACGACTTTGCCCTTATGATGCATCAGATATGACAACAGCTTATATTCCTGCGCTGTCATTTTAACGGGGCCACCCGCCAACGTAACGCGCCCTGAACGGGTATCGAGGCGCACATCGCCTGCGGTCAATTCTGAACTTGCATTGCCCGATGCCCGCCGGATCAGCGCGCGCAGCCTTGCGATGAGCTCTTCGGTTTGGAACGGCTTGGCCAAATAGTCATCCGCGCCCGCATCCAGTCCCGCAACCTTGTCCGACCAGCTGTCCCGCGCCGTCAGCACCAATACCGGAAACTTGCGGCCTTCCTTGCGCCATTTGTCGAGCACAGTCAGCCCGTCCATTGCTGGCAAACCGAGGTCCAGAACCACCGCATCATAATTTTCGGTGAGGCCCATGAAATGCCCGTCTTCGCCATCAACCGAAAGGTCAATCGCGTATCCCGCGCCCTCTAAAGTCGATTTTAGTTGCTGGCCCAGCGTCGGCTCGTCTTCCACGATCAATACGCGCATATTGTTCCCTTTTGTCCGGTTTATTTTTTCACATCTGCACCGTAACAGATAACCTGCGTTCAGGAAAACGCCAACTATTCTTACGTATTTGCGTGATTATCTCTGCTGCAATATATTTCCTGTGCGCGCGTCGACATCGACAAAAATCACGCGGTCCTTGTCGATAAATTTCAGACGGTACACCTGCGCCACGGAATCATATTCGGGACCAAGATATTGCATTCCGCGCATCCGAGGCAGGATTCGGCTCTCAATTTCACGCGGGCTTTTCACTTTACCCTGTAGCACGTCGGCGCGAAGGCCACCTTGATCGTCGCCGCGCCGTGCATCGGCGGGCAAGGACAGCGAAACTGCGGCAAGGATAGTCAAAATCAGGGCGGTGGTTTTCATCATCATAAGTTTGGAATAGTTTCGTAGCGTTGAACGCAATCTGAATGGCATCGGCAGGGGAATGAAAGATATTGCTGAGGCAAAATAAACCATATGCCCAAATAAACTATCTGCTTAAGGCCCTGACCCTAAATAGCGGTTTCGCGGGCCCACGCAATATACGCCTCGCGCAGCGCCTTTGTAACCGGACCAATTTGACCATTGCCGATAACAGCGCCGTCAATCTGTGTTACCGGCAGGACCAAGGCGGTTGCAGCGGTAACATAGGCCTCCGCTGCGTTTTGCGCCTCCAATACGGTGAACGGCCGCTCTTCAACGCGTTCAACCAAGCCGCCGGTCATTTGCATCATTGCAGCGCGGGTGATGCCGTGCAATATCCGCCGATCCAATTGGTGCGTTATCAACGTTCCATCTTTGCTGATAATATGCGCGTTTTGCGAAGTTCCCTCGGTAACAAATCCATCCCGCGTTAACCACGCATCATCGGCGCCATGCGCCTTGGCCTCCATTTTCATCATCGATGCATATAATAGTTGGGTGGTTTTAATGTCTGCCCTGCCCCAGCGCAGGTCTGGCAAAGTCGCAACCTTGATGCCTGTTTCCGCCGCCGGATTATCCGCCAATGCCAGCGCCTGGGTGAAGGCAAGCACCGTTGGCGGAGTGCCCTCGGCTGGCCAAAAAAAGCTGCGGTCATTTGGGTTCCCGCGCGTAACCTGCCAATAGATCATGCCCTCGGTTAGGGTATTGCGCGCCACAAGTTCGCGGCAAATGGCCAACCAATCGTCATATCCCGGCGCGCCCAACATGCTCAATTGGCCAAGCGAATGACCAAGCCGTGTTATGTGGCCATCAAAATCCACCAACTTGCCGCCCATGACCGACACCACTTCATACACTGCGTCGGCAAAAAGAAATCCGCGATCAAAAACCGATATTTTCGCTTCGCTTTCCGGCAGATATTGTCCGTCGAGATAGATAGTGCGCATTTGGTGAAGTTCCTCTAAATTATCAGCCAGCATTTGAATCAATAAAAATGTCACCTCATTCTAGTGGCTTGGTTAAAGACGGATCAACTTACCCGCCGTCTCCAATAATCGATTTCAGAACAAACAAAATGGCGATCGTATAGACCATTATACCCGCAATAAGCAGAGGTAATGGCGCTTTACTGCCTCCGATCGCATCGCGCGTTTTTTCCTTAATCTGATATAATAGATCAGGCCATGTATAGGATACAAAGTCACCCTGCGACATCATGGTGATTAGTGTACCGTCAGCATCCACGACCGGTACGTGGCGGAATCGTTCATTTGACATCTGCCGCAACCAGTCAATCATGTCATCGTCGGCATTTGCGCATTTTACATCGCGGGTCATGATGTCCGACAATTTTGTCGTTTCAGGGTTGAGTTTGTCATTCAGCAAACGGCGAAGTAAATCGCGTTCGGTAACAATTCCCTTCACCTTCATTGTGCCATCGACGATTACGACCGAGCCGTAATTTTTTTCCGCCATTGTCTTGACGGCAACAGACACAAACTCATCGCCGGCAAGAGTGAATGTCGGCGCTTTGGTTTTATATTCAGGGCGATCTTTGATTTTCATTGCGAAATTCTCCACCGGACCAAAAGCGAAATAGCTAGTTGATCTTATTGGCGCATGGAACGTGGCTCCCGTCGCAAAATATTCATGCGATGGTTCGGTTGGACCGTCAACAAAAACTATGTTTGAACCGGGATCAAAATCGCGTTCTAGGGCACCAGCACGGTATCCACGGCTTCCGCCGCCAATTCGGGATAGTCCAGTATGTAATGCAGCCCCCGACTTTCTTTGCGGGCCAGTGCGCTGCGCACGATCAGCTCGGCGGTTTGCAGCAGGTTGCGCAGTTCGATCAGATCGGTGGTGACACGGAAGTGGCTGTAATAATCTTCGATTTCCTGTTGCAGCAATGCGATGCGATGCTTGGCGCGCTCCAATCGCTTGGTGGTGCGCACGATGCCGACATAATTCCACATGAATCGCCGGATTTCAGTCCAGTTCTGTTTGATGATAACCTCTTCATCGCTATCGGTTACGCGGCTTTCGTCCCATGGACGGATCGGCGGCGGCGCATCAAATTCGTCCCAGCGGGCCATAATATCGCGCGCGGCGGCCTCGCCAAAAACAAAGCATTCTAGCAAGGAATTGGATGCAAGACGGTTTGCGCCATGCAGGCCGCTTTCGCTGACTTCGCCCACCGCATATAGCCCCGGCAAATCGGTCCGCCCATCCAAATCGATCAGCACTCCGCCGCAGGTATAATGCTGCGCCGGAACCACCGGGATCGGCTGCTTGGTCATATCAATGCCAAGGCCCATGAGCTTTTCATAGATATTGGGGAAATGCGCTTTCACAAATTCGGGATCTTTGTGGCTGATATCCAGATGGACATAATCCAGCCCCAGCCGCTTAATCTCATGATCGTTGGCGCGCGCCACAATATCGCGCGGGGCCAGTTCCTCGCGCGGGTCGAAACGCGGCATATACCGCTGACCGCCGCCGGGATGACCCAGTGGTATTTTCAAATGGCCGCCTTCACCGCGTACCGCCTCGGTAATCAGAAAGTTTTTGACGTCCAGATTATAAAGACAGGTCGGGTGGAACTGCATCATTTCCATGTTCGATACCCTTGCGCCCGCCCGCCACGCCATTGCGATGCCGTCGCCGGTTGCGCCGCGCGGCGCTGTGGAGAACAGGTAAACGCGCCCCGCCCCGCCGCACGCCAATATCGTTGCCTTCGCGGTGTAAGCGGCAACCTTTCCGCTGTCTTCATCAAGCGCGTACACGCCCCAAACGCGTCCTGAACCTGAAAATTTCTCCTCATGTCGTCCGGCGATAAGATCGATTGCGGCGCGGCGCGGCATTAGCGTTATGTTCGGGCTGGCCTGCGCCGTTTTAATCAGCGCCTCTTGCACCGCCCATCCGGTTGCATCGTCGACATGGACAATTCGGCGCTGCGAATGGCCGCCCTCCCGGGTTAAATGCAGCGCGCCGGCCTCGGTATTGAACGGCACGCCCATATCGATCAGGCGCTGTATCGAATGCGGCGCGTTCTCGACGACAAACTCCACAGTCTCGTGCCGGTTCAGGCCCGCACCTGCGACCATCGTATCATTTATATGCTCTTCAAACGTATCACCTTCATCCAAAACAGCGGCGATCCCGCCTTGCGCCCACGCGGTCGATCCGCCGGTCAGCGAACCTTTGGCCAGCACCAATACTTTATGTTTTTCAGCCAGGCTGATCGCGGCGGTTAATCCTGCCGCACCAGAGCCAATGATGATTACGTCATAGGCCGCGCTCATTGTGCGGCATCGCTGGTCAGGCGCAGGAACACATCCTCAAGATCCGCCTCCTTGGTGGTGACGTCGATAATGCCCAGCCCCATGCCTTGCATCACGGCCATAACCTCGCCCGCGTTCATCCGGTCTTTATTATAGGTAATGGCAACCGTGCGGTCCGCGACCATTTCAACCTTTTCGAACGCATCATGGCTTGGCGCGGCGCTGATTTTTTTATCCAGCGTCAATACCACTGCCTTTTCCCGCGCCATACCAACCAGTTCTTTGGTTGGTTTATTGGCAATCAGCTTGCCGTGGTTGATAATAGCGATCCGGTCGCATAATTGTTCGGCTTCCTCCAGATAATGTGTGGTCAGGACAACGGTGACTCCGCCCTTGTTCAATTCCACCACATAATCCCACAGTTGCTGCCGCAGCTCTATATCAACGCCAGCGGTCGGTTCATCCAGCACGATAACGGGCGGCGAATGCACCATTGCCTTTGCCACCAGCAGCCGCCGTTTCATTCCGCCAGACAATGTCCGGGCATAGGCATCGGCCTTATCCTCCAAGCGAACCGCGCGCAGCAGCTCCATCGTTTTGCGCTTTGATGCTGGCACGCCGTATAATCCGGCCTGCAATTCCAACGCTTCTTTGGGGGTGAAGAACGGATCGAACATTATCTCTTGCGGGACGATGCCAATGCTGGCCTTTGAATTGCGCGGGTTTACGTCAATATCGAAACCCCAGATGTTCGCGGTGCCGCCAGTTTTCTTAACCAGTCCGGCCAAGATATTGATCAACGTCGATTTGCCCGCGCCATTGGGGCCAAGCAGGCCAAATATCGAGCCTTGTTCAACATCAAAGCTGACATCGTCCAGCGCCCTTTTGCCGCCGGAATATGTTTTGGAAAGATTGTGAATAGCGATAGCGGGATTGGTCATGATCGGGCGATAGCGCAGCATAACTTGCGGTGCAATCGACGGCGCGGTATTTCAGACATCTTAACGCACATTAACCATGGATTGCAGGACTAAGTTACCAGTTGAGCGATATAGCCCTTGATATGAATGGGGCAAAATATCCTCGCTGGGCAAAGCGAACGGCGGCATGCGTGCTGGCCGCAGGCTATTTTGGCGCTGCGACCCCCGCTATGGCCGAACAGGCAAACGCCGAAACGGTGATTGTAACCCGGCTATCGTTCGTGAAAGTCGACAATCTGGACATGGGATATATTATTCCAAACAATCAGGCTGGAAACGTCATTCTTGCCCCAAACGGCACGCGTACTGCCACCAATGGAATTACACTGGTTGGGTCAAAGCATCAGACCGCAAAATTTGCGGGCTTTGGCCGAGTAGGTCAGCTCGTTTCTATTTCGCTTGGCGCAAACCAAATTTTCTTGACCGGGCCGGGTCCGCAAATGCGGCTGCGTAATTTCACAATTGGCAGCACGCCGACTGCGGTATTGAGCACCAACCCGCGTATTTTTACAATCGGTTCCACCAATGGTGTATTTCAGTTTCCTGTCGGCGCAGAATTGCGCGTGGGCGCTAACCAGCCGGTTGGGGTATATTCTGGTAATTGGACGATCACGCTGAATTATCAGTAAGCCTTGAGCCTAAATTCTTTGTACAAATTGCCAAATCGTTGTAACGGCCATTTAACGCCGCGCTGAGAGCAAATCCAACATTTTGGCTAGGTGGGGTGCCCAAGGGTCGGAGATGCTCTATTTTGGATGCTCCTAAGGCGCATTAGATCCCATTTGGTTATATACACTCGGTCGGTTTCGCCAAAAGTGAAAATTCCGCCGATATCTCGTCATCCACATATCCCGATTGCGGCACTGCGCCCACTTTGCTAATGGCGCGATATGACCAATCAGCCCGAAACATTTCGAGTCCGCACACCCCGTATCAGCTGCGATGGCAGCGGCGATGTTCCCGCTGCATTGGGTCATCCAAAGATATGGCTGCAAATTGATGAACGGGGCTATGCCGATTGCGGGTATTGCGACCGCCGGTTTGTGTTGATCGGCGGCGCTGCGGATACCGCTGCCGCAAAATAGCTTGCCTGAAAAAATAGGCGAATAAAGCCCCTTCCCCCGCGCCGCCAAGCGCTTATATCGGTGACATGACTTATACCGATCCCCGTTCGTACCTGTATCAACCCGGCCTCATCGATCCGGACGGCGCATTGCGCGTTACCCGCGATGCCTTGGCCAATTGCGACGACGGCGAATTATATCTGCAATATAGCGCGTCAGAAAGTTTTGGATTTGATGATGGCCGATTAAAGCTGGCGGATTATTCCACCGGAGGCGGATTTGGCCTGCGCGGTGTATCGGGTGAAATGACTGGGTTCAGCCATGCCAATGAAATCAGCGAGGCCGCCATCCGCCGCGCTGGCGAAACGTTGAAACTGCTTGATCCTGCGAACGGACCGCATGCCGCGCCGCCGCGCAAGAACAATCGCCATTTATACACCGATGGCAATCCACTCGAACTCGTGCCCTTTGCCGAAAAAGTGGCGTTGTGCCAAAAAATCGACGCCGCCGCGCGTGCCCGCGATCCCCGCGTGGCGCAAGTTAGCGTATCGATGTCAGGCAGCTGGAGCGTCATCGAAATAGTCCGCGCCGACGGCTTTGTCGCCACCGATATACGGCCTTTGGTGCGCCTGAACGTCAGCATCGTGGTCGAAGAAAATGGCCGCCGCGAAACCGGAACCTACGGATTTGGCGGACGGTATCTGTACGACAAACTTTTCGACGACGCCGCGCAACAGTTGGCGATTGACGAGGCATTGCAACAGGCATTGACCAATTTGCGCTCGGTGGCAGCACCGGCCGGTGAGATGACCGTACTGCTAGGCCCCGGCTGGCCCGGCGTATTGCTGCATGAAGCGGTGGGGCATGGGTTGGAGGGTGATTTCAACCGCAAGGGTAGCTCAGCATTTTCCGGCAAAATCGGACAGCGGGTTGCCGCTCCGGGCGTCACCGTTGTCGATGACGGCACGATGACCTGGGGCGACGGGATTGGCCGCAGAGGTTCGCTGTCGATCGATGATGAAGGCACGCCCACACAAGAAAACGTCCTGATCGAAGACGGCATATTGAAAAAATATATGCAGGACCGGATGAACGCGCGGCTGATGGGGGTTGAACCCACGGGCAATGGCCGCCGCGAAAGTTACGCCCACGCCCCCATGCCGCGGATGACCAACACATTCATGCGCAGCGGCAATGACGATCCCGCCGAATTGCTGTCCCGCGTGAAAAATGGTATCTTTGCCAAGAGTTTCGGCGGCGGACAGGTCGACATCGTATCGGGCAAATTCGTATTCAGTTGTACGGAGGCGTATCTGGTCAAGGACGGCAAGCTGGGTGATCCAATCAAAGGCGCGACCTTAATCGGCGATGGCCCCGCTGCGCTGAACAATGTAATCGGCATCGGCAATGATATGGCGCTGGACGAGGGCGTCGGCGTTTGCGGCAAAGGCGGGCAAAGCGTGCCTGCTGGCGTGGGCCAACCGACGACGTTGGTCAGCGCGCTAACGGTGGGCGGAACGGCGGGCTGAGCTTACCGCGAAAGTGAAGACCTGAGTATGAAATACTTGTTTTTGAGTGCAGCGATTATAATTGTGGGATGCGCCCATACTCCGGTCAGTGAAGATCGGCTTATGAAGATCATTGAGGCTAATATATCTCTTCCAACTAAGTCGAGGCCCTTGGAACTCTATCGCCGTCATTATGCATTTATAGAAGACTATCCTGATGTTGTGACGGCTGTGTATGCGATTGGTGGTCAACCAAGACGGATTTGGCTTCTTGAGCATGAGATGCCAATTATTATGGACGGGGGATGCAATGTCATCAGTTTTCAATATAATGTACAATCGAAGCTGTTCAGCAATCTAAGTTGTAATTGATGACTTGGGGGGCCGTTTCGGTAGTTGAGAAGAGCAATTAAATTAGTAGTAAGAACAGGTTGCCTCAAGGGAGCAGCAAATGGAATTCACCGAAACGCTAACCGATAAGCATATCGAGATGATCGGCAAACAGCCCGTATTTTTCGTTG
This sequence comes from Sphingomonadales bacterium, assembly GCA_031415335.1. Taxonomy (GTDB): domain Bacteria; phylum Pseudomonadota; class Alphaproteobacteria; order Sphingomonadales; family Sphingomonadaceae; genus Sphingorhabdus_B. Next base: position 10,951 of record JANORM010000040.1, on the reverse strand, counting down.
CCACCACGGCCGCCGATGCGCGGGTCAATTTGAGCCCAAAGGGATATGATGCGTTTCGGGTGCTGTCGCCATCGCAAGTCGCGTATCTTGACCTTGGCGGTTCGGGCAACGAGACTCAGGCGCATTTGAACGCCGATGGCCGCATCACGATTATGTTCTGCAACTTTGACCGGCCCGCGTTGATCCTGCGCATTTATGGCACGGGCCGTGCGGTGTTGCCGCACGATGATGGCTGGGCAGAACTTGCGGGGCATTTTACTTTATTGCCGGGAACGCGGCAGATTTTTGTGATTGATGTGAACAGCGTGCAAACCAGCTGCGGCTGGGGCGTGCCGTTTATGGCGATGGAGCGGGAACGCGACACGCTGACCAAATTTCACGCAGGCCAAGATCCGGTAGAGCGATTGGAAAAAATTCAGGACCGAAATCGCAGCATCGATGGCCTGCCCGTTCGTTTGCAGACATCAATGCCCTATGATGAGCAAACTTAGTGGCGCTGGTTGAACTGGCGCGGTTTCCTTTTGGCGTTAATGCAGAAATTGCTCAGACATTTCTTGATTCCCACGGAATTGGCGCGGTGGTGCTGGACGGCGGGATGAATGCAGCATTCAGTTTGCCGATAATGTTTCCGAAACGCCTGATGGTTCTGGATGAAGATTATGACGAGGCGCATGCGTTATTAAAGGACGCCGACCTATTGTGAAAATACCGCTCAAGGTTGCGACCTATAATATCCATAAATGCATCGGCCTTGACCGGAAACGCGACCCATCGCGGATATTGGCGGTGCTTAACGAAATCGGCGCCGATATAATCGCCTTACAAGAGGCCGACCGCCGATTTGGAACCCGCGAAAGCTGTTTGCCTGCCGCCATGATTGCGGCGGAAACGCCGTGGACGCATGTGCCGTTTAACATTCGGCCGGGCGGCATCGGCTGGCATGGCAATGCAATCCTTGTGCGGCGCGGAACCGAGATCATTAACGCCCATCCGATGGATTTGCCGACATTGGAACCACGCGGCGCGGTTGAGGCGGAGCTGATTATTGGCGGCAAACATATCCGCATCATTGGCGCGCATCTGGACCTGTCGGGCCTATGGCGGCGGCGTCAGATAAAGACGATGTTGGCGCATATTGACGCCGCGCCGCGCCATTTGCCGACGATCATGATGGGGGATTTCAATCAGTGGTCGGACCGAGGCGCGCTGTCCGAATTTGCGTTTCACCATCACCGCATCGTCAAAACGCCGAAAAGTTTTCACACATCGCGCCCCGTGGCCCATCTCGACCGGATTATCGTAAGCCACGATATAGGAGTTGCGGAATGCGGCGCGCATATCTCGGCGCTGTCGCAAAAGGCATCGGATCATTTGCCTATCTGGGCGAGTTTGACGGTATGAGCGCAGGTAAATTCGCCCGTTGAAACCAGAGATCACCTTCCCCAACCTGCACCCCAAAACGGCATCGTCATTGCGAGGAGCAAAACGACGCGGCAATCCAGAGCGTGCGTAAACAAACCCTGGATTGCTTCGCTGCATCATGCATGCAGTTTATCCTGAGCGGCTGCAAGCCAGCCGAAGGGCTCGCAATGACGAAATTTAATGGCGGTGATTAAGCTTTTTATTGCCTAATATTTATACAGTGAAAAATCACTGCCTAATATTTAATCATATTCACTATTCAAATTTGCCGCAGCGCAGCATAAAATGCCCTAAAATCCGTCTCCCGGCTTTTTGGCACACCCCTTGCTTATTAAAATTTGATTAAAAACCATAAACGGGGGTTTCGAATGAAATATATCATTGCGATTGTTAAGCCGCACAAGCTGGACGAGGTGCGCGAGGCGCTCACCAATGTGGGCGTGGCGGGAATGACCGTCAGCGAAGTAAAAGGATTTGGCCGCCAAAAAGGCCAAACGGAAATTTATCGTGGCGCAGAATATAGCACCAACATGGTGCCTAAGGTGAAAATCGAAGTCGCCTGCGCCAGTGACCAAGCACCCGCCATTATCGAAGCCATTCAGGCCGCCGCTGGCACTGGATCAATCGGTGACGGCAAAATTTTCGAGCTCGAACTTGCCGGTGCACTGCGCATTCGCACAGGCGATACCAACGAAGTCGCACTTTAACTGCGGCACAAAGCCAGGGGAACCAAAGCTATGTTACGAACACTAAAATATCTCGGGACCGGGGCCGCAGCGATGCTGGCTTCTCAGCCCATTTTTGCACAAGATGGTCCAATTAAAGCGCCGACCGTCGAACAAACACTCGCCATGGTGGACAAGGGCGATACCAGCTGGATGCTGATTTCTTCGGCATTGGTGCTGATGATGTCCATCCCCGCGCTGGCGCTGTTTTACGGTGGCCTTGTGCGCACCAAAAATATGCTCAGCGTCTTGATGCAGGTTTTCATGATCGTTAGCGTCGCGGCTTTGGTATGGGTCAGTTGGGGATACAGCCTGTCGTTTGCAGCAGGCGGCGGACCGTTTATCGGCAGCCTGGATAAGGCCTTCCTGCAAGGTGTTACCGCCGGAACGACCGCAGCAACGTTCAGCAACAACGTGTATATCCCTGAATATGCGTTCGTCATATTCCAGATGACATTCGCCTGCATCACGCCTGCGTTGATCGTCGGTGCGTTTGCCGAGCGGGTGAAGTTCAGCGCGCTGATGATTTTCACAGTGTTGTGGTTGACCTTCTGCTATTTCCCTGTCGCGCACATGGTATGGTATTGGGCTGGCCCTGATTTCTTAATCGACACGGTTAAGAAAGCAGCAGATGGGACAATCATATCGCAAGACGCCGGATATTTCTGGGGCATGGGCGCACTGGATTTTGCAGGCGGCACCGTGGTTCACATCAACGCTGGTATCGCTGGCCTCGTCGGCTGCTTGGTTATCGGCAAGCGTATCGGTTACGGCAAAGAAGCCACACCGCCACATAGCCTGACGATGACCATGATTGGCGCGTCATTATTATGGGTGGGCTGGTTCGGGTTTAACGCTGGCTCAAACCTTGAATCGAACGGTATTGCTGCCCTCGCCTTTCTCAACACCTTTGTCGCCACCGCCGCAGCCGCCGTTAGCTGGACCATTGTTGAGCAAATCCGCCATGGTAAACCGTCCTTATTGGGTGCAGTATCGGGTGCAGTTGCTGGCTTGGTGGCGATCACTCCGGCATCGGGTTTTGCCCATCCCGGTACTGCGATCCTGCTTGGCCTAATCGTATCGCCCATCTGCTACGTCTTTGTCGCCATCGTCAAAAACAAGCTGAAATATGATGACACGCTCGACGTATTCGGCATCCACGGCATTGGCGGTATCGTCGGCGCATTGGCCACCGCAGTGGTCGCCGCGCCAGCACTCGGCGGCCAAGGATATTTTGACTACACCGTCTTCCCTGCTGTCGCTGTAACCGCCGAGGCATATAGCATCAGCGCGCAATTGGTAACGCAATTGAAGGCTGTACTGGCAACGGTTGCAATCTCTGGCACAGTATCAGCCGTCTTGTTCTACGGCCTGAAAATGACCATCGGCCTGCGTCCAAGCGAAGATGCCGAACGTGAAGGCCTCGATTTGGCCGAACATGGAGAGCGCGCCTATAATTATTAAGAGATAATGGGCGGGCGGCCAGCGAAATAGGCCGCCTCCCGCAAAAGTTTGGTGGCAGGGTCACCCCTTCAACATCCCCGCCGCCTACCGATGTTCCTCCCGCGAACAACCAACTTTAGGCCCGAACTCACAAGGTTCGGGCCGTTTTTTATTTCTCGCTGATGTAAGGTTTTGCAGCGGGGGAAAGCACGCCGCCCTTCCCCGTACATGTTCCAGCGGGAACATATTTCCAGCGATCGGGCATATAATCTTTGTCCGCCGTCCCAGCACAATCGGTGCCGGGCCCAGCCGCACAATCATTATATTGTGCACGCGATATACCAAAACATTTTTCCCGCGTGGCCTTTTTCGGCTCAGGCATCGTTAAGCCGCGATCTTCGCTATCAAAGCGAACCACGCCATCATCACCATTGCACGCCGATAGCGCCGCCAAGCACGCAAGTGCGCTTGCAAGGTTTTTCAACGTGGTTTCAGATGATTGCCCCATGCCACGCCTATAACGCGGCGGCGCATGTTCGGCCAGAGCGGATATCGCGATCGCCGCATTGCCGTGTTACGCCATGAATGGAAACTGCGCAGCAGCCTGCTATTGCGCAATGATGACGAACCGATTCGATTTTAAAATCCACGCCACCTGCGGCAAAGCGCGCAATGGGACTATCCGCATGATGCGCGGCAACATCGCCACGCCCGCATTCATGCCTGTCGGCACCGCCGCCACTGTCAAAGCGATGCGGCCTGCCGAGGTGTGGGCGACGGGCGCGGACATAATCTTGGGCAATACCTATCACCTGATGCTGCGGCCCGGCGCGGAACGAATGGCGCGATTGGGCGGATTGCACAACTTCATGCAATGGGACCGCCCGATCCTAACCGACAGCGGCGGATATCAAGTGATGAGCCTGTCGGCGTTGCGTAAAATCACTGAGGAAGGCGTCGCGTTTCAAAGCCATCTCGACGGTTCCAAACATATGCTATCCCCCGAACGATCGATGGAAATACAGCGCCTGTTGGGCAGCGACATTGTGATGGCGTTTGACGAATGCCCGCCGAACGGCGTGGACCGCGATGGTGCGGCCAAGTCGATGGCGCTATCGATGCGCTGGGCAAAACGCAGCCGTGACGGTTTTGACAGCGGGACGGAACATGCCAGCCGCGCGGCGTTGTTCGGTATTCAACAAGGATCATTGGACGAAGCATTGCGCAAGGAATCGGCAGACGCGCTGATTGATATCGGCTTTGATGGCTATGCCGTCGGCGGCCTTGCCGTGGGTGAAGGGCAAGAGAAGATGTTTGCGACGCTGGATTTCGCGCCAGACCAATTGCCCGCCGATAAGCCGCGCTATTTGATGGGCGTGGGCAAGCCCGATGATCTGGTCGGTGCGGTTGAACGCGGCATCGATATGTTCGATTGCGTCCTACCAACGCGTTCTGGCCGCAATGGTCAGGCATTTACCCACCAGGGACCAATCAACATCCGCAACGCCAAACACGCCGAGGATCAAGCGCCGATTGACGCAAAATGCACCTGCCCAGTATGCACGACATGGAGCCGCGCCTATTTGCACCATTTAATCCGGTCATCAGAAATTTTGGGCGCGATGTTGATGACGCAGCATAACTTGCATTATTACCAGATGTTGATGGCAGGCATGCGAGGCGCGATTGCGGCGGGTACGTTTGCCGCGTTTGCGAGCGATTTCCGGCGGGATTATTTGAAAATATGACCATGGTGCCATATGTGCTCATGCGGAGACGGCGGGAGACAGTTTGTGGATGACATGCCAGCGACCATTGAAAGGGCAAAAGCCAATAGTGCATTTCTTGCGCAATTGATTGAGCGCCAGCCCGACATAGTCGCGATCATCCTGCGGGGCGATTTTAACGCCGCGCTGGCCGCTGCGCTTGCGATTGATGCCGATAACGTTGCCGCAACGTTACGCAAACAGCGTCAGGGTGTTGCGCTTGTCACGGCCATCGCTGATTTATCCGGCGCATGGGACTTGACGCGCGTCACTAGGATACTCTCCGACTTTGCCGACGCCGCGTTGGAAACCGCCATTGCAGCCGCGATAGAAGAACGCATTCCGGGCGCGGCCCCCGTCGGTTTTACTGTCATCGGCCTTGGCAAACATGGCGGACGCGAGCTGAATTATTCGTCCGATATCGACCCGATATTCCTGTTTGATCCCAAAACTGTGCCCCGCCGCCCCGGCGAAGACCCCGCCGAAAGTGCCGTGCGTATCGGCAAGCGCGTCTCCGATCTTTTGCACAGTGTTGATGTTAACGGCTATGTCTTTCGCGTCGACATGCGGCTGCGTCCATCACCAGAGGCAAGTCCCATTGCCCTGCCCGTCGAAGCCGCCATTGGATATTACGAATCAAGCGCCATGGCATGGGAACAAGCCGCGTTCATCCGCGCCCGCGTTGCTGCGGGTGATCTTACGCTGGGCGCGTATTTTTTGCGCAGTATCGATAGTTTTATCTGGCGGCGCAGTCTTGATTTTGGCCAGATTAAGAACATCCAGTCGATGAGCGCGCAAATTCGCGATCATCATTCAAAAGGTCAGAAATTGGGGCCCGGATATGATCTGAAACGCGGGCGCGGCGGCATCCGCGAATGTGAATTTTTTGCGCAGGCACATCAACTGATCCATGGCGGCCGCGATGCTGCTCTACGCGTGGCAGATACGCAAACGGCATTGGCGGCATTGGCGTCGGCAGGCTGGATTGGCGAAGATGACGCCGCCACATTATCGGCAAATTACCGTCTGTTCCGCACGATTGAGCACCGGTTGCAGATGGTGGATGACCGCCAAACGCATAGCTTGCCTGCCTCGCCCGATGCGATGGACCAAGTGGCGCGGCTGCACGGGCTTGACGGCGGCGAGCAATTGCTTGCGCTGCTGGCAACACCGATTGCTCAGGTCAGCGCAATTTATGATGGCCTAGCCCCGCCCAGCGATGCCGCGGCGCAGCAGATGGCGGAAGACGCGTTGCCGCTTGAGGACCAGTTAAGCGCCATCGGTTTTGCTCAGCCCGCCGACGTCGCCAAACGCATAACAAGGTGGCGCAGCGGACAATTGCGCGCCATCCGCAGCGATTCTGCCCGCGATGCATTTGAAAAATTACTGCCCGCCATTTTGGCCGCATTGGTAGCCGCGCCCGACCCGCAAAGCGCGCTGGCACGGTTCGACAATATTATCGAAGCCATGCCCAGCGCGGTAAATTTCTTCAACTTGCTTGATGCCCGCCCCGCCCTACTTCAATTGCTGGCGGACATCCTAAGCTATACTCCGGTGCTGGCCGAGGCATTGGGCCGGCGGCCCGAATATCTCGACGCGTTGATCGATTCCAGCGCCTTGGAACTATCGGGCGACAAAAATCACTTAATCGGCGAAATGCAAGGCAGGCTTGCGGGCCTTGATTACCAATCGACGCTCGATCACGTGCGCAGCTATGTTGGCGAGAAACGCTTTGCGCTGGGCGTGCAATTGATTGAGGGCTGCCATGATCCGTTGCTGATCGCCGCAGACTACGCGCATTTGGCGCAAGCCGCTTTGCAGGTGTTAACGGCGACAACGATTGATGAATTTGCGGCCTCACATGGCAGGGTGCCGGGCGGTGAGATGGTCATATTGGCGCTCGGACGGCTGGGCGGAGAGGCATTGACGCATGCATCAGACCTTGACCTGATATTGCTTTTCACTGGCAGCTTTGATACCGAATCGGACGGCGCGCGCCCATTGGCCGCCACGCAATATTTCAACCGGCTGGCGCAGCGCGTGGTTGCGGCGCTGAGCGTCCCGACTGCATCGGGCGCATTATACGACATTGATACGCGGCTGCGGCCATCGGGCGCGCAAGGCCTGCTGTGCGTTTCGCTGGACAGTTTTGCACGGTATCAACGCGAGGATGCGTGGACGTGGGAGCATATGGCGTTGACCCGGGCGCGGCCGGTATTCGGATCGAATAGTGCGCAAGTCGCAGCAAAACAGATTATCAGCGACATTATAGCCATACCGCGCGACCGCGAAAAATTGCTCGGCGATATTGCGCAAATGCGCGCTGATATTCGCGCGCATAAACCGCCCAAAGGACCGCTGGATGTCAAATTGCTGCCCGGCGGGCTGGTCGATGCAGAATTCGTTATCCACGCCTTGCAGCTTAGCGGCGCTGCACCGTCGGTGCCCCAATTGGACAAAGCGGCGCAGCTGCTGTTGGATGCCGGTGCCCTGCCGCCGCAATTCGCAGATGCGCAAGCGTTGCTGACGCGATTTTTGATTATTTTACGGCTGGTGTCGCCGAACTGCGACGTACCAGCGCCGCCGATTCAGGCCCTGATTGCGGATTGTATCGGTGAGCCAAGCTGGACCGAACTGGCCGCCAAGGTTGAAAATGCGCGCAATATCGTGCTCAACGAATTTACGCACCTTTTGGGGCTATACGATTCTGTAAGCGACCTTGACGAAAGAGAATGACATGACCGATGTTGGCCAAAAATTGCCTAATGTAACTGTTAAAGATAGCAGCGATAATGACATAAATCTGGCGGAATTGCCCGGGCCTTTCGTACTTTATTTTTATCCCAAGGCCGACACGCCGGGCTGCACCAAAGAGGGCCAAGGCTTCACCGAACACAATGATGCGTTCGCAGCCCTAGGTTGCAAAGTCTATGGTATGTCAAAGGATAAGCCCGCCAAACTCACCAAGTTTGCGGCTAAATATGGCCTCACGGTAACCCTGCTATCGGATGAGGCAAGCGACGCCACTGAGCAAATGGGCGTATGGGTCGAAAAATCGATGTACGGCAAAAAATATATGGGCATCGAACGCGCCACATTCTTATTCGGCGCAGATGGCAAAACCACGCAGGTTTGGCGCAATGTGAAGGTCGCGGGTCATGTCGAAGCGGTTTTGGCGGCGGTGCAGGCGCTGTAGATTTTCACGATACAAATGCGCGGCGTCGGGGTGCATGTGCGCGCACCTAGTGCGGGATTTTGCCGAGGGTCTATGCATCGATATTGCCTGGGGTTTCGTCCGTGAATCACATGTAAAAGTTAACAAAACCTTTCAGTGCAAATGCCGCTAATCCCATGCGCAGAGCCAGTTTCACCGATCTAAATAGGCATGTTCCATCGGCTCACCCCGCTTGGGCGTCAACTTGTCGCTCAATTACGCGAGGTAGGTTGCGTTCGTGTGACAGATGATTTTACAGGATAGTTAATAATGGCTGGGCAGATAACTGCCTATTGAAAATCCGGGGCTGCGTGTAAACGCGGGTCGCAAATAAAAGGTTTGTACACGCTTATGAAACGAAGCGCTTTGGCTGTCGGCCATTCACTCGTTCGGAAATCTACGTTTGCCGTAGCGATGGCTTTCGTTGTTTCGGCCATGGCATCACCGGCGATCGCATCTTCCGCAGCCACCACGTCGGACAGCTTTCGAATTGCACCCGAGGATGTGAAATCAAACGAAACTGCCCTGGGAGTTTCAGACCCAAGTTTTCGTGCAATATTTGGTAACTGGGGCACCGCAATTGGCGCACCGGCCAAAACCCAAATAGCTATCCCATCGATCAACCCTGTCGATGCAATGTCGTTTTCCAGTGGTTATGGTAACCGCCGTTCGCCCACGCGTGGAGCAAGCCGCAACCATAAAGGTATCGATTTGCGCGGTCCCATTGGTACGCCAATTTATGCAACCGCCGACGGCGTCGTTGGCCGCGCCCAATGGGTTCGCGGATATGGCAAATATGTTGAGCTGGAACATGGTAACGCCATCGAAACCCGCTACGCGCACATGTCGGCGTTGAACGTCACCTCCGGGCAACGCGTTCGTAAGGGCGAAATTCTGGGCTTTATGGGCTCAACCGGATATTCAACTGGCAGCCATCTGCATTATGAAGTCCGCATCGGCGGCGAAGCGGTAAACCCGCTGTCATTCTTGGCTCCAGTTAATTCATCTGAAGAACAAGCAAAGCTCTTGCTAGCATCGCAGCAAGTTGATAGCACTGCCATCGGCGGTTCGGCCAACTAAGGCGGACATCGCTTACGCATCGCACCTTTGGGAGAGGGTGTTTGTCTGGGGCAGGCAAGGTGAAAGCCTTGCCGCCCCTTTTGTTTGTCCCTACATAGCATGTATATGACCCAACCAGCCGACATCATACTTACGTCCAACGCCGCACGCCGCGTTATGGAAATTGCCAAAAAGCTAGAGAAAGCTTCGGTTTTACGACTTTCGGTTGAGGGCGGCGGCTGTTCGGGGTTTCAGTATAAATTCGGCATGGCTGACGGTATCGAAAGCGACGATATCGTGGCGTCGCTGGATGGGGCAACATTGGTTGTCGATCCGATCAGTCTGGACCTTGTGCGCGGGTCCGCTGTTGATTTCGTCGAATCGCTCGGCGGGAAATCTTTTCAGGTTACAAATCCCAACGCGGCGTCCGGATGCGGATGCGGCTCCAGCTTTTCGGTTTAATCCGTTCCCACTATAAAGGCAGGCGTAAATGACCAGGATCGGGATTATCGGCAGCAATGGCCGTATGGGGCAAGCGATTGCCTTGGCAATATCAGATGCAGGCGCGGTGATGTCCGGCGGCGTCGACCAAGGCGGCGATGTTGCAGCATTGGCCGCGATCAGCGATGTTCTGGTCGATTTTTCCAGCCCCGCTGCGCTGGAGGAAAATCTGGACGCGTGCATGGCGGCAGGCAGGGCCATCGTTATCGGCACAACCGGGATCGAGGAACGCCATCACTTCTTAATCGATAATGCCGCACGCGATATTGCCGTGCTGCAAACCGGAAACACATCGCTGGGCGTAAACATGCTGGCGGCGCTCGTTCGCCAAGCGGCGGCGCGGCTGGGGCCGGACTGGGACATAGAAATTACCGAAATGCACCACCGTAACAAGGTGGATGCACCATCGGGCACGGCGTTATTGCTGGGCGAAGCAGCAGCGCAAGGACGCGGCATTGATCTGAGCGCCAACAGCGAACGGGGCCGCGACGGCATAACCGGCGCACGGCAAGTGGGCAGCATCGGATTTGCTTCGCTACGCGGCGGCAGCGTCGCGGGCGACCACAGCGTGATTTTCGCGGCTGATAACGAGCGGATCGAAATAACCCACCGCGCCGAAAACCGCACGGTTTTTGCCAGCGGCGCAGTGAAAGCGGCATTGTGGTTGGCGGGCAAAGATGCTGGGCGTTATGCGATGGGCGATGTGCTGGGGATACAGTGAGGCGTAAATTGCTCGCTTAAAGTATATTCCCTAAATCCTTATTTTGTCATTGCGAGCGTAGCGAAGCAATCCAGTGTTGGTTTAGACTGCTCTGGATTGC
>JANORM010000039.1:0-9620 GCA_031415335.1 Sphingomonadales bacterium | reverse complement strand
ATGCCAAAATGTCGAGCTATCGTTTTCAATAATAATTTCTTTGATAGTCACCCCTCCATCTCCCTAACATCCGCCAACCGCCCCATCACCGCCGCTGCCGCTGCCATCGCGGGGCTAACCAGATGCGTCCGTGCGCCCGGTCCTTGGCGGCCCACAAAATTGCGGTTGCTGGTCGATGCACACCGCTCCCCCGCAGGAACCTTGTCCGGGTTCATGCCAAGGCACGCGCTGCATCCCGGTTCGCGCCATTCCATTCCGGCGTCGGTAAATATCTTGTCCAGCCCCTCGGCTTCGGCTTGTGCCTTTACCAGACCGCTGCCCGGAACGACAATGGCCCATTTGACGTTCGCGGCCTTCTTCCGGCCTTTCAGCACGGCGGCGGCGGCGCGCAGGTCTTCGATGCGGCTGTTGGTGCAACTGCCGATGAAGATATTCTGCACCTCCACGTCCACCATCCGCGTGCCTGCGGTCAACCCCATATAATCGAGCGACTTTTGCGCCGCGACTTGCTTGGATGGATCGGCAAAGCTCATCGGATCGGGCACGACGCCAGTAATCGGCAGGACGTCTTCGGGCGATGTACCCCATGTGACCGACGGCGCAATATCGGCGGCATCGATGACAATGGCCTTGTCATAAACCGCGCCAGCATCGGTGGTCAGCGTGCGCCAATAGGCAACCGCCGCGTCCCAATCCGCGCCTTTGGGAGCCATCGGGCGGCCCTTCAAATACGCAAAAGTAATCTCATCGGGCGCGATCAATCCGGCGCGCGCACCATGTTCGATCGCCATGTTGCTGATTGTCAGGCGGCCCTCAACGCTCAGCGCGCGGATCACGCTGCCGGTATATTCGATGACATGGCCCGTGCCGCCCGCTGCGCCCAACACGCCGGTGATATGCAGCACGACGTCCTTGGCCGATACGCCCGCGCCTAATTCGCCGTCAACGCGCACTTCCATGGATTGGCTGCGTTTCAGCTGCAGCGTTTGCGTCGCCAATACGTGTTCGACTTCGCTGGTGCCAATGCCAAAGGCCAGCGCGCCAAGGCCGCCGTGGCAGGCGGTATGGCTGTCGCCGCAGACGATGGTGGTTCCGGGCAGGGAAAATCCTTGTTCGGGTCCGACGACATGGACGATGCCCTGATTGGCGTCGCTGGCGTCGATATAGCGGATGCCGAATGCGGGCGCGTTTGCTTCAAGCGCCGCAAGCTGCGCCGCGCTTTCAGGATCGGCAATGGGAATGCGGTTACCGCTGGCATCCAGACGTGCGGTCGTAGGCAGGTTATGGTCGGGCACGGCCAACGTCAAATCAGGCCGCCGCACGCTCCGCCCCGCGACGCGCAGCCCCTCAAACGCCTGCGGGCTGGTCACTTCATGCACCAGATGGCGGTCGATAAACAGGATTGCCGTCCCATCATCGCGCTCTTCAACAACATGCGCGTTCCAGATTTTTTCATACAAGGTTTGAGCGGGTGTTTGGGGTGTGTTGGTCATCATCAGCCTAAATATGCGCCGTCACCCCGAACGTGTTTCAGGGTTCATCGTGCAGCGAACACTGGTATAGCTGCGAAATGGATCCTGAAACAAGTTCAGGATGACGAAATTCTTGGAATGTACCGAATTGCTGCTAATCGGCATCTGTCGATGCATGATTTGCAATTGGCAAATTCGCCAGCGCAGGACTATATCTACGCCATGAGCTTACTCGCCATTCTCGCCACTATCACCGCATCCGTTTTCGCAATGGAGATGATCGCGTGGGGCGCGCATAAATATATTATGCATGGTTGGGGTTGGGCATGGCACCGCGACCATCATGAGCCGCATGATAACGCGCTTGAGAAAAATGATCTTTACGGCATTGCAGGTGCAGTCATCAGCATCAGTATGTTTGCGATTGGATCGCCGCTCATCATGGGCGCATCGGCGTGGGAGCAGGGGACGTGGATTGGCCTAGGCGTGTTGTTTTACGGCATTATTTACACGCTCGTCCATGACGGATTGGTGCATCAGCGTTATTTTAAATACGTCCCCAAACGCGGATATGCCAAACGATTGGTGCAGGCACATAAACTGCACCATGCGACCATCGGCAAAGAGGGCGGCGTGTCATTCGGCTTCGTTTTCGCCCGTGATCCTGCGGCGTTAAAGCGCGATTTGAAAGTTCAACGCGAGGCAGGGATTGCGGTCGTGCGTAGTGCTGATCTGCGTTGATTAAAAGATTAGTTCTCTGGCCTGCGCCATAGCCATGTTCCGCACGTGACCGCTACCAACGCTGGCAATAACGCCCATGGCATGGCCAGCGTTATCAGGCCCAATATAGTGCTAAATCCGAACGCGGCGGTTGCTGCCCATTTGGCCTTGCGGCTAACAATGCCGTTCTCGCGCCACGCCACAATTGGTGGGCCATATTGCGGGTGCGTGATGATCCAGTTTTCCAACCTTGGACTGCTTCGCGCAAAACAAAATGCGGCCAGTATCAGGAAGGGCACGGTCGGCAATAACGGCAATGGAATACCGATCACGCCCAGCGCCAATGCAGTGCAGCCTGCGATCAGGTAAAGCTGCCGTTTCATTCTGCGTCCAGACGCTTCAATATTGATGGACCGCTTTGGTCACCATATATCCGTCCAGTCCTTCGGGTCCGCCTTCGCTGCCATAGCCGCTTTCTTTCACACCGCCAAAGGGTGCGTCGGGAACGGAAATGGCAAAGCTGTTCAGGCCGACCATGCCCACCTCCATCGCGTCGCTGACCAGATTGGCTTGGCGGGCATTTTCGGTGAAGGCATATCCTGCCAGCCCAAATGGCAAGCGGTTGGCTTGGTCAATTGCCTCGTCCATTGTCTTAAATGGCCGGATCAGCGCGACGGGACCAAAGGGTTCATTGTCCATCACATCGGCGTTCATCGGCACATCGGAAAGCACCGTGGGCGCATAGAAATTGCCTCCATTGCCGCCTGCGCTGTTGCCGCGCATTCCGCCTGTCAACACTTTCGCGCCCTTGGTCCGTGCATCCTCGACCAGCGCCTCAATCGCGGGCGTACGGCGGTCATTGGCGAGCGGCCCCATGCCGCTATCAATGTCCAACCCGTTGCCGACCTTAATCTTAGCCGTGCGTTCGGCAAAACCAGTGGCAAAACGTTCATATACCCCTTCTTGCACATAAAAACGTGTCGGCGAGATGCAGATTTGCCCGGCGTTGCGGAATTTGGTAAACGCGGCCAGGTTCATCGCGTTCTCCAGATTGCAATCGTCGAATATCAAAACCGGCGCATGGCCGCCCAGCTCCATCGTCGTGCGCTTTACCCCGTCGGCGCATAATTTCAGCAGATGCTTGCCGACGGGAACCGATCCAGTGAAGCTGATTTTGCGAATAATGGGCGATGCAATCAAATGGCGGCTGACCATATCGGGTACGCCGTAAACCAATTGCGCCACATCGCTGGGCACGCCTGCATCGATCACGCATTGCATCAGGGCGATAGTGCAGGCAGGCGTTTCTTCGGGCGGCTTGGAGATGATCGAGCATCCCGCAGCCAGCGCAGCGGCGAGTTTTTTGCTCATCAGGCTGACGGGGAAATTCCACGGGCTGAATGCAGCCACTGGCCCGATGGGCTGTTTCAGTACAAATGTCCGTTGCCCAGTGGGGCGTACCAGCACACGGCCATAGGCGCGCTTGGCCTCTTCAGCGAAATAGTCAAACACGCCTGCGCAAGACAGCACTTCGCCTTTGGCTTCGCTCAGTGGCTTGCCTTGCTCCATCGTCAGCAACGGCGCGATGGCGTCGGCGCGGGCACGGATATTATCGGCCACCTTATGCAAAATTGCGGCGCGTTCATTAACATCGGTGGCGCGCCAAGTCTTAAATCCGCGCGCCGCCGCCTCCAGCGCTTCATCCAGATCAGCCGCATTGGCCAACGGCAATTCAGCCAGTGTTTCGCCCGTCGCCGGATTGACCACTTTGTGGACGTCACGTCCGCCTCCCGAACGCCAAGTGCCGTTGATATAAAATTTCAGGTCTGTGGGATATGCAGCGGCCATGGATGCTCTCGTTTGTTTTAGGTCAGGGTTGATTTAGGCTGTTGCACTCGTAATTGTAAGAGGGTTCAAATTAATCGCTGCGCTGCATCCCCCGCATCAACGCATATATAGGCGCGCCAGCCAAAAGCAGCAGCAGCCCCCATAACAGCGCCTCTGTTCCCGCCCCATATACTGTCCAAACCGAATATAGTGCCGCCAATATCACAATCGCGCTAAAGCCTGCGGATCGCTTAATCTGTCCCGTGACCATCAACCGAGCGGCGGCGGCGGCGCAGCCGAGATACATGAACAACACCACTGATGTCGTCAGCAGGATCAGGAATTCGAACAGCGACGCCATTGACCGCGAGAAATTGAGCAGCAACACCGCCGTCAGCAAGCTGCTCGACAGGATATGCGCATAAACAGGTGCGCCATATTTGCCGCGCACCGCCATCCATTTGGGGAACAGCCCGTCGCGGGCAATGGCAGCGGGCAATTCGGCCTGTATCATGATCCAGCCGTTCAATGCCCCAAGCGCACTGATTGCGCCAAATGCAGCGATTGCGGTGCCCGCATCCGCGCCGCCATATCTCGCGACAAAATCGGCAAACGGCGCAGACGATGTGGCGGTGATCGCAGCAGGCAGCATCAACACGACAGCAGAGCATACGATGATATAGATAATTCCTGCGCCTGCCGTACCGAACAATGTCGCGCGTGGTATGGTGCGTTCCGGATCTTCCACTTGGTCAGCAGGAACGGTGGCGGTCTCCAGGCCGAGCATCGCCCATAAGGTCAGCGTCGTCGCCGCTGAAATACTGGCAAGATTCAGGTTCGCAGTGTCGAGTGGCTGGACAACGGATATGCCTCGATTTGCGATCACATAAATGGCCAGTGCGGCCACCGCGAGTAAGGGGATTAACTTGATGATCGTTGTCACCAGCTGAACTTTACCGGCGGCCGCAACGCCGCGCAGGTTGATGAAGGTGAAGCCCCAGATTATCACGATTGTCGCCAATGCCGAATTGCCGCTATCCCCTAAAACCGGAAATAATCGGCTGAGATAACTCACTGCGCCTGTCGCAATCGCCGCATTGCCGACCCAAAGCGAAATCCAATACGCCCACGCCACCGCAAATGCTGGCCCTTTGCCAAAGGCGTGCCGTGTATACGCGTATGGGCCGCCAGCCTCAGGGAAGCTGCGCGCCAATTTTGCGAAGACGCCCGCAACGCACATTGCGCCCAATACCGTAATGCACCAACCGGCGACGCTGTTCCATCCCAGCGGCGCTAGACTGGCGGGAAGCAGGAATACGCCAGAACCGATCATGCTGCCCATCACCAGAGCCAACGCCGTCCATAGCCCGATTGCCTTGGGCGGATGCCTGATTGCTTTGCGCGGATGCCCGATTGCTTTGCGCGGATGGCTGCGTGAATTGGGCGGCGTCATGGCACAATGTCGCATGCGTTCTGCAAAAACGTCAAGCGATCAATTTGCGGCTTTTCAACGCGATATTTGCGCCGCATAGTCAGCGGTATGAGGTTAGGAGAAGAGCGAAATGAGCGAGCTTGAAATCATCACCACGGGACTGCGGTTTCCCGAGGGGCCCATAGCGATGCCGGATGGTTCGGTTATCGTTGTTGAGATTGAACCGGGCCGGATCACGCGGTGCCTCCCCGATGGCAGTAAACAGACGATTGCGACGCCCGGCGGCGGCCCCAATGGCGTGGCAATCGGCCCCGATGGCAAGCTATATTGCTGCAACAATGGCGGGTTCAATTATGCCGAGGCAAACGGATATCTGACCCCGGCTGGTATTGCGTCGGATTATTCCGGCGGCCGGATCGAGCGCATCGACATAGATACTGGCGCGGTGGAAATACTTTACAAAAGCGGCGATTTCGGCTGCTCCCTGCGCGGTCCCAACGACATTGTGTTTGATGCCCATGGCGGGTTCTGGTTCACCGATCATGGCAAGGTCGATTATGAAAAGCGCTGCCACGACATTGTCGGGATATTCTATGCAAAGGCCGATGGCAGCCATTTGGAAGAGGTTATATTTCCGTCGAACAACCCCAATGGCGTCGGCCTGTCCCCCGATGGCAAAACATTATACGCCGCCGAAACTTATACCTGCCGCTTGATGAAGTTCAACATCACCGCGCCCGGCAAAGTGGCACCCGATGCAGGCCCGGGCGGTCCGGGCATTCCGGTCTATCGCCCCGCAGGCTATAAATTCTTCGACAGTTTGGGCGTGGAAGAATGCGGCAATATCTGCGTCGCCACCATCGGCGAAAGCGGGATCAGCGTGATCTCTCCCGATGGCGATCTGGTCGAATTTGTCGCTACGCCCGACGTCTTCACCACCAACATCTGCTGGGGCGGGGACGATCGGATGGACGCATATATCTGCTTATCGGGTACAGGGCAGCTTGCCAAAATGCGCTGGGCAAGGCCGGGGCTGAAGCTGCAATATTGATACGCAGAGATTGACTTAGTCAACAAACTAGACTAAATGACTAAGCCATGACTACCGTATCGGTCCACGAAGCAAAAACGCATCTTTCCCGCCTCATCAATGATGTGCTGGCGGGCAAGGACGTGATTATCTCGCGCGGTAAGGAAGAGGTGGTGCGGATTGTTCCGTTGAAACCGGTGCCGACGGGGAAGCGGCAGTTGGGCCGCCTTTCTTATCTTGTGCCAGCTGGAAAGGACCCATTGGAAGATGGATTTTGGGATCCATTGCCGGATGAAGATCTTGCATTGTGGAATTGCGAAATTGACGATCCGAACGATATTTTGTGATGCAACGCTATTTGCTCGATACCCATGCGCTAATATGGGCGGTTTATCAGCCTGAAAAATTGTCTGAGAAAGTTCAGGCTGTCATACAAGACAAGGCGTCAAAAATCCATGTATCTGCGGTCACTGCTTTTGAGATTGCCCAAAAATATCGTTTGGGAAAATTATCAATCGCGCAATCTTATGCAGAAAATTTTTCTGGTGAATTGGTAAAAGATGGGTTTTTGCAAATTGATCTTACCCCCGATCATGCGCGATATGCAGGAATAATTCCATTTGAACACCGCGACCCTTTCGATCGTATGCTAATCGCACAGGCGCAGATTGAGCAGATGACGCTCATATCGAATGAGAAACTGTTCGATCAATTTGGCGTTATCCGCCTGTGGTAAGCACTTACTCAACCATCATCTTCGATTTTGGCGGCGTCATTACGTCGTCCCCGTTCGACGCGTTTGCGCGGCTGGAGACAGAAAGCGGCCAACCCGTGGGCAGCGTGCGGCGGATCAATTCGGCCAATCCCGACGGCAATGCATGGGCGTTGTTTGAGCGCGCCGAAATAAATGCTGCGGAATTTGACACCATGTTTGCGGATGAAGCGGCTGCGCTGGGTATAAAGTTGCGCGGCGCGGATCTGTTGGCGGTGCTTGCCGGAAACATTCGTCCTGCGATGGTCGCGGCATTGGATAGCTTGAAAGCGCTGGGCTATAAAATTGGCTGTATCACCAACAATGTTCCCTCGGGCAAAGGCGCAGGCATGGTGATGTCTGACAAAAAGGCGGATGCCATCGCCGCAATCATGGCGAGGTTTGACCATGTTATCGAAAGCAGCAAAGCGGGGGTACGCAAACCCGATCCGCGCATTTACCAAATGATGTGCGCCGCGTTGGCCGTGACACCGCAATCTTGCATCTATCTCGACGACTTGGGCATCAACTGCAAACCCGCCGCCGCGCTGGGTATGGCTGCGATCAAAGTGACCAGCGGCGAACAGGCGCTGACCGATTTGACGGCGTTGTTGGGCATAGAGTTGCGTTAACGGCGGTTGCCTCCCCTCTCCCGCAAGGGGAGAGGGCGTGGATGACGAAGAGTTCTGCCCCGCCATATATTGCCCTGCCTTGATAAACCACGCCGCCACATAATCGAGCGACCCCGCCGCCGATAAAGCGCTTGCGTACACGGCTTCATGACGCGGCGTTCTTGTAATGTAGGATTTTATTTGCGATCCACTGGTCCCATGCATGCACGGGGCAAATATGTAGGACAATTTCGCTCAAAAAGTTTTGCGTTTTGACTGTGAACTTGCAGGGTTTTCTGCGAGTTTGGCGGTCATAGCATGTTGGATTCGCCATGATGGTTTCGCCATATTGGTTTCGCCGATAAACGATATCATCACCCGCATTCTGTTCGTCACAATAATGCCTTGGCAGTTTCAGCTCGCTTCAGCCGCAATCCGCACCAGCAACGCATCGACTTGCACCTGCGCGCCGGTTTCCGCATTCAGCTCCGCCACCACCCCGTCGAACGGCGCGGTGAGGCTATGCTCCATCTTCATCGCTTCGAGCGTGAGCAGTTTCTGGCCCTTGGTGACGGTTTGGCCCTCGGTGACCTCGACCGCGATGATCCGGCCCGGCATGGGGGAGAGGATGGTGCCAGAGGAGGCGGGGCTGCCTTGGGTTCCCTCGCCCCGACGCAACGCCACACGGTGCGCCGCGCCGCCTTGGAAATAAATTCGCGTCGCGCCGTCGACGACACAAGCCCGCCTCGAATCGTAGCTCAGCGCATGATCGCCAACCGCAGTTTCAACTAGCTTACCGTCTGCAATCAGACGCACGGTTCGGTTGGCTTCTGCATTGAGGCGAAAACCAAAACGCGCTTGGTGAAATTGATACATCGGATTGTCCAAGCCGCCCGGCATGAACTCCGTCGCGAAGTCGTCTGCGGCATATTGCAGCAACGCATCGTCCGGCACGGGCGACTCGATCAAGCGCTCCTGATTTTCGGCAATAAAGCCAGTGCTCAATTGGCCTTCTCTAAACGCGGGCTCGTCGAGCAATCGAGCAAGAAACCAAGCATTTGTCTTTACCGGCTCGCACTGAAACGCTTTGCATGAGTGCGAAAGGTCACGATTGGCATCGGCCCGCGTCGCGCCCCAACTGACGATCTTCGCGATCATCGGATCGTAGAACGGGGAAACTTCGTCGCGTTCTTGAACGCCTGTTTCGATGCGGTCATCCGGGAAGCTCAAATAGTCTAGCCGCCCGACACTCGGCAAAAACCCCTTCGCCGGATCCTCCGCATACAACCGCGCTTCCATTGCCCAGCCGTTGATGCTCAGCTCGTCTTGCCGCTTGGGCAATGCTTCCCCACTCGCTACGCGCAATTGCCATTCGACCAGATCGATGCCAGTAATCTCCTCAGTCACGGGGTGTTCGACCTGCAACCGCGTGTTCATTTCCATGAACCATATCCGGTCGGCGCGCAGGCCTTCTGACGCATCGGCAATGAACTCTATCGTGCCTGCGCCGACATAATCGACTGCCTTGGCCGCCTTCACTGCCACCGCGCAGAGTTGCTCGCGCGTCGCTTCGTCCATTCCCGGCGCGGGGGCTTCCTCGATCACCTTCTGGTGGCGGCGCTGGAGCGAGCAATCGCGTTCGAACAAATGGACGATGTTGCCGTGGGTGTCGCCAAACACCTGCACCTCAATATGGCGCGGGCGCTGGATATATTTCTCAATGAGGACATGCGCGTTGCCGAACGAGGCGGTGGCCTCGCGCTGGCAAGAGGCGAGC
>JANORM010000038.1:0-1969 GCA_031415335.1 Sphingomonadales bacterium | reverse complement strand
ATGGTCACCTTCCGCGAAGACCTGCCGTATTCCGTCGCGAAAGAGAAAGGAAATGCACAAGACGCGTTGCTGATGAGGATATGCTCGACAGTCGAAACTGTTGCCGAATTGAGCCTCGACGAAGTCGTCAAGCGGATAAAGAATGTGTAATTAGAGCCATCCGCGATCAGCTGATAGCTGTCAGCTAATGGCTTAAAGCTGTAATCAAACTATGATCGATATTTCGATTCCAATTAGGTTCAACGGAGCTCAGCCGAATGCGTTTGGCGTGGATGCGGCTACGTCAAAACCGATCGGCGATACGCGCGAGGGGTCTAGTGTTAATTTTGAGCAGTACAAGTTTATTCCGCATTGTAACGGGACGCATACGGAGTGTGTGGGGCATATTACGGATGAGCGGATATCGGTGTTGGATTGTTTGAAGGATGTGATGATCTCGGCGGTGCTGGTGTCGGTGGAGCCCGATAATGTTGATGGCGAGTTGCTGATCACGACTGAGCGTTTGAGAGGTGTTGTCACGCCCGAGGAACCAGCGTTTGCGGGCGAGGCCGCCCACGCTCCGGCGTTGATCGTCCGCACGTTGCCGAACGATGACAGCAAGCTGACGCGGCGGTATGGTGAAGATTATATCCCGCCGTATTTTACGGCGGATGCGATGGAATTTATCGTAGCGTGCGGTTTCAAGCATCTGCTGGTAGATATGCCTTCGATCGATCGGATGTTTGACGAAGGGAAGCTCGTGAACCACCGCATATTTTGGAACGTCGAACCTGGGAGCCGTGAGATAAACCCCGCAACGCGGATGGAAAGCACCGTTACGGAGCTTATTTATGTTCCAGACGAAGTTGCGGACGGGGAATATCTACTAAATCTACAGATCGCGCCGTTTGTTTCTGATGCCGCGCCGAGCCGTCCGGTCTTATTTACCACATAGAAACATAGGTCACATAAGAAAGAGTTATCAAGGCTGCCGTTGAACGGTTCCGAGATGCTTCTATGTGACCTATGTTCCTATGTGGTTCAAACCCGTTCGATTCATTTCACCGCATTCTCTATCGCTTCTTTTAGGTTTGGGTGTTTGAATTCGAATCCGGCGTCTTCTAATCGTTTCGGCATTACTTTTGTACTTGCCAACAACAACGCGTCACCCATTTCGCCGAAGATCATGCTGACGGCGAACTCTGGTAAGGGCAAGAATGTGGGTCGGTACAGCACGTCGCCGAGGGTTTTGGTGAAATCGTGGTTTGTCGCAGGGTTTGGCGAGACGGCGTTGACGGCGCCACGGATATTTTCGTTGTCGATAACGTAGTTTATGACGGCGATCTCGTCTTCGAGCGAGATCCAGGACATCCATTGTTTGCCGCTACCGACCACGCCGCCGACGCCTAGTTTAAAAGGCGTAAGCATAGTTGCCAGAGCGCCGCCGTCCTTTGACAATACTATGCCGGTGCGGAGCAGAACGGTGCGGATTCCGGCGTCTTCGGCACGACGAGATTCGGCTTCCCACTCTTTGCAGACAACCGCGAGGTAACTATCACCTGCGGCGCTCGATTCTGTTAACTCTTCTTCGCCGCGTTCGCCGTAGAAACCGATGGCGGACGACGCGATGAATGTGTGCGGTTTCTTTTTAAGCTTCGACATGGCGTCAACAACATTACGCGTACCCAAAATGCGGCTGTCGCGGATGGCTTTTTTCTTTTCGTCGGTCCAACGCAGGCCGCTGACGTTCTCACCGGCGAGATGCACGACAACGTCCACGCCTTCGAGCTTCTCGGGGTCGGTGAAGCCTTCCTCGATACGCCACTGAATATGCTGAGCGTCCTGCGGTTCTTTGCGCGAAGCGAGGAGTAGTTCGTAGCCTTTGGCGGTGAATGATTTTTGCAGCTCTTTTCCGAGCAAACCCGTCGAGCCTGTGATCAAAACTTTCATAAGAAAATAATACTACAAGTCAGAACCACCTGCGGTAGCG
>JANORM010000037.1:0-1592 GCA_031415335.1 Sphingomonadales bacterium | reverse complement strand
TGGGTTGGCCCGCAAAAGCAGGCGCGGCGAACATGGTCAACAAGGCGGCGGCAATCGCAATTCGGCTTTGCGTAACCTATATGTCGGTCATCCCGAACGAGTGCGTGTGACGGCGATATGTCGTTGCGCCATTCAGGAGAGTCCCGATGTTTACCCAAAGCCGAATTGCGATTGCCGCTGCTTTTTTGACCATGTTCGCCGCACCTGCTTTTGCGGGCCAACCCAAAGACGCGATGGCATCCGATGCCATGAAGAGTGATGCAATGGCGGGCGACGCCATGGCTGGTCATAAAATGACGGCGGCGGACAAAAAGAAACTGGCCGCTTGCAAGAAAATGGCACCTGCCCGTGCTGCCAAAAATACAGCCTGCGCGAAATTGATGAAGGCACCCATGGACGCGATGTAACCGCCTATCTCTGCGCGGGTGTATATGCCCCTATTTGCCCGCGCAGATCATTTGCTTACCGCACCGCCTTTTTCAAATATGGCACCGGATCAACGAACGTAAAGCCCGGCGTCTCGCGGGCAAAGTGGCGCAGCCAGAAACTGTGGCCACCGCCGTAAACCACCAGAACCCGGTCGCCCGGTTTTGCGACATGCATCAATTTCCCGAAAATCTTGGCATTGCGCAGATACCACATGGCGTTGAGGTCAGCGCCCGCCTGCACGTCTTTGTCACCAATCCGCAGCCATGAATAATAGCTGTCCATTTTGAGATAGAGCGGATCGCTATTTGTGCGAACAAGCAAAGACGCGACGCTGGCAGTTTTCTGATCGTTCTCAAATTGCGCCAGCCATGTTTTGACGGTGGCATTGCCGTCATCAAGAATTTTGGTCTGGCCGAACTGTGCGGCGATACTTTGCACGAGATCATACGGGTAATAATCGGGCTCGCCCGCTTTGGGCTGTTCATCAATGCCCTGCACTTCGGCAAGCCCTGCACGATTTGCAATACGAAAGCCGATCTGGTCAATCTCGTTGGCTTCTGTCTTTAGGCGGTCAGTAGTGAAGCGGCGATAGGCGGCGAGGTTGAAGTCGGGTTCTTCGCTTTGCATTTCAACCATCACATGCGTGGGTTTGAATGTAAGCAACGCGGTCGCAACAGCATCCAATTGCTTTTGTTTATCGGGTGTCAGAACCGAATCAACTTTGATATTATTGGTATCAAGCCCCGGATTGCCGAAATGATAGGCACCCAGCACCATGACCTGCACAGGTTTTTCCGCGGCGTTTGCGGACGCGGCAACGAAGATTGCGGCGATCCCGGTAAGAATGGCTTTAAACATTTTTCCCCCAAACAACATTTCATCGACAGCAGGCTAAGCAACTGCTCCCTGCCGTCAACGGGAATTTTGCAGCGACGCCGCCCAGGCATAACCTCGATAACGAGGCGTAAAATGCGACTGCGATGAAGCTGCTGCTATCGCGATAGGCAAATCGCCGCGCGGGCTGACTCCGAACTTGGCGAGCCACGAAAACAGGGCGCGTTTGAACCAGTGTGGCAGTCCTTCCTGCTGGCCGAAATCGACGAGGTGGAGGCTTCCCCCCTCGACCAATGCTTGTGTTCCTTGGCGTAACGCTGCGCGCCAGT
>JANORM010000036.1:0-2312 GCA_031415335.1 Sphingomonadales bacterium | reverse complement strand
CGAAAACGACGGAGGAATTCTGGAAGAACGCCATATTGATGCAGCCGGGAGATTGGGAAAAGCCAAAGCTAACTATTCGTCTTGATGCCGACATTATCGCTTTCTTCAAAGCGATGGGCCCCACCTATCAAACCCGCATGAACGCAGTGCTACGCGCCCATATGGAGGCTAGCCCCACTTGAACATCCCCCGCCAATCCGCCCGCGCATACGCCTTCCTTACGCCAGCTCTCCTGGTGATGACGCTCACCGGCGTTATCCCAATGGCCATTGTCGCGTTCTACTCGGTCAACGATACATTCGCGGGCAATAGTTTCTTCTTTGTCGGGGCGGCTTGGTTCAAACAGGTGCTGACCTCGCCAGAGTTTTTCGCGGCATTGGGGCGGAGTGTTTTGTTTTCGGTTTTGGTGCTGGCCATTCAAATTCCGCTTGGCATTTATGTTGCGCTGCGTATGCCCGCATCTGGGTTTTTGTCTTCGCTTTATATTGTGCTGATGGCGATACCGTTGCTGATGCCCTCGATCATTGTTGGTTATTTGTGGAAGGTTTTGAGCCTGCCGGATATTGGGCTGGTCACGGCGGCGGCGGGGTTGGTGGGGTTTGATTGGAACATGAACAACAGCGCGATTGTCTGGACAACGCTGTTGTTGATGGACACGTGGCATTGGACCAGCCTTGTGGTGCTGCTTTGCTTTGCGGGCCTTCGCGCCATTCCCGACGACTACTACCGCGCGGCGAAAATTGATGGCGCGAGCGGGTGGGCGATTTTTCGGTTTATTCAGTTGCCGAAGCTGAAATTGGTGCTGCTGATTGCCGTGCTGCTGCGCTTTATGGATAGTTTTATGATTTACACCGAGGCCTATATCGTCTCGCGCGGCGGGCCGGGTGTGTCCACCACCTTCCTCAGCCACGAACTGGTGCAGACGGCGACCATCCAGTTTGATTTGGGCGAAGGCGGGGCGATGTCGGTGATTTATTTCCTGATCGTGGTAAGCGTCTCGTGGGTATTTTTCTCGCTGATCGTGCCCAAGGAACGAACGGCATGAAGCAAAAATTCTCGCTTGCGCCGCTCATCTATGTCACGCTGTTGATGATCCCGATCTATTGGCTGATTGTCATGAGCTTCAAGTCCAACGGCGAGATTTTCAGCGGCATCACACCCTTTCCGCAAGCGCCGACGCTTGAGAATTACCACCTCATCTTGAGTGACCCCGACTGGTATCTCGGGTATGTCAACGCCACTGTTTATGCGCTGCTGAACGTTGCGATTTCGGTGAGCGTTGCCATTCCGGCGGCTTACGCCTTCTCGCGCTACCGTTTTTTTGGCGACCGTACGCTGCTGTTCGGCTTTCTCGCCTTCCGCATGATGGCGCCGGCGATATTGCTGATACCGTTTGTGGAGATTTTCTCACGGCTGAACATGATCGACACCTACTGGGCGGTGGCGCTGGCACATTGTTTTTTCAATGTGCCGCTGGCGATTTGGATTTTAGAAGGTTTCATCTCGTCTATCCCCAAAGAGATGGACGATATTGCCAGCGTCGATGGCTATAGTTTCCCGCACTATTTCTTCCGCATTCTGCTGCCACAAATCGCTCCGGGTGTTGCTGTTGCGGCATTCTTTTGCTTCCTGTTTTCGTGGATTGAATATTTGCTTTCCAATGCGCTAACCGTCGTTGACATCAAGCCCATCGGCGCGATTATGAGCCGCGCAGGCGGTGTGATGTCGGGCGATGTTGCGCTGCTCGCCACCGCCAGCGTGCTTGGCATGATTCCCGGCGTGATTCTGATATTTTTCATGAAAAACCATCTCGCTCGTGGCTTCTCCATGGGTCGCGTTATATAAAGGAACCACAATGATTTATCTTCTCGCCCACCTCACTGCCCGCCCTAATGACCATGCCGAAATTCTTGCCGACGCGAAAATTATGATTGCCGCCACGCGCACTGAACCGGGCTGCATTCTCTATGACCTCAATGTTTCGATTACTGATCCGCAGTCGATGATATTTGTGGAAGCGTGGGAGAGCCGTGAGGCGCTGAGCGCGCATTTTGAAACGCCGCATATGGCAGTTTGGCGTGAGAAATCGGGGCCGTATTTTATTGAGCGTAAGATTGAGGTGATCCATCCCGATAAGGTGGAATTGCTCTAAGTGCTGACCTCTCACACATTCCACCGCGCTGGCACATGGACTGACACTCCATGGGACATAGTTGTTCTCGCCCATGACGAACGCCACTTGCGGCGCAAGGTTATCCGGCTGGAGCACGGCGATGAAGTGCTGGTGGATTTTGAAAAGGCGGTGGCGCTGG
>JANORM010000035.1:0-3453 GCA_031415335.1 Sphingomonadales bacterium | reverse complement strand
GGAATTCGCTGGTCTGGACCTGGGTGAGATCGAGGCGGCGATGGACGCGCTGGTCGAAAAAGGCGACTCAAGCAACGCCATCCGCCACAGCCTAGCCGAAAAGCTGTCGCTAAAGGCTGCACAGCCTCGCTATGAAGCGTTTCTGCGCCGCGTTCCCGCACGGATTGCCGCATTTGCCCGCACACAGTCATCTGCAAGCGTCATGCCAGCCATCGAAGCTTTTCATGCAGCAGAAACGCTTGCTGCGCGGGCCATCGGCATTTCGCTCGATAAACAGGCAGTCGTTTTTCAAATGGGAAGCTTGCTGGCATCGCTGCAAAACTCTAAGCCACCGGTCAATTAGCCCCAGTCAGCGAAGTAGCATGTCAGAACCCTATTACATCACCACCGCCATATCGTATCCCAATGGTCGCCCACATATAGGGCATGCTTATGAAGCGGTTGCCACCGACGCGATTGCCCGTTTTCAGCGATTGATGGGACGCGATGTTCGGCTGATTACCGGCACAGACGAACACGGATTGAAAATGGCGCAGACGGCGCGCAATGCGGGGCGCGAAACATTAGAGTTTGCAGATGAGATGTCGTCGTATTTCAAAGATATGTACGACATACTGAATATATCATATGATCGTTTCATGCGGACGACCGATGCACAACATCATGCCGCCAGCATCACATTGTGGAAAGCGATGGAAGCCAGCGGTGACTTGTATCTTGATCGCTACGAAGGTTGGTATTCTGTCCGCGACGAAGCTTATTACGCCGATGATGAAGTAACCAGCGGCGAGGGGGAGCAAAAGCTTTCTCCGCAAGGAACGCCCGTCGAATGGACTGTTGAGGAAAGCTGGTTTTTCCGGCTGTCGAAATATCAGGACCAATTGCTGGCGCATTACCGTGATAATGCGGACTTTATTCGCCCCGACAGCCGCAAGAACGAAGTGCTGCGCTTTGTCGAGGGCGGGTTGCGGGATTTGAGCGTATCACGCACCAGCTTTAATTGGGGCGTGCCGGTGCCGGGATCGCCGGGGCATGTGATGTATGTCTGGGTCGATGCGCTGACGACTTATTTGTCGGGTATCGGATATCCAAACACCGAGGGCGATTTCAGCAGATTTTGGCCCGCAAATGTGCATATTATCGGCAAGGATATTGTGCGGTTTCATGCGGTCTATTGGCCAGCATTTTTGATGTCTGCGGGACTGCCTCTGCCTAAACAGATCTTCGGCCACGGCTTTATACTGGCGCGCGATGGCGCGAAAATGGGGAAATCAGCTGGAAATGCGGCCGATCCCCTAGAGCTTGCCGAGCGCTATGGCGTCGACCAGTTTCGCTATTTCCTCCTCCGTGAAGTCAGCTTTGGCCAAGATGGTAGCTGGAGCGAGGAAGCCATTGTCATGCGGTCGAACGCTGAACTGGCCAACAGCTTCGGAAATCTTGCGCAGCGAACTTTGAGCCAAATATTCAAGAATTGCGACAGATATTTGCCAACCATTCACGGCCACAGTTCCGACGATAACGCATTGTTTGAATTAGTTGGCAAAGCAGTTTCAGAAACGATCCCCGCTGCATTTGAAGACTTGGCCTTATCGCAAGCAGCCGAAGCTTGGATTAACGCAGTATTTGCCTGCAACGCCTATATCGATGCCCAGGCACCGTGGGCGTTGAAAAAGACCGACACGGACAGAATGGAGACTGTGCTGGCGACATTGTACGTCTGCATAGCGCAGCTTGCGGTCGCGATTTCGCCGATCATTCCGACAAGCGCTGATTTGCTGCTCGAGCGGATGGGAATCCCAGCTGATCTTCGCGATTTCAAAGGCATTGCTAGCCATTGGTACTCACCACTCGCTGAAAGTGGTTTCAAACTCGAACAACCCATCGGCCTATTCCCGCGTCTCGAAATGCCTGCTGAAGAGACGTCCGTCTGATGTTTGTCGATTCACACTGTCACCTGAATTACAAAGGCCTTGTCGAACAACAAAGCGATGTCCTTCAACGCGCACGTGATGCAGGCGTTGGTGCAATGCTCAATATCTCGACACGCGAATGCGAATGGGATGACGTCATTGGCTTGGCGGAACGCGAAAATGACGTCTGGGCGTCTGTCGGTATCCACCCGCACGAGGCGGACGCTCATGTTGGCATTGAT
The DNA here is from genome assembly GCA_031415335.1 of Sphingomonadales bacterium. Classification (GTDB taxonomy): domain Bacteria; phylum Pseudomonadota; class Alphaproteobacteria; order Sphingomonadales; family Sphingomonadaceae; genus Sphingorhabdus_B. Next base: position 1,301 of record JANORM010000035.1, on the reverse strand, counting down.
GCCGCCAAACTGATCGCAAAGACCCAAAATCCGCGCGTTATTGGCATCGGCGAAACTGGCCTCGATTATTATTATGACCATAGCGACCGGGCGCAGCAACGTACCGGATTTCGCGAACATATCGCCGCATCGCGTGCAACAGGCTTGCCGTTGATTGTCCACACTCGCGATGCAGAGGACGATACGGCGGAGATATTGGCAGACGAAATGGGGAAGGGTGACTATCCGGGCGTCATCCATTGCTTCACCGCCAGCGCAGATTTTGGCCGGAAGGCGCTTGATCTGGGGCTGTATATTTCCATATCCGGCATCGTGACGTTTAAGAATGCAAAGGATTTGCAAGCTGTTGCGCAGGGTATTCCTACGGACCGGCTATTGATCGAGACCGATTCACCGTTCTTGGCGCCAGTGCCACATCGCGGCAAATCCTGCGAACCGGCATTTGTTGCCAGCACCGCCCAATATATCGCAAATCTGCGCGGCGTGTCGGTGGAGGAACTGGCGGAGCAAAGCACCGAAAACTTCTATCGTTTATTCAGCAAAGCTGTGCGGTAACAGCTGTTAAGGACTGAAATATCATGGAATCAGATGACAATGCCCGAATGATCTATGGATTGATCGTCGTCATGCTGTTGGTCGGATCACTTGCGGCACGTCGATTACCGATGAAGCAATATCTGAAAATGATATTGGCATGGGTCGCGATCTTTGCCGCTATTTTCGTTATTATGAGTTTTCGGCCTGAATTTGAAATGGCCTGGAATCGCGTGACTGGCGAACTGACAGGAGCACCGCGACAGAGCGTCGAAGGAGGCGAAATCCGATTAGTGCGGCAGGATGACGGCCATTTCTGGCTGCGTGCCGAGTTAAATGGCCATCAAACTGACCTCATGATTGATAGTGGCGCTTCGTTGACTGCGATCAATGGTGAAACTGCTCGCGAGGCGAAATTGGTGCTTGATGCTGAAAATCGGGCTATCGAACTGAATACAGCCAACGGCATTATCAAAGCGCGGACAGCCAAAGTTGCATCGATGACTATCGGCGATTTTGCAATCGAGCAGCACGATGTGGTCGTCGCAGACGGCTTTGGTGACACCAATGTTGTTGGGATGAACTTCCTCGACGATTTTGAAAGCTGGAACGTGACGGGCGATGTGATGACGCTTAAACCTTGATAGCAGGGCCGATGGACAGCCCCTTCTGGATATTGCCAGTTATCACTTAACATAATATATATTATCGTACTTAAAGATCGGAATCCCCTCATGCCGCAAAACGCTGATATCAGGCCGCTTGCA
>JANORM010000034.1:0-37909 GCA_031415335.1 Sphingomonadales bacterium | reverse complement strand
GGCTCAATCTGGAATTGATGCATCGGATCAATTTTGCCGCTTTCAGATGCCACGTTCACTACCCTGTTTGGGCCATTTGTTTAGGCCTGTTTAATACGCAACAAGCGTCCGAACTATTCCGGACGCTCAGCAGAAATCTTTATAATGTTCCTGAACGCCACGCCGATCCCAAGGAACAGGCAGGTGAGCAGAATCCACGGAGCGGTATCCAGCCAACGGTCCAAGAACCATCCAACCAATGCACCACCCGCAGGACCAGCGATCAATTCCGTCAGCACTCTATTTCCCTGCCGCATTCCTTTGGCGGGGACTTGGTTTGCTTTGCCGGAACGAACGTCTTCCGCCTTTCGGACCTTTTTCAGCTGCATGTCTAACGAATCGAGCCGTGGGTCTGTCTGGCGTTTGCCGTCCTGCGCGGGATCTTCTGGAGCCATGCTATTTCCGTCCTTTCACATATGCAATCGGGCGACCATGAAACCGAGACATCCCGCCTAGGCACGGGCGCATTAGGCGACGGCATGACTCAAGTCAACATGGCCCGGTTGCAATAAATGCATATAATGTTGCAACGCGGAATATAGACACAAAAAAAGGCCCGCAGCAATCGGCCTGCGAGCCTTTTTCAATTTACATAACCTACTGCCAATTAGGGGCAGCGCGTATCCAACACCGGCGCCGCATCGCTTTTCGTGACCCAGCCGCCCGAGGGTGTTTGATATTTTTCACCCACGGCCACACGCTCACCAATTAAGCGGCATCCGTTGCGAAACGCCATTTCTTCAACCGTTGCCCCGTTTGCACTTGCTGCCTTGGTATACGCGTCCTTACGCTTGATGTTGATGTCTTTCACCAACGCATCAATGGCCGCTGAGGGCGATGTCACATATCCCAGATAGCCGTCCGGCTTTTCGCCGATCAACCCTTGGTCACGTGCCGCCTGAAACGCAGGATCGCGCTGCATTGCCACGGCGGCAGTCGCGGTCGTACCAAGCAAAGCGGCTGCCAAAATCATCTCAACATATTTTTTCATTAGAATATCTCCGGATTTTGATCGATCACCTGTTTTGACGCCTGATCCAACCGGTACAAAACTTCTTGCCGGATTTGGATATTCAAGTTGATTACAATCGGCTTGTCGGGTGCCTGCACTTGTATACAGGCTGTCAATGCCAACGTCATCAAAGGTGCGATTAAAAAGATCCTTTTCCCCATGTTACGGCGAATCGCACTATTCATACGGTTCGTCAATTGGATGTTGCTATCACACATATCGGCTTTCCCATCGCTGAACGGACTATTCATCTTGTGGCTTGCTTTCTGCTTTGTCATCTTCTTCGCCCGTTATCGGCGGCGTGCCGCGCTGTTTATCGATCAAGAATGGCAGTCCCTGATCCCGCGCATAATCCGCGTCGTATAATCCGCGCACCGAACTAATCAATTGCAGGAACTGCGCGCGTATTGTGACGTTGAACTGGATAGGGATCTTGGAAAGCTGCTTAGTGATAAAATTTCGCTGCGCACTTGTACCTTGCTGAAGTCCGGCAAATTTTACCTCGGTGACAATTTCACCGTCAATATCGCCAGCCACGCCAATGACCAATTCATTATACCGTATTGATTTCAGAGCATTGAAAGCAAAATTGGCGAATACGCCCATGTCTTTATACGTCAGTTCCCCGACATAACTAACCTGCCCGCCGCCCGGGCGCGATACCAGCGATCCGCCCACAATCCGCCCACCATCCTGATTAAACACCATGGGCAAAGTGCCGTCAAAAATGCCCGAAACCTGCAGATTCTGAAAATCATACTGCGACAAGAACTGCGCCGAATCCATGCCAACGACGCGGAATGTCAGCCGCCTGTCCTTATCAACCGCAAAATCGAGTATAGTCGGCTCCAAAATTAATTCGCCGCCTGCAAATGGCCACGTGCCGCCCTCAATCCCGATCTTTTTCCCCGGCAATAGCTGATATTTGATCTTACCATTTAACGCGGCAATCCCAGGATTGACGGAACCGATTTGTGCCAATTGACCCGGCCCGGTTTCAAAACCCAGCAAATCGTTGAACACAATTTCAGTTCGCAGATTTTCAACTGGGCCGAATGCCGCCGCAACGTTGAACGATTCTGTAACGAACCGCCCGCTGCTGGTTACGCCGCGGCTGTTCCATTCGATTAAGCCATCGCCGTTCAACACGCCGCGACTGTTGGCGATGACGCCCAGCGTCAATGGCGTGATTAATTCAGGCTGAAATCCATCCTCAAATCGCAAATCATCGACGGCCAATAACGCTCGCCCGCTGCCTGCTGATAACAAATGGCGAATGTCGGCTTGCGCCACCTGACGATTCGTCTTGGGTTCGTGCACGCTGCCAATGGCATTGATGACGCCGTTTTCCAGCGTCAACAGCATATCAGGCACGTTCATGGTTTGAAACCTATCCACTTGTTCGGCGTCGCTGATCTGCATAGCCGCCGTTAACGACAGGTTTCCGCCGCGAAACGCCCAATCGCCGGCTGCATTTTCGAGTAGCAGCGGCACATTGGCGAATTGGCCATTCGCGTCTGTTATCCGTCCGGCAAATCCGCCGTTTTTGGGCCGTCCGAAAATGCTGGAAATCTCGAACTCGCTCAACGCCTCGCCGCTGCCGAACTCTACTTTTACATTGTCGCTCTTAAAACCCTGAGCAAAGCTAAACCGCAACGCAGGCGCCTTAACGCGGATGGGCGAACCGCCATATTCGGCGAATAAATTACTGGCGGTAAATCCTTCGCTCAGGTTGAAGCGCACGTTCGTGGCTCGCGCTGATGCCCGTTCGCCGCCAAATGTGCCAGCGACAGCAAAATTTGGAATCGCGGTGATAAATCGCGTACCGGCTGCGCCGGCTTGCAATATCCCGCCGCCGCCGCTTGGACAAAACTGCATGCTTTGTTTGTCGAGCGCCAAATTGGAATAGCGGATATTGTCAAAGCTAAAATTCTGACACGATTGATATAATGCGAAATTGCGCCCGTCCCAGCGGCCATTAACGGGTAAGTTTAATGCGGTCACGAAACCATTAGGCACAGGCCCGCTCAACAATGCGCGGCCATCAAATGTCCAAACGCCAGCCGGTGTCGCGGCAAACACCAAATCAGAAATGGCTAGGCTTGCACCGCCCGCAACATATTTCTGCATGGCCAATTTCCCTGCCCATCCGTCCCCACGCCTTTGCGTCAATGCAAGTGTCGACGAAGGTAAATTACCGCCAGCTAAAACAAATTTTATCGGCGACCCCAGGCTCCAGCGGCCATCATAGCCCTCAACAGACGCGATACCTGATTGCGTTAATTTTGCCCCTGACGCGCTTAAGATTGCCAATCGGTCGACCGCAACTTCCACGTTTCCATCCGCGGCAGCGGCAATATCATAACGCATAGCGCCGTCAAAATCGGCAATCGCACTGCGCAATGCGGGCCTAATTTTTGCAATCAGCGGCCCGACCGGTGAATGCGCTGCTTGCGCCGAAACCGTGTCCAACGCCGCAAGATATTGTCCATCCAGCGCGCCGCCCTGCAACGCCAAATCGCCGCGGACGCTCAGATCATATCCTGCTGCAGAAAAGCCCATTTTGCCTTTCGCTGATGCGCTGATATCGCGCGCATCCAACGGTGCGCTGATGAAACGAGAGGATCGCAATCGCGCGTCGAAATTGGTTCGCGCTTTATTGCCATCGAATTTCAAGGTGCCAAGCGGACTGCCAAAATTCAGGTCTTTGGCCTCGATTTGTGCGGCGGAATAGCGGACATCGCCCAGCCAATTGTCGAACCGCTCGGACAAGCGCATATCGACATTTAACGCAGGCTGGTTTGCCGCAAAGCCAGCCTTGGAACAGTTTATTTGTTCAGCTAAAATCGGCCCGATAATATTCGGTTGCTGAAAATCTAGCAAATATCGCCCATCAAACCGCAATTCGGTTGCGCGGCAGTCATCGGCAATTAGCATCGGCGCACGAACCGCCAAATTGCCTTCAAAACCCTGCCGCAGCAGGCCTGTTCCATCCAGCGCCGCGCCAATCACACCATAAGGCGTTTCCAGCCTTAGCCGCGCATCGTCGACATCAAGCGCAATATCGGGCAGTTCAAACGGCTCTTTGCTATTAGGGTCTGCAAATTTGTCGAGTTGCCCAAAACTTAACTTTCCATCAACCAAGCGGCCATTTAGCCTGATCCCAGATGCCCGAACATCGCGCGGGGTGATCCCCGAAAAATTTATGGCAACATCCATTTCGACCCAATCAGCGGTCAAATCTGGATTTGCTGGATCGCCGATGACGACGTTTTCCAGCCGCTGCTTTCGCAGGCCAATGTCCTTAACGATGAAATTTGCGTCAATGCCATAACCGCGCAGCTGATCCCGCACCAAGCCGTCGGCCAAGCTGAGGCGTTGCCAGTATCCGGCGGCCAACAATGATAAAATCAGTATAAGCGCCGCGCCAAAAATCATTCGCGGCACGCGCGCGCGCTTGCCTCGGTTCTGACTTGGTTCAAACTCGGTTGCGTCCGACATTCTCTGCAAATGCGGGAAAGTGTCGCAGGTTGCAACGCCGTTTGTGCCAAAGGGCCTTGCGCGCGCGGCACATATCGCAGAAACAAGCATCGTGATGCGTGGAGCATATTGAAACATGGGTGAAATAACCGAAGACGTAGGAACAGGTCACCGTGCCCGATTGCGTGATCGCTTGCTGACGCGGGGCGGTGATTCTTTGCTCGATCATGAGCTGGTGGAATATCTGTTAACGCTCGCTATACCCCGGCGCGATACCAAGCCATTAGCCAAACAACTAATCGCTCATTATGGTAGCTTTGCCGCATTGCTAACCGCTGATGCCACGAGCATAGCCAGCAGGCCGGGCATGGGCGAAACCAGCACCGCTGCGTTGAAAATTGTCCAAGCTGCGGCGTTAAGGATGTTAAGTGAGCCAGTACGTGAAATGCCTATTTTAGCCAGTTGGCAGGCGCTGCTCGATTACCTGCGCGCAGACATGGCGCATTTGACAATTGAACGCGTTCGCGTGCTGTATCTTAATAGCAAAAACCAGCTGATCCGCGACGAAATTTCGGGCGAGGGTTCGATCGATCAAGCCCCGATCTACGTCCGTGAAGTCATCCGCCGCGCGATTGATCTGGGCGCAGCTGCGGTAATCCTGGTACACAACCACCCCAGCGGCGATAGCTCACCTAGCCGCCAGGACATCGCCCTCACCCGCGAGATTATGGACGCAGGAAAGAAGCTGGGAATTGTTGTACATGATCATATTATCGTCGGTAAAGACGGATATTCGAGCATGCGGTCGGCGGGGTTGTTATGACTAAGTCGCCCTACCCTATCAATTTGACGCTATACCGTTTCGCCACATCCATCACGCCGTTGCCATAGCTTTCGTAACTATCGCCTCCGCGCGTTTCTTCGATGCTGGATGTTGCGTCCAATAATCGTTGGAAAGTCAGCCGCATCTCGGCGCGTGCCATGATTATACCGAGACACGTATGTATCCCGCTGCCAAACGCGATGTGGCGATTGGGGGTCCGGTCGATCAGAAATTCTTCGGGCCGGTCGAATACCGCAGGGTCACGGTTGGCAGAGGCGTTCCATAAAATCACCGAATCGCCGGCAGCAATCTCGACATCGTCAATTTTGCTGTCATGCACGGCGACACGTTCATGGCGGCGCAGCGTTCCGCGAAACCTAAACATTTCCTCAATCGCGCTGTTCATCAGGCCATTGTCACAGCGAAGCTTTGCCATTTGTAAGGGGTGCCGAATCAGCTCTTGCATCCCGTGGACAATCATGTTGGTCGTCGTCTCAAGCCCCGCGGCAATCATCAGCGCGCATATCGCAGCAATCTCGCGCGGTTCGGCCAATTGTTCGGACAATGTCGATAAAATGCTGGGTGTTTTTGATTTCTTCAGGACTTCGACATGCTGGATAAAGTAAAATCCAAATTCCCAGCCGACCTTGGCGATTATCGCTTCAATTTCGGGATTGGGCTCTTTCCAAAAAAGCCCTTTGCCGTAATGCGCTGCCACAAGCATCGCCTTTGATCGGATAAATTCGCGGTCTTCTTCGGGGATTCCACAAATCTTACAGATCAATCCGTTGACAATGGGACCAGCAAAATCCTCAACCAGATCGATCTCACCCGCATTCAAGCATTTTTCCATAGCAACATCGATTTCGCGGCTGATAATTTCATCAAAGCTGTTGACCGATACCGGCATGAAAAACGGCGCCATCAATTTGCGGTAACGCGTGTGATCGGGGGGATCATCGCCGACCATGATCGACGCGATGCCAAAGCCGCGTTTCTTCATAATCTCGGACCGTCCCGAAGACCAGTTTTCCCAGTCCTGCAACATTGGAACAACATCGGCGTGGCGAAAAACCGATACGGCGGGGATCAACGTACCTTCGTGCCGGTACGCACGGCAATTTTCCCGCATTGCTTTGATATTAGAATAAAAATCACGGTCAAATGTCGCCGATGTCGGATCAAATTCAATCGCCATGATGTTCATCCCTACCCACTATATGGTTGCTAACAAACACCGTAAATTCAAGCAGTGCACACATGCACGATAAGCCCGTTTAGCGTTTCATCAAGCGTCATCTGGCATGCCAGACGGCTGCTTGGCTGCCGTCCTATTGCGCCGTTCAGCATAAACAATTCATCATCATTTGCGGTTCCAGCGCGTCCGGCCCAGCTATCGTCCAATATGATATGACACGTTCCGCAGGCCAGAAATCCCCCGCATTCGCCCATTGCGCCCACGATTCGCGCTCCTTCGGCTACGTCGCGAACGGTTTCACCGGAATCGCCCGACAAAATATGGCTATTTCCACTAGAATCGACAATTTCGATTTCGATCATGCCGCTCCGCCTGTTACAATTTAGACAGAGCCTACATCAAACACTGGCCTTAATCGCCCTCGCCCGGTTCAGCGGAGAAATATTTGTCGAACTTACCTTCTTCGCCTTTATGTTCATCGGCGTCGGCGGGAGGTTCGCGGCTGGTGGTGATATTTGGCCATTCCGCGCTATATGTTGCGTTCAATTCCAGCCATTGTTCCAACCCGCTTTCAGTATCCGGCAAGATCGCTTCAGCAGGGCATTCGGGTTCACAAACGCCGCAATCGATGCATTCGCTTGGATTGATGACGAGCATATTGTCGCCTTCATAAAAACAATCCACCGGACATACTTCAACGCAGTCCATATATTTGCATTTGATGCAGGCATCGGTAACAACATAAGTCATGGCTTAAAAACTCTCTCTTTCAGTGCGCTGAACCACCTCGATGCACCATATTTGTCATGCCTATTGTGACTAACCACCCTAAGTCAACAACCTGTTACCATCGCACCTGATTTTTCTTTGCGAGCCATTCTTATAAGCGGTCATAGCAAGTGACCGCTTCTGAAGCATTTACCCGTGATTGGGGCAAACAAACAATGCGCAGCGCAACGATTTCATCGCCGCGCGGCATGGTAATGACATCGCCAATATGGACAAGCTGACTGGTCCGCTCCATCCGATCGCCGTTGATCCTTACATGCCCTGTATCAATTGCGGCCTGCGCCATCGTACGGCTTTTAAACAGGCGAATATGCCACAGGAATTTATCAGCGCGTAACGTTTCCCGTGTCAATTATGCCCGTTCCCTATTTCTTGGGTTGCAGCGATTGGAGTGCCGCCAATTGTAACGCCAGTGAAGACGGGGGCGATGGCGGCGGCGGGGGCGGCGGTGCAGCTTTTGGTGCTTCACGCCGAGGCGGTTTTGATGCGGCTACATCCCGCTTGCCTTTTACAGGGCGCGATTGCGTCGGCACGCGTTTTTCGAAATGCGGCTTGGCGACGCGAATGCCAATCCAGCGCCAATGACTTAAGTTTGGCTGTGTTGGTGATACCAAAACAGGTGCGTCCTGTGTGACTGTAATATCGGCCGCTGGAACATCGGCCGCTGGCGCTGCCGCAGTTTCAGTATCGGTTTTCAATGGAATTTCGGATACTGCATTGGTTTCCGCCACCGTCTCCGGGTCTGCTGCTAAAATGGCAATTTCAGGAGGCGCTATTTTCCTGAATCCCGCATCGCGCATCAATGCGTTCAGGCCGTTTTCACTCACGCCAAGTGACGTAACAAAACCCATGTCCATCCCAAATGCCGCAGCCTGCCCCCGCGCCTCGTGCGCTTTTTTCACGACGCGCTCGGCCAGATCAATACGCAGATATTCATCGCCGATTTTGCGATATCCGGCATTGCGGCAATCGGCCAGATTTGCGAATTTCCATTCCTTCAAATGCACCGCGCTTTCCGGTGGCAGCACGGCCATCGGTTTTGCATCACGCGCTGCAAATAATGCCGATCGCCACCGCGTTGCCGCAGGTTTCAGTGCGGCGTGATGATATACGTCCAGCGCGCCGAACACGATGCCACCTTTGCGCGCCGCGCCGCGCGCTTCTTTTGGTAATGCGGCCATGGCATCGGCCAAAAAGACGCGGCCTGCGATCCCGCCCTCTTCGGCCAGTTGCACTGCCAACGCCCGAACGCTGCCATCCACCGCTGGATCCTGAGCCAATTTTTGCAGCGCGACAATCCCGCCCAAATGCCTTTCGAGTTGCGCCGCCAACCATGCCTCGGCGCGAACCGTAATATCGCGCAGCGCATCGCCCTCTAACGCGCCAACCGCCCGAACGGGTTTGAACAATGGCGAAATCAAGCTGCGGCCTTTTTCCAAATGGCCCAGGATATCTCCCAAATATGTAATTGCGGGCCGCCCGTCAGCATCAGCGATCAATGCAAAATCTTTGTCATCCGCCATTTTTACATCCTTCGCCTTTTGCCGCAGAAATTCCGCCAAATGCCGCTCGGCCGCCGCCATTAGTAATTTTCGTTCGCCTGCCTTTGTACTCACGTCAACATGAAACGCAAATCCATCTAACCTGCCAATATCTTCGCCGTCCACCAACACGCGGTTTTCGTCATCAATGATTACGGGCAATAGCGCGCTGTCCATCCCCGCACTCCGCATCAACGTGGTCGCCCGCTTATCAACGAAACGCTGGCGCAACGCAGCATGCAGCGCGTCGGACAGTTTCTCCTCGGTCGCCTTGGCCCGCTCTGCAATGGCGATGGGTTCTGCCAGCCAATCGGCGCGGTGCGCGATGTAGGTCCAGGTTCGCACGGCGGCAATCCGCTGCGATATGGTGGCGACATCGCCTTGGATGGTATCCAAACGGGCTATCTCTCCCGCCACGTAACTATGCGGCAAATGGCCAAATCCCGCCCCCAGATATTGCCATAAATTGGCAATGAAACGGCTATGTGGCTCCGCCCCAAGTTGCCGAAAATCGGGCAGACACGCGGCCTCCCACAATCGCTGCACCAATTTGGGAGACCGGACCAGATCCATGACTGCGGGCATTTCCGACAGACGTTTTAATACATCAAGGTCAATGGCACGGGGCGCAGGCCGCAATCCGGCCTCGGTTGGTTTGGCTTCCAAATCAGCGATCAGAGAGTCGATACTATCAAACGCTGGTTCGGCCTCACGCCAATATAGCCAATCAAGCGGCGCAAAACGGTGATCTTCAATCGCCAGTATTTCTTCGGGCTCCATCTCGCCCGCTTCACCAGCCAGCGTTCCAAATGTCCCGTCTTTCTGATGCCGCCCCGCCCGTCCCGCAATCTGCGCCATTTCGGCGATGGTCAATCTGCGCCGCCGCGACCCATCATATTTGGCAAGTCCGGCAAAGGCGACGTGCGCCACATCCAGGTTCAATCCCATTCCGATGGCGTCGGTGGCGACCAGATAATCAACCTCGCCCGATTGAAACATGTCGACTTGCGCATTGCGGGTGCGCGGTGACAAAGCGCCCATAACGACGGCACATCCCCCGCGCAGCCGGCGCAATGTTTCCGCGACAGCATAAACCTGTTCAACCGAGAACGCGACGATGGCCGACCGTTTGGGCAAGCGCGACAGTTTCTTTGCGCCCGCATAGCTAAGCGTCGAAAAACGGGGCCGCGTTATAATCTCCGCCTCCGGCAACAATTTACGGATTAAGGGCCGAAGGCTTTCCGAACCCAATATCATCGTTTCCGCATATCCGCGCGCATGCAAAATCCGGTCGGTAAATATATGCCCGCGTTCGGGGTCCGCGCCCAATTGCGCCTCATCGACCGCAACAAAAGCAAATTCGCGGTGCATCATCATCGATTCGACCGTGCAGCAATAATAGCGTGCATTCGGCGGCTCAATCTTCTCCTCGCCCGTGATTAGCGCCACGTTATCTGCGCCCTTGATCTTGACAACTCGGTCGTAAATTTCACGCGCCAACAGCCGCAACGGAAATCCCATCATGCCGCTGACATGGCCGCACATTCGTTCCACCGCCAGATGGGTTTTGCCGGTGTTGGTCGGGCCTAATATCGCCGTAAGCGAGGCGCGTTGATTGGACATTTTGTTTTTGAACTATCCCAGCTCATGCTCGGCCAGAATGTCTTTTAATGTTTTTGAAGTATCGATCAGCAATGCGGGATCGATCATTGTGCCGCCCAAAACGAGCGCGCGTCCTTGGACATAATCCTTGGTCATATTGACGCAATCGAGCGCGATGACTTTGCCATGCTTTAGGTAAATTACCGAAAAGCTGCGCGACGCAATATCGCCGCGAACCAGCGCCGTGTCATACCCTGTGGACAGGCCGATGGTTTGCAACCGCAAATCATATTGATTGGACCAAAACCAAGGCACGGCATGATACGTCGTTTGCTCACCCATGATTGTCTTGACCACCGCCGATGCCATGTCATTGGCGTTCTGCACCGATTCCACCCGCATGATTTCGCCGCCAGCAAAGCTGTTTACGTGCGCGGCGCAATCGCCAATGGCAAAAATATCGGACAGTGATGTCCGGCAAAATTCATCCACATCAACGCCGTTACCGCATGATGCCCCCGCCGATAAAAGAGGGGCTGTCGCCGGGATAATGCCGATGCCAACAATTACCATCTGTGCAGCGATAATCTCACCATCTGACAGTTTGACGCCCGTGACATGGCCATCCTCGCCAGTTAACGCCTCGACATTAACCCCAGTTCGCACGTCAACGCCGTGGGCCCGGTGTTCAGCCTCATAAAAATGCGATAATTCCGCGCCCGCCACCCGGGCCAAAACGCGGTCTTGCGCCTCAAGCACAACGACCTGCTTGCCAAATTTGCGCAGTACCGCCGCCGCTTCCAAACCAATATATCCGCCGCCGATAATTACGACGGAGTCAACGGACTCAAGCTGCGCCAACATAGCGTCAACATCGGATTTGTTGCGGACAACGTGGACACCATTCAAATTGCCGCCGTCGCACAATAACCTGCGCGGGCTGCCGCCAGTGGCCCAGATTAACTGGCCATAGCTGATAACATCGCCGCCACTGGTCTGCACCGATTTAGCATTGGGTTCGACACTTTCCACGCGCTTGCCCAGCAACATTGCCACATCACGCTCTGCCCAAAATGCCGCTGGACGTATCATGATGCGTTCAAACGCCTTGTCGCCCGAAAAATATTCCTTGGACAAAGGTGGCCGTTCATAGGGCAGCTCATTCTCGTCAGTGATTATGCCGATACTTCCGGCAAACTTTGCTTGGCGAAGAGCTATTGCCGCCTGCGCGCCGCCATGGCCGCCGCCGACGATTAAAATATCAAATTCATTCATTGGCCTGATTCGGCTGATGGGGAAACATACCGCCCATCGACATATACCAATGAGTGCGCGTCCGGTGCCGCGTGCGCAGAAACCACCTCGCCGATGAATATACTGTGCGTGCCGTGGTCGACCCGTTGTTCCTGACGGCATATGAAATAGGCCACGGCATCGGCCAGTATAGGCGGACCAAAACTGCTGGCCTGCCAGTCACCTTCATTAAAGCGGTCTTCCCCGCGCAATCCGCCCGAACAATTGCGCGCGATGTGTTCCTGCGTTGAATTCAGCATATTGATCGTAAAGTCTGCCCCGGCGAATAATGGCGCATGCATATTGGCAGACCTGTTTACGCAAATCAGCATCGTCGGCGGATCCAGACTAACCTCGCTAACCGCCGTTGCAGCCATCGCATAACGCGTGCCCTGATGGGTGCAGCTAATCACCATCACCGACTTGGCAAAGCGCCTTAGTCCCTGCACCATGGATGCAACGACATCCAAATTTCCCGATGTGTTCGGTTGGTTATTATTTTCCAGTTCAGCCATACATAAGGCGTTAGGCAAATCGGCCCGATGTTACCAGCATAGAATGTATCCAGTTTAGAATTTCACGCGACCCTAAAACACCGCCTTGCAGTAACGAATGAATAGTGCCAGAAATTGACAATGTATTCCCGTTCTGCCCCCCGCCCTGTCTTGGGCGTTATTGCCTGCAACCGTGCCTTTCCAACGGGCGCAGATACGTTTGAACCTGCGCAGCTAGTGATGGACCGCTACATCCGCGCCGCGATGACATATGCCGATGTCGCCGCGCTTATCATCCCCTCATTATCAGATTTAATGGACGCGGGCGAAGTGGCACCACGCCTTGACGGCATATTGCTAACGGGCAGCCCGTCCAATGTTGCGCCCGCACGGTACAATGACAGCAAAGGTGAAGGTCCTTTCGACGAAGACCGCGACGAAATCGCCATTGGCATGGTGCACCGGATGATCGACCTGAAAAAGCCTGTATTTGGAATTTGCCGGGGCTTTCAGGAAATCAACGTCGCACTGGGTGGTACATTGCGCGGTGATACCTCGGCTAGCGATGATCTGATCCGGCATCACGCCCCCGATGGAGCAAGCTTTGATGCGATGTTTGATCATCGCCACCCTGTCGCACTGACCAAAGATGGCATGCTGTCAGTCGTATATGACAAACCGGAACTCGACGTGAACTCGGTTCATTATCAAGGGATCGGGCGTTTGGCGGACGGCCTGATCGTTGAGGCCACAGCGCCCGATGGACTTGTTGAGGCATATAGCGCGCGGCCCAATGGCGCGCCGCTGATCGCGGTACAATGGCACCCCGAATGGCAAACCGAAAACGACGCCGATAGTCAGACCTATTTCCACCTGCTTGGAAAGGCGCTAAGAGGTGAATTATGAATAATCGGATCACCCGCTACAACCGCTATCAAGCGCGGATAGGCTTTTCGCCTTAGCATAGCGTCGCCTCAGCGCAGGCTGGGGCCGATACCGTCTCTCGTGTCCCGCTGACCCCAGTTAGCGCCAACAGACGCAGCCGACAAACGCAATGGACTTCAGCCATCTGGAGTGACGATTTAATCAATATATTTTTTGGAGCGCAAAATATGCCCCGCAATTACGACATAGCCGAACTGAAACGCATCGACATCGCCCACCATTTGCCCGCGCAAGCGGACTGGCAAGAAATCGAAGATTTGGGAGGCAGCCGCATCATCACCCACGCCGATGGATGTTATATCCACGACGGCGACGGCAACCGCATCTTGGACGGCATGGCAGGCTTATGGTGTGTCGCAGTCGGATATGGCCGTGACGAGCTAGCCGATGTTGCCGCTGAACAGATGAAGGAGCTGCCTTATTATAACAGCTTCTTCAAAACTGCGAACCCGCCCGCGATTCTGCTCGCCGAGAAAATCGCTGGGCTGACGGGCGGCAAACTGCCGCACATATTTTTCAATAGTTCCGGCAGCGAAGCCAATGACACTATCTTGCGTATGGTGCGCCATTATTGGCAGGTAAAGGGACAGACAAGCCGTACGATTTTTATCAGCCGTCATAATGCCTATCACGGATCAACCGTAGCCGGCGTTTCGATGGGCGGAATGAAATCCATGCATGGTCAGGGCATGCCCGCGCCCGGCGTTCTACCGATGCAGGGGATTGAACATGTCCGCCAACCCTATTGGTATAATGAAGGCCGCGATATGAGCGCGGAAGATTTCGGCACGGCGTGTGCGCAGGCCATCGAGGACAAGATCATCGAAGTCGGCCCTGAAAATGTCGCCGCGTTTATTGGTGAGCCGGTGCAAGGCGCAGGCGGCGTCATCATCCCGCCTGCAAATTACTGGCCGCAAGTTGAGGCGATTTGCCGCAAATATGGCATCTTGCTGGTCGCCGATGAAGTGATCTGCGGCTTTGGCCGGACGGGACAATATTTCGGGCATCAGACGTTGGGTTTTCAGCCTGACATGATCGCCATGGCCAAAGGATTGTCATCTGGTTATATGCCAATTTCGGCAGTTGCCGTATCGGCGGACATCATCGAAACCATGAAAACCGGCGGCGATTTTGTCCATGGCTATACCTATTCGGGCCATCCCGTTGCTGCCGCCGTTGCCATTCGCAATATCGAGATTATGGAGCGCGAAAATCTTGTGCAGCGCACCCGCGAGGAAACTGGGCCATATCTGGCCAAAGCTCTAGCAGGCCTATCCAATCATCCTTTGGTTGGAGAGGCGCGCTCCATCGGCTTGCTCGGCGCGGTTGAAATCGTAGCGGACAAAGCAACGGGCGCACGCTTTGGCGGTAAAGAAGGGACCGCTGGGCCCATTGTGCGTGATCTATGCATCACAGGCGGATTGATGGTGCGCGGCATTCGGGACAGCATAGTTATGTGCCCGCCCTTGATTATCACTACGGAGCAGATTGACGAAATGATCGCAATCATTAGGAGTGCGCTGGACGCTGCCGAACCGCGATTGCGCGCTATCGGATAAAATTAAGAGGTAAAAATGGCATCTGGTCTTCTGGCATTACTCGACGATATTGCGGCGATTGCAAAGGTTGCGGCGGCATCGATTGACGATGTGGCCTTGGCCGCCGGAAAGGCCAGCACCAAGGCGGCGGGCGTCGTGATCGACGATACCGCCGTCACCCCGCAATATGTGACGGGTTTCACGCCCGACCGCGAATTGCCAATCATTTGGAAAATCACCAAGGGCAGTTTCAAGAACAAACTTATCTTCATCCTGCCCGCGGCTTTGCTGCTTAGTTATTTTGCACCATGGACAGTAACGCCGATCTTGATGGTGGGCGGCGCATATCTATGCTTTGAGGGCGCTGAAAAAGTGCTGCACCGCATTTTCCACGGGGCAGAAGATGATGACGATACGCCCGCCGAAATCATCGACGAGTTGTCGTCAAAGGAACATGAACACGCGATGGTATCCGGCGCGATCCGCACCGATTTCATCCTATCCGCCGAAATCATGGTCATATCGCTGAAAGAAATTTTGCAAGATCCGCAATTTGCAGATTCGGTCTGGATGCAAGCGGCGGGCCTTGCCATCGTCGCAATCGCCATCACCATAGTTGTTTACGGCTTTGTCGGATTGATCGTCAAAATGGATGACATTGGATTGAACATGGCGCAGCGTAAATTGGGCGCAACGCGCGCCATTGGTCGCGGTTTAGTTTCGGGCATGCCCAAATTGCTGGCATTTTTGTCAGTTGTCGGCACCGCCGCAATGTTGTGGGTGGGCGGCCAAATCATCATTCACGGATTTAACCTGCATCCGGCGGAATGGGTCGGCCTGCACCAGGGCGTCGCCGCGTGGTTTGCCGATGCCGCCATATGCGGCATATTCGGCCTAGCGTTGGGCAGCATCATTGTGGGCGTCATACATGTTGTGACGGGCCTGCGCAAAAAGGACTCGGCTGCGGCAGGGCTTTAGAGCGCGGTGACAATGAATGGGAACCGGTTTTTGTCCCTAAATCACGCGACAATAAAATTTAGAGCCGGATAACACGCGTTGGCCGTTAATTCAGCAACCGAACGCATTCGGAGCGAGAGTCGCTAACCAAATAGGCTCTAAATGCCCCTAGGATGCACGCTGGCGGCACCAAATGCCCCTTCCCCTAACCACATAGCCAAAATGTTGGAAACGCTCTCCAGAGCTTAAAAAACCCGTGCGAGGCGACCAGTGGTAGATTTGCGTGGCTTGCAAAACGAACAACGCCTGCGCCGCCGCTATGCCAATATACGCCTACGCGTTCGGAATCCGCCTATCTTAAGCCAACAAAACCACCGGACTGGCGCTGTTCCAGTGCATGCTGACCTTGTCGTCCCACGTAAAATCATGCTGATCGGTGCGTGAGATATTGCCGCGGCGAACGCGGACCATGCGGCCGCTTTCCAACTCGATTTCGAACAAGGTGCTGTCGCCCAAATAGCTCATGCCCTTGATGACGCCGCGTGCAAAATTATGACCCTCTGGCGCGTCCTTTGCAGCAGCCTTAACTGCGTCGCCTTTGCCAGGAACATGCAGCAGCATTTTTTCAGGACGGATTGCGACCCATACTTGCGAATCGTGCGCGCCAGTTACGCCGTGATTCATATAGATTTTGCCGACTTCGGGGCAATCGACCACTGCCCTGTCCTTTTCATCGACGGTCAATTTGCCTTCGAATATGTTCACCGAGCCGACGAAATCGGCAACGAAGCGGTTGGCGGGATATTCGTACAAATCGGACGGCGACGCCAGTTGCGATACATCGCCCTTGTTAATCACCGCAACGCGGCTGGCCATCGACAACGCCTCATCCTGATCGTGCGTCACGGTGACAAAAGTGATACCAACCTTCTCCTGTAAGTCGGCCAGTTCAAATTGCATCTGCGCGCGCAATTTGGCGTCGAGCGCCGACAACGGTTCATCCAGCAGCAATACCTTTGGCCGCATGACCAAGCTGCGCGCCAACGCCACACGCTGCCGCTGACCACCGGACATTTGGTCAGGCATCCGCTCGCCAAATCCGCCCAGCTTTACCAACTCCAACGCTTCTTCGACGCGGGTTTTAATGTCGCTGCGCCCGACGCCTGCGATTTTCAGGCCATAGCCGACATTGTCGGTCACGCTGAGATGCGGGAACACGGCATAGCTTTGAAATACCATGTTAACAGGGCGCTTGTTCGGCGGAATCCCGGCCATATCCTGCCCGTCGATCAATATTTGTCCTTCGGTCGGCAATTCAAATCCCGCAATCATGCGCAGCAACGTCGTTTTACCGCAGCCCGATGGACCAAGCAGCACAAAAAACTCGCCAGCCATAATATCCAGCGTGACATCGTCCACCGCAACCATCTTGCCGAAACGCTTGGTCACATTGCGAATTTGAATAATCGGTTTGGGCGTTTCGGTCATGGCTTAATGGCTTTCGGCAATTGATTGCGCGCCCTGAATTTTCAGCGCAGTGGCGGTCAAAATAATGGTCAGGATTATCAGCATTGTTGACGCGGCATTCACCTCTGGCGTGACTGAAAAACGCAGCATCGAATAAACTTTCACTGGGAAAGTGACGGTATTTGGGCCGCTGGTAAAAAACGTGATGACAAAATCGTCGAGGCTTAACGTGAATGCTAATAATGCCCCCGCAATCAAGCCGGGTTTCATATGTGGTATCAAAACATCGCGAAACGCTTGCCACTCACTCGCGCCCAAATCCTTGGCGGCCTCTTCCTCTTCTTTGTTGAAACTGGCCAGCCGCGATCGGACGACCATCGCAACAAAGGGGAAGCAAAATGTTATATGCGCAACGATGATCGAGCTTAGGTTCATCGGCCATACCAAATCCGTCGGCCATCCAACCCGCGCAAAAAATATCAGCATCGCCACGCCCATGCAGATTTCGGGAACAATGATTGGCATCGTCATTGTTCCTTCAACTGCGCCCTTGAACGGAAAACTAAACCGCCACAACATAATCGCGGCAAGCGCGCCCAATATCAGACTGAAGATTGTGGCAAAAAACGCGATGGTCAATGAATTGATCAGCGCCTCCATCAACGCCGCGTTGGCAAACAGTTTCTCGTAATATTTGGTGGTAAAACCGCGCCAGACAATATTCGCTTTGCTGTCATTGAAACTGAACACCATAAGCAACAGCAGCGGGGCGTATAAAAAGAATAATATCGCCCCTACCCAGCTACGCATCCATAATTTTCGCGTATATTCCAATGGAGCGAGCGGCCGCCGGCCAAATAATTGCATCATCTCACTCCCTTTTTGGGCAACGCGCCGCGGATCAGCAACGCGACCAGCAAAAGATACATTGGCAACAACGACAATGCCGCGCCGAATGGCCAATCATTGGCCCGCTTAAATTGCCGTTCAATCACATTGGCAATCATCTGGCTATCGGTTCCGCCCATCAAATCGGGTGTCAAATAAGCGCCCAATGCGGGAATGAATGTTATCGCGACGCCAGAAATTATGCCAGGCCCCGCAAGCGGCGCAACAATGCGCAACATCGTGCGCAACTGGCTGGCTCCCAAATCAAGACTGGCCTCGATCAACGATTTGTCGAGGCGGTCGAGCGCTGAATATAGCGGCAACACCATGAAGGGCAAATGGACATAGACCAGCCCCAAGACCACGGCAAAATTATTGTAAAGAAGTTGCATCGGCTCCCAAGTGTCGAGCGGCTGCAGCCCCACAAGAGTCTTCAGCCAGCTCGCACCATCCCAAACCCCGCCCATCGCCTTATTGGCATAGCCCTGTGTTCGCAGAAGCGCGATCAGGGCATATGTGCGAATGAGTAAGTTTGTCCAAAACGGCAGCATGATCGCCAGCAAAAGCCATGGCCGCCATTTCGGTTGCGCAAACGTAATTGCTAACGCAACCGGAAAGCCAAGGATCAAGCATATCAGGGTCGTCAGCGCCGCCACCGCCGCCGACTTTGCAAATATCCCAAGATATAATGGCTCCAGCGCGCGCCCATAATTCTTAAACGTCGTCCATTGCTCGATTTCAATTGGCCCCGCATTCTGACCGAAACTATAGCCCACCATCACCGCCATCGGGACGAGGAAAAATAATATCAGCCAGAATACAGGGGCAGTTGCAATCGCCGCAAATACTCCGCGTGAACGCCGCCAGTCTTGTTCGGTCGCAGCCATTTTCCGCGCGCTATCTTATGACGCGCTAACGCGGGTAAACGCCTCTTCATATAACGGCTGTATGTCCGGGTTGTATTTCGCATATTCACTTTTCGCGATCACATCGGCTGGCGGGAAAATAACCTTATTTGACTCATAAGCCGAGCCCATAAGTTTTTTCACGGCAGCATTTGGCGTTGGATATTGGATCGTTTCCGTAATCTTCTTACCTGCCTCGGCATCAAGCATGTAATTGATAAACGCATGGGCATTTTTGGGATGCGGCGCGCCCTTGGGAATGCACATATTGTCCGAATTCAGCTGACTGCCTTCCTTGGGGACGACAAAATCAATATCGGGATCTTCGGCCATTTTTTGGGCAATATCGCCATTATATTCCATTACCAGATCAACCTCGCCGGATAGCAGCAGATCTTGGCCATCGTCTTCGTGGAACGCCTTAATAAATGGCTTTTGCTTCACCATCATCGCTTCGATCGTTTTAACGTCCTCAGGTGTTAGCCCATTGACCGACTTACCAAGATATTTGGCATATAGCCGGAACATATCCCCGGCCTCAGACAATACCGCGATCTTGCCTTTATATTCATCCGAATCGAGCACATATTTCCAGCTATCAGGCACTGCTTTGACTTTAGACTTGCGGTATCCGATACCCAGCACCAGCCATGTATAAGGCGCAGAATATTTGCGCCCCTTGTCATAATCGACGTCCATATAAACAGGATCGATATTCTTCAAATTCGGGATTTGCGCCTTATCAAGTTCCATCAACATGCCAGCAGAGGCCATCCGTTCAACGAAATCATTGGACGGCATGATCAAATCATAGCCGGGGTTGCCCGCGCGCAGCTTAGCAAATAGTTCATCATTGTTTGCAAAAATGTCCATCTTTACATCTACGCCAGCGGAGGCCTTGTAATCTTGCAGCGTGGTTTCACCGATATAAGTGTCCCAGTTGTAAAAACTCAGTACGGCTTCTTCGCCATTCGCGCCTTTTTTAGCCTCTTGTTTACCGCAAGCGGACAATGCGCCCGTTAAACTAAAACCAACAGCAGCAATGCCCATGCCCTTCATCAACGAACGACGATCCGCAGATTCGAGAAATGTTTTGATGTCCATAATTATCTCCGATGACCCAAAGGTTGTTATACCCGCTTATTATGCGAATCTGATGCTAGCCGTTTAATCAGCGAGTAAAAGCTTTTTTTACTCGCCCTGAAAACTACGCGTTACGAAGGTACCAATCATAGTCGATGCTTGGCACATGACCGAAATAGCGATCTTGCTCCACGCGTTTAACAATAGTGTACATATCGACAAAACGTTCACCCAAATATTCGCGCATCAACGCGGAACTATGGAAACGATCAACAGCGGAAAACCAGTTTGATGGCGGCTTGTCATCTTTGCTGGCATCGCGGTCGTATCCGTTGCCGACCACCGCCGATCCGGGGTCCATTTTATTTGTGATGCCGAAATGCATGCCAGCAAGCACCGCTGCGACCGCCAGATACGGGTTGGCATCTGCGCCGCATGCTCGGTGTTCGACATGGCGGCTTTTGGGTGCGCCGGCGGGAATGCGGAATGATACGGTCCGGTTGTTAACGCCCCAAGTCGGCGCAACCGGCGCATAGCTGTTGGCTTTGAACCGTCGAAAACTGTTGGCGTGCGGCGCGAATATAGCAAATGCATCCCCAACGCTGCCGATCATCCCACCAATGGCATGACGCAACATTGGCGTGCCTTCTGGATCATCATCAGCGAACAGATTGTTGCCACCGGCATCATTCATCGACACGTGAATATGCATGCCGCTGCCCGCATGCTCCTCAAACGGTTTCGCCATGAATGTCGCCTCCAGTCCCTGTGCTTGCGCGACTGCTTTCACGATACGCTTGTACATGATGGCATCGTCACAGGCGCGCAATACGTCGGGCTTGTAACGCAACGTCAGCTCGCATTGGCCCGGCGCAAATTCCGAAATTGCCGATTCCAGCGGAATATCTTGCGCGTCGCAAGCGGCATATAGCGCATCATAAAATGGCCGAAAATCATCTAGCTCACGCAGGCCATACACCTCCACGCCCTTTGGGGTCGCGCGGTTGTAATTTGGCCGTGCAGGACGGATGCGGCCGTCACGGCTGCGGCGCGGGTCGAGCAGATAAAATTCAAGCTCCACGGCAAGCGCCGGGGTAAGGCCATCCGCCGCGTAACGATCAAGCACCAGTCCCAGCACATGGCGCGGGTCAAGGTCATGGGGCTTGCCATCCAGCTCATAAAAATCAACCAGAAACTGCCCCGCATTCTCGCCGCCCCATGGCGTTTTCACAAGCGTCCCCGGTATCGGTTTCATCGACCGGTCCGCGTCGCCATCCTCCCACACCAAACCTGTTTCGACGGTATCTTGGCCCGTAATATCAACAACAGTAATCGATCCCGGAAAGAAACGTCCTTGCGTGTAAACATCAAGCACCTCGTGCTGACGCAGGCGTTTGCCGCGCGGCACCCCGCCAAAATCGGTGTAGATCATCTCGATAGAATCGATGTTTGGATGCGCCGCAAAGAAAGCCTCGGCTTCCGTTTTGGGTGCAATGTTTGCGGATGACTTGGCGCGCTTAATCATGATGGTTCTCCTGCAACTGAGTTATACAATTCGACATTTCGCGCAAGAGATGATCGACTTGATCCGGCGACGTTACTGGACTTAGCAACATCATATTGTGGAATGGCGCCAGTAATATGCCGCGATTGACGAGGTAAAGATGTATCGCGGCTTCTAAATCATGCCGCATCGCCGCGCGCGCTTCGCCGCCGTTTTTGGGCGGCATGGGCGCGCATAAAAACTCCACCCGCGCGCCCACGTTAGTTACGTGCCAGCCAAGTTCATGCTGCAGTATCAGGGCATTTAAGCCATCAACCAACCGCGCCGCCATGGCCAGCATATGGCCATACGCATCCCGCGTTATCACCGACCCCAGCATCGCGTGCATGGCCGTTATCGATAAAGCGTTGGCCGATAAGGTTGTGCCAATGCCGCTATGCCCCGCAGGCCGCGCCGCATTTAACGCCGCCATGCGCGCAGCCACTTCATTGCTAAAGCCATATACCGCGCACGGCACGCCGCCGCCGATTGATTTGCCAACCACCATAATATCCGGCAACGGCCCATGGGTGTTCGCATGCCCGCCATAGCCCGATGAAATCGTATGGGTTTCATCCAGCACCAACAATGTACCCGTTTCGCTACACAGCCGCCGCAGCGTATCCAAATATCCCGGCGCATCGCGCACCATGCCGATATTTGTCATCAATGGTTCAGCCAGAACGCAGGCAATATCGCCGCCGTTCAGGGCCGCCTCCAACGCCGCGACATCGTTAAATTCAATCACTACTGTGGTTGGCATAATGTCGTGAACCTGCCCGACTAAGCTGGGCCTTCCCACGGTCTTTCCGCCGCGCATATCCAAAAATACGTCGTCAACCGCGCCATGATAGCAACCATTGAAGATAAGGATTTTCTTTCGCCCAGTGATCCCTCTGCACCAGCGGATGACAGCACGATTGGCCTCACTTGCCGTGGTGGTCACTTGCCATTGCGGAAGGCCAAACATTGCGGTCAGCATGTCGCTTAATTCCGCGCCTTTGGGCGTGGGCAACATATAGCTTAACCCCTGCCCCGCTTGCTCCGTCAATGCTTTGGCGAGTGCAGGCGGCGAATGGCCAAACATGCTGGCTGTGTCACCCAAACAGAAATCATCGTACACCGCGCCATCAATACTGGTCAGCGTTGCGCCAGATGCGGACGCGGCAATGATTGGAAACGGGCTGGGCCAATCCTTCATCCAATGGAACGGGACGCCCTGAAACCAGCCCGATGACTGCCGTGACGTCGCAGCAGATTTGAGATTGGCCGCAATGAAGCGTTCAGTCTCGGCCGCCGTAAGCGCCGAGATTGCAGCGGCGGAAATCACAAGCGATCTCGCAGCGCAAACCACATCAGGCCCAATGTTGCCAGCGGGCGGGCAAGCAGTTTCCCCCCAAGAAATGGCATATGAGGCAGATCGGCAAATACATCAAATCGCGATGCTGTACCCGCAACCGCTTCAGCAATAATTTCCCCCGCCAGCGTCGTAACGAGCGCGCCGTGCCCCGAAAAACCGTGTGCATAAAAAACATTTCCATTGCGTCCTAAATGCGGCAGCCGGTTCATCGTGGCGGCAATCGTTCCGCCCCAGCTATAGTCAATTTTAACATCGCTTAGGCTCGGAAACACCTGCGCCATATGCTTACGCACAAATGCCGCGATGTCGGCGGGCGGACGTTGCACATATTTCTCGCCGCCGCCGAAAATCAACCTTTTGTCCGCGCTCAACCGATAATAATTCAGCACAAACCTGCTGTCGGCAACCGCTGCATCGCTGGGTAAAAACGTATCGGCATTGTCCAAGACCTGCGTCGCAATATTATAGTTCATGATCGGAACGGTGTAACGGCCAAGGGCCGGATCAAGATCGCCCGCCCACGCATCGGTGGCGTTGACGACAAACGCCGCCTTGATCGCAAATTCCGAACCGCCATCGCGCGCAGTATCACAAAAAGTGACCGTCACTTTTCCATTAGGAGTGTCAGTCACTTTTTCGGCGCGGCTGTTTTCCAATATCGCTACGCCGGCATCAACCGCCGCCTTGGCCAGTCCCAACGCATAGTTCAGCGGATGAAAATGCCCTCCCTTATGGTCGTAAACTCCGCCATGATACGCGCCGCCAGATACATGCCGCCCCATATCCTTCACCGGCACCACATCGATGGAGTTCCAACCGAATTCGCGCGCCAGAAATTCGGCTTCACGTTGCATATCGGCGAAATGCGCAGGCTTAAACGCCGCCTCCAAATGCCCCGATTTAAGGTCGCAATTTATACCATGTTCGGCAATACGGCTGCTCACCCGCGCCACTGCGCTCCACGCCAAATCAAAAATCGCCTGCGCGCGGCTGCGGCCAAATTCGGCGTCAATCTCCTGCATTGACCAGCGTAGACCGGGTATCAATTGCCCACCATTGCGGCCCGACGCGCCAAAACCAGCGGTCTGCGCTTCGAACAAAGCAACGCTGAATCCTTTTTCTGCAAGCGCAAGCGCCGCTGACAAGCCAGTGAACCCACCGCCGATGACCACAACATCATATTCGGCATTTGGTTCAATGCGCGGCGCAGCCCAGCGGCTGGCGGTGGCCGCATAATAGCTGTTGTTCAACGGGTCGGACATCACACCCTCAACAGCAAATGCTCACGCTCCCAGCTACTGACAACCGATTGGTAATTGAAAAGCTCGTAGTCTTTGATCGCGTAAAATATTTCAAAGAAATCATCGCCGAGCAATTGGCGTACCTTTTTGCAGCTGTTAAAACGATCAAGCGCTGCCTCCAGCGTGCGCGGCAATGTGCGGGCGCGATTATATGCGCTACCTTCGATCATTTTAGGCGGGATCATCCGTTCGGTCATGCCGATATATCCACACACCAATGTGGCCGCCATTGCCAAATACGGGTTAGAATCTGCTCCCGGCAAGCGGTTTTCGACGCGGCGATTATGCTTATCAGAAATAGGCACGCGAAAGCCGCAAGACCGATTATCAATCCCCCACTGCACGTTTATCGGCGCGGCGCTGTCGGGCCGCATCCGGCGGAAACTGTTTACATTGGGCGCCCACATCGGTGAGATTTGCGGCATTAGCCTTACCAATCCAGCGATATAACTACGGAACATCGCGCTGTCGCGGCCATTGAAGGTTGAAAACAAATTCTTGCCCGTTTCATAGTCCACCACAGATTGGTGGATATGCATCGCGCTGCCGGGTTGCCCCGCCATCGGGTTCGCCATAAAAGTTGCAAATACACCATGCTTTTTAGCCACGCTGCGCACCACGCGCTTGAACAAAAACACTGTATCAGCCAATTTTAGCGGATCGCCGTGGATGAAGTTTACTTCCAACTGCGCAGCGCCCATTTCATGAATCATAGTGTCAATGTCGAGGCCCATCATCTCACAATCATCATAGATATGATCGATTATGTCCTCATACTCGTTCATCGCCTCCAAACCATATGGCTGGCTTGCGGTTTCGGATCGGCCCGATTGCCCAGCGGGCGGTTGCAGCGGAAAATCCGGATCTTCATTTTGCGAGACCAGATAAAATTCCACCTCCGGCGCGACAATTGGTCGCCAACCTTTGGCTTCATAAAGTGAGATCACCTTTTTCAATATCGCCCGCGGCGCAATTGAAACCGGCGTTCCGTTGCTATTCATGACATCGGCGATGACAAATGCGGTCGGTGATTTGAAACCCGGCGCACGGCAAATCGTGTCTGCATCCGCGACCAATATCTTGTCAGGATCCTTGTCCCAGATGTCGGGAATGTCTTCAGGATAATGGCCATCAATCGTGCTGATGAACACGCTGCCCGGTATGCGAAGCGATTTGTCGGCGACCGAAGCGATGAATTTTTTTGCCGGCAATACCTTGCCTCGCTGCACCCCGTTAATATCGGGGACGATACACTCGACTTCGTCGATATTGTTGTCAGCGATCCATGTTGCCATATTAATAGTCATGCCGATATACTGCACATGGTCGAATGATTTGGTCAAGCCAGCTTAGGAACAGCAAGCGGATAAATATAAAAATGGGCGAAAGTGACTCATCACTATTCGCCCATTTTCTAAACTTTAGCTATCGTTGTGTTGCTACTTTAAAACCTAGAATGACGCACCAAGTGTAAATAATACTGCGCCATCAGCGCCCGCCGCCTCTTTTAGCAAACGCGGCTTAACCGTGGTATTGACGTAAGAGATACCCAATGTCAGCGCCTCCCAACTCGTGTCAACACCCACGGAATAATCAAAGGCTTTGTCATCGATATTGAAATCGCTCTTGTTAAACCCACCATGCAATTTAAGTGTGAAAGGTGTGCTCGGGATACCAATTGCATAGTCATTATAGAGGTAAATTGCGCTTGAGTCGCCATATCCCGTTTGCTTTGGAACAAAACCAACACCCAATTTTGCGTTTACTGGGCCAAAATCTTTTGAAACTGAACTAAGCAGTTCAATATAATCAACTGCACTATCACCGGTTTGATTAGGGTAGGCGTATTGGGTTACGTTTGCATCGAATGTCAAACCAGCAACATCGCCGCC
The DNA here is from genome assembly GCA_031415335.1 of Sphingomonadales bacterium. Classification (GTDB taxonomy): domain Bacteria; phylum Pseudomonadota; class Alphaproteobacteria; order Sphingomonadales; family Sphingomonadaceae; genus Sphingorhabdus_B. The sequence goes on along the minus strand of JANORM010000034.1, from coordinate 11,759 downwards.
CCAGCCAGCATAAATGTCAATTTCCGATCCGCCAAAATCTGTACCACTAGCAAGGCCCGATCCCCAAACACCGACATAAAACCCAGATTCGTGGGCAACAGTTACGGTACCTTGCAATGTTGGGTCTTCACCAGACAAGCTTACCCCGCGGAAGCGATAATCCGATACCACGGTCGCGCCGCCGGTAATGGTTATAGGACCAGATGCTTCTTCTTCAGCAGCTGGAGCGGCTGGTTCATCTGCCGCTGTTGCAGGCATAGATAATGACAATGCGCTTAAGGCAATGCTTACTGCGGTAATTTTTGCAAAATGCTTACGCATAAATAATCCTTCTTCCGTGGGTTCATCGATATGAGAGGGGGCACGCCTCTTCTCAAATTTTTAAGCGTCCCGTCCCGCGAATAACTCGCTTCGCATTTCTCTCTGTTGGAGAAATTGCGAAATACTTGTGTGCAAGTGCACAAAAACAGCAAAGCGGATGGGTTTCAAGTAATTTTGTGACAGCTTCTATGTCCTTTTTGAAACATGTGGCATTTTCATCACAGTTTCATGGCGATGTGCTGCACAAATCGTTTCCACTTTTACCCCAATAACCGAGGTGGAACGGCGCGGTTCACAACTTCGCGCAAGGCAAAGGCCGTCTCTATGCGTGCCACCTTTGGCAGTGTCGCAATCTCTTGCCTGTGGATGCGTTCATAATCCTCGAGCGACGCCGCTTTAAGGACAATTAAATAATCGTCGCGTCCTGACATTAAATGACATCGAATAACCGACGGGCATTGCGTGACGGCTGTTTCAAACAAACGCATCGCCTCTTCGCTTTGGCTTTCCAGTGTGATGGTAATCATCACCGTCGCACCTGCGCCCAATTTCGATAAATTCACATCGGCGCGGTAGCCGCGAATGATCCCATCATCCTCCATCGCCTTTTGCCGCCGAAATGCTGCGCTAGGCGACAGCCCAGCCGCATCGGAAAGGTCCTGCTGAGTCGCGCGGCCATTGGTCACCAACGCCGTCAAAATCTTGCGGTCAATCTTGTCCATGCGCTCAAATTATCAAATATTATAAATTTTGACCACGAAATTGTGCAATATTTTATAAAATTACTCAAACTTCGCACACCCTGTTCAACAAATCGCTGTTATCGTTGCCCAATTATAGGTTGGAGATTGAGCATGCATATCGGCGTCCCAAAAGAAATCAAAGTTCATGAGTACCGCGTTGGCTTAACCCCTTCTGCAGTGCGCGAATATGTCGCCCGTGGCCACAAGGTGACCGTTGAGACAGGCGCTGGCGACGGGATCTTTGCAACCGACGCAATGTATAAAGCGGCTGGCGCGAAAATAGCCAAGGACGCAGCATCGATTTTTGCCAAAGCCGATATGATCGTCAAGGTGAAAGAGCCGCAGCAGGCTGAATGGAAAATGCTGCGTCCTGACCAGCTGCTGTTCACCTATCTTCATCTCGCACCCGACCCAAAACAAGCCAAGGGCCTGATCGCCAGCGGATGCACGGCGATTGCCTATGAAACCGTGACCGATACCAGCGGCGCACTGCCGTTGCTGGCCCCGATGAGCGAAGTCGCCGGGCGGCTCGCCATTGAAGCCGCAGGCGAAGCAATGCGCCGCAGCGAAGGCGGCGCAGGCATATTATTGGGCGGCGTTCCCGGCGTTCCGGCTGGACGCGTAGCGGTTATTGGCGGCGGCGTGGTCGGAACGCATGCTGCGCGCATGGCGGTTGGCCTAGGCGCGGAGGTTACTATTATCGACCGCTCGCTGCCTCGCCTGCGTCAATTGGACGAGTTGTTCCAAGGCCGCGTGCGGACCCGGTATTCGACGTTGGATACAATTGACCATGAAATCAGCATTGCCGACGCGGTAATCGGCGCGGTATTGATCCCCGGTGCAAGCGCGCCAAAGCTCGTCACCCGCGCGATGTTGAAACATATGAAACCGGGCAGCGTTCTGGTCGATGTTGCAATTGACCAAGGCGGCTGCTTTGAAACCAGCAAGGCAACTACCCACGAAAATCCGACTTATGTTGTCGATGGTATCATCCATTATTGCGTCGCCAATATGCCCGGCGCAGTTCCACAAACGAGCGCCGCCGCATTGAACAATGCCACCCTGCCTTATGGCTTAGCTTTGGCGGATAAAGGACTTGATGCGATCCGCGAAAGCAAGGGACTGCTGGACGGATTGAATGTACACAAAGGCAAGGTCACAAGCAAAGCAGTGGCCGAAAGCTTAGGCATGAAATGGACCGATCCTCTCGATGCGCTTGGCTAACAAATGATTTCGTCTCAATGAAACGAAACATGTTTTCCACTTAATTTGACATAAACGGCGCGCCTTCAAGCGATACCGATCATACCTTTGCGCCATATCCTTCGGTCATCCGTTCGGCATTGCGGTTGGCGGCAACGTCTTCGTCCGGCACAAAGCTGTCGGGCCCGACTTTCGTCCAAATCAAAATTGGCGCGGCCATATAGATTGATGAATATGTCCCGACAAAAATACCAAAGGTCATTGCCGCAGCGAAGCCAAAGATTACATCTGGGCCGAAAAAAACCAATATCGTCAGCGGCAGCAATATCGTCACGCTGGTCATGATCGTGCGCGACAACGTTTCATTCACCGATAAATCAAGCAACGCACTCATATCCATCTTGCGATACTTTTTCAGATTCTCCCGAATACGATCATAAACCACAATCGTGTCGTTCAAAGAATAACCAATAATGGTCAACAACGCCGCAATGATATTTAGATCAAATTCCATGCCCGTGGCGGCAAATAGGCCCAATGTCAGCACTACGTCATGCACCAATGCCCAGATTGCACCCACGCCAAACTGCCACTCAAACCTTATCCAAATGTAGGCCGAAACCCCAATGACCGCGGCGATCAATGCCCAAATACCGTCAGAGAACAGCTCGCCAGAAACCTTGCCAGACACAGAATCAACACCGTCAATGCGCACGCCGGGATGGTCTTTTTTCAGCTTACCGGTAATTTTGTCCGCCATAACATTGGACAATTCCGGATTTTTATCCGCGCCACCAGGCAATTTCATCCGAATCGACACTTGATTTTCTTTGCCAAAACGCTGGATCGTCGGTTCGCCGTAACCCAGCGAAGCAACCTGACCGCGCAGCTCCGCAACGGGCGCGGCTGCATCTTGCGTGAAGGTGGCACGAATCATTTGCCCCCCTATAAAATCAACGCCAAAATTTAATCCCCGCGCAGCGACAAGGCTGATTGACGCAACCATTAATAACAAGCTGATGCCAAAGGCGATGTTCCGCCATTTCAAAAATCCGATATTGGTATCGTCGGGAACCAGTTTGAGCAGTTTCATTATGCAATCCTCCTCATATAACCAGTTCGGTTGGGCGGTTCGATTTGATCCAGCCCGACACCCACATGCGCGTAACAACAACGGCCGTGAATACGCTGGTGGCGATGCCGATGATCAGAACCACCGCAAAACCTTTGATCGGTCCAGAGCCGATCAGGAACATCAACACCGCCGCGATAACGTTGGTGATATTGGCATCGAAAATAGCGCGGCTGGCCTCTTTATAGCCATTCTCAATCGCCTGCACCAATCGTCGCCCGCGCTTCGCCTCTTCACGTATTCGTTCGTTAATCAGCACGTTGGCATCCACCGCCGCGCCGATGGTCAACACAAACCCGGCAATACCCGGCAAGGTTAACGTCGCATTGAACAGCGCCATCACCGCAAGGATCATCGAAATGTTGATAATCAACGCCAGATTGGCATATATGCCAAAGCGGCCATAAGTGACCATCATCAGCACAAGGATCGCCGTGGTTCCGATCACCGCCGCCAACGCGCCGCGTCGGATGGAATCGGCCCCCAGATCAGGCCCCACGGAACGTTCTTCGACCACCTTCAAATCGACAGGCAACGCGCCGGACCGCAGCGAAATCGCCAGTGCGTTCGCGCTCTCAGTGGTAAAGCTTCCCGAAATTTGGGACTGGCCGCCCAAAATGGGTTCATTGATGCGCGGCGCGGAAATTACCTTTCCGTCCAAAATAATCGCGAATAATTTTCCATTATATTGCTGCGTCATCCGCGCAAATTTCTGGCCGCCCTCGGTATCAAACTGGATATCAACCGCAGGCTGGTTGTCATCTTGTGACACGGTTGGCGTCGCCTTGACCAATTTGTCGCCGGCTATTCCGCCTAATCGCCGCACAGCGACCAAGCCGCCGCCCTCGGCATATGGCAAAATCTGGCTGCCGACGCGCGCTTGCCCCTTGGCAACGTCATCAGGATCAGCCTGATCGTCGACCAGTTTAAACTCTAGTTTGGCGGTTTTACCGATCAGCGCTTTCAATTTTTCGGGATCATCGAGCCCCGGCACCTGCACCACAATGCGGTTTTCGCCCTGCCGGATGATTGTTGGCTCAAGCGTGCCGATGGCATTAATACGGCGGTCAATAACATCCTTGGCCGTGTCCATGGCTTGATCCAGCGCCTCAGCATCGCCCGATGCAACCGGCGACAGGCTGAACCGGTTACCATCAAGTACGGCAATGTTCCAATCACGTCCGCCAGTTGTGTTTGCTATGATCGGCAATATCGCTTCACGCGCCGCATCTATCTGCGCAGGCTCTGTTACAACGAAACTCAATTTTCCGTCGGCGCGCGAGATATTGTCAATCGCGATTTTCGGTTCCGCTCGGCGAAGCGCATTGCGCACCGCATCATCCAACGTCTCCAACCGCGTTACCGCGAGCTGTGATCCATCTGCCTCCAGCAAAATGTGGCTTCCCCCTGCCAAATCAAGGCCCAAATTAATCTTTGCATGCGGAACCCATGACGGGGCCATCGCCATATAACGCGGCGGCACTAGGCTGGGAATCGCCAAAATGATGCCCAACGCAATCAAGGCGTAAAGCATCCATCGGCGCATCGGTGAGAATTCAAGCATAGACGGTTTCCGCAGATTGATGTGTCATCTTATTTGGGTAATCGACCGTAAAAACGCAAGTCTGCGGTCAATCATTGGCTGGCTTGGCGCTTCGCGATTGCACATTGGTAAGCGTTGATTTGACAGCCTTCACTTTCACGCCAGCGGCAATTTCAACCTCAACATAATCGTCTGCAACTTTCGTTACTTTGCCCATTAATCCACCACCAGTGATCACGTCATCATTTTTCTGAACAGCGGCGATTTGTGCAGCATGATCCTTTGCTCGCTTTTGTTGCGGGCGGATAAGCAGAAAATAAAACACCACAAAAATCATGATAAGCGGCAATACATTCGATATAAAAAATGCCTGCCCGCTGGGTCCAGCCACAGGCGCGGCAGCAGCGATCAAAAACACGGATAAATCCATCTGTCGTTCCCCAAAAAATACCCAAGTGCGCCGGAATTGGAACGCCGCATCGGATCAATCGCGGGCGACTATCACGCAGCGAAACGATGCGCAATGTTTAAGGGGCGTGAAGCCGCGCTTGCAATTGCAATATCTCCGCCATATAGGCCGCGAGAAGCAAATTTACGCGAGGCAGGGTGTGTACCAGACACCCACAAAAAGCCGCGCGCCCGGTCGGGACGTAGCGCAGCCTGGTAGCGCATCACACTGGGGGTGTGGGGGTCGCAGGTTCGAATCCTGTCGTCCCGACCATTATATCGGCAACGTAGTAGGCGATCTTAAACGCCTCATAGGGACAAAATGCCTTTAGTGGTGCGCTGATAGTGCAGCTTTCTGAAATTATATTGCAGGTGTGACGCATTTACACCCAAATTCTTGGAAAAGGCGCGAGTTTGTAAAAATTCGAGACGGCTTCGTCGCCCGCCTGATGCAACTGGCTGGAACGCCCTTTGAACATGTCGTTCCGCAGCATTTCCTTGATGCAACTTCAATCGAGCAGCCACTGCCGATCACGATCTTCAACCTTCTTCAATTGCGTCATTATGTGATCTGGAGCAGCATTTTGGCTACTTAGAAATGTCAAAAACGCTCTACGCGTTTTTCGCCAACCTGCCTTTTTTTGCGCAGCTGTTTCAAAAGTTCAAACGCTCTGTTTTATCGATCGGATGCCCTGCGAATAATGAATCAATCTCGACCAGACGCATCAAATATCCGAGTTCATTCCGGAACACCGACATCATATGCTATCGGCGGCAAATTCCGGGTTGTGCCGATTTCCCTCGTTCAGCCGCGACGAGTCCCTCTTAGCCGCTTGCGGAACTTCAAGCCTGCCAAAAACCAACTGACGCTTAGAATCTAGGCATTCGCACCGCTTCAAATATGGCATCTGCGAATATACTCGGCTGGACGAAGTATACTCGGCTAGACGAAAACCATTGTCTTTACACCCTTAGAATTTACCCAGAATATTTAGGAATGGCCCGTGGCTGCTATAGCTTTGATCGGTTAGATCATCCGAGAAATCTGACAAAGAATAGCCAACGCCGACTTTCACATTGTTGCCCAGATGACGGTAAATTGCACCCAATGCCCCTAGCCGCTTGTCGTCGGCTGCGGTGACCCATAACCCGCGCACTTCGCCCAAAACATCCCATTGTTTTGTTACATTATAGTCCAAACGTACAACGGCGAGGTGGGCGTTGGAGCTGACGAACTGATCGCTATTCCGCCCAAGCGAAACCTGTCCGCCTCGATAGCCATATTTCAACCCTAGCGTCAGTTCCTTGCTCAGGTCGTAATTTAAATCGAAGCTGGCAATCGTTGATTTCTGCTTTGGACTTTCCACCTGACCGCTGCCGGTCAACTGCCCTGCTGGGCCCAGGTCTTCGAAATAGCTAAATCGCAACAGTGCATTCAAACGCTCATTATTCACAGGACGATAGGCGAAACCTGCCATTGCTTCGGTAAATTCAGCGGCGCGTACCGACGGACCTTCATTATCCGCCTGCGCCATATTGAAACGGCCCAGTACGCGCCAATCTGGATTAACGGCATAGCTGAAATCATTGCGGAACAACCAGACTGTCTGCTCTTGCAATGCACCTTTATCACGGCGAAGTTCGATTGAGCTGCCCACGCGCACATCTTCGGCCACATAGCCTGCGCCTAATGATGCCGCTGTGCGTTTAAACACGCCAGTCGTTGCATCGTCGATCCGGCCATTTTCGAACGATCCGGTAAAGCTTAGACGCTCGCTCGGTTCAAACTTTAGTCCAAAGTTACGCGTCAACGAAGGCGCTTGTCCGCCAAAGCCAACGCGGTTTTCGCCATAGACCGAAAGCGTGTCGCTAAACCGCTGCCGCGCGCCGACAGTCAACGTACTGCGATTCGAACGGGTGAAAATATTCTGTGCATCCAGCCCCGTGTCGGTACGATCCGCAGATAGGTCATAGCCAACATAGGCTTCGGAACCTTCGCTCAACCTGTGGTTAAGTTTTACATCCGCGCCCATACCGCCATCACCCTCAGACACCTCGCTTTCAAAAGAAAGCCGCTCGGTCAATTCGGCGCTAAAGCCAACACCTGCGCGATTGTTGCGGCTGCGGGCTGCATCACGGTCCAGCGTTGCTTGGCCAAACGCATAAGTATTCCAATTTCCGTTCAGTGGCTTATATCCAATCTGAATCGCGGCATCGGAGCGGCTTCCGTCCTGAACGCTGTTGTACAAAAGCCCGGGCGTGCGATCTTCATACCGCAAACCTAATTTCGTTGTCAGCTTTCCTTTCGCTGCGGCAAAACCATAGGCTAAATCAACGGTTCCTGTCTTGGACGTACCAGCAGCGCCCGATTGCAGTTCGTCATATTTCGCAGATACCGAACCCGATGCGCTCAGCGGTATCGCTGTGGCAACGCCCCACCGTTTGATTTCAGCTGGGCTAAGATTACCTGCCGAAGCAAAGCCGCGATCGAAATGCTCGTAATAGCCAGACAATGTGCCGGCATCACCAGACTTTCCGGCCAATTCAGCAAAATTGACGCCCGCTTCGGTCCGCCATGCTTGCGCCTTGACCCCTGCAGCACCTGGATTCGCAATATCGGTAAAGCTAAGGCCACCATTCACCGAATTGGACTGAGCAAAACCTGGCCCTTCGGTTTGCGCAATTTCAGCTTTTAGATAAGTTCCAGCGGTAATCCGCAACGTAGCATCGCCGCCGATCAATGTTTGTGCGGCTTCTTCTACTGTGTCGCGCTGGGTCGTAACGCCCAGTTTTACCTTGTCACCAAGCCATGCTGATGCGCGTCCGCCAATGGTGTATCCATCAAGGCTGCCGACAGGTGGCGAAAACTCATAACGCACAACCAGAACGGGGACGTCGCCAGTGCTTGAACCTTCACGCACCACGCCGTTTGTGGCGACAGTGGAGGAAAGCGGCTTCAAAAGCGTAATGCGCCCTTGGAACGGATCAAAATCATAATCCTGCTGCGCGTAAAGTTCGCGGCTTTCCAGAACGATCCCGGTCTCACGGTCGCGCACTTCAATGCGTAAGCGTTCAGAGCCAATCGACACATCTTGCCGTTTCAGGAAATACAGCGACCCGCCAGTTCCGCGAAACTCCTCGCGGCCAGGCACCGTACCAGGATCAGATGCAAAGCCCGTGATTTGTACGTTACGTTCACCAAAGCTCGTTACGCTCTGGCTGTTGTAATCAACCAGCGCGCCAAACAACCCGCGGTCAAGCTGGGCGAGTTCCGCGCCGTTTACCTGCGTCGTAAAATTACCGATTATTGCTTGGCTATCACCTTTATTTACCCGAACATAAAACCGACCTTGTGTAGGTGCATCCTCAACCAGCGTCGAATCATCACCATAAGTCGGATAATATTGATCGCGGTTCAGACGGCGCAGCAATTGGCGTGGATCTTTACGATCAAAATTGCTGAACAAGTCTTTGACTAGTGTTTCGCCAGTATCAACCGATGCAGCAATACGCGTGTCATCTCCCACGACGCCCTTGGCATAAAATGCACCGCGTCCAATCGCATAATCCCCTTGGGCCAACGAATCTCCGCTCACTTCCTTAGAAGGCCCAATGCCATAGGATTTGCCTAATGTCACTTCGCCTTGGCCGACAAAAAACCAGTCATTTTTTGGCACTGCAAAACTTTGTTCTGCTCGCTTAATTTGCTTTCCGTCTCGATCGACAGTTACAACCATTTTGCCATCGCTGCGCGAGACAATCTGCTGGCTGACAAAATTGCCATCGTTATCGACAGGCACAAATTGACCAGACACGCGCACAATATCGAGCGCGGGGTCAGCTTTACCCGTTACCGATGCCATCAAACCGTTGAGTTCGATATTGCGACGCGCCGCTTCATCCAAGGTCCCGAAATTAGGGCGAGACACCTGCTTAGTTGCTTTTGCCTGCGCTATGGATTTTTCGACAATAGTCAGTTCTTGGCCTGATGTTTCGTCGAACTTTCCGCCGCTCCCATAGACACGGTAGATATAAAACATGGCGCTTGGTGTATTATCTGGAACTGTCCATTTAGCGACACCATTTGTGTCTACATTGATAACATGAATAGGCTCTGCATCCGGAGACTGCGTTGCGCGGAAAATACGAACTTCGGCCTTCTCGATAAAGGCAGGATAATTGCTGTAGCCCATAAAAGATATAGTCTCACCCGCGGCCGCAGTGCGTTCGGATTCAATCAAGCCGACGTTGAGAACTGGGCTGACAACAAGTGTATCTGCGCGAAATGTTAGATCAAATGGATCGGCCAATTCGGCTTTAGCGCCCGATGCTGTTGCTTTCGACGTTGCCATCGCGTTGTTTGAAACACTATTTTCAAGAGGTGATTTGATAGTGCTCGAATTGACCATTGTAACAGATGTGCTCGACGGGCCTGTTGCCGTCACGATCGCAATTGCAGATGTTGATCCTGCAAGCGGAACGCCCGTACCAGGTACAAAAATGATATCTGGCCGTTCAAGCGCGGCAAGCGGAGCTATATCGGCAACCTTCTTAGATGCAGCGTTCTCGGATGGTGCATAAACACCCGCCGCTTCGCTAACTTGGGCTTGTGCTGCGTTTGGAGCTGCCGCTGCAATAACGGCCAGCATTGAAGATCGGGCAAGCCAATTTGAAGATGTTACGTTTGTCACAGCTATGTTTTCCAATTTCTTTTTCATGGCCCTTACTCCCCCTTCTCTTCGCGTTTGACGGAGGAGACCCCATTATTGGGACTGACAAGTTCCTTTGGCGCCACACCAAAGTTGAGCTCACCAAATTTGCCGCGTGTCAGGCGAATGGAGCGCGGATTGTCGGTTGTGACGACCCAGCCCAATGGTATTGTGCGTTCATCGATCTTGAGTACAAAGTTCGATCCAATTTTTGCGTCTGGCACTGCGGCACAGGCAATATGGTATCGGCCAAACGCATCCGTGGTTATCAATTGACCATTGACTGTGACCACGCGGACACCCGGAACTCCGGGTTCACCTTCGTCTTGATAGCCATTGGAATTGCGGTCTTCGAAGACCTTACCAAGCAGTTCAGAGCAATCAAAAACAGCGCTTGGAACGATTTGGACAATGGCTGTTCCGCGGTTCGAGATTGCCAAACCATCCGCCGGGTTTTGTACAAGACCCGTGTTGACCTTTTCACCGCCAGTTACGCCTGCGCCCACGACAAGAGCAAGATTGTAGCGAATGGAACCGTTAGCTGGGATAACTTGGCCTGACCAAACGAGATGACGATTGCTATTGGTTGAAACGGGTTCCTCCGGAACACCGTTTACTGTAGCGGTGCCGAGAACATATTTCATACCCGATGGTAAAATATCGATAACATCAACACCGGCACGTTGTGCTGATTCGGTGTTCCGAACCGTGATCTCATATGGAACCACATCCCCAATATTCGCTGAGCGTTTTGTGCTCGTTTTGGTGACCACTAACGGTGTGCGCGATAAGAAGGGGTCTATTGCGATATGGTTGTTGACGATATCCGGATCGCCAGAAGCCAGCCTAAAGTTTAGATAGTAGATCGGGTTGGCTTCGGTTGGTGCATCATTCGATGCCGCAACGCGAACAGGCGCAACGCGGCCGGTTGGATCAAACGTAACTGGCTGCGGCAACAGCACTGTCGATACAAACGAGAAACCAGCAGGCGGGGTTACTTGGATCCGATAAACGCTCTCACCAACTGGACATTGTGCGGCGGCTCCTGGTAAAATGTCAAAGCGATAACCACCTGACGCACCAGTGATTTGGTTCGCCTGCGATGCGTCGAGGAAACATACAGGCGGTAACGGTGTTCCAGCAGCATCGGTTAACCGCAGATTTGCGCCTGTCACGGGAACTCGCGTGATTGAATTATAGACAATCCCAGACGGATCAATTGGCTTGTCTTGGTCAACCACCGTTGTGCCAGAACTGACGATAACATTATCAATACGTCCATAAACTACATTGTTTTCGGGACTACGAAACTGGACAACGTAGCCAGAACCTTGCGATAATCCCGGAACTGAGTAATAGCCTTGAGCGTCGGATCTAACCGTTGCAATTACTACTCCGTTCTTTACGATTTCCACATTCCATCCGGCTAAGCGCGGCTCATTAGGATCCAAAATACGGTCACCATCGGTATCCTGATAAACAGTACCCGATATTCCGCCGCTTGGCATAACAACCTCAACTGAGATGCTCGCATCGCGGCAGTTCGATGGGTTTAAAGTTTCACAGATCGTATAGGTGAAGCTGTAAGTACCAGCAGGCGTGCCTGCTGCAACATCAACATTACCGCTCGCTGTATCGAACGTCAGTCCGGTAGGAACAGC
>JANORM010000033.1:0-40475 GCA_031415335.1 Sphingomonadales bacterium | reverse complement strand
CGGTAGCTATTTTGGTTGAAGCGGCGGCGCAGTGACGAGCAGTTTATTTTTATACAACGCTGCTCCAGCGAAGGCTGGAGCCTATCACGCTTTTCGTTCTGGACGGACAGACGTGATGGGCCCCAGCCTTCGCTGGGGCGGCGTAATTTTGTAGGATATAAAATTCTCCGCGCACTTCGTGTCTCCGCGTGAGAATAAATGAAATCATCGCAGACAAGCGCAAAACTTTCCGTTATTCCAACGTTATATCGCAACAAACTCCCGGAGAGACCAAAATGAACGCCCCCACGAATCCAACCGGACCCGACTTGATCGCCGAAATTAAGCGCCTCAAAAAAGAGCGCAACGCCGTGATCTTGGGCCATTATTACCAAAGCGCTGACATTCAGGAAATTTCTGACTTTGTCGGGGATTCGCTTGAGCTATCCCGCCGCGCCGCCGAGACAGATGCCGATGTCATCGCGTTTTGCGGGGTCAAGTTCATGGCCGAAACCGCCAAAATCTTGTCCCCTCAAAAAACCGTTATCCTGCCCGATATGGCCGCAGGTTGCAGTCTCGAGGACAGCTGCCCCCCCGGCAAGTTCAAGGCATTCCGCGAAAAGCATCCCGACCATATCGCGCTCACCTATATTAACTGTTCTGCCGAGGTGAAGGCATTGTCCGACATCATCGTCACCAGCAGCAGCGCCGAGGCGATCATCGCGCAAATCCCGCCGGAACAGGAAATCATCTTCGGCCCCGACCGCCATCTGGGCGGATATATGAGCCGCAAATTCGGCCGCGAAATGCTGTTATGGCCCGGCGTGTGCATCGTGCATGAGGCATTTAGCGAGACCGAGCTGATTAAGCTAAAGGCGCTACACCCCGGCGCGCCCGTCGCCGCGCACCCCGAATGCCCGCCGCATATCATCGACCACGCGGACTATGTCGGCAGCACCAGCGGCATCTTGACCTTTGCCAAAACATTCGAAGGCGACACGTTGATTGTGGCCACCGAGCCGCACATCATTCACCAAATGGAAAAGGCATTGCCGCACAAAAACTTCATCGGCGCGCCGGGCGCGGACGGCAATTGCGCGTGTAATATCTGTCCGTATATGGCGTTGAATACCATGGAGAAATTATATGTAGCACTGCGTGATCTGACCCCGCAGATCGAACTGGACGAAGACGTGCGCGTGGCGGCGAAACGCAGTTTGGATCGGATGCTGGAGATGGCAGGCGGGAGCGTGGGCAAGGGTGATTTAGGGGCGCGGTGATGAATACCGCCGGATTAGCATTGATGACCGTTGCAATATTGCAATTCACCATCATACCGTTATTTGCCGATCTGAATCGCACCCATGCCGCCAACCCGGACTGGCCCGGGCACGCACGAAATCATCTGGTAACACAGGTGCTTACGACATCGGCGGCAGGCGTGGTTGCACTGTATTTCCTTTGGAGCGACAGGGTGGAGCCAGCATTGGGAATCTGCATTGCAATGATAGTATCGGTCTCCGCACTTGCGCCATTTTTTATAAGCACGATAGCATCGCCGTTATTTGGCGGACAGATCATGCCGATGCGTGCTGGACTTGGCAGCATTCGGTTTGGACGCATTGAAGGAAATTTGGCGAATTTCGGAGTATCGGCAATCTTGCTAATCACAGGACGCATATTGTTGCTTTGAACTTGTTTCAGCATCCATTTCTGCGCTCAGACCATTGCTCTCGGTTGCATGATGGACTCTGGAACGAAGTCACCGAAGGTGAAACGAGTTCAGGGTGACGGAGTTGGCGGGGATGAGCTTGTTTTATCAAAACTACCGCCGCTCCAGCGCAGGCTGGAGCCTATCTCGCCTTGCGTAACCAACTAACGTCATTCACGATCGATAGACGTGATGGGCCCCAGCCTTCGCTGGGGCGGCGCGGCTCTAAAAACACTGCGGACCCTGCGAACTCTGCGTGAGGATTTTTTGTTCGCGCAGAGTTCGCATAGTTCGCAAAGGATTTTTCTCCGCGCCTCCGCGCCTCCGCGTGAACAAAAAATCCTCACGCGGAGGCACGGAGGCGCAAAGGGTTTTAGCACAGTAAATCAGGTTTCCTACACACCGGAAATTTGCCACTAAAAAAACCATGAATATCCTGTCGATCAACACCCGCTAAGCAAACCTGAATTCTAGTGTGAACTTCCACAGTTTTCTGCGGGTTTGCAGGCGTATCTCTCTGCGTCTTTGCGCCTCTGCGCGAACAATTGATTTCACGCAGGGGCGCAGAGGTGCAGAAGGATTGATGATGCATTTTCTGCATTCCACCGCAGCCCGTTTTGGCCTAGCTAAAGGCATGATTATGACACCCAAATACCCCGCCATGAAAAACCCGCTATCGGGTGTGAACTTACCCAGTTTTCGGGCGCTTTGCGCATGACTTTCCTGTTACCGAATTTCGACCTGAATGCGTTTGTTCGCGCTACGCTGGCGGAGGATTTGGGGCCAACGGGCCGTGATGTTACGTCCGAAAGCGTTATCCCCGCCCATATGCAGTTTGCTGGCGTGATGGACAGCCGCGATGCGATTGTCGTTGCGGGGCTGCCCTTGGCCGCTGCATTTTTCCGGCATCTTGATCCCGATATGCAGATCGAAATACTCGCCGAAGAGGGCCAGAGCGTTGCGGCGGGCAGCGACCTGATGCGGCTGCGCGGCAATGCGCGGGCGATGTTGACGGCGGAACGTAGCGCGCTGAACACGGCGCAGCATCTATCGGGGATTGCGACGATGACGCGCAGCTATGTCGACGCGATGGCGGGGACGGCTGCAATTTTGCTCGACACGCGCAAGACCATTCCCGGCCTGCGCGTGCTGGAAAAATATGCAACGCGGATGGGCGGCGCGCAAAACCACCGAATGGGGTTATGGGACGGCGCGATGATTAAGGACAATCATGTCGCGGTGGCAGGCGGCGTGGCAGAGGCGGTGCGCCGTGCGGTGGATGCGGGCGTGCAGCGGATTATATTAGAGGTCGACCGGATCAGCCAGATTGAGCCTGGCCTTGCGGCGGGGGCCAATCATTTGTTGCTCGATAATATGGATGTGGCGATGTTGCGTGAGGCCGTGGCGCTGGTCGCGGGCCGTGTTCCGACCGAGGCGTCGGGCGGGGTGACGTTAGAAACTATTCATGCCAAGGCGGCAACTGGGGTCACGTATGTCAGCGTCGGCCGGTTGACGCAAAGCGCACCGGCGGCGGATATTGGGCTGGATTTTGATGTGGTTTAGCAGCCATAATCGGACGGCGCATCTAGCGATTAAGTTGGATATTTTTTGCGCGCTCATCATGCCGGGGACTGCCCAAGCGCAGGCATGGCAATGCCGCGCGCCTGCAAACCTGCAACGCCCCCAAATTGAAATCGCCGAGCCAGAGCAAATCCGCCGTGTGCCAATCGGTGGTTACGTTCTCGCGCTGAGTTGGAGCCGGGAATATTGTAAATCCAAAAACGGAAAAGGCATGCAATGCGACGGTAGCATTGGTGATTTTGGTTTCATTCTGCACGGCCTTTGGCCCGAGGGCAAAGGACCGGATTATCCGCAATATTGCAGAAAAGCTGCTGTTTTGCCACTAGGCGTGCTGAGGGATAATATCTGCATGACGCCTGATGTGCAGCTATTGCAACATGAATGGGCGAAACATGGCACCTGCATGGCGCGGACACCGCAGGCCTATTTTAAGGCGGCGCGGCTGATGTACGGCGCGATTGATTTTCCCGATATGGACCGGCTGTCGCGGCAATATAAGCACAGCAAATATAAAGAAGGCACGCCGCTGACCGTGCGCGGGTTGGCCGCCGCGTTTGCCGCCAATAATGATGGATTACGCGCCGATGCGATTCGCGTGCAAACGAATGAAAAGGGCTGGTTGAAAGAATTGCGTGTGTGCCTTGGTAAGGATTTTCGCCCGCGCCGATGCCCGGCATTCGTTAAGGGCGCGCGCGATGCAGCGGAGGTGAAAATCTGGCGCGGGGGTTAGGGTATGGTGTCAATCAACTAATCCGTAGTGCTGAGCTTGTCGAAGTACGGCCCTAATGGAAACACCGTTGACCTTCGTCGCCTTCGGCTCGACAGGCTCAGGGCTACGGTTTTAAATCTAATGGATTAACATCACTTTAGAAGCTCAGCTACACGTCTATCACCCGCGTTCCGGGATGATGCTTATCCAAATGGCGTTTGATGATGCGCAAATTCTTGCTGTTTGACCGCCACAAAAAATCGAATGCATCGCCGAGCAACGGGATCGCGCCAATCGCAGTATCAATGCCCAAATTGGCGGCCATACGGGTCAATTGCCATCTCGACATACCCAAATTGCGCGCCTCCCAGATCATATATGCGCCCATTGCAGCAGTCACCAGATCGCCCAGCACCGGAACAAGCCCGACGATGGAATCAAGCCCGAACGGAATGCGCGTACCAGGAATATGGAATGATCGCTCCAATAGCATCTCCAACGCCTCGACGCGTTTGCGCACCGCCAGCGGTTCGCGGCTCATCGCGGGGATTTGCGCGGCCATTTGTTCAAACTGGTCTTGTGAAATCGGCATTTTGAAACTCCTTAAACCCCTATCTGGTGTCGCGGCCCAGATATTGCAAGAAATGCCATCCCCGCGCATTGGGGTAAAATCCAAGCAACCCGTCGCGGGTCACCGACCAGCGCACCGGATTGGACAGCGGAATGAAATTGCGTGCGTCCTGTAACTTGACTTCTGCCTCACCCAATAATCGTTGGCGTTCGGCGTTATTCTTGGTCTGCCGGGCTTGTTCAACCAGTTGGTCGCTTTCGCTGCTGCACACCGCCAGATTGCGGCATGATAGCTGGTTTAGGTACCAGCTGGGGGTGGACATATCAGCGACGCGGTCGATCAATTGCAAGTCGGGTTCCTGCGATAGGGTAACGCGCTGCGCCCGCAACCCGATGGCGGCCAGATCGCTTTCCAACCGGGCAAACAGGATTCTGCTGCCAGCGCCGCGCGGCAATCCGATGCGCAATGACCGGACATTGCCATTTGCCGATTTCCAGCGCGCAATGATTTTTTTGGCTTGCGCCTTGCGTTGCTCGATCCGCTGCGCTGCCCATTCTGGACGTGGGATAGCATCGCGGTTTTGCATCGTTTCAGGTACGATCGAAATCGCCTCCTGCCATGCCAGTATGCCAAATGACGATAGCATTTTGGGGCGATCAATGGCCATTGCAATCGCTTCTCGGTTTGCGCGATCCGACAAAAATGGTCCAGCCTGGGCAAAGGCGAGGCCAAATAACCCTGGCACCGGATCAAATACCAGCGACCTGTTCGGCAGGTTGGCCGCTTCTAACAACGGCACATGTTGAAACCGGCCGCCACTGATTAAATCAGTCTTTGTGTTTTTAAATCGGGCCAGCGCCATGGCCGCTTCATGCGTTCGCAGGTCGATGCGCTCCGTTTCCAAAATTGACTGGCCTTGATTGTCGATTCCGCGGCGGTTCAACCGCATGCCGCCGTTAATCCGCTTGGCAAGCATCGGACCGGACCCATGCGTTTTGCGCACCAAACCAAATTCAGGTTGGGCAATAATCTCTAATAAATTAGGCATCGGGGCCAGCAAACGTATTTCAACGACCTTACCAGTCATCGCCACCGCTTTGTCGATAATGACCAACTCGTTGGCAAAACGGCTGGTACGTAGCTCCCGAAACCGCATGTTAAGAATATTCGCGACATCTTCAGAAGTAACGTCGACGCCATCATTCCACTGTGTCTTTTGCAAACGAAAAATATAACTCATGCCATCGTCGGTTACGATCCAGCGGGATGCGAGCGCGGGGATGATCCGGCCGCGTTCGTCAAATATCACCAGACCCTGCGCAGATGCGCTGCGTAAATATGCCGAAGCTTCGGGTAAGGGCAGGCGGCCAATGGTAAAATCCAATGGCACATCTTCGATCAAATCGGCGCGCAGCCGTTCATTATCAATCCGTTCTGCGCAAGCGCCGAGCGAACCCAGAAGCGTCAACAATAGGAATATTCGCGGGATCATGGTTTCCGCTTTGCCAGACTATAGCTTGGATGGATATTGGATATATTGTCTTTCCATCCTGTAATGTCAGGCTGCACCAGCGCCTTGGCGACATAATAATAGAGCGGCAATATCGGCATCTCAGCAATCAATATCTCCTCTGCACGCTGCATTTTAGTCGTCCGTAACGCGGGATCAGCTTCCGCCATAGCCTCTGCTAAGGCGCTATCATAAACGGGATTGGCATATCCTGAATAATTTTGTGGTCCAGCATTGGTCGTGTGAACAGCCAAGAAATTTTCCGGTGCCGGCAAATCTGCGACCCAACCAGACCGGGCCAGTGCGAAATCGCCGCGTTTCAGGCTGTCGAAATGCAAGCTGGCTTCGCTGTTCAGTAAGGAAGCTTCTACCCCCAATTCGCGCCACATGGTAGAGATCGCGACGGCCGCGCGGCGGTGTTCAGATGAGCTGTTGAACCGAATTTCAAATGCTAAGGGATTTGTAGGGCCATAGCCTGCCTCACGCAGTAATGCTTTTGCCGCGCGCATCCGCTCTGCTTTTGGCAAGCTTGCCCAATTGGGGGCATAGGCGTTATCGCCGCGCAGAGCAGGCGGTAAAATTCCCCACGCAGGTGCGTTGCCCGCCGCAATCATCTGACCTGTCATCCATTCGCGGTCAACTGACATTGCCAGCGCGCGGCGCACGCGTGCGTCGTTAAATGGCGGGCGGCGTGTGTTGAAGGCAAAATAATATGTCGCCAAATATCCATTGCTGCGCACCAGTTCCGGATAATTGGAGCGCAACCAACCAAGGCGATTGTCGGGAAAGTCCAAGCTAATATCGGCAGCACCCGACAGCATTGAGCGCATACCAGATAATTTATTATCAACCGGTCGCCATATTAGATCCGGCGTTGCAGGTTTGCCGCCCGCCCAATGTGGATTGGCCGACATTTTGATAAATTGGTTCAATTTCCATTCTATCAACCGGTATGCTCCACTGGTAACCATTGGACGCGATGCTGTCCAAGCGTCCCCTTGCGTATCGATCAAATGAAATGGTAGTGCGGCTATCGCGGGGTGCGCCAGCAAAGCGGGCAGCTGTGGAAATGGATTTTTTAGACGAATGGCGACGGTCTGTCGGTCTGGTGATGTAATGGCATCGACAACATCAAATAATGCGGCGTGCGGTGAGGCCGCCGACTTGTCGCGAATTCGCGCAATTGCCATTGTAAAAACAGAAGCTGCAATTTGCGAACCATCAGAAAATTTCAAATCCGGGCGCAATTTGAACGTCCAGATTTTGCCGTCTTCTGAAACCGACCATGATTGCGCAAGTCCCGGCTCTGGCTGCCCATTTGAATTGAAACGGGTTAGTCCTTCAAACTGATCTGATGCGATCCGTATTGAGGACAGGTCGGAAACCAATTGCGGGTCCAATCCGCGCGCATCGGCATCAATTTGCCGAATTAAAACGCTGTCATGTCGATTAGTGCGGTCATCGATTTTACCGCATGCCATAACGGTCAAAAGCACAAGGAACAGGCAAATAATGCGCATGCGCTTAGCTAGCCCTTAGAAGTGCCAGCCCACAAGAGAATTCGGGAAACCACTGCGTTTAGTGTGAGTGATTCGTGATTGTTGGTGCGGACGGCGGGACTCGAACCCGCACACCATTACTGATAACAGATTTTAAGTCTGTAGCGTCTACCATTTCGCCACGTCCGCAAACAATCCACGATGCGGAAACAATATTCCAGCGCCCGGGTCAAGTAGATTGGAATAAAATTAAGCGCTTACTGCTATTTATTAAGCCGTTCGCGCACTTCTTTGCCGGGCTTGAAATACGGTACCCGCTTTGATGGAACTTCTACCGATGCGCCAGTACGCGGGTTGCGACCTTTGCGCGGGCTCCGGTCACGGGTTGAAAACGCGCCAAACCCGCGTAATTCGACGCGACCCCCATCGGCGAGACGTTGAATGATCTGATTGAAAAATAAATCTACGACGCGTTCAACCTCGTCGGTTTTTAGCTCAGGATTCTCAATTTCGAGCTTTTTGACCAGTTCAGACCGGATCATAATTTCTTACCCTTCAGTATTGACGAACAAATTGGGGCAACCCAAATTTGCGCACACCCCCATGCACGCAATAACTACTCTCTCACTTGCTGATGTTTAATCTGACAGAAACGTAAAGATTTTACAATCCCCTGCTTTATATTCGTTAATAAAAACTGTCGATTTTATACAAAAAAACCCGCCCTGAATATCAGGACGGGTTTTTATTGTTATCTTTTAAAGGCTTGATTACTTGTCGCGCTTTTTCAAGGCCTCGCCAAGAATATCGCCTAAGCTCGCACCTGAATCAGATGAACCATATTGTTCGACGGCTTGCTTCTCTTCTGCGAGTTGCAGCGCTTTGATCGAGAAATTCGGCTTTTTGCTGCGGTCAAAGCCCGCAACCTGAACATCGAATTTCTGGCCGACTTGGAACCGGTCAGGACGTTGTTCGTCGCGGTCACGGCCAAGGTCTGCACGCTTGATGAAGCCAGTTGCACCGTCATCGCCTGCTTGCACTTCAAGGCCGCCATCGCGAACTTCCAGCACGGTTACGGTAACAGTCGCACCCTTTTTCAAGCCGCTAGCCGAAGGAGCGGCCGATGGCGCGCCCTTTTCAAGTTGCTTAATGCCAAGCGAGATGCGTTCTTTTTCAGCGTCGATGTCAAGGACAATGGCTTTAACCGTTTCGCCCTTGCGGTGAAGATGCAAAGCGTCTTCGCCGGTAATGCCCCACGCGATGTCGGACATGTGAACCATGCCGTCAACGTCACCGTCAAGGCCAATGAACAGGCCGAATTCGGTTGCGTTCTTAACTTCGCCTTCAACAACCGAGCCAACAGGGAATTTGTCAGCGAAGCTTGCCCATGGATTGTCATGCGCTTGTTTCAGGCCGAGCGAGATTCGGCGTTTTTCCATGTCAATGTCGAGAACAACAACGTCGACTTCTTGGCTGGTGGAAACGATTTTGCCAGGATGAACATTCTTCTTCGTCCAAGACATTTCTGAAACGTGGACCAGGCCTTCGATGCCAGCTTCCAATTCGATGAAAGCGCCATATTCGGTGATATTGGTAACCGAGCCGCGCAATTTCGTGCCCACTGGATATTTCGCAACGGCTGCATCCCAAGGGTCGCTTTCCAATTGCTTCATGCCAAGGCTGATACGCTGTGTTTCGCGGTTGATGCGAACGATCTGAACCTTAACAGTGTCACCAATGTTGATGATTTCCGATGGGTGGTTGATCCGCTTGTAGCTGATGTCGGTGACATGCAGCAATCCGTCGATGCCGCCCAAATCAACGAATGCACCATAATCAGTGATATTCTTGACGATACCCTCTATCACTTGGTTTTCTTCGAGGTTCAGGATCAGGCCCGAGCGTTGTTCTGCGCGGGTTTCTTCCAAAATCGCACGGCGTGATACCACTATGTTGCCGCGCTTACGGTCCATTTTCAGGATAACGAAAGGCTGGGCAATGTCCATCAATGGGCCAACGTCACGTACCGGACGGACGTCAACTTGGCTGCCGGGCAAGAATGCCACTGCGCCGCCAAGGTCAACTGTGAAACCGCCCTTAACGCGGCCAAAGATAACACCATCAACGCGGTTTTCGGCGGCGAATTCGCCTTCAAGAACATCCCAAGCGGCTTCGCGGCGTGCGCGGTCGCGCGACAGCATGGCTTCACCGTTCATGTTCTCAACGCGGTCAACGAATACTTCTACCTCGTCGCCGACTTTCAAATCTGATTTTTGACCGGGAGCTGCAAATTCACGAAGCGCCACGCGGCCTTCGGATTTCAAGCCAACATCGATCATCGCATGATCGTTGTCGATTGCAGTTACGGTACCTTTTACTACACGGCCTTCAAAGCCGCCATCTGCGCCGCCGAGTGATTCGTCGAGCATTGCCGCGAAATCGTCGCGGGTCGGGTTTGGCGAAGTTGCCATAGGGTTAGAGTTCCTTGCGTTACATTTTATCCGGCCAGCCGGTTGGTTCCGGCGGTCTTTGACCAGAGTTACCCATAGAGCCGAATGCTACTAAAGGTGTTCTTTTTAAGTAAGTTGCCATAACAAAATCCGTCACCCTGAACTTATTTCAGGGTCTATCTCTCCGTCTTGACCTGTGGTCTGTTAGGCGGAATGGATGCTGAAACAAGTTCAGCATGACGTGTGTTTGAAGCTGCAACACTCCGGCCACTCAAACACCGCGAAGGCGAGCCTCCACCAGCGCAATTGCGGCTTGAACGGCGCTGCCTATAGTCAAAATGCTGGTATCAAGCAAGTCCGCATCTTTCGCGGGTTTCAGCGGTGAATCCGCACGTCCCATGTCGCGTTCGTCGCGAGCATTGACGTCGGCCAATATCGTCTCAAAGTCGGCATCAATTCCCTGCGCCTGCATTTCTGCGTGCCGCCGTCTTGCCCGGACATGGCTACTGGCGGTTACATATAATTTGGCGTCGGCATGCGGTGCAATCACCGTTCCTATATCTCGCCCGTCCAGCAAAGCGCCGCCGGGTTGGTTGGCGAAATCCACCTGCCGCTGATTTAGGGCAGCACGCACAGCCGGATGGACCGAGACCTGACTGGCAAGGCCGCCGACTTCTTCGGTGCGTAATATAGGATCATCGAGCAAGCTATCAGCAAAGCTGCACGCCGCCAACGCATCGGCAGCATTATCCGCATCGCCGCCATTCAACTGCACCTGACGCCCAACGGCGCGGTAAAGCAGCCCGGTGTCCAGCATCGGCAAGCCAAAATGCGCGGCCAATGCCTTGGCGATTGTGCCTTTGCCAGAGGCGGTAGGTCCGTCGACGGCGATGATCATAATTTGAATGCCTGCGCAATTTTCATAGCGATTTCGGCTGACGTCATATCTGCGGTATCGATTTCTAAATCATATTTAATGCCGATATGAACGCGCTCGTATTGCCAACGCGCCAATCCGATCAAGCGGTCCTTTCTGTCACGCTCTCTTTGCTCTAATATCTCAAGTGGCGCCTGTAATGCGACAAAGCGCAGTTCGAATTGAGATAAGGCCGCAACATAAAGCTCTTGATCAGCAGCCTCCAACATCACGTCATCGACAATTAGATGATTTCCATGCGAAGCCATGGCTGCGACTGAATGTCTGAAACCAAATAGCAGGCGTGTCATCGCATCGCCCATCTGAATTTCTATCGAGGCGTTCGCATCTTCCCCCGATTGTTTGAAGATTATACCATCTGCATGCCCAAACAATCGCGGCGGCAGCATTTCCAAAAAGCTATCGCCCTGAATATGCAAAAACGGAAGCTTGGTAATTTTTTGCAATTCCTTGGCCGCTGAAGTTTTACCAGCGCTACCAATTCCGTTCAGGATGATGATTTTTGTTCGCGTCAATTGCTTGCCAGTCCCACCAACATCGCTTCAAACGTCGGGAAACTCGTCGCAATCGGAGATACGTCATCCACTGTCACGCCGTAGTAACAATGCTGCCCAGCCACCGCAAAGCTCATCGCAATGCGGTGATCTAGCGAACTAGCAACCGTCGCACCGCCCTCCAATGGTTCGCCGCCACTGCCGTCGATGATAAGGCCGTCATCGCTTTCCTCAACCATTGCACCGATAGCTTTCAATCCCGCCGCCATCAACGCCAACCGGTCGCTTTCCTTGACGCGCAGCTCGTCTAGCCCACTGGTTACCGTCCGCCCCGTCGCCATGCTGGCTGCGACGAAGAATACTGGAAATTCATCGATCATGCTGGCGGCGATTTCGGGCGGAACGGTTATACCGGTCAATGCCGAATATCGCGCGGTGATGTCCGCCACTGGTTCGCCGCCGACCTCGCGTTCGTTGCTATAGGTCAGGTCCGCGCCCATCGCTTCTAGCATCTTATATATGCCGGTGCGCGTGGGGTTCATGCCGACATGGGTGACAGTCACCTCACTGCCCGGTGTTATCAGCGCCGCGACAATAGGAAAGGCGGCGGACGATGGATCGCCGGGCACTTCGATATTCTGCGGCTGAAGTTCGGCCTCTCCCATTAACCGGATCGTGCGCACGCCGTCGGCGTCCACTTCAATGGTCAGGTTCGCGCCGAATCCGCGCAGCATCCGTTCGCTATGGTCGCGGGTGGGAATGGGTTCGATAACGGTGGTGATGCCCGGTGCGTTCAATCCCGCCAGCAATACTGCGCTTTTGACCTGCGCGCTGGCCACGGGAAGGGTGTAGCTAATCGGCACAGCGGGGCAAATACCGCGTACCATCATCGGCAATGTGCCGCCCGGACTGACGGTAAACTCTGCGCCCATCAGGCCAAGCGGGTCCGACACGCGCCCCATTGGCCTCTTGGATAGCGACGCATCACCCACAAACGTCGCGGTAATATCGTGGCTAGCAACCAGTCCCATCAGCAGCCGTGTGGACGTGCCGCTATTGCCCATATCCAGCGCGGTTTCGGGCTGCATCAACCCGCCGACGCCGACGCCGTATACTGTCCACGTGCCATCTTGCCCGCGCACTATATCGGCCCCCATGGCGCGCATTGCGGAGGCGGTTGCCAAGACATCTTCGCCTTCAAGCAATCCCGTGATTGTGCTTTTACCGATCGCCAGTGAGGCAAACATCAGCGCGCGGTGCGAAATTGACTTGTCGCCGGGCACGCGCACGGTGCCGCGTAAGGGACCGCTCGCTTGGAAAGTTTTGGGTGTCGGTATATTGCTGTTCATAAAGCGGCTTTGCTAAAACCATATGATTAAGTCAACGCGCGATCACCATTTCGGCGATAGAGGTTTTGACAGCGCGGCTTTGCTGTGGCAATGGCGCTGCGATTGACGCTGAGTCTTGCCAAAGACCGCATCTCATAGAAATTTTACAAGGACGATAGCCAACATGATTAAGGCTGAATGGGGAACAAAGCGCGCTTGCCCGAAATGCGGCACCCGCTTTTATGATTTGGGTAAAGAAGATCCGGTTGAATGCATCGAATGCAGCAATCAGTGGACGCCTGAACCCGTGCTGAAATCCAAACAGCCAATGCCGTTTGAAGAAGCGGAGAAGAAGAAAGACGACAGCGATCTGGCCGATGACGAACTCGACATTGATGTCGATGCCGTTGACAGCGACGATTCGCCGGACAATGACGTCGACCTTGGCGGGGACGATGATTTGGGCGTTGCCGCAAGCGATGACGACAAAGTCGAAGATATTTGATCGGTTCTGACTTGCAAATGCGCCGCTGCACAGAGTAGGGCGCATTCGCAGGATCAGAACACCGCACGATAAATTGTCGTTTCGTGCAGCGGCAGGATGGGGCCTTAGCTCAGTTGGTAGAGCGCTACACTGGCAGTGTAGAGGTCAGGGGTTCGAATCCCCTAGGCTCCACCATTTTTTCCAGCAACCTCGGGGCAGACCGCTCCTCATGGCACACTAGAGGTCAGGGGTTCGAATCCCCTAGGCTCCACCATTTTTGTGAGGACGAAGCATTTTGCCGTCTCGCAAATTCGTCAAACTCGTTATACGGCCCCTAGGAAGCCAAAAGAGAGCATGTCAGCGGTTTGGCTGCCAAGGTAGGCTCGGTTCGCTCAAGACCCATTATGGACGCTCCTACGGCGAATTAGAACCTATTTGGTTTTAGTTGGTAGCTCTTGTGTCTTGCTGGCTGCAAAATTATCAACGTCATGCGTTAATCAACAGGCAGGCTGCCTTTACGCGGCGCGGCGTTCGGTGGCTTGCAGCCATGCACGGGCCTGGCGCTGTGCCTCGGCGATTTCGCGGGCGGTCATGTCGTCGCTAATATCCGCGCGGCACATCATTGCTTCTTCGCTGCCGTTTAGCGCAGCCAGATTGAACCATTTGTGCGCTTCGACCAAATCCACCTCGACCTCACCCGTTCCTGTCGAGTAGGCGATGCCCAGATCGAACAACGCGTTAACATCGCCGCGTGCGGCATCGGACAGACGGCTTTCGATCAGAAAACCCGCGCTCTTCATACTGTTACCCATAATCAAACTCTCCCACATCCACGTGATGGAGCCAATTCACCCGATTATGGATAACAAATGGTTAACGCGCATGCCCTTTTTACATCTGTTTTGGAGAAAGCGTTACAGAGCCAGATTATCAATCAGCCGCGTTTTGCCTATTTTTGCGGCGGATAACAGCCGCGCGGGCCGGTCCGTCAGTTGCGCAATCGCTTGCAAATTTTCTGCATCGACCAGCGCAAAATAATCGACTTGCTGAAATCCTGTGGCCAAAATGTCGCGTGTTCCCGCAGCCAAAATGGCTGATATATCGCCGCCGTCCCTGATTTTGGCTGCTGCGGATTGCAGGGCGCGGGGCAGAGCGAGCGCGTCCATCCGCTCGGACGTGGTTAAATATACATTGCGCGATGACAAGGCGAGGCCGTCGGCATCCCGCACAATCGGTACACCGACAATCTGAAGGTTAAAATCCAAATCCTTCGCCATCTGCTGGATGACCGCAAGCTGTTGAAAATCCTTTTCCCCAAAAAACGCGTGGCTGGGCTGAACCTGATTGAACAATTTGGCTACGATCAACGCCACACCATCAAAATGCCGAGGCCGCGCAGCGCCGCAATATCCCTCGCTGGGGCCGCTAATTTTTATGCTTGTGGCGAAACCGATTGGATATACTGCGCTAGGCGTTGGCGCCCAAAGCACATCGACGCCGGCATTCGCCAGCATTTCCTGATCGCGTGCCAGTGGCCGTGGATAGGCATCCAAATCTTCATTCACGCCGAACTGGGTGGGATTAACGAATATCGATGCAATCACTGCGCCGCCCAGCGCCTTTGCTTGGGCGACCAAGGCCATGTGCCCATTATGCAGCGCGCCCATTGTGGGGACCAAAGCGATGAAATCATGGCTTTTGCGCAGATCGGCAACTTCGTCTCTTAGTTCTGCGAGAATATTGATGGTTTGCATGACTATTATGCCTTGATTATGGCTGCTTGGACGGGTCTATGCGGGAGGCGGCCTTGGCAGATCAAGGCAAAAGTTCAACGAACACTCACACAATCAAGATTGCAGGGGCTTAACGGGCAAATGGCAGGGGCGCACCATATTGTATTCGCCAACGAAAAGGGCGGCACGGGCAAATCGACAACGGCTGTGCATGTTGCCATTGCGCTAGCGGCGCGTGGTGCGCGCGTGGCGTGCATCGATCTGGATACACGGCAACGCACGATGTTCCGATATTTGGAGAACCGTGCGGCGACCATAAAACGGCGCGGCGTTGCGCTCTCAATTCCAGATTTTGCTGTATTTGACGGCGTGTCACAACAAGGCCTAGAGCAAATCACCGAGCAGTTTGAAAACAGCCACGACTTTCTAATTTACGATACGCCTGGCCGTGACGATCCCTATGCCCGCTATGTTGCGACGCGGGCAAACACATTGGTAACGCCGATTAACGACAGTTTTGTTGACTTTGACTTAATTGGTCAGGTTGATGCGGAGACGTTTAAGGTCAAGCGGCTTAGTTTTTATGCCGAACTTATCTGGGAGGCGCGCAAAGAACGTGCGAAAACCGACGGTGCAACGATTGACTGGATTGTGGTCCGCAACCGGCTGCATAATATGGAGGCGCGGAACCAGCAACGGATGACCGAAGCCATCGCCGAATTATCCAAACGTGTCGGGTTTCGTGCGCTGCCAGGGTTGAACGAGCGGGTGATTTACCGCGAGCTGTTTCCCTCTGGCTTGACGCTGATCGATAAAGGTCATTTGGGGCAATTGGCGACGGCGCATATTGTCGCGCGCCAAGAATTGCGCGAGTTACTCGTGGGGCTTGCCTTGCCCGATTTGCAACAGGCGCCCCTCGTTTAATGCCATTTGTGTTGATCATAATCGCGGCGGGTTTTGGCTGGGCATTATGGGCAGGGAAGATCAAACCAGCGCAAGTGCCGCCGATTTTGCTGGGGCTTGCGGGCGTATTCGCCGCCATACGCGGCGTATGGATACCCGCAGTTATTTTGATTGGCGTGGCCGCGACATGGTATCGCGGGATGCATTGGCGGATGTTTGGGTCAGCCAGCGCGCGAGATAAAATCGACAATGCGCGCATGATGCTGGGCGTCAGCCACAACGATGATGCTGACAAAATCCGGTCGCGCCACCGCCTGTTAATTGCGGAAAATCATCCCGATATTGGAGGAAACGATTCCCATGCCAGTGCTTTAAACGAAGCCCGCGACCTGTTATTAGCGGAAATCGAAAGCCGCAAAACGTAACGTCCAACCGGAGTGCCTCAATGTCCCATATGTTCCACCCTACATCCTTACGCGAATATGACATTCGCGGTATCATTGGCGAGACACTGGGGGAGGACGATGCCTATGCCATTGGCCTCGGGTTTGGCAGCATTGTGGTGCGCGGCGGCGGCAAATGCGTCGCTGTGGGATATGATGGACGTTTAAGCTCACCGATATTAGAGGCCGCGCTGGTACGCGGTCTCAATGAAAGCGGCTGCAACGCATTGCGCATCGGCATGGGGCCAACCCCGATGCTATATTATGCGGAGGCAGTATTGGACTATGTTGACGGCGGCATAGAAATAACCGGCAGCCACAACCCCGCCAACTATAACGGCTTCAAACTTGTCCATAATGGTGCTCCGTTCTTCGGCGCGGACATCTTGCGCCTTGGCACCATGGCGGCGACGGGGGATTGGGAGCAAGGCAGCGGCACGTTTGAGCATTATGATATTCTGAATCAATATTTGAACTCGCTGTCAAGCGCCGCACCTGAAAAATCATTCCGGATCGGCTGGGATGCAGGAAACGGTGCGGCAGGACCGGTCATTGAGAGACTGGTTCAGATGATACCGGGTGAGCATCATCTGCTGTTTGTGGATGTGGATGGCCAGTTCCCTAATCATCATCCCGATCCTACCGACCCAGCAAACTTGGTCGATTTGCAGCGGCTTGTCGCGGAAAAGAACCTCGATTTTGGAGTGGCTTTTGATGGTGACGGCGATCGTATCGGCGCGATTGACGGGCAGGGCCGGATTATCTGGGGCGATCAATTGCTGCAAATCTATGCCGAAGATGTGCTGGGCGATGTGCCCGGAGCCACGATTATCGCCGATGTAAAGGCTAGTCAGGCCTTGTTTGACCGCGTGAGTGAACTGGGCGGCAAACCGTTGATGTGGAAAACCGGACACAGCCTGATTAAGTCCAAAATGAAGGAAACAGGTTCGCCATTGGCTGGCGAAATGAGCGGGCATATTTTTTTCAAGCATGAATATTACGGTTTTGATGATGCGATCTATGCCGCAATCCGGTTGATGCGAGCGTCGGCGAAGCTGGGCAAAAGCGTGACCGAGCTACGCAGTGCGATGCCCGACATGATAAACACTCCCGAAATGCGCTTTCAAGTCGATGAAAGCCGGAAGTTTGCGGTGATAGATGAAGTGCTGGCACGGTTGGAGGTGGACGGCGCGGATGTCAATAATACCGACGGCGCACGGGTGAACACCCCCGACGGCTGGTGGCTGCTGCGCGCATCCAACACGCAGGATGTTCTGGTCGCAAGAGCAGAGGCATCGAGCGAAGAGGGGCTGGAGCGATTGATGGCCATGATCGACGCACAATTGGCGGCGAGTGGCCTCGTGCGCGGCGAGCAGGCGGGGCATTGAGGGAGTTTCTTATCTCCATTTCCTTCATGCTGTTGGCCGGGTTAACCGCTTGTGATAACAGCCTTTGTGGCAATAAAGTGTTGGACGTCGTCCAATCCCCCGATCAACAGCAAGTCGCAACCCTTTTTGCTCGAGATTGCGGGGCGACGACGGCTGAATCTTGGCAAGTAATGCTCTCAGATGCCGTGCGGAGACAAAACCTTGATGCCAATGTTTTTATAGCTGATCTTCATGCTCAGCCCGTTTTCCAAGTGAAGAATGGCCGCTGGGTCGATATTCGCTGGCAAGATGATGGAGTTTTGTTGGTAAGATTTGATAACCAAGCTCGTATATTCAAGCAGGAGAGTATCGTGGACGGAGTTAAAATTCGATATCAGAAAATGGTGATCACCTCATGACCCCTCGCATCCATCATGGTACCGCCCTAGTTCCCGGCGGGGATCAGCTTGATCTGTACAGCCGCGGCGATGATTTTATGATTGTGCTTGACCGCAATGAGTTGATGAGCACGCGGATGAACGGGTCGGAAATTGCGCTGGCTGAGATGACGCTTGACCGGCTGCATGGTAACCCAAAGCCGCATATCCTGATTGGCGGATATGGCATGGGGTTTACATTGCGCGCCGCATTGGCGATGCTGGGCAAGTCCGGCAAGATCACAGTGGCTGAGCTGGTTCCCGGAATCATCGAATGGGCGCGGGGGCCAATGGCGGCGGTTACGGCGGGTTGCCTTGATGATACCCGCGTGACCTTGCGAATGGGTGATGTTGCCGATGCGATAGCGGGGGGCAATGGCGGTTATGATGCGATCCTGCTGGATGTCGACAATGGTCCGGACGGTTTGACGCGGGCGGGCAATGACGGGCTATATTCGCCTATTGGATTGCAGGCCGCAAAACGCGCATTGACGCCGGGCGGGATATTAGCGGTCTGGTCTGCGGCCGATGACAAGAAATTCACCAAGCGACTGGAGAAAGCCGGATTTGTGGTGGATGAGGTTGCCGTGCGTGCGCGCACCAATGGTAAAGGGCCGAGGCACATCATCTGGTTTGCGCGCAAGGTATAAAGCCACGCCGCTCCAGCGCAGGCTGGAGCCTATCACGTCTCTCGATCTACACTGCCCTGGCTAATACCGCAAAACGAGATAAGCTCCAGCCTGCGCTGGAGCGGCGGAGTGTTGGGTTATATGAAGCGTTCCACTTCCACATCTCGTGCGATTGCTTATAGCGCACTGATGCCTGCCTCCCCGCTCCACCCAATAATTACCGATTGGTTCACTGCGCGTGGCTGGATGCCAAGGCGGCATCAGGTGGAGATGCTAGAAGCGGCTGCGGATGGCAGGCATGCATTGCTGGTTGCAGCGACGGGCGCGGGTAAAACGCTGGCTGGGTTTTTGCCGAGTTTGGCGGAGTTAATTTCGGACCCCGCCGACACCTTGCACACACTCTACATCTCCCCGCTCAAGGCACTGGCTGTTGATGTGCAGCGCAACTTGCTAACGCCTGTTGATGAAATGGGGCTGCCCATCCGCATCGAAACACGCAGCGGCGATACGCCGTCGGACCGCAAGGCACGGCAAAGGGTAAAGCCGCCGCACATATTGCTAACGACGCCGGAATCGCTGTCATTACTGCTTAGTCACGAAGACAGTTTGATGATGTTTGCGCCGCTTAAGCGCGTGATAATCGATGAGGTGCATGCTTTCGCCAATGGCAAGCGCGGCGATTTGCTCAGCCTTGCCTTGGCGCGGTTGCAACAAATCGCGCCCAATATGCAGCGCGTGGCGCTGTCGGCTACGGTTGCGGATTCGGACGCGTATCGCGCGTGGCTTGCGCCCTATGGCGATATTGACGCAGTGCAACTGGTCGAAGGCGAAGCCGCTGCGCAGCCGCATTTGGAAATTTTACTACCCGAAGGCCGCGTGCCGTGGGCGGGGCATAGCGGCCAATATGCGTTGCCGCAGGTTTTGGAAGAAATTCAGCGCAACAAGACCACATTGATATTCTGCAACACGCGCTTTTTGGCGGAGTTTACCTTTCAAAAATTGTGGGATTTGAATGAGAGCAATCTGGCCATCGGGATTCACCACGGATCGCTGTCAGTAGAGGCGCGGCGCAAAATCGAGGGCGCAATGGCGCGCGGCGATTTGAAGGCTTTGGTGTGTACGTCCAGCCTAGATCTGGGGGTCGATTGGGGCGATGTCGATTGCGTGATCCAGATGGGTGCGCCCAAGGGATCGTCGCGGCTGTTGCAACGTATTGGCCGGTCCAATCACCGGCTGGATGAACCGTCAAAGGCGATTTTGGTGCCGGGCAATCGTTTCGAATATCTGGAGGCGCAGGCGGCCTATGATGCGGTGAACGAGGGCGTGCGCGACGGCGAGGATTTTCGCAGCGGCGGATTGGACGTATTGGCGCAACATATCATGGCCTGCGCCTGCGCTGCGCCATTTGATGAGGCGCGTATGCTGGATGAAGTGCAGTCGGCGTTGCCCTATAGCGGGATTACAGCGGCAACATTTGGCAACGTGTTGGAGTTCATATCGACTGGCGGATATGCGCTGCGGGCGTATGATAAGTTTAAGAAACTGGTGCGCAGTCCTAGCGGCGTTTGGCGGATCGCGCATCCCAAATTCATCGCGCAGCACAGGTTTAACGCGGGTATCATCGTCGATCTGCCGATGCTGAATGTGCGTTTCCGCAATGGCCGCAATTTGGGCAAGGTCGAGGAAAGCTTCGCCGCCACGCTGTCGCCGGGCAACACGTTCACCTTTGCCGGATTGGCGCTGGAGGTGGAAAGCATCAAGGATCTCGACTTGATCGTGCGCGCCGCTAAAAAGGCAGCGCAGATACCCAGCTACATGGGTGCTCGGATGCCGTTGACAACGCATTTATCAGACCGAGTGCGAGAATTTTTGACCGACCGGGCCGGGTGGGCGCGCTTCCCCGATGACGTGCGTGAATGGCTGGAGATGCAGGATTACCGCAGCCAGATGCCCGATCCCGGACAGCTGCTCGTAGAAACTTTTCCGCATCAGGACCGCTATTATATGGTCTGTTATCCGTTCGAAGGATGGAATGCGCACCAGTCGCTGGGCATGTTGATAACGCGCCGGATGGAGAGCCGGGGCCTAATGCCATTGGGATTTGTCGCCAATGATTATGCACTGGCGGTGTGGAGTCACAAGCCGATTGCCGACCCCGCATCGCTGTTTTCTGCCGACATATTGGCGGATGAGTTTACCGCTTGGGTGGAGGGCAGTTATCTGTTGAAGCGGGCTTTTCGCGAAGTTGCTGTGATCAGCGGTCTGGTTGAGCGACAACATCCCGGAAAGCGAAAAACTGGGCGGCAGGTCACGTTTTCGACCGACCTGATTTATGACGTACTGCGCAAATATGAACCCAATCATCTGCTGTTACAGGCGGCATGGGCCGATGCGCGGGCGCGGCTGACCGATGTGGGACGGCTGGGCGATTTGTTAGACCGGGCGGTGGGAACGATGCTGCATGTAGAACTCGACCGCGTCAGTCCGCTGTCGGTTCCCGTACTGATCATGATCGGCAGAGAAAGCGTGGCACAGGGCAGCGCGGATGATGCCTTGTTGATGGAGGCGGAATCGCTGGCGCAAATCGCGATGTCGCCAGATGAAAATGATCGCATCAATGGACGCAACAATGGACGCAACAAGGGGAACGGCTAGTAAACGGACCGCTTGCCGAAGCACCCGAAAGAGCATAACTTGCAAACCAAAGGATGATGCCATGGTCAAATTTTCGATACTCAAACTGCCCGTAATGTCTGCCGCGGTCTTGGCGGCTTTGGCATGCTCCGCGCATGCTCAAGATGGCCAGATGATCGCAGCCGA
This sequence comes from Sphingomonadales bacterium, assembly GCA_031415335.1. GTDB lineage: Bacteria > Pseudomonadota > Alphaproteobacteria > Sphingomonadales > Sphingomonadaceae > Sphingorhabdus_B. The sequence goes on along the minus strand of JANORM010000033.1, from coordinate 18,890 downwards.
AATTCCTGTCCCCGCTGCGTTCCCGGCAAATCAAGAATTTGCCTATGATCGGACGTCGCGGATGACGGTGCCGGTAAGGATCAACAAAAGCGCAGAATATGCCTTCATCGTTGACACGGGAACCGAACGCACGGTGATTGCGCATGAGCTGGCAAAAATACTCGCGTTGAAAATTGGGGCAAAGCTGCGTCTGGCGACGGTTACTGGCCCTGCCACCGTCGATTCCTATCTAGTGGACAGTTTGACCACCGCGACGACCCGAATTGACGGGCTGTTGGCGCCCGGGCTGGACCGCGAAAACCTTGGCGCATATGGGTTGCTTGGCCTCGATAGTTTGCAAGACAAAAAGATCGACATCGACCTGCGCGCCAACACAATGACGGTGTTGCCAGCAAAATCCCGCACCAATTTTCCAAGCTCCAATGGCAATTTAATCGTCGTGTCAGGACGCGGCAAAGGCAACCGGTTGATATTGTCAGACGCAAAAGTGAACGGTAAAAAAGTCGATATTGTAATCGATACCGGATCGCAAAACAGTTTGGGCAATCAAAAGCTACGCAATGTTTTGCTTAAACAAAACCGCAAAGGCGGATTTTTGCCAATTGCGTTAACCAGCGTAACTGGAAAAAAAATTGATGGGGATTTTACCCAAATAAGATCCATCGAAATTGGCGGCATAGAAATTGCCGACTTGCCAATCACATTTTCAAACAATTATGCGATGCAAACATTGGATTTGCAAAAACGCCCAGCCATATTTTTGGGGATGGATGCGCTGCAATTGTTTGACCGCGTTATTATCGATTTTGCTAAAAAACAGGTATCCTTCGGCGTACCGAAACGCGCGCGCAAAATTGAACCGGCCAAATTGGCGAGTGCACACCCCGAAAAGATTGACATAACACCTCTGGTTCAGGCTCTAGTCGCTCAACGGTGATAATAGCCGACTGCGCGAGATACAGATTGCATGAACGCCATGCGTTCCGGCACCGATGCGGTGGTATCTGACATCATTACGACAACGGCATAGCGGGTTCCATCTGGCGCCGTCATAATTCCGATATCATTATATCCGGTTGATATTGGTGGTAAATCCTGTCCCGTTCCGGTTTTATGCGCAAAGCTCCAGTCAAATGGCACACCCGCTTTCAACCGATTGGGGCCGCTTTTCGTGCGTCCCATCAAATCCAGCAGAACCCGGGTTGATGATGCGGATAATAGGTCACCTTTGGCCAGCCGGGAAAGTGCGCCCGCAATTGCTTGCGGTGATGCACCGTCAACGGGATCAGCCAAATATCGGTCCATTGCTGCTTTCCGGGTCGCATAAGGAACCTGCGCCCGCGCCGAATAAAATGTGCGTCCGACCGAATATTGTTGCCGCCATGACATGCCAGCGATGCCCGTTTGTAATTGCCGCTCGCCCGGCCCAAACCGAATTGCGCCGAGCCTTTTCTTTGCGATGAATGCGCGAACGGCATCAGGTCCGCCCGCGACGCGCATCAGGCTGTCATTGGCGGCATTGTCGCTGGCGGTGATCGCAATGTCGAGTAAGTTGATAATCGGTTCGTCAACATAACCCTTACCCCGCACGCGTTTTTCAATAGGCTGGTTGAAAACTACAAGATCATCGGGCGTAATTCGGACATTTTGGTTCAAGGTCAGTTTGCCCTGATCGACCAAGTCGAGGACCGTCATTGCGACCCACATTTTCGATACGCTTTGCTGCGGGAAATAATCGGTCAGCCGTTTGCCAATCGTACCGCCGCCATCAATTTTTTGAATGGCGACGCCGGTCTTGCCGGGAAAACTGCGCCATATTTCGTGAATATAGCTATCCAATGACTCCGATATAGCCGCCGTGTTTTGACGGGGTTGCGGCGGCGGCGCGGACACGATAGGCCGATCTTTGCGAATAGGCGGAGCAGGCGGCGGATTTTTTACCGATACGCAAGCGGCCATAGACGCGGACAGCGCGATCAAACAAATTGGCCTTAAACATGCGGCGACATTTGATCGAGCAGGAAATCGGATAGGCAATAGGGCAAAGGGCAAATAAATTCTCCAAGGAACAATGCTCAGGCCTAAGCGTATCAGCGGGCGAATGGAATCTATGGACGCCCGCTTTGCGACGAACGATTCTCTGTTGTCGATGAACCGAATTGCAACGGTCTTACATGTTTTGACTTGACCTAATGCCTGCGACACTGTTGTTCGTTGCTGAACGAAATCAAAAGGCGATTAACATGGGTATGGACAATGAACACGGCATCTTCCTGGGCACAGGCGGCGGCGAAGCGCAATATCTGAATCTGAAACGTGCCAATCGTCATGGCTTGATTGCGGGTGCGACGGGCACGGGTAAAACCGTCACATTGCAGGGATTGGTCGACAGTTTTTCTGCATTGGGTGTTCCGGTATTTGTGTCCGATGTGAAAGGCGACTTAGCTGGGCTGGCGATGGCGGGATCGCCCACGGGAAAGATGCACGATGCGTTCACGGCGCGCGCGAGCGAGATAGGCTATGATGGTTACAGCTATGCCGATAACCCAGTGGTATTCTGGGACCTATATGGCGAGAGAGGACACCCAATCCGCACGACTATTTCGGAAATGGGACCATTGTTGCTGGCGCGGATATTGGGTCTGAATGAAACCCAAGAAGGCATATTGAACATCGCATTTCGCGTCGCCGACGATCAAGGCATGCTGCTGCTGAATCTCGAAGATTTGCAGGCGATGTTGGTTTGGTGCGCGGAAAATGCTGCGGAAATCGGAACCAAATATGGCAATGTCACCAAGGCGTCGGTGGGTTCGATCCAGCGGCAATTATTGACATTAGAAGATCAGGGTGGCGCAAAGTTTTTTGGTGAGCCTGCGCTAGAGATTACAGATTTCATCCAATTGGATGACAAAGGGCGCGGACAGGTCAATATATTGGCCGCCGAAAAACTGATGCAAAGCCCTAAATTATACGCCGCGTTCTTGTTATGGCTGCTGTCTGAATTGTTTGAAACGCTTCCGGAAATTGGCGACCCCGAAAAACCAAAATTGGTGTTCTTTTTTGACGAGGCCCATTTGTTGTTCGAAGATGCGCCCGATGCCTTGATGCTGAAAGTGGAACAGGTCGTTCGCCTTATCCGGTCCAAAGGCGTTGGTGTTTATTTCATCTCGCAAAACCCAATTGATATTCCTGAAAAGGTGGCGGGTCAGCTTGGTAATCGCGTGCAACATGCATTGCGTGCGTTTACCCCGCGCGATCAAAAAGCAATCAAAGCAGCGGCAGAGACGTTTCGTATCAACCCCGATTTGGACGTGGCCGAGGCGATTACGGAATTAAAAGTGGGCGAGGCGCTGGTTTCGACCTTGCTTCCGGACGGATCACCCTCAATCGTGCAGCGCACCTTGATAAAGCCGCCGCGCTCGCGGGTTGGCCCGCTGGATGCAAAGGAACGCGCGATCATCCAATCAATTTCGCCATATGATGGTAAATATGAAGCAGAGGTAGACCGCGATTCTGCGTATGAAATACTGAACCAAAAATCGGCGGATGCAGCAGCGACGGCAGAGGAAGTAGCGGAACAAGGCGAAGAAGAAGTCGGAAAGCGTGAACGTAAGTCAACTTCATTATGGGGTAAGGTCGCGGGCGCCGCAGCGGGTGCAGCATTATCGTCGGCGGGATCAATGGCGGCAAGCGCGATGCTGGGCAAAAAAAGCCGCGCAAATCCAAAGGCATCAGCGGCCAGCGCTGTCGCTGGAACGATCGCGACTGAATTAGGCAAGTCGATAGGTTTCCCAGGCCTTGGCCGGTTTGCCCGCAATTTGATGGGCGGTTTGATGCGGTGATGTTGCCGCAATAAATGCCGATGAGGACGCGGTGAATTTTATTGGCGACCTTAGTTAGGGTCAATGGGAGTTCGGGTGCGTATTCAAGCATATTATTAAATGTGTACGCCGGCCCGTGCCGGCGCACACATTTATTTATCAGGTCCTGACCCTCGCTCCGCCCAATCGCAAATCATCCCGCTCTAATTATCCTGTTTCCCCTCACTGCGTTCATTTCGGATCGAACTCCCCCGCGCCTGTGGGACAGGGCTTGGGGCAGGGCGTGGTGCAGATTGCGGGGCTGGTGCGCGTGCCGCAGCCGGCGCTTGACGGACGGGTTGTGCAGCGGCGCCGCCACCTTGTGATTGACTGCGAAAACGGTTGTTAAGTGCCTTGTCTCCGCGATCGCCATTATCGAATGTGCGTGGCGGCGGAGTGTTCGCTGTGCCGCTAACTGTGCCGCCAACCGAGGTGTTGCCGTAGTTTTTAATGCCCTCACGCACGCGTTGTTGCCTTTGCTGCTGCGGACTGGGGCGACCAAAGCCGCCTTCAAGTTGTCCGCGGCGCGGGGTGTCACCATTGCCGTTGCTTACGTTGCCGCCATGTTGACCATTGCCATCATGTTGGCCGCCGTTTCCATAATGCTGACCATTGCCGCCATGGTTGCCATGCTGGCCGCCATTATTGTGCCCGCTATTGCCGCCATTATGATGTCCGCCACCACCATAGCCGCCATTATGGTTGCCGCCATCATTATGACCATAGCCGCCGCCATTGCCATAATTGCCGCGACCACCTCCGTGCTGGCGGTACCAATTGTAACGCTGCCCACCCCAATAGCGCAGATGGTCTCGTTGCATTTGATATCGGCGGCCATAGCTGTCGAAAATGAAATAGCCATAACCGGGATAGTAATAATCACTATACCAACCACCGCCATAGCCGATGTTGCTAAATCCATAACCATAGTCACAGTCATAATAGCTGTCGAAATTATCATAGCTGTCGCAGCCTTGCGCATAACCGTCGCTGGCATAGCCCAAGCTGGCTCCGCCGTCATACACGCAGCCCGACGTCGCAATGCCAAGCGCGGCAACGGCGGCAAGGCGTAATGCCGATAATGTTTTAATTTTCGAGACCAAATGCGTCATGTCTTTCACCCCTGTTAAGCTGCCATAATCCATTTTGGATATTACTTCTTAATCGATTCGCTGGCCGCCGTTTACTTCTGACACCGCATTAGCTGCGGTGAGTTGAATTGTGGGTGAACATATTTGTTTGCTTTTGTTCATCAAGCGCTATTCTTTGCTTGTGCCGTTATGACATGAATGGCATTGAACAATTTAATCGTTCGATTAAACCGGAGACTATTGAAAATGGCATTGGCCAGCAGCGAAGCCGCAAACCCCCATTGGACCAAACGCGCCACAAAGGGTGACCTTTCGCATATTCCGGGCGAGAACGGCCCGCCGATCATTGGTACAACATTGCGCGTGCTGCGCGATCCCCCGGCTTATGGCGCTTATATGATCCAAACATATGGCCCGGTGTTTCGTACCAATTCACTTGGCAATCCGACGGTCTCGATGATGGGAGCGGAGGCAAACGAACTGATGTTGTTTGATCGCGACAAGCTGTTTTCATCAGAACAAGGGTGGGGCCCAGTGCTCAATCTACTATTTCCGCGCGGGCTGATGCTGCTTGATTTTGATCATCACCGGATGGACCGCCGCGCGCTTGGCATCGCGTTTAAGCCCGAACCACTGCGCGCGTATGCCGCAAGTATGAATGGCATTTTTGCCGAGCAACTGCCGAAATGGCGCGGCGATATGAAATTCTATCCGGCGATCAAGCAATTGACGCTTGATGTCGCGGCCAGCGCATTTTTGGGCGTCCCGTTGGGGCCAGAGGCCGACCGCGTGAACACGGCCTTTGCCGATATGGTTGCGGCGTCTGTTGGTGCGGTGCGCATGCCTTTGCCGTTCACCAAAATGGGACGCGGCGTGGCTGGCCGACAGTATTTGATCGATTATTTTGGGCCGCAGATTGCTGAACGCCGCCGCAACGAAAACCGGCAGGATATGTTCAGCCAATTCTGCCGCGCGCAGCATGAAGACGGCAGTTTTATGTCCGATGGCCAATTGATCGACCATATCAATTTCCTGATGATGGCGGCGCATGATACCATTACATCGTCGGTAACGTCTTTGGTCTGGTTGCTTGCCAAAAATCCGGAATGGCAGGATAAATTGCGTGCAGAATGCTTGGCGATAGCGCCCGCAGGGGCCAGCATTACCGATGCCGATTTGGCCAAATTTACCCTGACCGAATATGCGTTCAAGGAATCCCTGCGCCTGATGCCGCCGGTTCCCGCGTTGCCGCGCCGGGCTTTGCGCGATTTTGACTTTATGGGCCATCATATTCCCGCTGGAACATCGGTCAGTATCAGCCCCGCTTATGTCCATATGATGCCGGAACATTGGGAAAATCCGCAGGAGTTTAATCCGATGCGGTTTACGCCCGATATGGTGAAAGCGCGGCATAAATATGCTTGGGTTCCCTTTGGCGGCGGCGCGCATATGTGCCTCGGTTTGCATTTTGCCTATTTGCAGGTGAAGATTTTCATGCACCATTTATTGACCGGTGCCCGCATTGAGGTGGCGGATGGGTATGAGCCGCAATGGCAGGCATGGCCAATTCCTCGGCCAAAGGATGGTCTGCAGGTAAAGCTGGTACCGCTGAGCTAAGCTCAGGGCTTGCTGCTTTAGTTTGCAACTGCGCTAGGCCGCCCCTAGAGCGTTGGCGCTCATGTCCTATACACAACAGACAGATTGGGATCAGACCACGTTGCGGCGGCGTGCGTTTGGAATCGCAGCAACGTTTGTCATAGAGGCGTTGCTGATACTTGCGTTTTTAAGTCTAACGTTACAGTCCGCCGGACCAAAAGCGCGCAGGCAAAGCCTGAACGCCTTTACTTTAGAAGCGGTGGCAGAATCGGCTGCTAAGGAAAATGCAAAGGCCGACGCCGTTGCTCCGCTCTCCAAGGCTACACCTCGCAATATCGTTCCTGACATTCCAAAACCCATATTGCCGTCCGCCAATAAACTCAAAACCCCGCCGCCAACCCCGGATTTTATTAAGGTCAGCAAGGCAGATTTTGACGCGATGGACCTTTCCAAAATTCCCTCAAATGGCGGCGCAGGTCAGGGCGATGGCAAGGGCGTTGGTCAAGGGTCCGGGCAGGGATCTGGTCAGGGCAGCAAAGGCTTAATCGGCCCTGGCGCAGGGCCGGGCGGTGCGCAGTTGTACCCGGTGGCATGGTTCAGAGAACCGTATGACAGCGAACTTGCGCCATATTTGGCATCGGCAAAAAGCGCACCGCCAGGGGCATCGGCGGAAATTGCGTGCCGGATGATCGAAAACTATCATGTCGAAAATTGTCAGATACTAAGTGAAACGCCGCGCGGAACGGGGCTGGCCAAGGCGCTTCGTTTGGCGGCGTGGCAGTTTTTGGTGCGGCCACCGCGAATCGATAACAAGCCACAACTGGGCGTGTGGGTGCGGATCAGGTTTGATTTTAGAGCAAAGCCGAGCGACGAAGAGAGCGCGGCAAATTAGGGTTCACCCACTATTCCTAAGTGCCGTCGCAATCGCATTAATTGTCAGCTGTATGCCTTCACCAATACGTTCATCTGCTTCGCCTGCGCGGTGGCGCTTCAGCAGCTCAATTTGTAAAAGGTTCAGCGGCTCAATATAGGGCAGGCGCAGCATGATCGAATTGTGCAGTGCCGGGCTGGCCTCTAATAAATATTTTTGATTGCTTGCGTCCAGCACGCCGTCATGGGCTTTATTCCAATGATCTTTGATTGTTCCAAATAAAGCTTGCGACAGCGCCTTGTCTTCGACCAGATCGGCATAATGCGCGGCAATGCCCATGTCGGATTTCGCAAGCACCATTTCCATGTTGGCCAATATGGTTTGGAAATAACTCCATTCCCCCGCCATCGCCTTCAGCAGGCCTTTGTCGGCAAAATCGTGCAAAGCCTGTCCGGTTCCATACCATCCCGGCAGCATGACGCGTGCTTGTGCCCAGCTAAAAACCCAGGGAATCGCCCGCAAATCCTCGATTCGATCGCTTGCCTTACGGCTGGCGGGGCGCGACCCAATTTTCAACGTAGCGATTTCTGATATCGGCGTCATTTGGCGAAAAAATGTTCGGAAACCCTCGGTTCTATAGACCAGCCCGCGATAGCTGTCGAAGGCGCGGCTTGACAGCTCACACATTGCCGCGCGGAACCGTTTTTCATCGGCAGAGGCAATGGGGTCGGCGGATAATGTAGCAAGCATCGTAGCGGACGCTATTGTTTCAAGCGAGGTTACCGCATTATCGATCGTGCCGTATTTTGCGGCGATAACTTCGCCCTGTTCTGTGATGCGGATGCGACCTTGCACTGTGCCATTGGGCTGCGCCTTAATCGCGCCAAATGCGCTGCCGCCGCCGCGCCCCACCGCGCCGCCGCGCCCGTGGAACAATTGCATAGCGACGCCCGCATCGGCAAATACTGGGGCGAGCGCCGATGACGCTTGGTAAAGCTCCCATGTTGACGTGATATATCCGCCGTCTTTGTTGGAATCGGAATATCCGATCATCACTTCTTGATGGCCCCGTGCCTGCGCCAACGCGCGCATCGGCGGCAACGCGAAAAACGCCGCCATGGTTGCAGGCGCGGCCTGTAAATCGGCGATGGTTTCAAACAAGGGTACAGACATGATGCTTGCGCTGGGTGTGCCGTCCTCTGCTACGCGGTACATGCCAGCTTGTTTGGCCAGTACATATACCTCCAGCATGTCGGACACGCTTTCCGTTTGGCTGATATTGTAAGTGGTGATCGCGGCTTTGCCAAAGCGTGCCTGCACGTTGGCGGCGGCGCGGACAATGGCGAGTTCTTTGGCGGTTTCTTCGCTATAGTCATGCCATTGGTCGGCAAGCGGCCGGTTATGCGATAATTCGGCGAGCAACAGTTTTACCCGCGCTGCTTCATCCAACGCCAGATAATCAGATTCAACGCCCGCCGCCTTGACCAGTTCGGCGATGACGCGTTCATGCACCACGCTGTTTTGCCGCATGTCGAGCGTGGCGAGGTGAAAGCCGAAAATCTCGACGCTGCGGATCAAACGCCCCAGCGCGCCGCCGCTGGACAATGCGCCGCCGCCGCCGCTGGCCAATGCGGTGGCCAATGTCACCAGATCGGCGCGCAATTCCTCTGGCGATGCGTACGCTTCGCCTGCCAATGGTGATGGGCGCGGCGGTTGATCCCCGACCAGATCCATGTGGGTGGCGCACAGCCGCGCATAAATGCCGGACATGGCGCGGCGATAGGGTTCGTCGGCACGGCTAGGGGCGATGTCACCGCTCTTTTCAGCCAAAGCGAGCACTTCGGCAGGAGTGTCGCTCATCAGGCTGGAGATTGAAATCTCTGCGCCCAATTTATGAACCGCCTCCAGATAATGCCGAATAACCGTGCCGCCATCGCGCGTCATGGCGTATAATAACGTATCGGCATCGACAAACGGGTTGCCATCGCGGTCGCCGCCTATCCACGTTCCTAACCGCACGAAACTTGGCGGGCGTTGTCCCAATGCCTGTTCCCAGCGGGCATATAGTTTGGGCAACGCCGTCAAGAACACTTCCTGCATATATGATCGGGCATTCTCTATCTCGTCAGCTACAATTAGCTTTTCTCGGCGCAGCGGACGGGTTTGCCAAAGCAGGGCAATTTGCCGGTAAATAGCATCGTCGATACTATCGCCATCGGGGGTAACGCATTGCCCCGCGTCGCGCATTGCCATCAACGCAGCGATGCGATTTTTGTGATCGATAATGCTTTTACGGCGGACTTCTGTTGGGTGCGCGGTCAGGACAGGGACGATCAGGCTGTTTGACAAAAGTTCAAGAATGTCGGCGTCGCCAACCCCTTCGGATTTCAGCCGGGCATAGGCCTCGGCAAAGGTCGCGCCTTCCTCATGCGCTAAACCTTGACGGTCTTCTGCCAAGTTGGCGAGTAGAGAGAACAACATGAAACCGCGTACAAAGTTTAAGGTGTCATCAAGGCTGAGTGCGCCCAAACCCCGGTCGCTGCTATCCGCGCCTGCGACACCGCGATGCCGATCGACGCTGGACGAACGGATATATTCGGTCTGCCGGAACAGTTTTTCGCCGCCATAAGCGCGGATGACATCGCCCAGCATCTTGCCGAGCAAACGGATATCGGGGTTTTGCGCAACAGATGATTTGGGAGCTTGTTTGGTCATAATGTCTTCTTTGCCGTAGCGGCAGGCGGCGTCAAGCGAACAGAACTAGGTTTATGAAATTTCTGCTTGCTACCGATGCATCCCGATATTCATGTCTTGATGCCCAATATTTATGTCCCAATGATTGCCGAAAGCCGGTCAATCTGCTCATCTTGCGCCGCCGTGTCTGCGGCTATTGGTTTTTGAATGTCTATCAGCAGCAGAGCTATATTTTGACCATCTCGGTTCGCATCGGCATCAAGCTGGGCCGTAATCATCCGGTCAAGCTCTGCTAGCGCCGTTTTCGAATCGGCACGGGCTTTATCCAGCCTGCTGACCTGCAAATGCGCGCTGACCCATGCCTCACTGCCGGACCCTGAGCCGGACGCGGCGTTTACCATCGCAGCGACCTGCGGATACAAATCGCGGTAGGCATTTTGTGCTGCACTGTGGCGTGAAGTTAGGGAATTGGCCTTTGCCGCCAAATCGGACGGCAGTGTAGTAGCGGCTGTCGCGTCTGGCGCTAAAGGCGCAGTTATGGGCGCATTTGTCTCATATGGTCGGCGCAATAATGAGGGAAACTCACCCTGCGGCAATGCACATGCGGACAGGCCAAGTGAAAACGAAATTAAGATGGCTATACGGCGTATCATGACATAACGTTTACGGCTGTGTTGGAATGCAGGCAAGCGGATTAGCGGGCAGCACTATTCACCCACAAAATTGGGGCGAAAGGCGTTGACAAAGCGCGGGTGACAGACTAATTGGCCGCTCTCTGATACAGGCTTTTGAGGCTTCATTATCAAATGCATGTGTTGGATTTCTGCGGCTTTCTGAGCTATGCAGAATCATATTGAACGCCAAATTTTGGAACGGATAAGTAAGCCATGTTCGCTATCGTGCGCACTGGCGGCAAGCAGTATCGCGTCGCCGCTGGAGATAAAATTGCAGTCGAGAAACTGCCCGGAGAAGCTGGTGATAAGGTATCGTTTGACGATATTTTGCTGGCTGGTGAAGGCGATAAGCCCGCAGACCTTAACGGTTTGAGCGTTTCGGCTGAAATCATTGCGCAAGAACGCGGTGAAAAAGTGATCGTTTTCAAAAAGCGTCGCCGCCATAACTACCGCAGGAAACAAGGCCATCGTCAAAGCTTGACGTTGCTGCGCATCTTGGCTGTCGGTGATTCAAAAGCCCCCGTCGCTGCCAAAAAAGAAGCTGCACCATCGGCAGAAAAAGCTGAGGCCGCACCCAAAAAGGCTGCGCCAAAAAAAGCAGCGACCAAAGCCGCTGACGCCGCATAAGCGTCGGTTACAGAATACGTATTTTAAGGAGCACACACCATGGCACATAAAAAAGCAGGTGGTTCGTCACGCAATGGTCGCGATTCAGCAGGCCGCCGTCTTGGCGTAAAGAAATTTGGCGGTGAAGAAGTGATTGGTGGCAACATCATCATCCGCCAGCGCGGAACCCGCGTATATCCCGGCGCCAATGTTGGCATTGGCCGCGATCATACCTTGTTCGCGTTGCAACCCGGCCGCGTGCGATTCCACGCCGGTAAGCAAAGCCGCAAATATGTTTCGGTTGATGTGGCAGCAATCGCAGCCGAATAATTTGGACAATCAAATATGGGTTGTCCTAACGGATGACCCGGGAGCGGTCTTTGCAAAAGAACGTTCCACCTGACAGGGAGACGGGTCATCCGGTCTCCCTTTCTTTTTGCCGTTTTCTCTCTGTCATCGCGTCCAAACTGGGCCACATGTCGCATGACTGTAACTATCAACTGATAGAACAGATTATGCCTGAAAAGGAGAGAATGATGTTTGCAAGAACCGAAAGGCTGCTGTTGCGGCCATGCTGGCCCGAGGATGCAGAGGAATTGTTGCAAGCGGTTGCCGATGAAGCGATTGTCCGCAATCTGGCAACTGCACCGTGGCCGTATAATTTGGAGGATGCGCGCAAATTTGTGGCGCGCGAACATTCGGCAAATTATCCCAATCTACTGCTGTTTCAACGCACAATCGGCGCGCCGCGTTTAATTGGTGCATGCGGCATCCAAAATAGCGATGGCGAAGCGGAGCTGGGATATTGGATCGCCCGGCCTTTCTGGGGGCTGGGTTTCGCAAGCGAGGCGGCAAAGGCCGTTGTCGCAATTGCCAAGGCGGTTGGGCACAAGCGTCTAGTCGCCGGGCATTTTACCGACAATCCGGCCTCAGGCAGGGTTCTGCGCAAGGTTGGTTTCCGGCCCACTGGGCAGGTTATGATGAAGCCGAGTAAAGGGCGTGCGCGCGAAATACCGTGCGCAACGTTCGAACAATATTTGTCGGGCGAAGACAACCGAAGCAATGACGACATGCGAAGAAACATTGTTCCGTATGACGCACAGCTTATTGCGGCGTGAGTTCCCTCACGCTGCATTGGCCAAACGCGGCAATATCCTGCGTTCGATTGACTCTGGTGCGGGCATAGTCCTGCCTGCCATTTTTGCCAGCATCGCTTCGCCTTTGGCCATTAACGGTCGGTCATCATGATCCCAAGGGTGAAAGCCGGGCTTGAAAAAGCTGAGCCATGACTGAAATATATTTCGCGCCAGACCGCCGCGTCCAAAACCATGCGCAATCAGCCCGCGAAACGCGGGACCAGCCGCGATGCCGTCCTGCCGCAGCAATTGCATCTGTCCGCGCGTTCGGTTGATTAGGAAACTGATGGTGACCAACATTAACATCCCGCTGCGGACGGTATATCTGCGCGCTGCGCTCCAATCGCGTGTAACATAATTCCACACGTCAAAGGCAACGGCCTTGTGCTCGGTTTCTTCGAGCGCGTGCCACACCCACAATTCGAGCAACTCGGGATCGGCGCCCGCCAGATGATGATCGTTTTTTAACACTTCGGCGGCGATGATCGCAGTGAAATGCTCAATACACATTGTCGCGGTCAAACAGGTCAGCTGGCTGCGACTGCGAAAAAAATGAACAAGCGCCTTTATGGTTCGCTCCAGTGGTTCAATGTCATATCCTGCATTGATCAACACATCGTTCATCTGCCCGTGTTCACGGGCGTGCGCTGCCTCTTGCTGCACAAAACCCCGGGCTTCTTTTGCCAGTTTTGCTGGTAAATGGCTTTGATACGGCTTTACGCTGCGTGCCATGAAAGTCTCACCCAACGGGAATACTGCGGAAAATGCGTTGAACAACGCCGTCGCAAATGCGTCGCCGCGAACCCAATGCCGCTCCGCAATTTCAGGTTTTGTGGTACGAAATTCACGCGGCTGAATTGGCGGTGCATTGGCCGCAATCGCCGTATAGGGTTTTGCGGTGAAAATATAAGGTTCATGTTTCATCACAACGGGATACGTGGCGGCGTTGAAGATGCGCATAATATGTTAGGTTAACGCAGAAGCGACATTCGATAATATTTAGGGAAAATGGGTTATCTAAGTTGCGCCCGTCGATTGCAAAATAGGCAGATTTGTTGGGATGTTCGGGACGTGCACCGCGAATTTGGTATTGCCGGAAATACAAGTTGCGCGCATGCTTAATTATGAAAAAATATAAGATTATTCAGGGTCGTCCAACCAAATGTCTAAAATAAGTAAAACCAAACTGCTTGCCGTGCCAACGGAAGCTTCGCGGCCTCGGCGATTGAAGCCGGAGGCGAGCCGTTTGGCGGCGTTGGAGGCGGCGCGGTTGTTATTGATCGAAACCGGACCGCAATCGGTAACGTTGAAAGCGGTATCAATGCGTATCGGACGGACGCATGCCAATCTGCTGCATCATTTCGGTTCCGCATCGGGGCTGCAACGCGATTTGGCGGAGTATCTGACGCGGGCCATATGCGTTACAATTGGCGAGGCGGTGGGGCGGATGCAAGGCGGTGAAATGCCGCCACGCCAATTGGCCGATTTGATCTTTGACTCGTTTGATAAAGAAGGCGCTGGCGCGTTGGCGTCGTGGATGCTGTTATCGGGTAACGAAGATGCGCTGAACCCTATTGTCGATACGATTCATGCGCTTGTTGATGAAATTGCCGATGAAGGCCATGAAAATACCCAGCTTCATGAATTGACCATGGAATTGGTGTTGCTGGCGCTAGGCGATTCTTTATTGGGCGGGCCGCTGTCGCAATCATTGGGCCTGCCGCGTGAAGCAGGCCGAGCGATTGCCGGACGGCGGCTGGAACAATCATTATCCGAATGGCAAGCGCGAATAGCAGCGCTATCGTAACACTCTATTATAGCAATCTATTCCACCGGAAACGCGCGCCCCTCAAACACCACGGCCAATATCTTTACCTCGCGCAGTTTTGCAGCACCGCCTTTATAGGGATCGCGGTCCAATACCGCAAAATCGGCCTTTTTGCCTGCAGCAATCGATCCGGTCAGATCATCCATCCCGATCACTTGTGCCGCCTCAATCGTAATTGCGCGCAGTGCCTTGTCCAAGCTTAGCCGTTCACTGGGCGCTTTTACATTGCCGTCAACGGTAATCCGGTTCGCGGCTATCCACGCAAGATAAAGGGGATCAATCGGCGCCATGTTAAAATCGCTATGTAGGCCCAATGGCACATTCTTTTTTTCAAGCGAGCCCAGCCGGTTGATAACCTCGGCACGATCCGCGCCTAATCCGTGTTTTCCATACACATCACCCAGAACACGGATATAATTTGGCTGCGCCGAAACCATCAGGTCCATTTTGGCAATCCGGCGGTTTTGCGCCTCGGTGGAATAACCCAAATGTTCCAGCGTGATTGTTTGCCCGCGGGTGCGATCAAGTTTCTGCAATCCGTTCAGAACCGCGTCCAACCCTTCATCGCCATTAACATGGATATGCAGGTTAAAGCCCGCATCCCAAAACTGCTGATACTGCGCAGCGGCAATGTCGGGCGGTGTTATCCATTTGCCAATATGCCCATCACTATATCCCGGTGCATTCATCCGCATGTTTTGAGCAAAGAACGCGCCATCGGCAAAAACCTTTATGCGCCTGTCCACCCGGACATTACGGCCAGCATAGCGTTTCGTGATTCCTGACAACCATTCATCAAGATTGATGCCGGATGCAGCCTGATTGGCCATCGGCATTAACATAACACGGCTGGGGTTTTCTGGACGTTCGAAACATTTCTGGATCAGCGCGGCTTCAACATCAAAGGGCGCAAATATGCCCGTTCCCATATCCGATACGGTGGTAACGCCGCTGCGCAACATCATTTTTTTGGTGGCAGCAAATCCTGATTGCAGCTTTTCCGGCGATATCAGCAATGGTCGCAATTTCCCAAGCGCAGCAATTAAGGCAGTTTCAGAAAAAATGCCTTTGTCGTAATTGCCATGTGCCGGATCGGCCTTTGCCTCGGCAAGCAATGCGTCAAATGCGTCACGGCTATCAATACCAAAATGGCGCAATGCCGCGCTGTTCATGATGACATCGTGAAAGCTGCGTTGCCAGATAATAACGGGCCGCGTGCCGCCGATATCGTCCAGTTCGGCGCGGTCAATTGGACCGTGGAACAACTCGTGATGGCCCCATGAAACAAAGGGCGCGGCGTTTGGACCGGGATTGGCGTTCGCCAATTGCGCGCGCAGCAAACGGCGATAATCTGCGGCTGTACGCGCCGCTGGATAATATCCCCCGGGCAATGTCCATTCGTCGGGCGCGATGAAAGGAATGTTCATCATCACCGCAGATTGCATGGGGTGCACGTGCGGATCGATCAGACCGGGCATCAGGATGTTTTTGGCAAACTGGCGGTCATTGGTTACCTTGCGGCCATCTGTCCATGGCGCAAGTTCAGCCAGTGTTTCTGCCGTTCCCAGAATGATCCCGCCTGATACCGCGACAAAGCGCGCCGTGGGCAACGATGGTTCCATCGTGATGATTTTGGCGGCTTCGTAGACTGTTACTTCACGTGTATCTTGCGCTGGTTCCTGCGTGTGTGCTGTTGCCGCGATGCCGACATATGCCAGCACAGCGATACTAGCCGCCAGTGCCGCGCGCATCATGCGTCGCTCATTGCCCGTTTATATATGCTGTTCAAGGGCCGTTCGAACAATTTCATCACCATGGGCTCAAAAAATTCAAGCGGCAGGTTGTCATATTCGGGGTCAAATGCGGGGCAATCATATTTGTCGATAAACTCTTCGGTCGCGGCGAAATGTTCATGGCCGCGAAATTTCTCACGCATGTCGCGGTCCAAACCGATATGATGAAAGAAATTCACGCCCTGGAAAATGCCGTGATTTTGCACGATCCAATGCAATTCTTCCGATACAAAGGGTTTGATGATCGCGGCGGCTATGTCAGGATGGTTAAAGGCACCCAATGTATCGCCAATATCGTGGATCAACGCCATGACAACATAATCGTCGCTGCGCCCGTCGCGGTGCGCGCGCGTTGCGGTTTGCAAGCAATGCGTTAAGCGGTCGACAGGAAATCCGCCAAAATCGCCGTCGAGCAACCGTAGATGATCGAGCACGCGTTTGCCGCCGCCAGGAGCAAATTTAACTTGCTCGGCCATGATGATTTCCCAATCTTCGCGGGTGCTTTGCGACATGTCGCTAAAACTGGCATTATGGCCGTCGGCAGTGTCCATCCATTGTCTCCTAAAAACTCACTCGCATGCTATCATCCGCATATATAAAAACAAGGCTTCATGATGACTGTAAATCCCGCTAAGCTAGCCGCATGGCAGTTATAGAAATTTCGGACCAGCCGTTCTTTGGAAATAAGAACCGCGCATTTTGGAACCTGCACTCATTGGGATGGGGCGGGGCAATCGCGTTGCGTTCGGCGACCGCGTTTGCCAATGGACAGCCGCCCAGTTTCCTGTTCACCATATTAATTTCTGGGGTCACGGGATATTCGATCGCGCTGTTATTATCCGTGGTTTACCGCCTAATTATTGACCGCCGGCCGATCATCACATGGGGTACGACGACATTCGCCGTCATGTTGGGGTCGGTTTTATATGCCTATCTCGACGCATGGGTGACGCAGACCTTGCGGCCCAATACGGAGGGATCTTCGTTCGCGCAATTGTGGCTGGGCGCGTTGTATATTGACGGCATATTATTGGGCGCGTGGTCGGCATTATATTATGCGATCAATTATTTCGTCCGGGCGGAGGAACAGCAGGACCAGATGCTACGGCTGGAGGCGCAGGCAACAAGTGCGCAGCTGACTATGCTGCGATATCAGTTAAACCCGCATTTTCTGTTCAATACGCTGAACAGTATTTCGACATTGGTTCTGCTGAAACAAACCGAACAGGCCAATGCGATGCTGTCGCGGCTATCGTCGTTCCTGCGCTTCACGTTGATAAATGAAGCGGAGGCGCGGGTATCGCTGGCGCAAGAAGTCGAGACGCTGAAGCTTTACCTTGACATTGAAAAAATGCGGTTTGAAGAAAGGCTGCGGACGACCTTTGATATTGATCCCAGGGTATCGAATGCGCTGGTGCCGTCGTTATTGTTTCAGCCATTGGTAGAAAATGCGATCAAATATGCGGTGACACCAAAAGAAGAAGGCGCGGATATTCTGGTCAGCGCCCAACTGGTCGGTGAAAAGCTTCGGGTGATCGTGTCGGACACTGGCCCGGGGTTGCAGGCAGGGCAACAAAACCCCAGTCTTTCTACAGGCGTCGGTATGGCGAACACACGGGAACGATTGATGCAAGCCTATGGCGATGAACAAAGATTTGAACACCGTGTCAATCCATCGGGCGGGTTTGAAGTATCGATTGAGATGCCTTATCAAGTAAAAGCGGCCATCGTCGCGGATAATACAGGGAAGCAAGTGCAACGAAATTTGGGGGCGGCAAATACAGGGCCAACAGGCCAAGGAGCATTAACCGCATGACCATTCGCACCATAATTGTCGATGATGAAAAATTGGCCGTCCAAGGCATGCAGCTACGGTTGGCTGCATATGAAGATATTGAAATAGTTGCCGAATGTTACAATGGCCGCGAAGCCATTCGCAAGATCAAGACGCTGAAGCCTGACCTTGTTTTTCTGGACATCCAAATGCCTGGCTTTGATGGATTTTCTGTGGTCCAGGGCGTTATGGATATTGATCCGCCGCTGTTCGTATTTGTCACTGCATATTCCGAACATGCGATCCGCGCGTTTGAGGCAGAGGCGATTGATTACCTGATGAAGCCTGTCGAGCCAGACCGTCTCGCCGATACGATGGACCGTATTCGCGGCCGTTTATCGGAAAAACGCAGCACCGAAGAGATTGAGCGATTGCGCACGGTTATCAATGAAATCGCTCCCGATTCGGCGAATAATCTGCCGCTGCCCGATGAAGAGATGGCGACCAGCCGATTTGAAAAACTGATCAATATCAAAGATCGCGGCCAGATTTTCCGCGTTGATGTGGAGAATATTGAACGCGTAGAGGCGGCGGGCGATTATATGTGTATATATACCGCCGACAATAGCCTGATCCTGCGCGAGACGATGAAGGACCTAGAAAAACGCCTCGATCCTCGCACGTTCCAACGGGTACACCGCAGCTGCATCGTTAATTTGGATCAAGTGCGCCAAGTGAAACCGCACACTAACGGCGAATGCTTTCTGGTGCTGGAATCAGGCGCGCAAGTGAAGGTTAGCCGCAGCTACCGAGATGTTGTGGCGCGGTTTGTGCATTAAGGTTTACCTGAATTATGACGCTTTTTCTTTATTCGGAAAAATAAAATGTTAATCGTCATTGCGAGCGTAGCGAAGCAATCCAGAGCAGTCTAAACCAACACTGGATTGCTTCGCTACGCTCGCAATGA
>JANORM010000032.1:0-21491 GCA_031415335.1 Sphingomonadales bacterium | reverse complement strand
GGCGATAATGCTGGCAACACGGCCAACAACCAGACCGTCGGCATCGATGATGACCCAGCCTTTTTCGACATCCTGCGGACGGACCGATTTCGTGATTTTAGACAGCGTTTTCATAGTCGCCTAATCGAACCTCCGATGCATAGAATATGTTTCGGGCAATCCGCCTACAACCTTGAAGGCAGCCCAATGACGATTCGGCGCGAATTAGTCAAGCAAAACCGCGCCTTTTCGGGCGGGTAAAATAATACCCTATGCGCGATGACGGCCGATTGCATGCATTCCCCAGACGGCGCTTGCCACCAACAACGCGCCGACGGCTTGGTGTAATACGGCCAGAGTTATGTTTACCCCGCTGAGTACTGTGGCAATGCCCAGCAGAATCTGGACGCCAAATGCGCAATGGATGGCAATTGCGACGGGTCTTGCACCCGCTGCTTTAACCCGGCGTGCGAGCACGACGAGCGCGACGACGGCGACAAATGCCCACCAGCGGTGGATGAAATGGATCAGATATGGATCGTTAAGAATGGCAAATATCGTGCCGCGGGTATAGTCGATACCGTCTGGCACGACATGATCGTTCATCAACGGCCAAGTATTTGACACCGATCCCGCGTTCATTCCGGCGACATAGGCACCAAATAACAGCTGAATGAACAATATTACACCGACGCCGGCGGAAAGCGCGTTCAATTGTGATGCCTTGGCCGTTGGATTTCGCGCTAATGCTTTTAAATCTAAGGCCGTCCAGACCAGACCCGCCAGAATAAACAGGGCCAGCAACAAATGCGTCGCAAGACGGAAATGACTAACATCAGTGCGGTCCGACAATCCCGATGCGACCATCCACCACCCGATTGCTCCTTGCAATCCGCCCAGCGCAAACAATGGCAAAAGGCGTTTAACATATCCTGCGGGTATGGCGCGCCGCACGGCGAACCAAATGAACGGCAAAGCAAATGCGACGCCAACCAGCCGCGCCAACAACCGGTGTGCCCATTCCCAAAAATAGATGAATTTAAAATCTGCCATCGCCATGCCGTTGTTGATCTGCTGATATTCTGGCGTCGCTTGATATTTGGCGAACTCGCTCAACCACTGCGCCTCATTCAGCGGCGGCAAAGCGCCAGTGATCGGTTTCCATTCGGTAATCGATAGTCCTGATTCGGTCAGCCGCGTGATTCCGCCGACCACGACCATAAAAAATACCAGCAGTGCGACAGCAAACAACCAATTTGCCATAGCACCCGGTCGGATTTGCTTTTGTGAGAGAACAGATTGCATGGCGATTTATATGCCTTTGCGGCGCGCAATCCGCAACTATGCTATTGCAGCGACATAGTTGAGAAAAATGCATCCATATGCGCAATGTTATATTGTAACCTTGCGCTATTCATGCCATACAAAATTCATGCTGTACGCAAATATGAAAAAATTGACATGGGACGGGCTCGGATTGAGCCTTGCTGGCTTGTGCTTGGTGCATTGCCTTGCCACTACCATATTTTTCGCGTTTTTGGCAACGGCGGGCGGAATTCTGGTCGATCCGGCATTGCATGAGACGGGCTTGGCGCTCGCGATACTGTTCGGATTAATCGCGCTTGGCAAAGGCGTGATGCAACATAATTTCATCATGCCGGCTGCTGTTGGCGCGTTGGGCATCGGTGTCATGGCTGGGGCGTTGACCCTGCCGCATGGCGAGCTGGAAATCATGTATACGGTTTTGGGCGTCGCCATTTTGGCGTTGGGCCACGACCTGAATGTACGCGCCGCGCGCTGAATTTGAAGCGATGCTTTTGTATTGCTGCCGATAAAATATTCCGCCGGTCCGCTTTATTAAATACTCCAAAATGGGTTAGATTTTGGCCCTGCAAGCGGATATTGTCGTTATCAGGTCATTTTCGGCTGTTGTATGTCGATTTTGTCCGACCGCTAGCAGCAGGGAAACAGCCTGCCCGCATGCAATTGTGCCAAACTCACCAACTGCGCTCAGCTTACTTGTTTTCGTGGGACCAGGTGCGAAAACTAAAATATTATCCGAAAGTGGGTTTGCGCGGAAATACTTAAGCAAGCCGAGCGTTGTGACCAACCTCAATACTGGCCGCAATGCAGGTTGGAGAGAGCATTGATAGCGGGCGGAGTTACGGAAAAAATGTGTCTGATACGTTATTTGCAAATTCATATCTCATTGCATTATCTCCACAATCTGTTGTGCGACATTTTGATCGTTAGACATTGGGGGACGAATTGAGGTCTGCGTCCCTTGATTATTGGTATCCGCCCGCCGCGCACAAAATGAAAGTTCCATCTATTTAAAGTAGCAATCACAAAATTCTATGCGCCCGCGCAACCAAATGTTAACCAATTTTCGCAGTCACCATCGACGTCATATTGAAAAACAATCCATCAAAGGAGCGCCATATGGCAACGTTGAAGAATCTGCGTCAAATCAATCTAAACAGCCTTCCGGTCTTACGCGAAATTCTGCGGCAAGGCAGCATCACCAAAGCTGCCGAAACACTAAACATAACGCCGCCCGCGTTAAGTAATACGTTGCGGCTTATGCGGGGGTATTTCGCCGATGATCTGATCGTGCGTTCAAGGCGTGAGATGGTTTTGACGCCACGCGCATCGCGGCTGTTGCTTGGCCTAGAAACGGCGCTTTCGAGCGTCGAAGACGCGTTGTTTGAAACTGCATTCGACGTATCCACCTCGACTGAACAAATCGACATTGCCATGACAGATCATAGTATTGCATTGTTCGCCGCTCCCCTGACGCTGATATTACAAATCGAAGCGCCCTTTATGCGGGTTAGTTTTACGGGCGTATCGCGTAATATTGTCGCCGATTTTACCACAGGTAAGTTGGACATGATGCTTACGCCGCGGGCACAACTCGGATATGGCCATTTCGATGCAAAGACTATGGCTGAAATTCGGTCCGAAACGCTTTTTTCTGAGCCTTTGGTCTGCATTGGACGCGCAAGTGATGCGGCATTGACCAAGGGCCTAAGTTTAGAAGAATATTTGCAGCGTCCCCACGTAGGATATTATCAAAATACCGATACACAAGCGAGTATTGAGCAAGTGCATCTGGCCTCGCTGGGCTTGAAACAGAATGATCGGTTGCTGATAGGCAGTTATACTCAGCTGCCCAATTTGGTTGCAGAAACAGGATGTTTGGCAATCGTCCCGCGTAGTATTGCGGTTTCTGCGTCGAGGGACGTGCCGATCCAGATTACGGCTCCGCCCATCAAATTTCCAGACTTCGAACTCGCTATGCTGTGGCATCGGAATAATGATACCAAACTGAGCATTAGCTGGTTGCGCGCCGTGCTGACCCGCTGCGCTGAACAGTCAAATGCCGAACATGATCTGAAAATGGAAATGCCACACGCAGCATAGCCGATTTACAACGCGGTTTTGATATTTGGGTCATCGCCGATGCATGGCGAACATGCGTTGCAATTCGCCGCTTGCTGGCCTACCATCTAACCATGGGTGCACATCACAATCATCATGAACATGAAGGCGAATCGCTGGCGGATGCCGCGAAACATGCCTTGACGGGTGCGGGCGAACAGTGGACCGATATGCGCAGCGATATATTTGCCGTGCTGGCAACATTCGAAAAACCGGCCTCTGCTTATGATATTGCCGATCTGGTATCACAGCGCCGCGCAAAGCGCGTGGCGCCGAACAGCGTATATCGCATACTTGACCTGTTCGTGGCGACCAATTTGGCGCGGCGCGTGGAAAGCGCAAATGCCTATATCGTCAATTCGCATCCCGGATGCCTGCACGATTGCATTTTCCTGATTTGCGACAATTGCGGTGCCGCAACGCATTTGGATGATGACAGCCTGTCTGGCGCTGTGCGCAGTGCAGCAACAAAGGCTGGATTTATCGATGTTAGGCCTGTGATCGAGGTGCGCGGGAAATGTGCCACTTGCGATTGATCGAAACGTACGACCGTATCATGTATAAGTCATTCGACACGCGATATAATTGGCGTTAAAGCTAACACATATGGCTAACTCACCAGATACTCCGTTGTTGGATACGGTCAAACTTCCGTCCGATCTTCGAAAATTGGCGCCCGAGCAGCTCCGCCAATTGGCCGACGAGCTGCGCCATGAAACTATTTCTGCCGTCTCGGTAACGGGCGGGCATCTGGGCGCGGGGCTGGGCGTAGTTGAGCTGACCACCGCGATCCATTATGTATTCAATACGCCCGAAGACCGCCTGATCTGGGATGTGGGCCATCAATGTTATCCGCATAAAATCTTGACCGGACGCCGCGACCGTATACGCACCTTGCGCATTGGCGGCGGACTATCGGGCTTCACCAAACGCAGCGAAAGCGAATATGATCCGTTCGGTGCGGCCCATAGCTCGACTTCGATCAGCGCAGCCTTGGGATTTGCCGTAGCCAACAAAATGACAGGCAAACCAGGCAAGGCCATCGCGGTGATTGGTGATGGCGCGATGACCGCTGGCATGGCCTATGAAGCGATGAACAATGCGGAGACGGCGGGTAACCGCTTGGTCGTTATCCTGAACGATAATGATATGTCTATCGCTCCGCCTGTCGGCGGATTATCGGGATATTTGGCGCGGCTGGTTTCGTCCAGCGAGTATCTGGGCTTGCGCAGTCTGGCATCGAAAATCACCAAAAAATTCTCCCGCCGTATTCACCGCACTGCCGCAAAGGCCGAGGAATTTGCGCGCGGTATGGCGATGGGCGGGACGTTGTTTGAAGAGCTGGGCTTCTATTATGTCGGGCCGATTGACGGCCATAATCTCGACCATTTAATCCCCGTATTGGAAAATGTCCGCGATAACGCTGACGGTCCTGTGCTGATCCATGTGGTTACGCAAAAGGGCAAGGGCTATGCCCCGGCGGAGGCCGCGTCGGATAAATATCACGGCGTCGTGAAATTCGACGTTATTACGGGCAAACAAGATAAAGGCCCCGGCGGCGGACCGCCCGCATACCAGAATGTTTTTGGCGAAACATTGGCGAAACTAGCCGAAACCGACCCCCGGATTTGCGCGATAACTGCTGCGATGCCGTCGGGTACGGGCGTCGACAAATTCGCAATCGCGCATCCCACGCGCAGCTTTGATGTCGGGATTGCCGAACAGCATGGCGTAACATTCGCGGCGGGATTGGCGGCACAAGGCATGCGGCCGTTCTGCGCCATTTACTCCACTTTCCTGCAGCGCGCGTATGACCAAGTGGTACATGACGTGGCGATCCAGAACTTGCCCGTGCGCTTTGCCATTGACCGCGCCGGCCTTGTTGGCGCGGATGGCAGCACCCATGCCGGATCGTTCGACATCACATATTTGGCGACCTTGCCCAATTTCGTGGTCATGTCACCCAGCGACGAGGCGGAGCTTGTCCACATGACCTATACCGCCGCATGCCACGACAGCGGCCCGATTGCGTTCCGTTACCCGCGCGGAAACGGCGTTGGCGTTCAAATGCCGGAAACACCGCTGCAGCTGGAAATAGGCAAAGGCCGCGTGGTGCGCGAGGGTAAGAAGGTTGCAATACTATCGCTAGGCACGCGATTGGCCGAAGCGATGAAGGCTGCCGACACGCTGGATGCCAAGGGGCTGAGCACCAGCGTGGCCGATATGCGTTTTGCCAAGCCATTGGACGAAGCGTTAATCCGCCATATGATCGCCACGCACGAGGTTGTGATTACACTGGAAGAAGCCGCAATCGGCGGCCTTGGCGCACACGTCCTGACGCTGGCCAGCGATTTGGGTTTGATGGACGGCGGCCTGAAAATCCGCACGATGCGGTTGCCCGACGTGTTTCAAGACCATGATAACCCGCAGAAACAATATGACGATGCCGGCCTGAACGCGCCGCAGATTGTTGAGACTGTATTGAAAGCACTACGCCACAACAGCGCGGGCGTGGAGGAAGCAGGGGTTCGGGCTTAGTTGTGCTGATATTCAAAAACCAAATTTTAGAATAAAGCTTCGTCATTCCCGCGAAGGCGGGAATTCATCACCTGAAACTAAAGTTCACTCTGCACCGCCGCATAAAAGGAACGGTTAGGTGATGGATTCCCGCCTTCGCGGAAATGACGATGCATTATATATGAGATATATTATTTCGTAGCTATGACGCTACGGCACTCAACAAATCAGCCCGGAATAACCGCCTGCGCGTTTTGGCCGTCACCTTCGGGGGCGGCGATGATGTCGCGGGTTACGCTGCCTTTATTGACCGTGTTGGTTTGCGGATCGCCCACTGCGGTACGGATGCCGACGTCGCTTTTACCAGCGGCGCTGATGAGTGATTGTTCCGCTGCGCTGCGCGGGGCGCTGCCGCCGAATAACGCTTCTAACACTTGCTCCTGCGTTCCGGTTTCTTGCGGACGCGGCGCGCCGGGCGCTGGCGGGGTTAGCGAGAAATCAGGCGGAACCACCAAAGGCGCAGCACGGCCAACGGCGAATTCATCGGGACGGTCACGGTCAAAAATCCCGCTGGAGGAACAGGCGGATAATCCGGTAAGGCTGGCCAATGCCAATGATGCTACCCATAATTTACGCATATATTCACTCCAACAATCGTTTTGTGTGGGTACGCAGACCCACATGAATGCAATCTTAAACCTGTTCCGGTTTAACTACTCTGGGGCCTTTTCGCGCATCAGGAACGCGCGGGCAAGCAATATCAGCACGCCTATGGTGATACAGGCATCGGCAAAGTTGAAAATCTGGAACGGACGGAACTCGCCAAAGTGCAAGTCGGCATAATCAACGACATAGCCGTAACGCACACGGTCTGCAATATTGCCTAGCGCGCCGCCCAATACCAGCGATAACGCCAGCACATCGCCGCGCAGCTTTTCGCGCCACATCCACACGCCAACAATGGTGGCGATGAAGGCGGTGAGCGCGACCAGCATCCACCGCTGCGCCTCGCTCTTTGCCTCCAGAAAACCCAATGAAACGCCGTAGTTAGTCGCCCATGTCAGGCGGAAAAACGGCATGATGTTGATCTGGTTCTTAATTTGCAGCGCCAGCGGCCCGATCATGATGAACTTAATCGCTTGGTCGGTGATGAAGATGAAGGAAGCGAGCATTAAGCCCTGTAGGCGGAATTTGGGGTTGGTGGTCATACGTGTATCTCCGCGTCTCTGCGCCTCTGCGCGAAAAAAGGTTTTTTAGGTTCGCGCAGAGGCGCAGAGGCGCGGAAAAGGTTTGAGTTAGCCGCACCATTCACTAATCCGTCATGCTGAACTCGTTTCAGCATCCATCGTGCAGCCAAGGCCGCCCTATGTTGAGAAATGGACCCTGAAACGAGTTCAGGGTGACGGAGTGTTTGGGGGTTAGGCATTAATGACATCCTCACACCGCCCGCACAACGCGCCGTCCTCGGTCACTTCGGGAAGGTGACGCCAGCAGCGGCCACATTTGTGGTGGGTGGTGCGTGTAACCCGTATGCCATCATGGTGACCGAGTAACACCGAGGCACAGATAAATAATTCGGCAGGATATCGTCCTTCCAACATCGTTTCAGCATTAACTGCACCAGATCTACTATCAAAGGGCGCTTGCGAGAGACTTACCACCGCCTCATTGCCGGACCCTATGATCTTATCGCGACGTAGCGGTTCAATAGACTCCAGAACTAACTTGCGCAATTCGCGCAAATGATCCCACCCCATTCCCCAAAGAAAGAAACTATCAATCGTAGGCACCTCAGGCCATTCCAGCAAATGGACACTGTCCGCATCCTCGCCAAACCGCGTCTGCCAAACCTCTTCGCTGGTAAACACCAGCACCGGAGCGGCATAGCGTACCATCGCATGGAACAGGATGTCCAAAACCGTGCGGTACGCCATCCGCTTGGGATTGGTCGCCGCGTCGCAATACAAACAATCCTTGCGAATATCGAAGAAGAACGCCGACAGGTCTTCATTCGCAAAATTCGTCAACAGCTTCACATAGCTGTTGAAATCGAAATCACCCACCGCAACCTTTAGCTTCGCGTCCATATCGGCCAGCAGATGCAGCACATACCGCTCCAGCTCCGGCATATCGGCAACCGCGACCTTCTCCGCCTCGCTAAACCCATCAAGCGCGCCGAGCATATAGCGGAACGTGTTGCGCAATTTGCGGTATTGATCCGACACGCCTTGCAGGATTTCTTTGCCGATCCGGTGATCCTCGGTGAAATCCACCGTCAACGCCCAGAGCCGCAATATATCCGCGCCGCTATCCCGCATCAGGTCGAGCGGGTTGATCGTATTGCCCAGTGACTTGGACATTTTCATGCCCTTTTGGTCCATAGTAAAACCGTGGGTCAGCACCGCTTTATACGGCGCATGGCCCCGCGTACCGCAGCTTTCGAGCAAAGACGATTGGAACCAGCCGCGATGTTGGTCGGTGCCTTCCAAATATAAATCCGCCCATGGGCCGATATGATCCGCAGGCCGCGTTAGGTCTGGCCACTTGCCACTTTCCAGCACGAATGCGTGGGTGCAGCCGCTGTCGAACCACACGTCGAGAATATCGACAACGCGTTCGTAATCGGCGGCGTTGTAACCGCTGCCCAGATATTCTGCCGCGCGTTCATCGCACCACGCATCGACGCCGACCTCGCGTACGGCGGCGATGATCCGTTCGTTGACGGCGTCGTCGCACAGATATTGGCCTGTCTTGCGGTCGACGAATAATGTGATCGGCACGCCCCATGCGCGTTGGCGGCTGAGCACCCAATCGGGGCGACCCTCGACCATGCTGTTGATCCGGTTGCGGCCCTTTTCGGGGACCCAGCGGGTGTCGGCGATGGCGGTGATGGCGGTTTCTCTTAAAGTCCCCCTCCCGCTCGCGGGAGGGGTTAGGGGTGGGGAGTGGTCAGCATCGGGACTACCCACCCCAACCCCTCCCGCAGGCGGGAGGGGCTCAAGGGGCTTATCCATCGGCACGAACCATTGCGGGGTGCAGCGGTAGATGACCTTGGCTTTGGAGCGCCACGAATGGGGATAGCTGTGCTTGTAATCTGCGCTGGCCGCCAGCAAGCCGCCAGCTTCGCGCAGGTCCGAACAGATCGGGCCGTCGGGCGCGTTGAATTTGGGGTTGATGACGCTGCCTTGCCCGCCAAGCCAAGCCCAATCGGCGCGGTATTTACCGTCGCCTTCAACCGCAAATTGCGGTTCGATGCCGTTGGCTTTGCACAGATCAAAATCATCCTCGCCATGATCGGGCGACATATGGACAAGGCCGGTACCGCTGTCGGTGGTGACAAAATCGCCGGGCAGGAAGGGGCGAGGCTTGGCAAAGAAACCGCCAAGTTGGTGCATGGGATGCCGCGCTTCACACATCATCAACTCACTACCGCTGACTCGATTAAGAATTTTACGACTACTTGTTATGATGTCTCCATCGACTAGCCGGCTTTCGAACGATTCCAAAAGATCATGAGCAACGACGAGCTTGATCGAACTTCCAGACTGCCGGTCATATTGTGCAACAACATAGTCAATTTCGTCTTCATCGACCGCAATCGCCTGGTTGACCGGTATGGTCCAAGGAGTCGTTGTCCAGATAACCACAAACGCTCCCTGCAATAGGTCGTGCGGTGCTTTAGTTATCTCAAACGCCACATCAATCTGCGTTGAGACAATTTCCTCATACTCCACCTCAGCCTCGGCGAGCGCGGTCTTTTCCACCGGCGACCACATCACTGGCTTGGCCCCGCGATACAGCTGGCCGCTTTCCGCAAACTTCATCAGCTCGGAAACAATCGTCGCTTCGCTGTCGAAATCCATCGTCAGATACGGATTGTCCCAATCGCCATTGATACCCAGCCGCTTGATCTGTTCGCGCTGCACATCGACCCATTGCCGTGCATAGGCGCGGCATTCGGCGCGAAATTCTTTGACTGGAACCTCGTCCTTATTCAGCTTTTTCTTGCGGTATTGCTCTTCGACTTTCCATTCAATCGGCAGGCCGTGGCAATCCCAGCCGGGCACATAAGGCGCATCTTTACCGAGCAAGCTTTGCGTGCGGACAACCATGTCTTTCAATATATGGTTCAGCGCATGGCCGATGTGCATGTCGCCATTGGCATAGGGTGGGCCGTCATGCAGGATGAATTTCTCACGCCCCGCACGCGCATCGCGCAATTTGCGGTACAGATCCTGTTCCTGCCATTTGGCCAGGATCGCAGGTTCCTTTTGCGGCAATCCGGCCTTCATCGGAAAGTCGGTTTTGGGCAGAAAGACAGTGTCTTTATAGTCGATTGCTTTGGGTTCGTCGGTCATATCAACACGCGCTTTAAGCGAGCTATCTCGAAAATGAAAGCGTCACGTCGCCCCAGCGAAGGCTAGGGTCTATCTCGCCTATTCGGTCAAATTAGCACTGTACTGCGAGACGTGATGGGCTCCAGCCTTCGCTGGAGCGGCGTTGTGGAAGTTTTGAAACTAGCTCAACCTTTCACCGTTTGACCGCTGGCCCCACCGCCCAGATATCCTCCACCCAGATATAGCCGTTAAAGCTATCGGGAATTTCGCCCAATTGCTGCGGCGTGGTCAGGCCTTCGTTAGATTTGCCGCTGGCATATGGACCCATCACGATCACTCTTGCCCCCACCGATTCCATTCGCGCAATCAAGCGGTTGGGCCATCCCCAGAACAGGAATTGGTAATTGACCGGAATGGCCAGCGTCCCATTATGACAGGATTTGGGGATAATGCCTGTCCAACCATATAGCACATAATCGCGTGAGCAGCTTTTTACCCCGTCTTTGGTGGAGAACCCCCAGTTTTTCGGCATCAATTCGCGCATCCGTTCAACGGGGCCCGCTTCACGCCCGCCATAAAATGCATCGCCCAATTTGACGCTGTCACGGCCCGATGCGTTCAATATGGCGAATAACTGGTCGGCCTCGCCCGCGTCCTTGGATTTGAAATTGAACAATAATGGCCGCGATGGCAACGCGGCGAGCGTTTCTTCGACCGTCGGGATCAAGCCCACACCCTTGCCGCGCAATGGGAATGTCTTGCCGCCGTCGGCGCTATAACCATAACCGATATCCAGCGCCTGTAATTGCGCCAGCGTCAAATCGCGCGTTTCGCCTTTGCCATTGGTACGGCAATCGACGGTCCAATCATGGAACAACACCATGCGTCCGTCTTTGGTGGGCGCGACGTCGACCTCGACCAAATCCTGCACCTTACCCGCCAATCCCGCCGCCATCGTGACCGACTTTATGGTATTTTCAAAAACATCATGTTCGGGCGCGCGGATGAAGCGCGCGGTACAGGTGTCGCGGCCAAAGGCTGCCGTCTTGTCATATTGGTGATACACGCCGCGGTGCGCGATCAATTTGGGCTGGCCTTTAGGAGTTGGCGTAAGCCAGCTGGCGTTGAGCAAATACAAACCCGCTATGAGCAAAGCAAACACGCCCAAAACATTGCGTGTGCGCGGTGATAAAGACATTCACTTTCCCTTCAAACTCTCTGCGATCTCTGCGCCTCTGCGCGAACAAAAATTTTCACGCAGTGGCGCAAAGGCCGCAGAGATTATGAGCTTTCCAAAATGTTTCGTGCCTGATCGCAATCTGCCGCCATCTGCACTTTCAGTGCCTCTAGATCATCAAACTTGGCCTCGCCGCGAATGAAGGAATGGAATTCCACCTCAATGGTCTGGCCATATAGGTCTTCTGAAAAATCAAAGAAATATGGCTCCAGCAATTCCTTGGGCGGATCAAAACTGGGCCGAATGCCAAGGTTCGCTGCGCCATTCAACATCCGTCCGTCAGGTAGCCGACCCCGCACCGCGTAAATACCGTATTTGGGCCTTAGATATTGGCCCATGTCGACATTGGCGGTGGGATAGCCGAGCAGACGGCCGTTTTTATCGCCATGCTGGACGATGCCCCCCACCGTGAAGGGGCGGGTGAGCAGTGCCGCCGC
The DNA here is from genome assembly GCA_031415335.1 of Sphingomonadales bacterium. GTDB lineage: Bacteria > Pseudomonadota > Alphaproteobacteria > Sphingomonadales > Sphingomonadaceae > Sphingorhabdus_B. Next base: position 9,540 of record JANORM010000032.1, on the reverse strand, counting down.
CGCCGCAGGGTCGCCGTCCCGCAATGCGTCCCTGATCCGGCTGGAACTGATAATTCCACTGGCATCATCGACAGCGCCAACCGCAATGCTTTGCAAGCCATGCTGTGCGCCGACAGCGCGCAGCACGTCAATATTGCCGCCGCGTTTCTGGCCAAAGGTGAAATCCTCGCCGGTTACCACTGCGGCTGCGCCCAACCGTTTGATGAGTAATTCAACGATAAAATCCTGCGCACTGGTCGATGCCAGATCGCCGTCAAATTCAAACACCAGCATGGCGTCTGCGCCAGCCGCCGCAAACAGGCGTTGGCGCTGATCCAGCGTGGTCAAACGAAATGGCGCTGCACCGGGCACAAAATGGCGCACCGGATGCGGATCGAAAGTTGCGATAATTGCTGGGCGGCCTTGTTCTTTTGCCAGCTTTATGGCGCGTCCCGCCACCGCCTGATGCCCCAAATGAAAGCCATCAAAGTTGCCCAGCGCGATTACCGCTCCGCGCAAGTCACTGGGCATTTGATCATGGTGGGAAAGACGCGATATGGTCATTTTGAGGTCGCGGGCTTAGCCATCGGAACCAATCCAGCCGCGATGACCCGCATCGCATTGCCGCCCATCGCGGCGCGGATTTCGGCTTCGGTAAATCCAGCATCCATCAATGCCTGCGTCACGTGCACCAACCCCGATGTGTCGAACCGCACGGTGGTCGCGCCGTCATAATCGCTGCCCAACGCGACATGTTCGATGCCCACCAGATCGCGGACATGTTTCATCGCCTTGACAACTGCCGCAGGCGAAGTGTCACACACTGCGCCATCCCAATATCCGATGCCGATGATTCCGCCAGTCGCCGCCACGCCCTTGATTTGCGTGTCGGACAGGTTGCGGTTAACCTTGCATGTAGCCTGCACCCCGCCATGGCTGGAAACAACGGGTCGCGTCGCCATGGCGAGTACTTGTGTTACACAGGTCTGGCTGCAATGTGCGATGTCAACGATCATGCCCTTTGCCTCCATTCGGCTAACAATGTCGCGGCCAAACGGGGTGAGGCCCCCTTTTTTTAGGCCGTGCATCGATCCGGCCAGTTCATTGTCAAAGAAGTGCGTCAGGCCCGCCATGCGGAATCCGGCGGCATAGAGCCGGTCCAAATTTGCGGCATTGCCCTCCAGATTGTGCAGGCCTTCGATGGAGAGCATTGCGCCTACGGTTGGCGTTCTGCCCTCTCTCAACTTGACCAGATCCGCCATATGCCCTGCGGTGCGTACCGCCGCCAAAGAACCTTTTGAAACGCTAACGGCGCGATCAAGTTTGAACGCATGGTATAACGACCGCTCGACCAATGAACTCCATGTTTTGACAGGCTGCGATTGCGCCACAGTTAGCAGCGTTACATTGTCACTGTCCGCGCCGTTGGCGTCATAATTCTGGCCCTTTGGCGTCTTGGAAACCGAAGAGAATACCTGCAACGCAACGTTGCCCGCCTGCAACCTTGGCACGTCAACATGGCCTCTATCGGCGCGGACATTGATATCGCGGTCCCACATCAAACTGTCGCTGTGCAAATCGGCGATGGTCAGTGTTTTGTGCAGCGCCAATGCTTCATCGCTTAATTTATTCAGTGGCTTGCCATCAACTTTGTTCATCGCCGATTCGGTCATACCGGGGGCAAAGATGAAGAACGCTGCTGCAATAATTAGCAATAATACCAACCTGCCGCCCAAAATGCGCCGCATCATTTGGCATTCCTGCGCGCCAAGGTGACAAAACTATAGGCAGGCGCGCCGCCCGCTGCGGCGTGATCGGTGCGCTGGGTCTCTTGCCAAATTGCGGGGTCGAATGCCTCCAGCATTGTGTCGCCCTGCGGCGACGCATGGACTTCGGTTAGCTCAATCTTGTCGGCTTGGTCCAAAAACAACCTGTAAATCTCTGCTCCGCCAATAACGCAGACATGTGGGCCGTTGGCTCGTTTTAATGCGTCAGCGGCGGAATGCACAACCTCTGTGCCGTCCTCGTCCCACGCGGTATCGCGCGTGATAACGATATGACGGCGACCATCCAATATGCCGGGCAGGCTATCAAATGTCTTGCGCCCCATTATCATCGGGCGGCCCTTGGTCAGTTGTTTAAAATGGCGCAGGTCAGCGGGGATGCGCCATGGCATATCGCCATTCGCGCCAATAACACCATTTTGCGCGCGCGCGACGACCAATATTATTTCAGGACGGTTCATAAACAGCGCCTAACGCGGAAACTTTACAGTTACAAGCTAAGGATAAAGCCGCGTGACGTGGCCCATTTTACGGCCGGGCACTGGTGCGCCTTTGCCATAAAAATGAACATGCGCGGCGGGATCCGCCAATAATTTCTGCCAGCGCAACACGTCATTACCGATTAAGTTCTGCATTTCAACGCGCTCAACTGTCGTTGTGGTGTCGCCCAAAGGCAGACCGCATACGGCGCGGATATGGTTTTCAAACTGGCTGGTAACCGCGCCTTCGATGGTCCAATGGCCGCTATTATGCACTCGCGGCGCCATTTCGTTGAAAATAGGTCCGGACTTGGTCGCAAAAAATTCGCAGGTAAGCACGCCGACATATTCCAGCGCATCGGCAATGGCCGAGGTCAGCAGCCGTGCCTTGGCCACTTGGCTTTCCACAAGCGGCCCTGCTGGAACCGTCGATAGTGCTAATATGCCGTGATCATGGGTGTTGCGCGGACAATCGTAAAAACGTGTCTCGCCGCCTTGCCCGCGCACCAATATAACCGAAAATTCGGCGTCAAACGAGACAAACTGCTCGGCGATTAATGGACGGCGGCCCAAATCATGATAGATATGGGTGTAATTTGCACCCTTGCGGACAATGATCTGCCCCTTGCCATCATAACCCATAGTGACGGTTTTTACGACCGCAGGAATACCGACATGTTCAGCCGCATTTTGCAGCGATAACGGGTCATTGGCCAAGACGTAAGTGGCCGGGCGTCCGCCCAGATCAATGGCAAACTGTTTCTCGCGCGCGCGGTCTTGCGCGATTTCCAGCGCGGCTGTACCGGGACGCAGCGCCGCCAGACCGTCAATTTTCTTCAGCGGCGCGACCGGGACATTCTCAAATTCATACGTAACCACGTCGCATGATTTGGCAAATTTGGTGAGCGCGGCAATGTCATCATATTCCGCACAGGTAAATTCCGCAGCAACCTCGGCGGCAACGCTTAGCGCTTCTGGTGCATAGATATGGCAGCGATAACCCAATTGCGCGGCGGCAAGCGCCAGCATGCGGCCCAATTGTCCGCCACCCAATATCCCAATGGTTGCGCCTGGCGCTAAAGTGGTCATTCCGGGGTCTCCGCCACTGACGCGCTTTGCGCATCGCGCCACGCATCCAGCCGCGCCGCCAGCGCGGCGTCGTCATTGGCCAGCATCGCAGCTGCCAGCAATGCCGCATTGGTCGCCCCTGCCTTGCCAATCGCCAAAGTGCCAACGGGAATTCCAGCGGGCATTTGGACAATTGACAGCAGGCTGTCCATCCCGTCCAGCGCCTTGGATTGAACGGGTACGCCCAATACCGGAATACGCGTCATCGCCGCTGCCATGCCGGGCAAATGTGCTGCGCCGCCCGCGCCTGCAATGATGCATTTCAAACCGCGTGCCACTGCGCCATTGGCGTAATCATATAATCGTTGCGGGGTGCGGTGTGCGGAAACCACCTTACATTCATGTGGGATTTGCAGCGTTGTCAAAATTTCTGACGCCGATCGCATGGTGTCCCAATCCGAACGGCTGCCCATTATGATACCGATTATGGGTAATGTATCGCTCACTAAGCTGCCCCCGCCCGATTATGCCTTTACGGCTAGAAGCGTGGCCTTTTAGCGCGCAGTTCCGCTGGACGCAATTGCGGAAGTGACGGAATTACGTCGCGTTTGGATGCGCATTGATGTTCGGCCCCTGGCAAGATGTAAACAATTGCAATTAATGTGAAATTGCGCTTTAGTGATTGGCAAGCTCATCATAAGAGCGGTCATAACAACATGCTCGGGTCGCAAACATACCGGGAATTAAAATATGGCCGTCAACGCCACTAACATGCGTCAAACCGGCCTCGCCGAAGATTTGAATTCGATAAAGCAAGAAAATCTGCAGTTAAAACTGCGGATCGCTGAGCTTGAGCGCTTGGTGCTCATCGATACGCTGACGCCCTTATACAATCGGCGTCACTTCATGGATATTTTGCAGCGTTGGATTTGGCGGGCGCATCGATATGGTCAAAATTGCGGACTGCTATTCATCGATGTTGATCAGTTGAAGAGTGTAAATGACGCGCTGGGCCATCACGCCGGCGACCATTTATTGGTCACGGTCGCCGAAATCTTAAAAGCGGGCGTGCGCCGGTCCGATATCGTCGCAAGAATTGGCGGCGATGAATTTGGCGTGTTGTTAGAAAATGTTAACGCAGATTCTTTGCCCCTAAAGGCGAAAAAAATAGCGCAAATGGTGGCAAATCAAAAACTGACATATCAGGATATAGAAATTTGGCCAAGCGTATCGGTGGGCTTTGCCATGATCGAACAAAATGTCTCGTCAGCCGAGACATTGATGCGCGCCGACAAATCAATGTACGCCAATAAAATTGCTCGGCGCGTGTAAACCAGCATCCAAGTGAAATTTTTTCGTTCGAAACAATTGCGCGACACGGGCCAGTTAGCGCGCCGTTGGCGTCGGCACTGATATCAGCAACACGGGCCAGTCGCTGTTAATTGACGCCGCTAAAGACCTTAATAATTCAACTTTCGGCCAAATAATATCGCGCGCCCGGCGTCAAGTCAGAAGCAAGATCATAAACAATTGGTTGGCCAGTGGGGATTTCCAAATCGGCAATATCAGTGTTGGATATACCCGACAAATGTTTGACCAACGCCCGCAAACTATTGCCATGCGCCGAAATCAAAACGTCTTTGCCGTTGGCTAGTTCTGGTACAATCGCATGTTCCCAATAGGGTAGCACGCGGTCGATTGTGTCTTTCAGGCTTTCCGAACTAGGTACTTTAATGCCCGCATAACGCGGATCGCTGGCCATGGCATAGGGCGAGTCTGCCTCCATCGGCGGCGGCGGGACATCGAAACTGCGGCGCCAAATATGCACTTGCGCGTCACCATGCTTGTCGCGCGTCTGTTGCTTGTCCAGCCCCGTCAGCGCCCCATAATGGCGTTCATTCAGCAACCAATTTTTGGTCACCGGAACCCATAAACGCCCCATCGCCTCCAGCGCCAGATTAAGCGTTTTGATCGCGCGGGTCTGTACGCTGGTAAAACATATGTCGGGCGCGATGCCCTTTGCCTTCATCAGCTCGCCTGCGGCCCACGCCTCGGCTGCGCCCTTCTCGGTGACATCGACATCCCACCATCCGGTAAAACGGTTTTCCAAATTCCATTGCGATTGGCCGTGGCGGATCAGGACGAGTTTAGGCATGCGAATAGTTTCCTTGGGCTGGTTCTGATTGGCCAATAGCGGCCGATTGCCGTGATGACAAACCCGATATGCTTGATAACGGCGGTAAAATCCGTAACGAGGCGAATATGCTCGACACGCCCACCGCTATCATAGCCGCCGTTATCGCCGTCATATTGGTCGGATTTGCCAAAGGCGGATATTCCGGGCTGGGCGCGCTGGCCACGCCGATCATGGCATTGGCGATGCCGCCCGTAGCCGCCGCTGCGGTACTGCTGCCGATACTGATCGTGCAAGACGCGGTTAGCCTTTGGTCGTTTCGTGGCCAATGGAACCGGCGGATTTTGGCGTGGATGCTGCCCGGCGCAATCATCGGCGTCGGCATTGGCTGGGCCATGGCGGCAAAGCTGACCGTGCCGATAATCCTCGCCACATTGGGCGCGATTACATTGGGCTTTGGACTGTGGCGATTGTGGATTGAGCGGCGCGGAGAGGTTCCGGCCAGCAACGCGCCCGAATGGCTCGGCATATTTTTTGGCACAGCCACCGGATTCACCAGCCAGATCGCGCATGCCGGCGGCCCGCCGTTCCAAATGTGGGTTGCGCCCAAGAAATTGCCGCACACCGAATATGTTGGCACCAACGTGCTGTTATTCGCAGTGCTCAATTGGATAAAGGTGCCCGCCTATATTCAGCTGGGTCAGTTTCATGCCGAAACATTGTGGACCAGCGCGTATCTGATGCCGCTGGCAATATTAAGCACGGTTGCAGGGGTAATGCTGGTGAAGCGGTTAAACGGGCCGTTATTCTACCGCATCATCAATGTGCTCATGATCTTGCTGGGCGCGCGGCTATTGTGGGCGGGGGTGTTTGGTTGAGGCTAACCGCCTTCTCTCCACCGTTCGTGCTGCGCCTGTTGAAGCACAGGTTGCTTGCCGTGGACTCGAGCACACTCAGGACGAACGAGGAAGTAGGTTCTAAATTTCCAACGTCATATAGCGGCTAAACGGATCGAGCACATAATCCGCAAACGGCCCACAATAGCCAAAGCCATGCCCCAAATACAGCGCATGCGCGGCATCAAAATCGGGCGTCGATCCCGTTTCCAAACTCAACCGCGTCATCCCCCGCGCCTTGGCCTCGGGTATGATATGCCGCAGCATGGCCGTGCCAACGCCTTTGCCCAAATGCGCCGCATCGGTGCGCATCGATTTAATCTCGCCGTGATTAGGGCCGTGGCTTGCAGAAAGTTGCTTCAGCGCCCCGCATCCGGCGAGTTGCCCTTCATCCCAGATAGACCAAAACGAAACATCGGGCGCATTCAGCCCGTCAAAGTCGAGAAAGTGGCAAGAGCCCGGCGGCGAACTGGCCAGCATCCCAGCAAAGTGGACTTCGAGCAGGGCGCGGATTTCGGGGCCGGTTAGGTCGTCGGGGGTTATGTGCATGGGCGCTTATCAACCAATAATAGTGGGTTCGCCGCCAATCTTTGACTGCATAAGATTCCAGTCGTCCAAACCAACGATGACGACTGGCTCTCCGCCATGATGCGTGATCGCAATAGGCGTATGGTCATTCACCGCACGGTCCATGACGGCGTCAGGATTAGCACGAATTTCAGCGTAAGTTACGATTTCCATGGGGATAAATTCCGCTGATTATTACGCAATGTCAAGGGTTGAGAGAGAAAATCACACATCTAGTCATTCCCGCCCTGCGGGCAGTCGAAGGGCGGGAATGACGAAATTGGTTATAGAGTGGCAATGGAATTAAATGCGGAAACCAAACAATATAACACCGCCGATTATTTGGATATCGAAGCGGCGATTATTGCCTATCTGAAACTGGCGTTCGAAGAAGGTAACGCTGCCGATATTCGCAGCGCACTTGGCAAAGTAGCAAAAGCGCGCGGGATGACAGGCCTGTCCAAAGAAACGGGCATCGCGCGAGATGCGCTGTACAAAGCATTGGGCAAGGATGGAAACCCGACGCTCGATACGCTGCTGGCTGTGACGCGGGCGCTTGGGGTTAAGCTGAGCGTGGCGGCATGAACGCTTTATCTAGAGCGATAAGACATTAGATTGAATCGTCTTTGCGAGGAGCGAAGCGACGCGGCAATCCAGAGCGGCGCAAGATAACCCTGGATTGCCGCGCTTCGCTCGCAATGACGAAGTGTATTAACTCAATGCCATCATGCACTAAAGGCCAAGGCCCTCGACAATATAATCAACACGGGCATCAATTGCCATTTTAGGTATGACACGGACTTCATAATTGAATTCTAAGAATGCGGTATACAGAGCTTCATATTCGTTAACTGCGTCTCGAAAACTGTGCCGACGCTCTGCATCCTGCACGAAGATTTCTTCCCATGGCGGCACAACAAATATCGGGTTATCATATCTACAATCCTTAGCTTGCCGTCCAACTTTTTCGGAAAGTTCAAGGCCATGAATTTTGCTAAAGACCAATGGTTCAACGACGCTGCGATCAAAAAACACCGGTTCGTCCAACTCTGCGGCGGAAGCGAACTGTTCGGCAGCAAGGGCCGCAAGCCCCTCAGCAAATAATTTTGGATCAATCCACGGCAGTGCACGACCATCAGCAATTAATTCATTGTGAACAATAATTCGACCGGCTTCAGCTACTGTGCGGAACCCTCTTGACGACAGCGCATCAATTAAAGTTGATTTGCCTCCGCCGGAGCATCCAGAAATCACAATACGCTTCAACGCCATCTCTCAAACCATCTCCGCCAATGTCGCCAAGCATTCCCGCGCCAATGCTGCGCTGCGTTCCGGGCTCCAGCCTTGCTCTAAATCTGGCAGTTCGTGGTTGTCCTTGAACGGCATTTCCAGTGTCATCGAAACGCATCCCTTGCCTGCGCCGTTCACCTTGTCGCTAAACCGCTGTGCCAATTGGTTGGTGCTCATCGTCAGGTTGGCTTTGCCGGGGCCAGATAATGGATAGCCCAGCTTGGTTTGGAAATCGGGGGTGCGCGCCGATAGACGCGCCAGATACGCATCATAACGTTCGCCTTGCGTATCGCTCCAATCGGGGATGCCGTGAAATCCGGCGATGAACGCGGCGGGGATGGCTTCGTCGCCGTGGACGTCCATGGCCCAGTGCACGCCGGTTTTGTCCATCGCATTGCGGATGCACAGCACTTCTGGGCTTTTCTCCAGCGAAGGTTCAGCCCATTCGCGGTTTAGGTTCGCGCCAGCATAGTTAGTCCGCAAATGCCCGCGGCATGATCCGTCTGGATTGCAATTGGGTACGATATGCAGCGTGCATTTCTGCAACAATATGCGCGCATGCGGATCTGCGGGATCGGTGAGCATATCCAGCGCGCCCTCCATCCAATGTTCGGCCATACTCTCACCGGGATGTTGCCGCGCATATAGCCAGACCTGCGTCTCGCCTTCGCCCATCGTTACGCAGTCAATCGGTTGGCCCTCAATACTATGGCCCAATGTGCGCACGGTCACGCCCTCACATAGTGACGTGTTGGCGATCAGGTCATGATGGCGGTCCATGCTGAATGGTGCGAAATACGCAAACCAGCTGATATTGCCCGTGGGGAAAAACCGGATAGTTAGCGTCCCGCCGTCCGCCTTGGCGTCATAACTGGACAGCGCGCGGCCCCAATATTCGCGGTCTTCGGATACACAGGCGTTGTAATCGGTCCAGCCGCGAGGATAGGCGCTGGATTCCAGGCCGGTGATGTTCAGGATGATTTCCTCTCCGGCATCGCTTTCCACGCGGAAATGGAACCACTGGAAAAACTCGCTGTCTTTGTCCTTACGGATCGATAGCGTAGCGGTGTCATCATCAATGGCATGAACAATGATATTGCCGCTGTCGAATGCGGCGTTGATGGAATGGATGGTCATATTGGGGTCTTTCGGGTGTGGGTTTTCAAAAGTGAGTCAAACTAAACCGTAGCCCTGAGCCTGTCGAAGGGCGTCTAGCCGATAAGCGCCCTTCGACAGGCTCAGGGCTACGGTTTTGGAGATAGAATATTGCGTGCTTCCTCAATAAGCGAATGCTATTTCAACGAACCGTAATCGCCTCCCCCGATTTGCCGGGAAAATCCTTA
>JANORM010000031.1:0-7727 GCA_031415335.1 Sphingomonadales bacterium | reverse complement strand
GAAATTTGCGCCGCCGATTGAACAATAATTATGCTGCTTCTTTGGTTGCGTAAGCCCCAAAAACACGTGCCAGTTTCGCAGCCGGTGCAGTCGCCAATTGAGCGATCTTGGTTGCTGGTGCATTGACCAGACCAATAATCTTCGCGCGCAATTGATCGAGTGACGGCATGGAAGCCAGCGCCTTGATGCCATCAACATCCAGAACGGTATCGCCCATCGCGCCGCCAACAATCTCTAACTTAGGATTGGTTTTGGCAAACTCGACAGCAATCTTGGCTGCAGCAACCGGATCGGTTGATGTGCCAAGCGCAATAGGTCCAGTCAGCAGATCGCTGATCGGTGCATATTGCGTTCCTTCTAAAGCAATTTTGGCAAGGCTGTTCTTGGCGACTTTATAGCTTGCGCCCGCATCACGCATCTTTAAACGAAGGTCGGTGGATTGCGCTACTGTCAATCCCAAATTCCGAGTGACAACAATCGCTGCCGCTTCATTAAAAGTTGCATTCAACGCCGCAACCGCATCAGTCTTTTCAGAACGGTTCATGCATTACTCCTTTTTCGGGCTGCCCAAAGCGCAGCCAGCCCAACACGAAAAAAACGGACATGCCCGTATTCGGGCGCATCCGCGCTACATTCAGTCCGTGGGGAAGTTTCATGCCGGGGCGCAGGCGTTAAAGCCGGAGCGTTGGCGAAGGTGCGGGCAGAACCGGCACCTGAAATCTCTACCCCGTCTAGGCCGGAAATTAAGGTGACCAAATTGTCACCACCAACTGTCTCGGACGGTTGTTCAGTGCGACCGTCGCCGCACCGAACGATGTCGCATTAGCAGGCGGAGTGGATGAGTCAAGTCCGCAGTCGGCTTTCTATACGCGGGGGACGCAAACCCTTGGCCGCAATTATTTGGGTTCAACGATAATGTAGATGGATGTTTCAGTGCCGACATTCACCGCCTCGTGCCATGTAATGCCGTCACTCCACCAGCTCGCGCCGGCTTTCAATTGGCGCGTGATCGTGCCCTTGTCAGTCGTGGTCTGCATTGTTCCGCCTTGCAGTATATAGCCCCAATGCGGCGGGTGAGAATGCCGATCATGCCCTCCGCCGGGCGGAAAGATGCATCGTGCAGCGCGGACACGGGCGTTTTCATATAATGGTTCGCAAACGCGCTCACCTTTCCATCCCGCTTCAAATGCAGTGGGCAATGCAGGTGCGGTGGCAGCAACGGGTGCGGGAGTGGCGCTACACGATATAAGGCCCAGCGAAAGGGCAACACAAATCAAACGGTGCCAGGTTGAGCGGCAATACATGTGGTTTATTCCTCAAATTGACAGGAAAGCTCTTAGCTGACAAGCTTGCTTGCCTTAGTGACAAATTTCAGTCAGCGTTACGGATATATGATTAGGCGAGAGAGAAATTATGGCAAGTTTACTGGCAACGGCGTTCAGCGCATTTTTTCGGACAACGGGCCTGTTGAGGCGCGGGTTTGCAGGTGGCGAAAACTTTGAAAAACGCATCAGGCTTTCGCGGACGGTTCCGTTGCCGTTGCCAACAGCACGGATGCGTGCGCGGCTGAAGGTGGCAGAAACGGCGTTTGACGGCCGTTCTGTGTGGACCATCGCGCCCAAGGACCGTGCACCATCCGCTCATTTGCTGTATTTCCATGGTGGCGGCTATGTTGCTGGCCCTGTTAGTATACACTGGGATTTTTTGGCAAAGATGGCGCAAAAACATGGCTTCGCGATCACTGCCCCATTATACCCGCTGTCTCCAGAAGCGCGTGCCGAGGAAATTACGGCATTTGGCCTTAAAATATACCAGCAGTTTATTGCGTTGCATAACGGACCATTTTTCATGGGAGGCGATTCAGCTGGCGGCGGATTGACAGCCGCGGTGGCGCAAGCAGCGCGGGACGCAGGTTTGCGCCCTGCATCGGGATTGCTGATGATATGCCCATGGCTCGATGCAGCGGCGGTGCATGCCGATCAACCTGCATTGGAAAAGCGTGACATTATCCTAAGCATCGACGGTATTCGACAAGCCGGAAAGCTCTATGCCGGAGAGATGCCGATTGCTGATCCGCGCGTAAGTCCTATCCACGGCGACTGGAATAATTTGCCGCCAATCTTATGCTTTGGTGGCGGCGACGATTTATTAGTAACCGATGCGCGCGCTTTGAAAGCAAAATTGCCGCAGATCGAGTATATCGAGGGGGCAGAATTGATGCATGTGTGGCCAATCATGCCCTTTTCCGATGCAGGACCTGCACAGCAGCGTATTGCCGATTTTGCCGCACAGTTTGCCGTTTCGCCAAATTTATAAATTAACCGCCGCTGCTTGCATCCGGCGCAAAGCCCTGCTGTCAAACCAATATTGAGATGATCCGCGACGTGGGCTGAAAATTTGCAAGTAACGTGGATAATATGTGGCCAGTTTGCTTGGCAGTGCGTTTGGCCCCTGCGCCTTCATAATGTCCTTGATTATCTGATTTTGAAAGTGACGTAAGCTGTAATTTATCTGCCGAGTATATTGCATTTTCCATGTTGCTACGCTTGCAAACGACGCAGGTTCGCAATAAAATCCGGCAGCAGAACAAACGACAACTCGATTATTCTGCCAATTCATTTCCGACATTAGATTTGTCTTCGCAAGTGATCCCAACAAGCCATCGTCGCCGACCAAATCGACGGGCAACCGGATATTCGCAGCTTTCATCCGCGCCAAAAATTCGCCTCGGATAGCATATAGATCACCGAATAAGCCGTTCTCTTCACGCATCTTAGATTGATAAAACGCAGCTCGCCGTCCGTTAAGCGGCATGCCAGATGCGGCGTTGGCGTCAGGATTTGCCATTAACTCTGCCAGTAAGGTAGCAATTGAGCCCGGCGCTATTTCCGCATCGCCGTCGACAAAAATATGAATTTCGGCAAATCTATCCAGAACATCAAAAACAAACTGGTTCCACCTACGCGATTTTCCGCCAGCGGCAAAATCATGCACGGTTACCCGTGGACCAAAACTGCTTGCGATCTGTGCCGTTCGGTCGTGCGAGCCATTTACAACAACATGAATCGGGAAATCATTTGGTTCCGCAAGCAAACTGGCGATGCATGCGCCAATGCGTGCTTCCTCATTATGCGCCAATATTGCGACAAGTGCCGACATTATTATTCCTATACGAGGAGCCTCGGCTCTATGTGACATGGGCGAGTCAATTTTCTAATGTATTCATTAGTTATCAAAGGTTAGCATTTGCTTAGAGAAATTGGAAATAGCGTAGAACAACCGAAATTACATCCTTGCATTTTTGGAGATTTGCGTTAATTGGCGGCGCGCATCGCAATTTATACTGCATGCACGACCGTGTGGGAGATAGGCGTCACTTATCGTTTTACCACTTAATTTGAAGCTGGTTTTTTCTAAAATTCAGCTGATAGAATGAAAGGAAGCCAAAAATGGCTAAGAAAATTGATGGCTATATCGGCCTGCAAGTCCCTGCGGGATCTGCAACACCATCTCCGCCAATCGGCCCAGCATTGGGTCAACGCGGCGTAAATATCATGGAATTTTGTAAGGCATTCAATGCGGCGACCGCCGACATGGAAAAAGGCACGCCGATCCCTACAAAGATCACAGTGTTTGCCGACAAAAGCTTTACGTTCATTACCAAAACCCCGCCTGCAACTTTTCTTATCAAGAAAGTTCTAGGCCTGAAATCGGGTTCGAAAGAGCCAGGCAAGATTTCTGCTGGTAAAATTACCCGCGCCCAATTGGAAGAAGTCGCCACGATCAAAATGGCCGACTTGAATGCCAATGACATGGAAGCAGCGGTTAAAATTATCGCAGGTAGCGCAACGGCCATGGGCCTGACGGTGGAAGGCTAATATTATGGCAAAGCAAACCAAAAAAGCAAAAATGCTGACCGAGAAATTGGACAGCGAAAAGCTATATTCAATCGATGAAGCTATTAAAACAGCCAAGGAATATGCAACTGCGAAATTTGATGAGACCATCGAAGTCGCAATGAACTTGGGCGTTGATCCGCGCCATGCGGACCAGATGGTCCGCGGCATGGTATCGCTTCCAGCGGGCACCGGTAAAGACATGAAGGTTGCGGTATTTGCGCGCGGCGAGAATGCCGACAAAGCCACAGCGGCTGGTGCTGATAAGGTTGGCGCCGAAGACCTGATGGAAGACATGTTGGCAGGCAACCTGAATTATGACCGTGTCATCGCGACGCCGGACATGATGGGCATCGTGGGCCGTTTGGGCAAAACATTGGGTCCAAAAGGCCTGATGCCAAACCCAAAACTGGGTACGGTAACGCCGAACGTAGAAGAGGCCGTGAAAGCTGCAAAGGCCGGACAGGTTGAATTCCGCGTTGAGAAACTGGGCATCATCCACAGCGGCATCGGCAAGAAAAGCTTTTCCGACGCCGACCTGCGCAAGAATTTTGACGCGCTGGTCGATGCGGTGATCAAATCCAAACCATCGGGATCAAAGGGCAAATATGTGCGCAAGGTCGCATTAAGCTCGTCGATGGGACCGGGCTTGAAAATCAATCTGGCGGATGTTGCTGGCGTTTAATTGCCGCAGTATTGCCGGTAACCAAATATGGGCTGGAGAGAAATCTCCGGCCCTTATTTTTTGCATATTTCGCAATTCCTAAGGCTCCAGTCCTTGTCAGAATAGGCGTCAGAATAGGCGTCAAAATAGCCAAGCCAGCTGCCAACTTAGCCAAAAAAGGCCAAAGAAAAGGGCGACCCCGCAAGGCCGCCCTCCGGCAACATATCCAGCAAAAACCTATTGGTTTTCGCTATCTAGCCGGCAAAAACCTATTGGTTTTCGCTGTCCAATTTGCCAAATTTAGCTTCAAATTCGGCGATAGCTCCGCGTGCCAGCAAGCCCGCTTGTTCGATCCATAGGTCGCGGCCGATGCGGCCTTTGAATGCACCGAGATGTTCATCGACCTTTGCCGTTTCGGACGAACCCCATGCCGCAATCTGGTCAAACCGCCGGACACCAAGCCCAATCAGCAATTCGTTCAGCTTGGGACCGACGCCCTTAATCTGCAGCAGGTCATCCGCTGCCCCAACAGCCGCAGGAATACCGATAGCGGTCATCGCGACTGCCCCTGCTGCTACTGCGGCCACAGCGCCTCCTGCTGCGCCATAAATGCGTTGCCATTCGCTATGGTTGCCAGCGGCCAGCAGCTTGGCCTGTGGGATCCATTCTTCTTGACCAATACGGCCCTTGAACGCGTCCAGATGATCGTCGACCTTGTCAACGTCACCCGCTGTCCAATTGGCAATCTGATCAAAACGATGGACGCCCAAACCGTTCAGAACGCCGTTTAGTTTTGGTCCGATGCCTTTGATGAGCTCAAGGTCATCTGCCGCGCCAATGGCCGCCGGGATGCCGATGGCGGTTAAGCCAATCACAGCTGCGGCGATGGGGGCCGCTGCAGCAAGCGGAGGCGCCGAAAACGCGACAGGAGCGGCAGGTTTCGGCTCTACATATGCCGCAACAGGTTCTGCGACTGGCGTTGCAGCCACGGGCGGAGCGCGGAGCGGCTCTGGCTCAACATAGGCATCCACCGCATCACGGCGTCCGCCCCAAACCCACCAAGCGGTGAGCAAACCTAGAATCAGCGGGCCAAGAAGCCATAGCGCGCTGCCGATTGAAAAATCACATAAAGGCCACATCAGCCAGTCCTCCCTTAGCTGTTGGCTTCATTGCCGAAAAAGAAATACCCGATCCCAAGTCCTACGAGATAGGCGATTAAAGCGATTACAATCGCGCCAAATAAACTTGTCATAAAATTATCCTCTCTTATTGCGCAGCCGCAGCGTCGGCAGGCACCGCAGCAGCAGTTCCCGTTACGGAAAATTCGATCCGGCGGTTTTTCGCCAGCGCATCACGCGACGTTGCGGTGTCGAGCAATTTGGTTTCGCCATATCCTTTTGCTGTCATCCGCTCTTTTGGAACACCGCGCTCAACCAGCGCCGCGACAACCGCATTTGCGCGATTTTCAGACAGTTTTTGGTTTGAGGCATCGTCGCCCATTTGGTCGGTATGTCCGCCAACTTCCATCTGTGTTCCCGCGCAATCTTTGACTGCAGCGGCAACCGCATCAACGGTAGGCTTGGAAAATTCGGTAATGACAGCATTGCCGCTGCCAAAATTGATTTTCTTGGACGAAACGACCGTGTTCACATTGGTTTGGCAACTTGCCACCGCTTCCACTGATGCTGGCGCCTCGGCTGGGACTGCTGCGGCGATATCCGTACTTGGCAGTGCGCTTGCACCTGAAACATTGCATTTCGCGCCCAGCCCCATTGGGCCATATAAAAACCAGGTTAAAATTGCTGTGGCAAGTGCGCCCAGCAGTATCTTTACTATCGAAGGCATATTTGCTCTCCCCACTCCATTGAAGTTGACCCATCCCGCAAAAGCCATTCGACTCGTCCGGCAGCGCGAAGATTAAGCAAATTATTTCAAGAGTCCAACGATGGTTAGATCGTTTACATAAGCTTACATGTGAAGATTTTAGCGATTAGAAGCTATCATGCCGGATAGGGCATGATCGGCTCGCGTGAACCCGCAGGCTTCTCGTGCCGAACGCCGCAGCCCGCCAGAATTGCCGCACCGCAAAGCAGAAGCAAAATGTGCCGATATTTACGCATGTTCTGTCTCCTCCGTATAAGCCAGCAAATCGCCCGGCTGGCATGTTAACGCTACGCAAATCGATTCCAACGTACTGAACCGGATTGCTTTTGCCTTACCCGTTTTCAATATAGACAGGTTCGCGAGCGTGATGTCCACCTTTTCCGATAGTTCGGTCAATGTCATGCGGCGGGCGTGCAGCATGTCGTCGAGTTTTACGATGACCGCCATCAAACCGTTCCTTCCAAATCATCGCGCAACGCAGCGCCATGTTCGAATATGCGGGCGAGCACGAACATCAACAATGCCGCAAGCCATCCCGTGACTGCAGCGCTCCACCCCCAATACTCACCCGTTGCTTCGCTAAACCGCACCACCAAATAGCCGGCCGCCAAATCAAGAACCTGAATCGCCAACAGTGCCCAGCCGATGATACGCAGAAGTGCGGCGTTATTCACCGCAAACGGATCACCCGCAATCGCTCGGTCAATGATTTGCCCAATCGCTGTAAAAATCCTGTGCGCGGCGTAAGTTGTGGGGATGATTAGCACGGCAATACCCTGCAACGTTTGCAAGGTCACGTCCGCCCCGCCGGGTTCAAACATCTTGCCCATCGCCGCCAAAAAACGATCGGGCGAAGCCGTCAAGATCACAATGCCAAGCACATAAATGATACACCCAGCCCAGTTGAGCCAGTTGCAGACACGAAAGAGCAATTTTATTTTTGGCAGCATGAGCAATCTCCTATGTGACAATATGGTTGGTGATGCGATTCGAAACTTATTGTTTATCAATATGTACATTGTTGCTTATCGTCAATATATTTATTGATTATCAATATATGGCGGTTGTCAGCATGTTCACGCCCCTCACGCCGCCTGCGCGTTGGGGGTGAACCATGCATCGCGGACGGCGGCGGCGGCGGTGTGCCAAGGCTGGCGCAGTTCGGCCAGCGCGGCCAGATGCGCGTCGGTCTCGGCGGACGTTAGGTTGCGTTCGTAATCAGAATCGCCAAATACCGACACTATATCCATGTCCTCCAGATCATCTTCATCCGCATGTTCGGG
>JANORM010000030.1:0-4100 GCA_031415335.1 Sphingomonadales bacterium | reverse complement strand
GGGCATGGATTATGTCGATCACGGCGCAGACTGGGTCGAAATTGCGATTGATTGGCGCGAGGAGCTGGTTGGCGATCCCGATACTGGCGTCATTGCCTCAGCAGTCGTTATCAGCCTGATGGACAATGCGACAAGCATGGCAATCTGGACAAAAATCGGCGAATTCCGTCCGCAGGTGACAATGGATTTGCGGCTGGATTATTTGCGCCCTTCGCCTGCGGGTGCGCGCGTTTACGGGCGCGGTATTTGTTACCATATCTCGCGCAGCATCGGGTTTGTGCGCGGCATCGCCCATAATGGCGATATTAATGATCCACTGGCCCATGCCAGCGGCACATTCATCCGGATCGGAGACCGGGTATGACGCACGCTGGCACTTTGCCGCCTTATGCCCGCGCGCTCGATATGCGGGTGCATGACAACAGCGGGATCGCGCCGATTATCCTGATGCCATATGCCAACAAGGTGCAGGGACGGCCCGGATATTTGCATGGCGGCGCGATTTCGGGATTGCTGGAAATGGCAGCGGTGGCGGCCATTCACAAGGCGCTGAGTGAACGCGGCAATGACGCGCCGATTAAACAGGTGAATGTCACCATCGATTTTATGCGCGCCGGATTGCCCGAAGACACTTTTGCGGTCGGAATTGTGACGCGCCTGGGCCGAACGATGGCCAATGTCGATGCCCACGCGTGGCAGGGCAGCGGACCTGAAAAACCGATCGCCATTGCGCACATGCATTATCTGATAAAATCGAACGGCAACCGCAGTTAACGCTGCTTCATGGCGGCTCATTCTGCGATCGTATGGCCAATGCGCTTTTTGTTGTAAAAATGGTGTCGCCAATGCAGGGGTCGTTGCTTCACTTAGCATTTTTTGAAAAGAGCACGCAAAATTGGCTAGGGAGCGCAAGGTTAGCTTAGTTGACAAGGTGGAGGCGACGATTGGCAACCGCATTGTCAATGGCGACCACGCCCCGAACGATGTTTTCCAAATCGCGGATTTGTGCGCAGAGTTTGCTGCCAGCCGCACGGTTTTGCGCGAAGCGATCAAGTCGCTGAGATCCAAAGGTTTGGTTACTTCGCGTGCCAGCGTAGGCACGATTGTGTTGCCACAGCCGCATTGGAATTTGAGCGATCCCGACGTGCTCGAATGGTTCTTGCATGCCAAAGGAACGCGGTTGCCGCTGATCCGGGAGTTTAATGACTTCCGCCTGGGGATTGAGCCGACGGCGGCGGCGCTGGCGGCGTCACGTTCAAACTCTGCGGATATTGACAAGATATTCAGCGCGCTGGAACGGATGCGCGCTGCCGAAAACGGCCTCGACCATTCGCTGGACGCCGATGTTGAATTCCACGTCGCGATATTGCGCGCCACCGGCAACCGGTTTTTCATCAACATGCGGCACACCATCGCGGTGGCATTGCGCATTTCCATCGGCGTGACCAACCGGCAGAAATCCGTGACTGTGGCCAGCGCGGCGGACCATGCCAAAATTGCCGATGCCATTGCCGCAGGCGATGCGGATCTTGCGGCGCATGAAATGCGGGCGCTGTTGCTGGAGGCGCGGCGATTGCTGTGCGATTCAACGCTGGATTAGGCCAACGCTGGAGTAGGCCAAATTTGATCGCACTTGACTCCGCTATATTACGATATAAATATGATATCATAATTAATAGGAGAACATCATGGCCGATTCGAACAATCCGGGCGCATTGAACGCCAGTAATGAACGCAAGGCAGGGGCATTTAGCGGCTATTTGGCGCTGGCGCTGATCGTCGCGTTTTTGGGTTTTGGTGGATGGTCGCTGGCCAATATCATTATCATGGGTGGGGGCGCAGGCGAACCCGCAGCGTTTGATGTTATTGCGATGCTTATTTCCTTCACCTTGTTCTTGGTCTTGTCGTGCGGTTTTTACATGATCCAACCCAATCAGGGCGTGGCGCTGACTTTGTTCGGTTCGTATAAGGGCACCGACCGGAACGAGGGCTTGCGCTGGATCTGGCCTTGGTTTGGCAAAGCCAAGATTTCGCTGCGTTCGAACAATTTGATCTCCGATAAAATCAAGGTCAACGATCTGCGCGGCAACCCGATTGAAATCGCGGCGCAGGTCGTGTGGCGGGTCACCGATACCGCGCAGGCATTGTTCGATGTCGACGATTACAAGGCATTTGTGATGGCACAGATTGAGGCCGCCGTGCGCGCCATTGGCTCGCGCTACCCCTATGACGACATTGAGCATAAAGAGGTAACATTGCGCGGCAACCATGACGAAGTGGGCGGCGAATTGCGCATTGCCCTGACTGAACGATTGAAAGTGGCGGGGATCAGCGTCGATGAATGCGGCTTCACCCATTTGGCCTATGCCCCCGAAATCGCCGGAGCCATGTTGCGGCGGCAACAAGCACAAGCCGTCGTCGCGGCGCGTCAGACATTGGTGGAGGGCGCGGTCGGCATGGTTGAAATGGCGTTGGGCCTGCTGGCTGAAAAAGGCGTGGTCGATCTGGATGACGAACGCAAGGCGGCGATGGTATCCAACCTGATGGTCGTATTGTGCGGCGAACGTGATACCCAGCCTGTCGTTAATGCTGGCACGCTGTACGGATAGGTGCGAGAAATTGGCCGCGCCTCTTGCTAAGTCGCCCGCTGGGAAAAAGGCGTTTCCATTGCGCCTTGATCCTGCGTTGTTCGCAGCCATTGAACGAATGGCGGCCGCCGATTTAAGAAGCGCCAATGCCCAGGTAGAGATATTGCTGCGCGAAGCGATGGCGCGTCGCGGCGTAAAAGTTGGCGTCAGCGCGTTACCAAAACGAGGCAGACCATCATCCAAAGGAGAGCGAATATGAAGTTTACGAAACTGCAAGCCATTATCGCGCAGGCGTTGATTGTTACCAGCTTGGCATCGGTTTTGGCCCTCGCGCAAACGCCCCTCACGCAAACGGATGTCACGCAAACGCCCCTCGCGCAAATGGATGTCGCCGCCGGCACTGCCGCCACACAAACAAACGAGGTCTTCGTTCCGGGTCCGCAAGGACCGCTCGCTGGCAGTTATGTGGATGCGGGCCGCACGGCGCCCGTCATGCTGATCCTGCCCGGGTCGGGGCCAACCGACCGCGACGGCAACAATCCGTTGGGCGTCAGCAGCGCCAGTTACAAACTGCTGGCCGAAGCGTTGGCAGTGAAGGGCATTTCCACATTGCGAATTGATAAGCGCGGCATGTTTGGCAGCGCAAAAGCAATTCCTAACGCCGATGCCGTGACGGTTGCGGACTATGCCGCTGACGTGGCGGCGTGGACCAAGTCCGCAATCTCCAAAAGCGGGCGCGATTGCGTTTGGATTGCCGGACATAGTGAAGGCGGATTGATTGCGCTGGCCGCTGCACAAGAGCAAAGCCGTATTTGCGGCGTGATTCTGATCGCATCTCCCGGGCGTAATCTGGCTGATGTCCTTTACGAACAAATTCATGCCAATCCCCTAAATGCCGTCATATTTGCCGACGCCGACCGCGGCCTTGCAACATTGCGCGCGGGTCAAAGGCTTGACGTGTCGGCCATGCATCCGGGATTGCAGGGGCTGTTCGCGCCCAAAGTACAGGGGTACCTTATTGACCTGTTCCGATATGACCCCGCAGCATTGGCAAAGCTGGTAAAACAACCCCTGCTGATCGTCGATGGCGGACGGGACATTCAGGTAAAGGTGGAGGACGCGAATGCATTGGCGGCTGCGCAACCAAAGGCCAAACGGATAACCATTGATGCCATGACCCACACGTTAAAGCGTGTGGATACCGCCGATCAGGCCGCGAATTTGGCAACATATAGCAACCCGTCCTTGCCCATAATGCCCGAATTGGTCGATGCCATCGCGGCATTTATCGGCAAGTAACCCGCCACACACGCCTCACGCCGCCTGCGCGTTGGGGGTGAACCATGCATCGCGGACGGCGGCGGCGGCGGCGTGCCAAGGCTGGCGCAGTTCGGCCAGCGCGGCCAGATGCGCGTCGGTCTCGGCGGACGTTAGGTTGCGTTCGTAATCAGAATCGCCAAATACCGACACTATATCCATGTCCTCCAGATCATCTTCATCCGCATGTTCGGG
>JANORM010000029.1:0-2979 GCA_031415335.1 Sphingomonadales bacterium | reverse complement strand
GCCCTACTGGATGGAATGGCTCCACGCGCGCTCGGGCAAGGAAGTCGCGGCACCGGCGGAGTTGGGGAGCAAGGCCAACCCCGCGAGGGAGGCTGCGCCTGGGTTGTACGTTTTGGAGTGAGGGGATGCGAATTGTGATTGGTTGAGCAATTGAAACGCTTTAGTGACCAGTTCGATGAGGCCAATTAAGGCCACAATCAGGAAAAACGAGTGTTCAAAACATACAGCCGTCACACTTCGTTGGTTCATCACGGGGACTGCTTACAGGTCTTGCCTCATGTAGAAGATGAATCCATCGACCTGATATTTGCCGATCCGCCATATAATATCGGGAAAACATTTGGCGGATTTCAGGACAGTTGGCCGTCAGAAGATGCGTATGTAAAATGGTGCGCTCAATGGTTGGAACTTTGCCTGCGTAAGTTGGCTCCGACTGGCAGCCTGTATGTGATGACCAGCACGCAAGCCATGCCTTACATTGATCTTTGGATGCGCAGCCACGCGACGATCATGTCGCGGATAATATGGCACTATGATAGCTCCGGCGTTCAGGCAAAGCGGCACTATGGCTCGATGTATGAACCGATTTTGTTCGTTGTGAAAGATCCCAAGCGTTACACTTTTAACGGATCGGATATTGAAGTTGAGGCGCGCACAGGTGCAGTCCGAAATCTCATGGACTATCGCAAGGCAGTTCCGACACCGTACAAAAACACCAAGGTGCCGGGAAATGCCTGGTACATCCCTCGTGTGCGCTATCGCATGCCGGAATATGAAGAGCATCCAACGCAGAAGCCCGAAGCTCTACTGGATCGTATTATCAGGGCGAGCTCGAAGCCTGGCGATGTCGTTTTGGACCCGTTCGCCGGAACTTTCACCACTTGCGCCGTGGCTGCGCGTTTGGAGCGACGCTGCATCGGCATCGAGGCAGAAGAACCGTATGTCAAAATTGGCTTGCGACGCCTCGGTATTGCTGAGACCTATGAGGGCGAGCTGCTCAAAGCCCCCGAAAAGACTTTTGTCCGCAGAAACGCGGTGAGCGCTTGTCCATCGGAAATGCAAAGCGCTGAGGACATGTTTGATCTTGGCAACTGATATCGCTGCTCACGGGTTTACGCCGGTCATCATCGACATTTTATGTCGCCATTTCGGCGATGACGGTGAGGACCTGCTGGGTTCGAGCGCTCTCCTTGGGTATATAAATGCCAAAACCCGTTCGGCAGGGCGAGGGTCGAAGGCGCGGGGAGCTTTTGCAAACCATTATGCACTTTATGTGCTTGTCGAAGATTATATCCGAAAGGGCTTTTTCGGCGGCACTGCGGGCATGCCCTACGCGAAATACGTAGGGGTAAGATTTTCCGACTTGCTACGCCGGCAACGCGAGCTGCCGTTCGGTTCAAAACTGCAAAACCACGCACTTAATGGTCGACTCAATGACGAGTTCAGAAAATTCTACCCGTTAGCCGGTAAGCCAGTGATTGTCCGCGACGTCGCGACACAGCGATACTGGGTTCAAGAGGACTTGTTGATCGCAAATGTTCGCGGCGTTGACGGTAAGTCCAAGAGTTACAACCTCGCGACCGCTATAATCGAAATTATCGACTCTTACGTTGCGGCCAAGCGCGAAGCGTTTGAAGGTTTTCTGGAAACATGCAGGCAAATAGGCGAGCTCGGCAAGAAAGAGCCGCAGCAAGCAGTAGAATTTGTAATTCAACAGCTTGCGCCAAATGTGGATGCACGGGTTTTCGAGATCGTAAGTTTCGCAGTGCTAAAGGCGAAGTATGGGTCAATAACCGTCTGGCTGGGCGAAAATCGCGATAGTGTGAGCGAGGAGCGACTTGTTCTTTACAAGACCGGTCGAACAAATGCGAATGATGGTGGTATCGACTTTGTGATGAAGCCACTTGGTCGGTTTTTCCAGGTTACTGAAACCTTGGACGTTCACAAATATTTTCTGGATATCGATAAGGTTCAGAGATTTCCGATCACCTTTGTGGTGAAGTCTGACCTTGCTGCGGTACAAATTTTGGACGAAATCCGCCGTCAGGCTTCGGCAAAATACAAGATAGAGGCAATCGTTGCGTCGTATATGAGTTCTGTCGAGGAAATCATCAATGTGGCCGATCTCACTTCGGCTTTCAAAATGATAGTGGATAGTGGGCAGCTAGAAGAAGTGATGAATGAAATTGTAGCTCAAAGCAAAGTCGAGTTTAACTATGAGGATGCCCCTGACGAGCAAGCGCGACTCCCGGAATAGCGGGCCGCAATAATGTGGCTTGCACCATCTAACCGTTCGGTTAAACTATCTCCAGCGACCCGTAAACAACGCAGGAATACATATATGACCAAGGGCCGCGAGCCAGTTTATTCCATGGAAACCGTCGATGGCCGCATCTTGCGGGTGGCGGTTTGGCGGGCGTCCGCGCCGATAGGCAATTTACCGATCCTGTTCTTCAACGGCATCGGCGCGAATATTGAGGCGATGGCGCCGATGGCGGAATTGCTCGATGACCGCGACTTTATCACCTTTGACATGCCGGGGATCGGCGGCTCGCCTGATCCGGTGGTGCCTTACAACGCGCTGCTTATGGCGCGGATATCGGCGTTGTTGCTCGACCGTTTCGAAATGCCGTTGGTGGATGTCATGGGCGTTAGCTGGGGCGGGGCGATGGCGCAGCAATTTGCGCTGCAGAACGGTCCGCGCACGAACAAATTGATCCTGATTGCGACCAGCGCTGGCATGTTGATGGTGCCGGGCAATCCCAAGGCGCTGATTAAAATGGCTGACCCGCGCCGCTATATTGACCCCGATTTCATGGCGAAGCATTTCAAGACGCTCTATGGCGGCATGGTTGGTAATAAATCCGAACATATCGGCCGCATCACGCCGCCGTCAAAGACCGGCTATTTCTATCAGCTGATGGCGATGATGGGCTGGACCAGCGCGCCGTTTTTGCCGTTTATGAAAACCGAAACGCT
>JANORM010000028.1:0-20450 GCA_031415335.1 Sphingomonadales bacterium | reverse complement strand
GCGCTGCCTGCGGAGAACATAATTTCGCGGCATTCGGAAATCAGCCGCGCAGCATCCACGCCGTCGCGGCGAATGTTTAGATTGCCTCTATAGCGATGCGTCGTTGATCCGTTTATGGTCCAATCAGAAAACCGCGCCACGGCATGTTGCCAAAGGATTCCAACATGAGCGTGGTCCTGATCCATTTGCGCAGCAGCTAAGGCAGCAGCAGCGCCAAACCCCGCACATAAAGCAGGCGATAATGTGCCAGAGCGTAAGCCTTGCTCCTGTCCACCGCCATGGATGAGAGGCTCTAGCGTTAACCCGTTGCGCACCCACAATGCGCCGATGCCTTTGGGACCGTGAATTTTGTGGGCGGATATGGCGATGAGGTCAGGTCCGGCGGGAATGGGTATGCGGCCATAGCCTTGCACGGCGTCGCATAATAGCAGGCCGCCTGCTCGGTGAACCGCGCCCGCGATTTCGGCAATCGGCTGAACCACGCCAATCTCGTTATTGACCAACATTGCCGCAAAGAGACCTGCATATTCAAGCGCGCCAACCGACAGGCCTTGTTCGCTAACTTCCAATTGTGCGCCGCCCAGATAGCCCACACAGTCCAAAACGGCGGCATGTTCCGTGGCCAGCGCGGCCACGGGCAATCCGCAGCCCTTTACGCCCAAATTGATCGCTTCAGTCGCGCCGCTGGTAAAGATCACCCGCCCGCCAGCTGGCAACAGCGCCGCCACCTGCTCCCGCGCGACCTCGACCGCTGCAGCTGCGGCACGTCCTGCTTTATGTGTGCTGTGCGGATTGGCAAAACTATCGCGCAACCATGGCTCCATCGCCGCAAACGCTTCGGGCGCGAGCGACGTGGTGGATTGATAATCGAGATAGATCATACGGCTTTTGCCCGCCGGGCGATTGCCTTCCAAACGCCGATGAACCGTTGGGCGTCATCGGCGCTGGTATCGGGGCCCAAGCTGACGCGCACTACTTCGCTCGCCGCGCGGACGCCCCATCCCATTGCGCCCAGCACATGGCTGGTTTTTAATGTACCCGATGAACAAGCACTACCCGCCGAAACTGCAATCCCCTCCATATCGAAACCAATTAGCTGACTAGAGGAGGACACGCCGGGCATGTGATAGCTGGCAATGGTCGCTATGCGCGGCGTATTTGCGGCGACGACCGCGCCGCCCGCTTCGGTAATCGCCAAATCTAACATAGCGCGCAGACCTTGCGCACGCTCCATCCAAGCAAAGTCCTGCTCCAGCGCCGCTGCAAACCCC
Organism: Sphingomonadales bacterium; assembly: GCA_031415335.1. Taxonomy (GTDB): domain Bacteria; phylum Pseudomonadota; class Alphaproteobacteria; order Sphingomonadales; family Sphingomonadaceae; genus Sphingorhabdus_B. The sequence continues at coordinate 19,179 of JANORM010000028.1, read as the reverse complement.
AATATAGCGGGCATATTTTCCGTGCCGCCGCGATAGCCCTGCTCTTGTCCGCCGCCAGGTACCAATGTTGCAAATTTGCGCGTCAGCAACGCGCCAATGCCCGGCGGTCCGCCCAACTTATGCGCTGACACAGCGATAAAATCAGCAGCTGGCAGCGACATTTTGCCCGCGCTCTGCGATGCATCGACAAGCAGCAAGCCATTATGAACGCGCACAATTTCCGCGATTTGCGCAACCGGCTGAATGACGCCGGTTTCGTTATTCACATGCTGCACCGCGATTAGCGGGCAAACGGCATCCAGCGCCAATATCAACGAGGGTAACTTTTCCAAATCCACCAGTCCATCTGCGCCGACGGGCAAATAATCGGTGCAAGTGGAGGCCCGTGTTACCGCATCATGCTCCACAGCGCTGATGACTTGGCCATCACATAGCCCGCGTCCAAGCGCCAAACTGAGCGCCTCGCTGGCTCCGCTGGTCAATATGACCTCACCATCCCATGCTAGCGCCATTTTAATCCGTGCCCGCGCATTTTCCAGCGCGGCACGCGCTGCCCTGCCCTCGCTATGCGGTGACGACGGGTTGGCCCAGCGTTCCATGCCGTCCATCATTGCGGCGCGCGCAGCCGGTATTATTGGCGTAGAAGCAGCATGATCGAGATATAGGCGCAGCGCGGCGGGCATAATTACAGGCGGGTCTTCCATGACAGTTGCGAAAAATCGCACTAACTTCTATAGGGTTCGGCAACAAGCTGCAAAGCGATATGCTGGTCAGCGTCCCATTTAGATAGATTGTCCACACTCCCTATGCCCGCAATTGCCATTCCTGGTCCAGAAGGACGCCTAGAAGCCCGCTTTTCTCCTCCTCCCCGTCCACGTGCACCGGTAGCCATGATCTTGCATCCGCATCCACAAGCCGGCGGTACAATGAATGACCGGATAACGCAGGCATTGTACAAAACATTCGTTGCGCGCGGGTTTTGCGTATTACGGTTTAACTTTCGCAGCGTGGGCCGGTCCGAGGGCGAGTTTGACAATGGCATTGGCGAATTGTCCGATGCCGCCGCCGCACTCGATTGGGTACAAAGCTTTCATCCAGAGGCATCGACTACTTGGGTTGCCGGGTTCAGCTTTGGCGCGTGGATCGGTATGCAATTGCTGATGCGTCGCCCCGAAGTACGTGGTTTCATCTCAATCGCGCCGCCAGCAAACATGTATGATTTCAGCTTTCTGGCCCCCTGCCCGGCATCAGGCATCATTATTCAGGGTGCAGCCGACGAAATCGTCAATCCCAACGCTTCGCAGAAACTGGTCGATAAACTACGGACGCAGCGGCACATAACAATCCACCATGACGAAATCCCCCGCGCCAACCATTTCTTTGAAAACGAGATGGATATGCTGATGGGTTCTGTGGATAATTATCTGAATATGCGCCTCGACCCTGACTGCCCGATTAAATAAACTTTATTTGACGAGTGAATTACCGTTCTTGTCGGGAACGGTAATAATTGCGATATTTGCTAGAATTACAAGCGCAGTAATCAGCATTAAAACAGCCTTGCCTCGCGTAGCTTTAGTGCGCCACAAACGCCAAGCTCCGAAGATCAATGCGCCCGCGACTAAACTGGCCATGGATAGTAAAAAATTAGTCATGCTGTACTTTTAGGGTGCATGGATTGGCTGCGCAATCGAACAATTTCGCAATAGCCTTTTATGTCACACTCCCCTAAACGGACCTTCAATCGAGTCTAAGACAAACAAAGGCCAATCGAGTCTAAGACAAACAAAGGGATGTATTTCGTTGAAAATCGCGATAGCCTCTGACCATGCCGCGCTTGAAATGAAGGCGGAACTGGCGGACTATGTAAACTCCGCAGGCCATGAAGTATTTGACCTTGGCCCTTATGACAACGCGTCCGTCGACTATCCTGATTTCGGATATAAAATGGCGCAAGCAGTGGCCAATGGTGACGCCGAACGCGGAATTGTAATCTGCGGATCGGGTATTGGAATGTCGATCGCCGTGAACCGCAATCCGGCTTGCCGCGCGGCTTTGGTATCAGAACCTTTGTCCGCCAGCTTGGCCCGTGAGCATAACGACGCTAACGTTATTGCACTCGGCGCACGATTAATCGGTATTGAAATGGCCAAATCGTGCGTCGATGCATTTCTGAACACCTCATTTGGCGGCGATCGCCACGCGCTCCGCGTCGAAAAACTCTCTAATCCTCCAATGGCAAAGGTTTCCCAATGAGCAGCAATTCTGTTTCCTTGCACGATGTGCAACCCGATGGTTTTTTTACCCGCTCGCTGGCTGATAGCGATGCCGAGGTTTTCGCTGGTCTTTCGCAAGAAATTGAGCGGGAGCAATTTCAGATTGAATTGATCGCATCGGAAAACATCGTGTCGCGTGCGGTGTTGGAGGCGCAGGGTTCGGTTTTCACCAACAAATATGCCGAGGGCTATCCCGGCAAACGCTATTATCAAGGATGCGGCCCATCCGACATCGTAGAGACACTGGCAATCGAACGGGCGAAGACGCTGTTTAATTGCGGTTTTGCGAATGTGCAGCCGCACAGCGGCGCGCAGGCGAATGGCGCTGTTATGTTGGCAATGACGAAACCGGGCGACACCATTTTGGGGATGAGCCTGGATGCTGGCGGCCATTTAACGCACGGTGCAAAGGCCGCGATGTCGGGCAAATGGTATAATGCCATACAATATGGCGTGCGTCCTGACGATCATCTAATCGACTATGACCAAGTTGCGGCATTGGCCAAAGAGCATCGTCCTGTATTGATTATCGCCGGCGGCTCCGCTTATCCTCGGATCATTGATTTTGCGAAGTTCCGCGCGATCGCAGACGAAGTTGGTGCGACGTTCATGGTCGATATGGCGCATTTCTCTGGCTTGGTGGCTGGCGGTGAGCATCCCTCCCCCTTCCCACACGCCCATATCGTTACGACGACAACACATAAGACGCTGCGCGGTCCGCGTGGTGGCATGATCCTGACCAATGACGAGGCAATTGCCAAAAAAATCAATTCGGCGGTATTTCCCGGCTTGCAAGGTGGCCCGTTGATGCACGTTATTGCTGCAAAGGCGGTGGCCTATGGTGAGGCATTGCAACCCGATTTCAAACTTTACACAAAAGCAGTGATCGCAAACGCCAAAACGCTGGCCGCGACACTGCAATCACGCGGCGCTAATCTGGTGTCGGGCGGAACCGATACCCATCTGGCGTTAGTTGATTTGACACCGCTTGGCATAACGGGACGCGACGCGGATGAAGCGTTGGAACGCGCCGCCATAACCTGTAACAAAAACGGTATTCCATTTGATCCATTGCCGCCTGTCAAAACCAGTGGGATCCGTGTGGGATCGCCCGCAGGCACAACGCGCGGCTTTGGTATCGCGGAGTTTCAGGAGATTGGCCATATGATTGCCGACGTTCTGGATGGGTTGCGTGACAAAGGGGAACATGGCGATGCAAATGTGGAGGCCGACGTTAAACGCCGCGTCCGTGCGCTTTGCGAACGCTTCCCGATTTACCCATCTTGAAATCGCCATCTTGAAATCAGGTCGGTCATGGCACATCTTATCAATATAGGAGGACAAACCATGCCCCATGTTTGTAATATGTGCAGCCAAGAATTTGACGATGGGACCCGGTTTTGCCCGCAATGCGGCGCAAAAACACCCGAGCAGCTGTCCGCAGAAAGCTTCCCTGAACAGGCCAAGCATTATGTTGGTAAAGCTGCCGATGAGTTGCTGGGCGCGGCCAAAGATGCGTTTTGGACTGGAAAAGACCTTGCGAATGTCGATACCGGTAAAAAAATGGCAGGCGGCGCGGCAATCGGCGCGGCAGCAGCGTTAATCGCCCCTATCGGCATCGTCACTGGCGCAGCAATTGGCGCAGGCATTATTGCCTATCGGCAGCTAAATAAGAAAAATGAACAGAAATAATTCGATGGTCAAAAATTAGTGCGCTGTCCATTTTGTGCCCATGAAGACAGTCAGGTAAAGGACAGCCGCCCTACCGAGGACGGAGCAGCCACGCGCCGCCGCCGCCAATGCGAAGGGTGCGGTGCGCGTTTTACGACATTTGAACGCATTCAATTGCGCGAGATCATTGTACTGAAAAGCGAAGAGCGCCGCGAGCCGTTTGATAGAATGAAACTGGAACGATCCATCAGCCTTGCCTGCCGCAAACGTGGGGTCGAACAGGAACGCATCGACCAGTTGGTATCGGGCATTCAGCGGCAAGTGGAAACCGCAGGTGAACCAGAAATTCGCTCTGGCAAAATCGGTGAAATGGTGATGGACGGGCTAAAAGCACTCGACAGCGTCGCATATATCCGTTTCGCCAGCGTCTATAAGGATTTTACCGAAGCCAAGGATTTTGAAGAGTTCGCAGGTTCGGTTGTGGAAGCTGCGGGCAAGTGAGCGCGCATCCTGGCGCGCCGATCGTCGTTCTTGTCCGCCCGCAACTTGGCGAAAATATCGGTAAAGCTGCGCGCGCCATGCTCAATTTTGGCCTCACCGAAATGCGACTGGTAAATCCGCGTGACGGCTGGCCCAATCCGATGGCTGGGCCGACATCGGCTGGCGCGGATATTGTTATTGAGCAAGCGCAAGTTTTTGACACGTTGGCAGATGCGGTTGCCGATATTCCCAATATCTATGCCACAACAGTGCGAAAACGCGGCGTAACCAAACCCGTCGTATCGCCAGAACAAGCTGCGCAAGAATTTTTGTGCGCGCCAGGCCGCAACGCGATATTATTTGGCACTGAACGTTCTGGATTGGATACTGAAGAAGTTGCGTTGGCGCGCAAAATCATAACTGTGCCGATCAATCCAGAATTTGGATCGTTAAATTTGGCACAGGCGGTCGTGCTGTGCGCCTATGAATGGTCGAAAACCCAAAATTTAATAAGCCCGCCTGCCACAGAGATAGAACCAGCCGCCCCGCAAGGCGATTTGGACGGCCTGATCGGGCAGATGTTTGAAATGCTGGAGGAGCGCGGCTATTTTTTTCCAGCAGAGCGCACAGCGGTGACGCAGATGACGTTACGCAATGTATTGACCAAGCCCGCGTGGAACGCCGGCGAAGTGCGCACGATGCGCGGCGTTTTAAGTGTCCTTAAAAAAGGCAAAAGATCGGGTCGCGTGTTTGAAGATTAACCGTGCAAACGGTCCCACGCATCCATTTCATATGCGATCGAGCCTTCAACCAGTGCCTCCCACATATTGGCAATAATATCAGTAGGAATGCCCGCGTCCACCGCTGCGCCGGTTGCATTGGCGATCACAGTTTGTTTTCTGGCTTCATCACGCACTCTGCTGCGATCCGTTTTAATCCGGGCGGCGGCATCCATATATGCGAAACGGCGCGCCAACAGCGCGATCAAAGCCGCGTCGGTGATATCCACGCCGCGCCGCACCTGTTCCATAGTCTGGCAATTTTCAGCATGTTCGATGTCGATTGATGTCATAATGGCGCGTTTAGAAGCGCAAGCATTGCCTGTCGAGCCGATATTGCAGCCCAGCGGTTGACTTATGCGCAACTTGAATGCATAGGCGCGCCTTCGCAATTGGCCCCGCACCCTCGGTGAAGCGGTGGCCGCGTTGAACTTAATGTTTGGCGGTGCGGTTCCGGGGCTTTTACTCTTCCCGAAAAGTGGGAACCGGTTTTCGGATTAAGAAGAGTAATCGATAAGATTAAACGCAAATCAAAGGAGTCTTTGGCCATGTCAAAGCGTACAGCATCAAAGTATAAACTGGATCGCCGGATGGGCGAAAATATTTGGGGCCGCCCAAAATCACCTGTCAACAAACGTGAATATGGTCCCGGCCAACACGGACAGCGCCGCAAAGGCAAGCTTTCCGATTTCGGCATTCAATTACGCGCCAAGCAAAAGCTCAAGGGTTATTATGGCGATGTAACCGAAAAACAATTTAAGCGTGCCTATTTTGAAGCATCGCGGATGAAGGGCGATACCAGCCAGAACCTTATCGGTTTGCTGGAGCGCCGTTTGGACATGATCGTTTACCGTGCGAAATTTGCACCAACAATTTTTGCTGCACGTCAAATCGTCAGCCACGGCCACATTCGCGTCAACGGCGTGAAGTGCAACATCGCCAGCCGTCAGGTCGATGTGGGTGATGAAATCTCGCTGGGTAGCAAGGCCAAAGAAATGGCATTGGTCATTGAAGCACAGGGCCTGGCCGAACGCGACATTCCCGATTATGTTGCCACCGATGGCAACGCTAAAATCACTTTCGTCCGCGTTCCGACGCTGGATGAAGTACCTTATCCAGTTAAAATGGAACCAAATTTGGTCGTCGAATTTTATTCACGCTAATTTGTAGTTCGAAATATGTATTTAAGGGGCGGCTGGCGACAGTCGCCCTTTTTCGTTTCCTGCCGCGCGGTCACAATAATTTAAATGTCACCACGCCGCATTCCCAATAGAATATGCCTGCCCCCCTTGCGGCGTTCATGCTGCTCTGGCACAAGCTTCACCAATATCATATGGAGAGTTTCATGCGCCTACTTGCCCTCGCTTTAGTACCTGCCCTTATGATTAGCGGTTGTAAGAAAGTCGAAACCGCTGATGTGGCGGCATTGCCAAATATTTCCGTACCCGACACCACCGACGCCACGATGAAGGAAATGACAAAAACGCTCTCGTCTGATGCGTTTGAAGGTCGCGCGCCGGGTTCGGCAGGCGAAGAAAAAACAACCGCTTATCTGGTCGAAAAATTCAAGGCCGCGGGCCTCGCCCCCGGCGGTAAAGACGGCAGCTGGTTTCAGGATGTCCCCTTGCTGGAAATTACGGCCAAGAACGTCTCGCCTCTAAGAATTTTGGTCGACGGCCCGGGGTTGAGTTTCAATTATGGCACTGATTTCGTTGTTGGCAGCTACCGCGAACAGGCGCGCGTTGATGTCAAAGACAGCGATATCGTGTTTGTCGGCTATGGCATCAAAGCGCCTGAAAAAGGCTGGGATGATTATGCAGGCGTGGATGTAAAGGGCAAAACCGTCCTGATCCTGATAAACGATCCAGATTTTGGTGCGGAAGATTTGCAGGGCGATTTTGGCGGAAAGGCAATGACATATTACGGCCGCTGGACATATAAATTTGAAGAGGCCGCACGGCAGGGCGCGGCAGCTGCACTCATCATCCATGACACTGCGCCTGCGGCATATGGATGGAATGTAGTCAATTCAAGCTGGACCGGAACGCAATTTTTGGCGCAATCGGAAAATAAGGGCGCGGATCAAACGCTCGCCAACGGCTGGATACAAAAATCTGTTGCCAATTCGATGTTTCAATCATCGGGGCTCGATATGGCAAAGCTGAGCGCTGCGGCAAAAACCAAGGGCTTTAAGGCCATAGATTTGGGTCTGAAGGCCAATTTTGGTTTTGACAATGATCTAGTTCGTAAGAATAGCAAAAATATCATTGGCCTGTTAAAAGGCGCAAAGCGGCCTGACGAATATGTTTTATACACCGCGCATTGGGATCATTTGGGCCGTTGCACGCCAGCGCCAGATAGCGATGATATTTGTAATGGCGCCGTTGACAATGCCACAGGCACGGCCGCCTTGGTATCCCTGGCCGAAATGTTTAGGAGCGCCGGTGCGCCGGAACGCAGTGTCGTTTTCTTGGCAGTAACTGCGGAAGAATCCGGATTGCTCGGATCGAAATATTATGCTGAAAATCCCATATATCCTCTGTCTCAAACCGTCGGCGGGGTCAATATGGACGCATTTTCAATGGCTGGTCCTGCGAAAAACTTGACCGTTATTGGCAAAGGCAAATCACAACTGGATGCGTTTTTGGATGCCGCTGCAAAAATCGAAGGTCGTACGCCAGAATCTGAGCCTACCCCCGAAAAAGGCTTTTATTACCGTTCTGACCATTTCAGCTTGGCCAAATTGGGCGTGCCAATGGTCTATTTTGAGGGCGGGGATGATTTGATCACCGGCGGAAAAGAGGCTGCCAAGGCCGCGGCGGAGGATTATGAGAAGAACCGGTATCACAGCCCAAAGGATGAATATGAAGATAGTTGGGATTGGTCCGGCGTAATGGCTGATTTGCGCCTTTATTATCGTGTTGGCCGCATGCTTGCGATGTCGGACGCATGGCCAAATTGGAACGATGGCGACGAATTCCGCAAAGTCCGCGACGATAGCCGTGCGGCGAGATAAGGCATAAGTCATGACTTTTGCAATGCCTTCCGAATGGTCCCCGCATGATCGCGTGTGGATCGGTTTTCCAAGTTTCTGGGGGCATTGGGAGGAACCCTTTGCGGAGGCGCAGCGGCAGATCGCGGCCTTTGCCGATGCGGTCAGCGACGGCGGACGCGGGGAAACCGTGCACCTGATCGCGGGCAACAGCGAAGCCGCGATGATCGCAAGCGAAATGGTTAGCCGTGATGTCAACGTCGAACAACGGCATATCGGCGATATTTGGCTACGCGATACAGGTTGCATCATTGTGTCCGATGGCCAAAGCCAGCTGGCGCGCAATTTTGGATTCAATGGCTGGGGCAATCGGTTCAGTTTTGACGGGGACCAAACGATCGGCCGTGAGCTTGCCGCTGGGTCGGGATTTGAAGTTACCGACTGCGACTGGGTGTTGGAGGGAGGATCGATTGATGTCGACGGCACGGGGTTAGCCGTTACCACAACCGATTGCTTGTTGAACATCAATCGCAACGCCGCTTTAACTAAGCAGGCCATAGAGGCCAATTTACGCCGCGACCTTGGCATTACTAAAACCTTGTGGCTGGGCGACGGCTTGGGCAATGACCATACCGATGGACATGTCGATAATCTGGCCCGGTTTGTGGGACCGAACCATTTGGTTATCCCGAACGCAGCGGGGCCGGGTGATCCAAATGCGGCAGTATATGACGATGCGCGCCGCCGCGCCGAAGAATTTGGCTGCAAAGTAACCGCAATCCCCTCCGTCGGCCGGTTTGAACAACATGGCGAATTTGTGCCCGCCAGTTATATGAACTTCTATATCGGCAACAGCGTGGTTGTGGTGCCAATCTATGGCGCGGCTGACGATGACAATGCCTTGGCGGCGTTTGAACCGATATTCCCCGGCCGCCGGATTATCGGCTTGTATGCCGATGCCATATTGTCCGGCGGCGGCAGCTTTCATTGTTCAAGCCAGCAAGTACCATCATTGCAGAGTTGAGTAACATTGCATATCATCGCAGTAGCCCTATCAAAGGAATCTTCCCCATGAAAAAATCTGTTCGTTTTGCCGTCGCCATTGCCGCGATAAGTTTTTCGGCCAACGCTGCATTTGCCGCAGAAACACACAAACATGATGCCAAACATGCCGCGATACATAAGCAGCATCAGGCGGCGATTGCCAAAATTCTTGCTGACCCTGCGCGAGCCGAGGATGCGAAGCGTGATAAATACCGCCACCCCGCCGAAACATTGGAATTTTTCCGCATTCATCCCGACCATGTCGTCGGCGAATATGCGCCAGGCGGCGAGTGGTATACGCGTATATTGGGGCGCTATATCAATGAAAAAGGCAAATTCAGCGGACTATATTTTGGCACGGGAAGCCATTTCAGTGATAAACAAAAAGAAGGAATAGCGGCAGGAATTGTCAAATTTCCAGATGATGTTGCCAAGGTTACCGGACGCCCTGCCAGCGATTTTTCCGCCTTTTCATTAAGCGCAGCACCTGAAAACGCGAAGGGAACATATGACCGTATTCTGATTATGCGGATGATGCATAATATGATGCAATGGAACATCGCGGACGCCGAAGTAAAGGCCATGCGTGAATTGCTGAAACCAGACGGCTTGATCGGCATCGAACAACACCGCGCCAAAGCAGATGCAACATTTGCAAATTCCGACGGTGACAAAGGCTATGTCCGCGAAGCCGATGTTATTAAGTTTATGGAAGCCAATGGCTTTGAGCTCGATAGCAAGAGCGAGATTAACGCCAACGCAAAAGACACCGCCGATTATGAAGATGGCGTTTGGACGCTGCCCCCTGCCCTCGCCAAAAAGGATGTAGACCGAGAAAAATACCTTGCAATTGGCGAGTCTGACCGGATGACATTGCTGTTTAGGAAGCGGCCATGATAGTGCGCCAGACCATATTTCTGGCGGCGGCTGTATGTGCGCTCGCCGCGTGCTCCGGTGGGCATGGCCGACCCGACCCGCGCGGCGTCGACCATGACGAAACCTTGTTAAGCGTGAGTGCCATTGGCCGGACAGAGAACCGCCCGGATCAAGCGGCATTCACTGCGGGGATCGAGACAATCCGGGCCGACGCAGCGGCCGCATCGAACGACAATGCAAAGGCAATGCAGGCCTTAGTCGATGCCTTATTGGCCACTGGCATCAAGAAAGACGACGTTCAAAGTTCCAATATTTCTGTCAATCGCATCGATTGGGGGCCGAATAAGAACAAGGTACAGGCGACCAATACAGTCACTGTGCGGGTTCGCAATGTCGACAAGGTGGGCGAAGCGATTGCCGCAACGACCGGAGCAAAGGCCAATGTCTTGTCGGGCCCTAATTTATCAATCTCTGACCCTGAAAAGGCGCGGTTGTCGGCTTATGGCGCGGCATATAAGGCCGCAAAAGTGCGAGCCGAGGCATATGCTGCTGCCGCTGACATGGAAATCTCTCGCGTATTAACCATCCGTGATGGCGGCGCATCGGGGCAACCTATGCCCTATGAGATGGATGCTATGGCCGAGTCGGCCGCGCCTGTTGTGCGAACCGTTGCACCGCCCCCAGTCAGCGTCGGAACCACAACCAGCGAAGTCAGCGTGCAGGTCGATTTTGCCCTCAAACGGAAATGAGTTAATATATGCCTCGTGACGTAGCCATTGCTGCGCTGCAACTACCCCTGATCGGGAGTGAAGCGGAAAACATTGATGCTGTCACCGATTTGGTGGCGCGATGTGCGGCGGCGGGCGCGCAAATCATCCTGCCGCCCGAATTGTTCTCTGGGCCGTATTTCTGCAAAACCGAAATCGAGGCGCATTTTGCGTTGGCGCGGCCGACGTTAGAGCATCCGTCTGTGATTGCGATGAGCAAACTTGCCAAAAAACTTGGTGTAGCCATTCCGACCAGCTTTTTTGAACGCGATGGGCCGCATTATTACAATTCTCTGGCGATGATCGATGCCAATGGCGAGATTTTGGGCACCTATCGCAAAAGTCACATTCCCGATGGCCCGGGCTATGAAGAAAAATATTATTTCCGGCCCGGCAATTCGGGTTTCAAGGTTTGGGATGTATTTGGCGCAAAAATTGGCATCGGAATATGCTGGGACCAATGGTATCCCGAATGCGCGCGCGCGATGGCGTTGATGGGTGCAGAGATGCTCTTATACCCCACTGCAATTGGCGCAGAGCCGCAGGATGACACGCTTGACACGCGCCATATGTGGCGGCGCGCAATGGTTGGCCACGCGGTTAGCAACTGCATGCCCGTGATCGCCGCAAACCGCGTTGGCGCAGAGAGCGACCATGGCGGAACGCCGCAACGTTTTTATGGAACCAGCTTTATCGCCAATGAGTGGGGTGATATTGTCACGGACCTTGATGACAATGAAACTGGCATCATGATCGCCACGTTTGATTTGGATAAAGCCCGCGCTCACCGCGCCAGCATGGGTTTTTTCAGGGACCGCAGGCCGCAGCTTTACGGACGTCTCGCTGAGGACAACTAAGGTCGGCATCCCTCCAATTTCGGTAATTTTGTCTTGCCAACTATCGTTAATATTTGGTTACATGCTGTCTTGGTTTGGGGCAGCGATATATCGGTAGTGGAACTAATCCGTAACACTCGCCATGCTGTTCCGACGCAATATCCGGGATATTCAATATGCATTGTCGCAAAGCAAATCCGTTCAAACGAACTGCTGCCTCGCTGATATTGGTCGCTGCAGCGTTGTCTTTGACCCCGCCTGCGACCGCTATGCCCACTGTCCACACATATGCTGAAACCGAAGCGCCGTTATATTATGGCGAGTATTTCTGGGATGAGAGCGGGGCACCGCGCGCCAGAGCTGAAATCGTTGTCGATTTGCACGCTGAACAGCTTTACGTTTATCGCGGCGGAGTTGAAATCGCGCGCGCCGTAATCACGCGGGGTTGGCAAGATTACAAAACACCCACTGGCACATTTCCGATCCTTGAAAAAGACGCCGATCACTATTCCAGCACATATGGCGGCGCGCCAATGCCATATAATCTGCGCCTAACGTGGAGGGGCATCGCGATCCATGGCGCGGATGTTGACGACATGGCGGCAACGCACGGATGCATCGGAATACCGATTGATTTTGCAAAGACATTATTCCGCAATATGCGTGTCGGCGACAAGGTTTACGTGACCAACAATTGGAAACCGGAAGTTTACGGCTATCCCTGAACGATAAACCGTTACCTATCGGCCAGATCATCGGTTAAAGGCGGCGCATGAGTGTAAACCATTTTTACTTAATCGCGCTTGGTTCGAACAAAAGACATGTTCTTCTTGGCAGTCCGGCACATGTTTTGGAACATGCCATCGCAGCACTTGAAATGGCCGATGTGAACGTGTTTTCGCATTCACGCATTATTGGAAGCAGGCCCATTGGCCCCTCACAGCGTTTATTCGCCAACGCTGCCGTATTAATTTCGTCGGCGCTGATGCCAAACGAACTGCTCGCGCGGTTGCAACAAATCGAAGCGCATTTTGGAAAACGCGCGCGTGGCCAACGATGGGGCGACAGAGTGCTCGATCTCGACATTATTTTATGGTCGGGCGGCATGTGGACCAACGACAATCCCGCGCTGGCGATCCCGCATCCAGCCGCCAAAAACCGCCATTTTGTGTTGCAACCTGCCTCCGAAATCGCCGCCGAGTGGCGCGATCCTGTGTCCGGATTGTCAATTGCGCAATTGTTATATCGATTCAATCATTCAAAGCGGGTTGACCCCCGCGTAAACCAACATTAGGGGAACATCTCCAACGCGCGCAGGAACATCCTGACACGCTAGGGGCCCTTAGCTCAGTCGGTAGAGCAACTGACTTTTAATCAGTAGGTCGCTGGTTCGAACCCAGCAGGGCTCACCATTACATTATTTTGTAACTGTTGAAAACTTTGCGAAAAATATGCGCCTGATTGCACGATTTGCGCGAACACATTCGGCTTCATTATTTATTGAAATTTAACCATGATGTGCCAGACAATTTCTTGCAGCGTTCGGTAAAAAATACATGTCTGGAGCCCAGAATTTGCAACGGCTGGATAATCTCAATCCTAGGACTGATGCCGGGGCGGCATTGAAAAATGGCTGGCCAAAATATATCTGGTTGATTGCGCTTCTGCCGTTTTTTCAAGCGTTAGTGACGTGGGATTTTGACGGCGATCTGTCTGGACAGCAATACGCCTTAAGGCACCTGTCAATTCCAGCCCTAACTGGTGAGATAATTTTTTTACTGTATTCACTAAGATCGGCATTTTCGCCCTGGAATACGGCGCGTCAGATGCCTTTACCCGTGCAGGTCTTATTGGGGATCTGGATTGCGTTTGCTGTTTCCGCCAGCGTATTTCAACATGATGACAAACCAGCTTCATTGCTGGCTGCGGCGCGTTTCGGTTTGCACATGTGTTTCCTTGCGGCGGTGGTTCATTATATTAAACGCGCGCAAACGCCAGATATTTCGCGTTGGTTGAATGCCATCTCCGTAGGCATCATTTGCTATATTGCCGCGCTCACAATCTTCGCTCTTTGCGTGCCGGAACCGGCAACGTTCAAGTGGGCGACGCGGTTGCCGTCGGCTACGAATATCCGGCAGATTGCAAATATTGTCGCTATCCCTGCCGCTGCGCCGATCGCACTTTTGCTATTTGGAAACGAGCGTCACAGGCGTGCAAGTGCGCTTTGGTTGACCATCATCGTTACGTTCTTGGCGTGGAGTGGCAGCAGAACAGCGCTCTTTGCAGTAATCATAAGTATATTTGCTGCAATGATTTTCATGAGGGCATTGCCAAAGGCCAAATCCCTGGCGGTATTGGCCGCATGCTTTGCTACTGGGTTATTGGCGTCGTTACCGCTACCCACGCCCACATCCGCGTTCGGCCTGTTTCGGATGTTCGATAAAATGCAGGAACAGGATAATGTTTCGAGTGGACGCGTCGAGTTTTGGATGAATACAATCGGGGAAATTTCAAAACATCCATGGCTGGGTTATGGATCGGGCCGATTCCGTCAAAACATGCATGAAATATATGGAACCGATTTTAATCATCCGCATAATTTTATCCTGCAATTTACCTATGATTGGGGCATATTCGGCGCGGCGGCAATATTATCGCTGCTGCTTTATCTGCTCTGGACCACTATCAAGCGCGCACCATCTAACCCATTGGCCGGGTTTGTGGCATTATTGGGAATATCGATATTATGCGCGATAGCGATGGTTGATGGCGCATTTTTCTACCCACTGACCATTATAGCCGCCATAATTCTAACAGCTCCGATTTTGGCGCACGCAGATGAAAACACCGAGTTCGCTAAAAAGTAACAATCCCGGCGGCAAAATGAAATGACATTTCCGGCGTGGGAATAAAGTGTTTTGATACACTTGCTGGATAAACGCAAAATGCATAAAGCGTGGCATTCGCAATCGAATTGATCGGGACAGCAGAATAATGAAAATCGCAATGATTGGATCGGGCTATGTCGGCTTGGTTTCTGGCGCCTGCTTCGCTGATTTTGGTCATGACGTTGTTTGTGTCGATAAAGACGAACACAAGATTACGCAGCTGAATGATAATATCATGCCCATTTACGAGCCTGGATTGGCCAGTCTGGTCAAAAAGAACGTCGATGCTGGGCGGTTACGATTCTCCAACGACTTGGCCGAAGCGGTGAAAGGGTGCCAAGCAGTATTTATTGCGGTCGGTACGCCGTCGCGCCGCGGCGATGGTCACGCTGATTTAAGCTATGTCTACGCCGCATCGGCGAAAATTGCCGACGCCGTTGATCCGGGAACCGTCATCGTTACCAAATCGACCGTGCCTGTTGGCACTGGCGATGAGGTACAGCGGATTATTGCCGACGCGCAGCCCAACCTGAAATTCGCAGTGGTGTCCAACCCAGAATTCCTGCGTGAGGGCGCGGCAATCGGTGATTTCAAACGTCCCGACCGCATTGTCGTTGGCAGCAACGACGAATGGGCACGCGATGTTATGCGCGCGATTTATCGGCCATTATTCCTAAACGAATCGCCAATATTATTCACCAGCCGCCGTTCATCGGAACTGATCAAATATGCCGCAAATGCGTTCCTTGCGACAAAAATCACATTCATTAATGAGATGGCAGACCTGTGTGAAAAATTAGGGGCGGATGTTCAGGATGTCTCGCGCGGCATTGGCCTCGATAATCGAATCGGATCAAAATTCCTGCATGCAGGCCCGGGTTATGGCGGCAGCTGTTTTCCCAAAGACACATTGGCATTGTTAAAAACCGCGCAAGACAATGAAGTTCCCGTGCGCATTGTGTCGGCTGTGGTTGAAGCCAACGACATGCGCAAACGCGCAATGGGGCGGAAAATAATACACGCACTCGGCGGCGACGCGCGCGGTAAGAAAGTGGCGATATTCGGACTTACCTTCAAACCCAATACCGATGATATGCGCGATGCACCGTCAATTTCCATCGTGCAAACGCTGTTGGATGCTGGCGCTGAAATCTCTGCACACGACCCCGAAGGCATGGCAGAGGCGGCCAAAATCATGCCCGACGTGGTGATGGCAAGCAGCGCCTATGATGCCGCCATAGGGGCCGATATCATCGCCATCGTGACCGAATGGGATGCATACCGCGCATTAGATTTTGTTCGGTTGGGAAATGCTGTAAACCAAAAAATCCTGCTGGATATGCGCAACATCTATCACCCTGCAGAAGTTCAAGCTGCAGGTTTTCAGTCGATCAGCATCGGCAGATAAATAATTATATCGGATGGTCTATCATCGGTAAACATCTGACGCTCTAGCGAACCAGCGTAACGCCACCAATCGTTAAGCCGGCGGATCAGCAATCATCGCCATAAATTCAGCCTCTGACGCTATTTGATCGCCAATCATTGCTTTACCAGCAAATTTACATGCGCGGCTGCTCATTTTGGTGAATTTAACGTGCAGATGCAGCAAGCATCCGGGCTCAACCGGAGCGCGGAATTTCGCGTTATCGATCGACATAAAATATACAAGCTTACCCGATCCAGCAAGGCCAAGACTTTCCATCGCCAGCACTCCAGCAGCCTGCGCCAATGCCTCAATCTGCATCACGCCGGGCATGATTGGCCGTCCGGGAAAATGGCCCTGAAAAAATCCTTCGTTCATCGTGACCGCTTTGACCGCGATAATGCTTTCGTTCAAAATCATCTCTTGAACGCGGTCAACCAGAAGCATGGGATAGCGATGCGGCAGCACCGCCATCACCCTGCGTACGTCGTAATTGGCGAAATCGCCCATATGCTTAACGGCTGGTCGGTTGTGCGGTAGGCGTTGGAGCAGGCTGCGCTGCTGCGGCGGCGGCACGCTGTTGTTCAGCAACCAGCTGCCCGGGTTGATACCCAGCAGGCGGCACGATTTGAACGCTGGGTACAAGAATATTGATCTCATCAACAATTGCGCGAGATATATCCACTGTTCCGGCGCGCGCAATCACGGCTTCTGGATTTACCAACAAGTCGACCTTTTTCTTGTCCATTGCAGTCTTAACCGCGGGATCGATTTTCAAGCTGATTTGATCGTCAACATAAGCCAGCGCCAAATCAATCTGCTGAGACATTTGCGCTAGTTCATTTTGCACTTCGGCTTGGCGCTTTTGGAATGCTTGCGCAGTAGGCGTCACCGATTTTTCGGTCGCACCGGGCTTTTTCGCTTCAACTTCATATGCCGATGCCAACGCTTTTAATTCCGCTTGCAACAATTGTTCACGGGCGTTGCGCGCATCGATTTGCGGCTTGTATGTTACTTGCATTTGTTGAATTGCAACTTTGTAAGCATTGCTATTGGCGATCGCGCCGCGCAGGTTTGCAGTGGCCACGCCAAGTTTAGATTGCGCCATTACTGAGGGGGCAGCTGCTGTCATAGCCAAAGTTGATACCGCCGCAATCATCGCGGCTTTTAATAAAATCTTCATTAGAATTGTGTTCCCACGTTAAAGGTTATTAATTTGGTGTCATCGCCAGGCTCTTTCAAAAGCGCCTTCGCGATGTCAATACGAAATGGTCCAAATGGTGAGCGCCAATTAACGCCGAAGCCAACCGACAGCCGCGGTTTAATAGAGTTGCCCAAGAAACGTTCTTCAGACAAAAACGCTGCTTCCCGCGCGGTTCTATCTTCATTAAAACCAATGATTGAGGTCGTTGCAATACCCCGGTCATTGACCAAGAATAAGGGCAATGCTGGCACCGCAGCAACCGCAGGAATAGCAGGTGTAGTGGCTGTGGCGGGGACAGCAGCAACCGCTGCAATCGCCGGGCTGAATGCCCGCGTTCTTGTCAATGTTGGACGCGTAACTTTGAACACCGCGCCAGCATCGACAAAGATGGATGGACGCAGGCCAAGTTCTTTCGCGCCGCTGCCCAATGGTATCTCAATTTCCGCTCGCGTTAAATAATAAGCGCGCCCGCCGATCGCATCGTCGCGCACGGGACTGATACGTCCCTTATCATCCAATATCGACGCATTGATAACTGGGGCCGTTGGGCCAGTTCCCACCAGCGTCGGTACGAGCTGCAGCAATTGGACGCGTGGGCCAACACCGCGAATGTCAAACCCACGAATTTGCGGTTCGCCCAGATAGAAACGATCCGTCAAACGAATATCATCGATGCCATCCGCCTCAGCGCCGCGATTTTGTAACGGGTGAATATAACCGCCCTCTGCCGACAACCCTAAGATGAAACCGCCGTCGGTCAGTCTAAAATACTTATTCGCATTTAACACCGAGCGGACATATTTCACGCTACCGCCCAAGCCAGCAAAATCCTGTGTCAAACTGACGCTATGTCCACGTGTTGGGCGAATGCGGTTATCGCGCGTGTCATATACCAGCGAATAACCGATCGTCGACGTGACTCGCTTGCCAAGAGCATCGCATAAGAACCGGCCCGCAAGCTGCGGATCGCATGTCAATGGTAAGGGTCCCGTGCCGTCAGGATCGGTGAAAAAACGATTTTGATCCAGCGTCACATTTTCAAAAGTTAATCCATAACGCCCCTGCAAATACAGATATTCGTTAATCGGCACACCAGTACGCAGCTGAAACCCAGTGCTTGTTTGCTGAAAAGTTGTTTGACGATTGCCGCTTTGCCCAAAACCAAAACTGTTCAAATCGCGCCGAAAAATATCTCCCGATAACGCAATCGAACGATCAAACAAATATGGCTCGGTAAAGCCTATTTCTGCTGATTTAGAAAAGCTGGAATATGAGATGCTGGCGCGAACTTGTTGGCCTTTGCCGCGAAAGTTATTTTGTTCAATGGAGCCTTGGAAAATGAAACTTTCAAGGCTGGAAAAACCAGCGGACAAGGACAGCTGACCATTCGGTTTTTCTTCCACGTTGGTGGTTAGGACAATGCGGTCTGGACCGCTGCCTTGGGCTTGTTCGACCTCAAGATCTTCTTGGAAATATCCAAGCGACCTAATCCGGTCTGTCGAACGCTTCACCTGAATACTGTTAAAAGCATCGCCCTCATTCAGTCGGAATTCACGGCGGATAACCTTGTCTTGCGTCAACGTATTGCCGTTAATATCGATACGCTCAACAAACACCCTTGGCGTTTCTGCGACGTTGAACGTAATACCCATTGTCAGCGTTTCTTTATCGCGCTGAAAATCTGGGTTCACATCGGCAAAGGCATAGCCAAATAAACCAGCTGTTTCAGATAGGCTTTCGACGGTGTCTTCCACCTGTTTGGCATCATACCAATCGCCCTTTTTCATGCGTAATGTGGCTTGCAACGCGTCGGATTTGAAATCGCGGATTTTGCTGTCCACCTTGATGTCGCCGAATTTGTAGCGCGCGCCTTCTTCAACCACATATGTGATGATGAAATCTTCTTTGTTCGGGGTCAACTCAGCGACCGCAGAAACGAC
>JANORM010000027.1:0-20113 GCA_031415335.1 Sphingomonadales bacterium | reverse complement strand
ACCCGCGCCAAACACAAGAATATTTTGGATCAAGCAAAGGGCTTTCGCGGCCGCCGCAAAAATACGATCCGCATCGCTCGTCAAGCGGTCGAAAAAGCTGGGCAATATGCCTATCGTGACCGCAAAGTAAACAAGCGCAATTTCCGTGCATTGTGGATCCAACGTATCAACGCCGCTGTACGCGCCGAAGATATGACATACGGCGTGTTCATGCACGGCCTGAAACTGGCTGGCATCGAATTGGACCGCAAGGTTCTGGCCGACATGGCGATGAACGAAGGCGCAATGTTTAGCACCATCATCGCGCAATCGAAGGCAGCATTGGCCAAAGCCGCGTAAGCTTCACTCTTCGAATAATGCGCAAAAGGGCGTGGACGGTACTTGCCGTTCGCGCCCTTTTGCTTATGCAGGCAAAGCTATGACAGACTTATCGAAAATCGAAACCGAAACTCTTTCCGCCATTACCGCCGCCGACACGTTGGACGCGCTGGACGGGGTGCGTGTCTCTGCGCTCGGCAAACAGGGCAATATATCGGCGCTGCTGAAAACTATGGGCCAAATGTCGCCTGAAGAACGCCAGACGCAAGGCCCCATCATCAATGGCCTGCGCGAAACAGTAGCGGCGGCGATTGCGGACAAGAAAACCGCGCTTGAAACCACAGCCCTTAACCAACGTCTCGCCACTGAACGGCTTGATATGAGCCTGCCTGCGCCCACCGCGCCGCAAGGATCGGTGCATCCGGTCAGTCAAGTTATGGAGGAGTTGGCCGAAATCTTCGCCGATATGGGATTTGCCGTTGCCGAGGGGCCGGAGATTGAGGACGATTGGCGCAATTTTGGCGCGCTCAACATTCCTGAAACGCACCCTGCCCGGGCGATGCACGACACGTTCTATTTCCCGGACAAGGATGCCGATGGCCGGGCGATGTTGTTGCGCACCCACACATCGCCCGTGCAAATTCGCACGATGATGTCGCAATCTCCGCCGATCCGTATCATCGCGCCGGGCCGGGTTTACCGTTCGGATTCGGACGCGACCCATACGCCGATGTTCCACCAGATTGAGGGGCTGGTGATCGACAAGGGCATTCACCTCGGCCACCTGAAATGGACGCTGGAAACCTTTCTCAAGGCGTTTTTTGAGCGCGATGATGTCGTGCTGCGGCTGCGGCCTTCTTATTTCCCATTCACCGAACCCAGCGCCGAGGTTGATGTCGGTTACAGCGTCATAAATGGCAAACGGGTCATTGGCGGCAGTGAAGGCTGGATGGAAGTTTTGGGCAGCGGCATGGTGCATCCCAAAGTTATCGCCAATTGCGGGCTGGATCCGAACGAATATCAGGGTTTCGCATTCGGCACCGGCGTCGACCGCCTCGCCATGCTGAAATATGGCATGGACGATTTGCGTGCGTTTTTTGACGGCGATGGCCGCTGGCTCGGACATTATGGTTTTGCCGCACTGGATGTACCGACGCTCAGCGGAGGAGTAGGCGCATGAAATTCTCATTAAACTGGCTCAAGGCGCATTTGGAAACAGATGCCGACATCCATCAAGTCGCCGATTGCCTGAACCGGATCGGCTTGGAAGTTGAGGGTACAGAAAACCCAGCGGATAAATTGGCCGCGTTTAAAATTGCCAAGGTGATAAGTGCTGCGCCGCATCCACAGGCGGATAAATTGCAGGTTCTGTCCGTTGACGCAGGCGATGGACCCAAACAGGTTGTGTGCGGTGCGCCCAATGCGCGGGCCGGCATGTTGGGCGTATTTGGTCCCGCTGGCGCTGTCGTGCCATCAAACGGCATGGTTTTAAAAGTCGCCGAAATTCGCGGCGTCGAATCCAATGGGATGATGTGTTCCATCGCCGAATTAGAATTGGGCGACGATCATGACGGCATTATCGAACTGGCCCATGACGCACCCATTGGCCGTGCTTATGCCGATTGGGCGGGTCTTGACGATCCAGTCATCGACGTCAGCATTACGCCAAACCGTCAAGATTGCATGGGCGTGCGCGGCATTGCGCGTGATCTAGCGGCTGCGGGTCTAGGCGTGTTAAAGCCTTTGGCTAAAATAAATATAGAAAGCGAGTTTCGCTGCCCCACCGAAATCCGCACAGACGACGCAGAGGGTTGCCCCGCATTTTACGGACGCGTCATTAGGGGCGTGACCAACGGAACCAGTCCCGACTGGATGCAGGCCCGGCTGAAATCGGCGGGACAAAAACCGATCAGTGCGCTGGTCGACATTACCAATTATGTCATGCTCGATCATGGCCGCCCAAGCCATGCATATGATTTAGCAAAGCTGTCGGGCGCGGTCATCGCACGCCGTGCGGTGGACGGTGAAATCGTAACCGCTCTGAATGGTAAGGACTATACCCTGACCGCAGCCATGACGGTGATCGCGGACGCCAATGGCGCACATGACATTGCCGGGATCATGGGCGGCGAGCATTCAGGATGCAGCGATGCCACCACCGATATGTTGTTGGAAGTCGCCTATTTCACACCAGAAAATATCGCCAAAACGGGGCAAGCATTAGCGTTGACCTCCGATGCACGCACGCGGTTCGAACGCGGCGTTGACCCAGCGTTTTTGGACGAAGGCTTTGCGATCATCACGCAGCTTATTCTAGACATTTGCGGCGGCGAGCCCAGCGAAGCCGTGCGTGCTGGCCAGCCGCCAAGACGCGCGTTGCAAATTGCCTATGACACCAGCCATTGCGCCCGTTTAGGCGGGATCGATGTGCCGCCTGCGCAGCAAAAGGCGATTTTGGAAAGCCTGGGCTTCGCTGTCGATGCCGAATGGAATGTGTCAATACCCAGCTGGCGGCGTGATGTTGAAGGCAGCGCCGATTTGGTCGAAGAGGTTGTGCGTATATTTGGTTTGGACAACGTGCCGTCAGTGCCCTTGCCCCGCGCCGATGGCGTTGCCAAACCCACCGCGACGCCTGCGCAAAAAATTGAGCGCAAAATGCGCCGTGCCGCCGCTGCGCGCGGGATGAACGAAGCGATCAACTGGGCATTTTTACCTGCGAAAGACGCCGCAGTTTTTGGCGGTGGCGACTGGATTTTGGCCAACCCGATTTCGGAAGACATGAAAATCATGCGGCCATCAATGTTGCCCGGCTTGCTGTCGGCTGCGCGCCGCAATATCGACCGCGGCGCGGCGTCTGTGCGGTTATTCGAACTGGGCCGCCGCTATTTCAAAGCCGCAGACGGAACCAGCGATGAACGCCTGACTCTGGGCCTTGTTTTGGCAGGCGATAAATTGGCGCGGCATTGGGCAAGTGGCAAAGCGCAGAAATTTGACGCATATGATGCCAAAGCGGAAGTGCTGGCACTGCTGGCTGCCGCTGGCGTCGCCACCGATAACCTGATGATAATGGGCGAGGCAGGCGATCATTATCATCCCAGCCAATCGGCAACGCTGCGCATGGGACCGAAGAATATTCTCGCTAGCTTTGGCGCGCTGCATCCCGGCGTGACCAAGGCATTCGATTTGGACGGCAATATCATCGTCGCGGAGATATTCCTGGATGCGATACCAGCAAAGAAAGGCAATGGCGGGTTCATGCGCGCATCATTTGCTCCGCCTGCGCTGCAAGCGGTGAAACGCGATTTTGCCTTTCTGGTTCCCGGCGATCTACCTGCGGGCGATTTGCTGCGCGCCATAAATGGATGCGACAAAGCGAATATCACCGGCGTGGTATTGTTCGACAAATTTGCCGGCCAAGGCGTGCCCGACGGTCAATTGTCGCTGGCCGCCGAAGTGACGATGCAGCCCACCGATAAAAGCTTCACGGACGAAGATTTGAAGCAGATATCCGACAAGATAATTGCGGCGGCGGCAAAGCTGGGCGGCGTGTTGCGCAGCTAAGCGCCAAACGGCCTCACGTTAACGCTTGATTTTGCCAGCCGCCCGTGCGAACCAGTGAATGAGAACGTTCACAAATTGCCGCGGGGTGAGGATTTTATGTTGGCCAAACAATATACGGCGGCAATTGCTGCCTTATTGATGGGATGCACGCCGACGGTAAAAAACGCGGATTTGGCCATAACTGCTGCCGCTCCGGTTTCTGCCAGCGCCAATCCGGCGATATGGCCGCTATCCAAAAGCCCAAGCGCGATCACGGATGCAAAAACCGAAGCCAGCATCGACGAAACATTATCACGAATGACCTTAGAGCAAAAGGTTGGGCAGCTGATCCAGGCCGATACCAGCGCTATAACGCCCGATGACCTTCGCCAATATCCACTAGGTTCGATTCTGGCTGGCGGCAATTCCGGACCATATGGCGATGAACGCGCCAGCGCGGCAAAGTGGAAGGAGTCGGTTGACGCGTTTCGCGCCGTATCGCGCACATCGGGTGCGGGTATCCCGATCTTGTTCGGCGTCGATGCCGTGCATGGTCACTCAAACCTGCCGTCTGCGACAATTTTTCCGCATAATATAGGGCTAGGTGCTGCGCGTGATGCCGGCTTGGTTGAGCGCATCGGTGCGGCCACCGCTGCTGAAATCGCGGGCAGCGGAATCGAATGGACATTCGCACCAACATTGGCGGTACCGCAGGATTTGCGCTGGGGCAGATCCTATGAAGGCTACGCATCCGATCCGGCGCTGGTCGCTCAATATTCGCGGGCCATGACATTGGGTTTACAGGGCAAGTTGGCGCAGGGTGCACCGCTGAATTCAAATCATGTTGCGGCAACCGCTAAGCATTTCTTGGCTGATGGCGGAACCGCCGATGGCCGCGATCAGGGCGATGCGCAGATCAGCGAAGCCGAGCTGATTGCGACCCATGCGCAGGGTTATCCGGCGGCAATCGATGCGGGCGCGCTAACCGTCATGGCGAGTTTTTCAAGCTGGAACGGGGTTAAGCACCATGGCAACACCACCCTTCTAACCGATGTGTTAAAAGGCCGGATGGGATTTGACGGCTTGGTCGTCGGCGATTGGAACGGCCATGGTCAAATTCCGGGTTGTACGGCAACCGATTGCGCCGCCGCGATTAACGCCGGGCTAGACCTGTTCATGGCACCGGATAGCTGGCGGATATTATTCACCTCAACGTTGCAGGCCGCTAAAAATGGCACAATATCGGCGGCGCGGCTAGATGACGCCGTGCGCCGCATCTTACGCGTCAAATATAAATTGGGGTTGATGGGCGACGTCCAAACGGCGCGGGGCGACGCCGCGATGGTCGGCGCGACGGCGCATTTGGAATTGGCCCGCGAAGCCGTTTCTAAATCACTTGTCCTGTTAAAGAATGACGCAGGAACATTGCCAATTCGCAGCGGCGCGCGCGTGTTGGTTGCTGGGCCCGGCGCGGACAGCATCGCCATGCAAGCGGGCGGCTGGACGATTACTTGGCAGGGCGGCGACACAAAAAATGCCGATTTCCCCAATGGCCAGACGATAGGCCGCGCCATTGTGGACGCCGTCAACGCAGCGGGCGGGACTGCTGCAATTTCCGCGCAAGGAACGTTTGAGGCAAAACCCGATGTTGCCGTCGTTATACTCGGCGAAAAACCCTATGCCGAATTTGAAGGCGATGTTCCCGACCTAGCGTTTCGGATTGCACCAAGCGACGAGGAAATGATTGCCCGGTTTAAATCACACGGTATCCGCGTCGTCACCGTGTTTCTTTCGGGCCGCCCGATGTTTACAGGTAAACTCATCAATCAGTCGGATGCGTTCGTTGCGGCATGGTTGCCCGGCACGCAAGGGCGGGGCGTTGCCGATGTTCTGGTTGCCGGCGCAAATGGCCGGCCATCGCGTGACTTTACCGGACGCCTACCCTTTGCGTGGCCCGATGATGGCCGTTCGCCGATTGCTGCGCCATTATTCGCTGCCGGATACGGCCTCGATTATACAAAACAAACGCAGGTTGATCCGGTCAATGAAGACCCGCGCGTTGATCTGTCTACGCTCAATCAAGCCAATCACTACATGGTTCGCGGCAAAGTGCCCGCGCCGTGGCGGCTTTTGACGGACAGCGCGGTAACATCGCGGGCTGCGGATCTCTCGGCGCAAGAGGATGCACGCCAGTTTTCATGGAATGGCAGCGGCGGTTTCGCGGTTGAAGGCCCGCCAGTTAACCTTGCAAACCAAGCGGCCGATGGGTTCGCATTGGTGCTCGATTGGCGCATTGACAGCCGGGCCAGTGGTCCATTGATGCTCTCATTTGGTACAGCGGCACTCGACATACAGGATATGGCACGCGCCCTGCCCACCGGCACAGCATTACAAACACGCATTCCGCTGCGGTGCTTCGCTGGCGCTAAATTCGATGCGGTTGCATCTCCCATACGTATGCAATCTGCAAAAGGGCTTGTTGCGACATTGCGAAATGTACATATTGAAAAGGCTGACAATAGCGTCCCCTGCCCCGGCACGGCGCGTTAAATAACATCGACCAGATATAGCATTGAGCAGCTAGAGTTTGCACGTTTCAGGGGAGAGAGAATATGGCAATGCAACCGGGTGCAGCGACGTCAACTGAGGCTGCTGGGTCGCACATTGATGCACCGCAATTACAGTTGTTCGTCATGGGGCTGTTTTTCATATTCGGAGGCATCACCAGCCTTAACGATGTGATCATTCCAAAACTCAAAGAGCTGTTCACGCTTAGTTTTACTGAGGCGATGTTGGTGCAGTTTTGCTTTTTTGCTGCCTATGCAATTATCGGAATCCCTGGTGCGCGCTTGGTAAAAAAAATAGGATATATGCGCGGCGCTGTGGCAGGACTGCTGACGATGATGGCGGGATGCCTGTTGTTCATTCCGGCCAGCCAGACCGCCACATATAGCATATTCCTGTTGGCGTTTTTCGTTCTCGCCAGCGGCGTTGTGATTGTGCAAGTTGTTTCCAACCCGCTCATCTCTTTATTGGGCAAGCCCGAGACAGTGCACAGCCGTCTTACCTTTGCGCAGGCATTTAACTCGCTGGGCACGACTATATTTCCCATCGTTGGTTCAATTTTGATCCTCGGCAGTTTGGCCACCATTTCTGCCGACCAGCTATCGGGCGCAGAACTCGACGCCTATCGCACTGCCGAAAGCCAAGCGATTGTGAGCGGCTATCTTGGCATTGCCGCCGCTCTGGCGGTTGTTGCGGCTGCGGTCTGGTATTTCCGTAATGCGCTAAAGGGCGAACAGCATGAGGCAAGCGAAGGCTTGGCTGGGCTTGATTTGCTGAAACGTCCCCGTTTTGGATATGGCGCGCTCTGCATCTTTTTATATGTGGGCGCTGAGGTTGCGATTGGATCATTGATCGTCAATTATCTAATGCAGGATCATGTCATGGGCCTGCAAGAACAGGCCGCCGGAAAATTGATCGGACTATATTGGGGTGGCGCAATGGTCGGCCGTTTCATTGGCTCTGCGTTGCTTCGTATGGTGAGCCCCGGCAAGATATTGGCCTGCGTTTCGATCGTCGCAATAGCTTTGCTGATCATCTCCACGCAAACCAGCGGTGCGGTTTCTGGTTACAGCTTGCTCGCGGTTGGACTGACCAATGCGATCATGTTTCCAACCATATTTACCCTAGCCTGTGAAAAACTGGGGCCGCGTGCTGCGGACGGTTCGGGCATTATCAACGTAGCAATTGTTGGCGGAGCGATTATCCCATTGCTAACCGGCGTGATTGCCGATGCGACCGCTAGCCTGGCCATCGCATTGGTCCTGCCGATGTTATGTTATGCGATCATCGCGGGCTTTGGCATTTTTGCAAGGAATCCGGCGTGACCCATAGCGCCGATTTTACGCGCTAGGTTTAGGGTCAGGACCTGGCATAGTGAGCAACAAGAGACTGGCGAGTGTTGCAAGCCCCGCCAGTACCAAAAACAGGGCGTCAAAACCGTAAACGGGAACCAGCGCCAGCGTCAGCCACGGCATAATCAACGATGGCACCGTGTTGGTCAGGTTGAATATACCAAGGTCGCGCCCGCGCGTACTTGGCCGGGTTAACACGCGTAATGTCTGGGTTGAATGCAGCGCCAAAAAAATGCTGCTGGCGATGCCAAATGTGACATAGCCGAAAATGGCGACGTGTGAGCTGGATGCCGCAGACATTATCAGCAGCCCGGTGGCGGCGATGGCTGAACATATGGCGAGCGGAGCGATTGGTCGGTGACTGCGATCCGACCAGCGCCCAGCGATCAGCGCACAAACCGCAGCAATGCCAAGCGCGATTGTGAATATTGTGGCAATGTCATTCTCGCCAAATTCTGGATCGACGCTTTGAAACCACATCAAAAAGAACGCGAAAAGGCAAGCCTCAGCAATTTGCACGAGTAACCGCGCAAGCCACATGCGCGTGATGGCATTTTTGGCGTGAGCGCGCATGGCAGGGGTCAGTGCAAGTGCGCCGTCCGTCCGCATCAATTGCGGCATCGGTGCGGGCCGTCCGAAAATCAACAACGGCGTCACCATCAAGCCGACCAATGCTGCGATCCACACCAGACGCGCCTCGGCAATAGCAAATCCCTGAACGGTGACCAGCGCGCCGGATAGAGCGCCCAACGCTGGCGCAAGCGCGAGCAATCCACCGAGCAATCCTTTTTGCGCATCGGGCACGCAATCGCCCGCCCACGCGTTGAGCGGCGCCAGCATCATGTTCAGGCCCAATTGCCAGCATATAATCATGACGATCAAAACGCTTGCACTCGTCGCAAACTGCATCGTCATCAGCAACGCGCATGACAGCACAAGCCCCGCCGCAACCCACATGCGCCGCGTCCCGGCTTTGTCACTAATCCAGCCGAAACCAATATTGGCGATGCTGGCGCAAATGGCCCCCGCAAAGGCAATATAGGCCAGCACAGACAACGCATCATTGCCCGCAAGTTTCGATACCTGCAATGGCAGCAAAATTGTCAGGAAAGGCATATAAGCAACCGCGCCCCCTGAAACGGCGAGCGCATAGAGATATAAAAACCGCTTTGACTGCAGGTCGCCGCGGGCGGCGCTAAGTTCCGGCATCGCCGCGATAATGTGCGGTGCTGCCGCGTTGGATCAAACTGCCTTCAACAACGACTGCCTGCTGTTCGTCCGCGTTTTCATTGTTTATCAGCAGTTCAACCGCTTTGGCAAATGTCGCCGCAATCGGTTGATCGACGGCGGTAAATTGTGGCGAGGTAAAACGCGCAACTGGCGTATTGTCGAAACTGATGAGTGACAAATCATCGGGCACATGCAGCCCGCGCTTTATCGCAGTATCCAGCGTAGCAAGCGACATCTGATCATTGCTGGCGATAATTGCCGTCGGCGCCAACGCAAGGTCCAGCAAGCTATGCGCTGCGATCACGCCGCTTTGATAACTAAAATCACCCCTCGCGCACAAACCTACATGCGGAAGCCCAGCTGCATCCATCGCCTGCTGCCACCCCTCAATCCGCCAATTGGACAGGCTATATTCCTGCGAGCCCGCGATAAATCCAATCCGGCGATGACCCATGCTGACCAGATGTTCGGTGGCCAGACGAGCCGATCCTTGGTCATCCATGGTAATGGCGATACCGGGCCCGGGCGCGATAGAACCGATGCGGGCAAAGGGTATTTTGCGGGCTGCCAGCAATTGCGTTATCAACGGATTTTCAGAATGCGGCGGAGTAAGGATCACGCCGTCAGGCTGCAGCGCCGCGATGGTGGCGCTCAATTCGCGTTCAACGTGATCGCTGTGCGTATCAACCAACTCGAATATCATCCGGTAGCCATATTCCGCACATTTCAGCATCCCGCCGAGCAGCATTTGGTCAACCCAGTCGCTGCCTTGCCGGGCCTGCCATTCGGCGATGGTCCGTTCACGATCATTAATTGCCAAAATCAGATAGGATCGCGAACCGCTCATACGCTGCGCCGCGATCGACGGGACATAACCCAATTTGTCGATCGATGCCTGTACCCGCTCCTGCATCGCCGGGCGCACATTGGGTTCATTGTTGATGACGCGGCTAACGGTTTGCAATGAAACTCCCGCATCAGCCGCGACATGGGTAATGGTTACGGCTTGGCGGCGTCTTGCCATTACTCAATCATCCTTTTTGACGCTTTGCATGCACGCAAGACCCGTTTGAATTTTGCAGTGAAGTCGTGATTTAGTAAGGCTTTCCAGTTCGTGCAATCGAATTCCATTAGGCATCAGGACGATGCAGCCTGAATTACGCTTTTGCCCCACAGTCCACCAACCAAAACGATTCGAACGCAGTTTGAAATGCAAAAGATCATTCCCAATTTCTTTCTCCAAACCGCCTCCAAACCGCAGTGTCACATTGAATTATTTACGGTTTTCTACTGGCCAATAATTTTGCGCTTGATTTTCGATTTTTTCCATGCGAACTCGCTTTGATAACGTTAACAATAGCTGGGGAATGGACATGAAATCGAATAATAAACTTGCGCGTCAATTGTTGGTTTCAACGTCTATTTTGGCTTGTCTTTATGCGGTGCCAGCGGCTGCACAAGATTCCACTGCTCCGCAATCTGCGCCCAATGAAGCAGTGAGCCAAGTTGATGACGACAATGTTATCATCGTGACGGCGGATCGCCGCGAACAATCACTTCAAGATTTCGCTGGCACGGCTGCGTCGTTAACCGGCGAAGAATTGAAGCGTATCGGCGTGCAAAATTTTGTCGATTTGCAACAAAGCATCCCCGGACTTTCGGTGGCCAATAATGGCGTAAATGTCGAAGTATATATTCGCGGCATCGGCAGCAGCAACAATACCGAGTTGGGCGATCCTGCCGCTGCATTCCATTTTGACGGCGTATCCATTCCGCGCACTTCGGGTATCGGCAGCGCCTTTCATGATATCGAACGGGTTGAAGTGAATGTGGGCCCGCAAGGCACTTTGCGCGGCCGCAATGCCCTCGCCGGTTCCATCAACGCCATTTCTTTCAAGCCCGGCCTTGGTCGTTTTGACGGCGCGTTGGAGGCCGAATATGGCAATTACAACCAACGTTCAGTCACTGGTGTAATCAACGTGCCACTGGGTGATAAAGTCGCGGTGCGTTTGTCCGGACTTTATTTGGCGCATGACAGTTACTATAACAACGTCGGCCCCGTAACTGGTATCGACGTTGCCGAAGCAGCGAAAGATTTCTCTGGCCGCGCGCAAATCCTGTTCAAGCCAACCGATCGCCTTTCGATTTTGATCGCTGGCGACTATATCGCTGAAAATGGTACGGGCTATACCGGTTCCAACTTTGCATTGCCCTTAGGTGAGATTGCCGATGGCAATTTGCAAAGTCTTGACCAGATTGAAAATCCGCGCAACGTCATCGCGCGCGGTTTTACGCCTATTCAGAATACCGATCATTGGGGTGTGCGCACCGCAATCACCTATGAGGCGGACCCGCTGACGGTCGAGTATATCGGCAGCTACCGTGACGCGGTATATGATTATGAAGCAGCAACGCCGCTCAGTCCATTTTTTCCCGGCGTATTAGATGCTATATCTGGTGGAGTGGATAATTTTTCTCGTTTCCGTTCCATTTCGGATTCGCGGTCGCATTTTCATGAATTGCGTTTCTTTAACAACAGCGAGCCTCTAATTTGGAGCGTGGGGGCGCAATATTTCCGTGAAGATATCTTCTCCTTCTTGGGGAGTACGGGTGACCGGACGCTGTTTTTCCAAGGCGTAGAATTTAACACCAATGTCGATACCGATGCCTTGGCCGCTTATGGCGATTTCACTTATTCGGTAACCGATAAATTCCGTGTCACTGCCGGTGTGCGTTACACAGCCGACCGGAAGGAACGCAACGGCGTTGCGGCGCGTTATGGCCTCGCGCTGGGTGATGATAATTTCAATTGTTGCCTTGGTGTGCGCACCGGCACCGAAGGATTTCAATTTGCCGGACGCCGCCGGACGATCATCAACCCCGATACCAACGGTGATGGCGTGATCAGCGATTTGGAAGTGTTTCAATTCCAAGCAAACGGCACATTGACGCCGGGCGCCCGGGATAACTTGGATGATATTTTAGCCGCTGGTCCCCTGCCGGGTCACTTTTTCGATGTTGCCAATGGCCTGCCGTGCCTTGATACCAATGACGGTGACGGCCTGACCTGCAATGGCTTTGCTGCCACCACGCAATTTACCTTTGCCGTTCCATTCCAAGGACAGATTTTCCGGCAGGCCGGCGTGGTCAACGACAGTTTCGTCGATTGGCGTGCGCGCGTGGAATATGACATTACCGACGATAATCTGATCTATGCCTTAATTGCGTCGGGCAAGAAGGCAGGCGGTTTCAACGACAATCTCGGCGATCTTGGCGTCGCCCCGACCTATGATCGCGAATCAGTGGTATTGTATGAAGCAGGCAGCAAGAATGAATTTTTCATCGGCGGCGTGAAAACGCGGCTTAACGCCTCGATTTTCTATAATGATTATACCGATCAAGTTTTTACCGCGCTCCAATCGGTGGCACAGGTGCTTAACTTCTCCAATTCGCAAGGCGTGGATATTGTCTTGCCGCCCAATACCAGCACCGCGTTGGTGGTATCTTTCAGCTTCAATGCCGCTAAATCAAATATTTATGGCGCGCAGTTACAGGGCGGGTTTGACTTGCCGGCCAATATCAAGTTTGATTTCAACGCCTTATATTTGGAAGCAGAAATCAAAGATTCCATCCTCATCCAAGATTTCCGTTTCCAGGCGGACGTCGAGCCAGCAAATGCGGTATTGCGGCCCATCACTGGCCGCCGCTTGCCGCGCACACCGCGTTGGCAGCTGAATGCGAAACTGTCACAAACATTTGAAATTGGCGACGGGCAATTGGATTATGTCATTTCGGCGGGATATCGGTCAGCGCAATTCCAAACCATTTTCAACAGCCTACAATTTGATGCTAACAGCGTGGGAACACCGGTAACTAGCGGACGTTTGCTTGACAAAGTGCCCAGCCAATTCAACCTGGATATTGGCGCTGGCTATACATTCGATAGTGCGGGCAAATATCGCATTGAGGCGTATGGCAACAATATTCTCAACACGGTAAATGCCGCCGCGATTATTATTACCCAATTCGACAATACCCGCTTTTTCAATCGTCCGCGCACTTATGGCGGCCGGCTGCGCGTGAAATTCTAAACATTGTCCTTATTGAACAAGCAAATATGCTAATCAAAGCCCTCCGGATGTCTCGCGATATTCGGGGGGTTTGTTTTGCCGGGAGGAATAACCGATGATTTTAACATCCATAGCCCTTGGCTGGGCCGCTGTGAGTGTAAGCGCACAGGCCGCTGTGCCGGCCGAAGCCGCAAAACGCGTTGAAATTCATCACGCGCCTGCGGGTTATCAACTTGTGTTTCAGGATGAATTTGCCGTCGACGGCCTGCCCGATGAAAGCAAATGGGATTATGCGACGGAACGCAACGCGGAAGGATGGTTCAACCGCGAAAAGCAATATTATGCGCGCGCGCGGGCCAAAAATTCGCGCGTCGAAAATGGCCATTTGATTATCGAGGCGCATAACGAAGAGCTCAACAAGGCCGAATATCCGGATTATAGCGGCCAGAAATACACCTCTACGCGGTTACTGACGCGGGGCCGGGCGGCATGGACTTATGGATTTTATGAAATTAAAGCAAAAATCCCCTGCGGGACAGGAACATGGCCAGCGATATGGACACTGCCGGAAGATCCCGACGTGGTGTGGCCCAATGGCGGCGAGATCGACATTATGGAGCATGTCGGCTATGATCCCGGAGTCGTCCATCAATCAATCCACACCAAGGCATATAACTTTGGCGTCGGTACGCAAAAAACGACAAAATTTGACGTGCCCGATGCCTGCGGCGCGATGCATCGCTATCAATTGCTATGGACGCCCGAATTTATCCTGCTCGGCATGGATGATGCGCCCAAATTTCTCTATAAGAATGAACAGACGGGCCCGTCACGCTGGCCATTTGATAAGCCGCAACATTTGCTGCTGAATATCGCCGTCGGCGGTGATTGGGGCGGGCAAAAAGGCGTCCGCGCCAAATCATTTCCAGCCAAAATGGAGGTGGATTATGTCCGCGTCTATCAACAACAGCCCGGTAAAGCTGTCCGATAGAGCGTGATGACATTAAGATGACCCAATGCCGTAGCCCTGAGCCTGTCGAAGGGCGCTTCACTGAGAGGCGTACTTCGACAAGCTCAGCACTACGGCTTTTTAATGAATGACTTAATCTAATGTCATCCTGCTCTGCTCGCAATTTCCATTATCAGGTAAGAAATTTACCGATGCTTCACTCGCCCTCATCGGGCAAAATATCCTCAGGCGAGGACGCAGGTTTGCTGCCTGCGCCTTTCTTTGGCTTGCCCAGCGCTTGGTCAATCCATTCTTGATCGATGACATCCGGTTCGTTACCCGCTGGTGCCTGAACGCCGTCCACTTGCGGATCACCCTCGATTGGCATCCCGTTTTCATCGACAAGTATCTCAGTATCCGACGTTAACGCGTCATCTTCCTCGCTGTCCAACCGCTCGGGAAATGTCACGGCGGTCGCAAATTTTTCGACCGGGCGCTTGGCCACCGCAACCTTCATGAATGCCGCAAATGCCTGCGCCGGCGCGCGGCCACCCTGCAAATCGCCGACGGGTTTGGCATCATCGCGGCCCATCCAAACGCCCGTGGTCAAACCGCTGGAAAATCCGATAAACCAGCCATCTTTGTTGCTACTCGTGGTTCCCGTCTTGCCTGCGACGGGGCGGCCGATTTGCGCGCGCACGCCGCTGCCGGTGTTCACCGCCGTTTGCATCAGATCGATCATCCCGCCTGCGACATAATCAGGGACAAGTTGCAGCGATTTTTGCGTCTTCGCTTTGTACAACACTTCGCCATCAATTGTCGTGACCTTCACGATGCCATATGGCGTCAGGCTTTTGCCGTTTGACGCCACTTGCGCAAAGGCGCGCGTCATATCGATGACGCGGGTTTCTGACGTGCCCAGCACCATCGAAGGGCTAGTGTTAATCTGCGTCGTAATCCCGAACCTGCGCGCCATATTGGCGATGGAGCCTGTGCCAATTTCATTGCCGATTTTGGCCGCGACGGTATTTTTGGAATAGGCAAAAGCATCGCGCACAGTCATTTCGCCAGCGTAGCTGCCGCCGCTGTTTTTCGGTTGCCAGCCTTCAAATTCGACGGGTTCATCAACAACCTTATCCTCGGGCCGGAACCCGGCCTCCAACGCCGCCAGATAGACGAATAATTTCCACGACGATCCGGGCTGTCTCAACGCGGTTACGGCGCGGTTGTAATTGCTGGTGACATAATCAGTGCCGCCGACCATTGCCCGCACCGCCCCGTCACGGTCAATCGCGACCAGCGCGCCTTGCGCCCCGCGCGGCACATTTGCGGCAATCGCGGCCGTCGCCTGTTTTTGCATGCCAAGATCAATAGTGGTCCATACGTCGATTGGTTTTTCGGTTTCTTCAATCAATCCGTCCAATTGCGGCAAAGCCCAGTCAGTGAAATAGCGCACGCTGTTTTGCGCTGGCTGCGATGTGATTTTCACCAGCGATGGCTTAACCGACGCTGCCTGCGCCGCCGTTATCATGCCTGCATCTTGCATCACCTCAATCACCACCCCGGCGCGGCCTAATGCGGCCTTGGCATCGGCGGTGGGGGAGTAATTCGACGGCGCTTTTACCAGACCCGCGACAATCGCAGCCTCAGCCAGCGACATTTTTTCTGCGCCATGATCGAAAAATTTACGCGATGCCGCATCCACGCCATATGCGCCGCCACCAAAATAAACCTTGTTCAAATATAGTTCGAGGATTTCATTTTTTGACAGCTTGGTTTCCATCGCCAATGCCAAAATAATTTCACGAATTTTGCGGCCAAATTCTTTATTATTATTCAGATAGACATTGCGGATCAGCTGCTGCGTTATGGTAGAGCCACCCTGCGTCCAACGGCCCTTTGTGGCGCGCACATAGAATGAGCGGGTGATGCCAATTGGGTCAACGCCAGGGTGCCGGTAAAAACGCCGATCCTCCACCGCGACCATCGCGTCCTTCATTTCACCCGGCAATTGCCCTATGGTCAGCCACCGGCCAAAGCTGGGGCCGATTGCTTGGATGACGGTGCCATCGGCGGCGCGAATGCGGATCATCTGGCCGTTGGGTGACGCCTTCAAATCCTCGAAACTCTCAATTTCGCTGCGCGCAACCAAAACGAAAATGCCCAAAATCATCGCGCCGAGCAGCGCCGCGACGATTCCAATTTTAAGCAGGCGCATCGTCCAACGACGAACGGGGCCATGCTGCAAAGAAGTCTTGGTGCGTGCCATGTGCGGCAACTGTTACTGGCTATATTTCATGGTCACAAGCTTTTCATCATCATGGATACTGTTATCGCCAATTGCGCAGATGCCAGTTCAGTCTGGTTCAAATGCCAACGCCGCGCTGTTAATGCAATAACGCAGGCCATTTTCGGCTGGGCCATCGGGGAAAACATGGCCCAAATGGCCATCGCATGCGGCGCAGCGGACCTCTATACGGACCATGCCAAGCGCCGTGTCGCGATGTTCGGTAACGGTTTCAAGATCGGCAGGCGATGTAAAACTGGGCCAGCCCGACCCGCTGTCATATTTGGTGTCCGATTGGAACAGCAATGTCCCGCAACCTGCGCAGCAAAAATTGCCATCGCGTTTTTCATGCGTCAGCCCGCCCGCCGAGGCCCGTTCGGTCCCGGCCTCACGCAGCACATGATATTGTACAGGGTCCAATTGCGCGCGCCATTCCGCGTCGGTCTTCTCTATTTTTTCCATAACCGCAATGTGCGTATCGGCGGCGCGATAGTCAAGATGGGCGATCGGCTAAAACGCGCCTTTAACTTTGTATTTATCATACTTGGCGTAGATCAGTACAAATGCCGTCAATCCGTATCCTTTATGCCGCCATGATCGCGGCGGCCGCGTTTAGCATGCCAGCGTCCCTGACAGCGCAAGAATGCCGTTTATGCACGGCCGCCTCCGGGGCAAACGGCGCTGAACAAACCGATAAATCGCCGCAAGTGGAAGTTATCAGTGGCTTAACGTTCAACCGCGCGGCGCACACAGGCGGCGGCAAAGGAAAAATTAGCGTTGGTGCGGACGGCGCAAGCAATGTCGGCGGGGCCTTGGTCGCGCTTGGCGGTTTTGCCGTCGCCGGAACAGCCGTTATCCGGGGCGAGCCAGGGCGTTATGTCCGGATCGATTTGCCAACGCGCGTGGAAATGACGTCTTCAACGGGCAGCAAGATTGAAATCGCCAATTTGAAAACAAATTTGCAAGTAACGCCGCAGCTTGACGCATCAGGCCAATTGACTTTCTCATTTGGCGGCGACCTGCATGTCGATAGCGATATTTCTGGCAAATTTCGCGGGCGAATTCCGATTACCGCGCAATATGAATAGGTGCGTCGTTCAAAACAACGCGCTTAGAGCGCGATGACAAAAAGTGGGAATCGGTTTTTGTCCCTAAATCACGCGACAACAAAAATTTTAGAGCGTGATTATATTTGATGTAATCACGCTCTGGCAAATTCAACGTGCCCGCGCCGCCGCTCGCGCAATTTTCGTGAGCTCTTGTTCCAATATCACCACGCCAATATCGGCCTTGACGCGCATCAATCTCTGCTCAATATCCAGCAAATGTCCGTTCAATCCCGCCAGCCGCGATGATTGCCAACGGCCCAGTTGATCGGTGAAATAGCCGCGTTCTTTCCAAAATATAGAGCGCGTTTTGGCAACGACCTCCGCAGGCGAATTGTTCGCGTTTACTTGTGCGCGCAGCCCCGCCAACGTTACCGCACGGCGTTGCATGGCGCGGACAATCCGGATCGCATCAACGCCCATTTGCCGCGATAGCGTGATTTCCGGTCCGAGTTTTTTCAAATTGCCGCTCATGACTTGATTGACCAAATCTTGCACATTTTCTTCGCCCGTTTCAGCGGACAACGCCTCAAATGCGGCGGCCTCAACTGTTGCTGGGCGGCCGGGGTCAGCATCATAATAGAGCGCCAATTTCTCTATTTCGAGCGCCGCCAATTTACGGTCTTGACCGGTATACCGCGCGATGCGCAGCGCCAATGCTCGTTCCAGCCGCAGCCCCATCGTACCCGCCAGCGCCATAATCGCCGATGCGGCATTGCCTTCTTCGGGAACGTAACAAATGAACGTTGTTGCCAATTTTGACGCATCCGCCAATTTTACCAGCTTACTGGTTTTCTTTATATCTCCGGCAGTCGCGATCACGGGGCAGCCGCCATGCGCCGCATTTAACAGATTTTCAAACGCTGCGTGCCCTTCTTCGCGCCGCATATTCAGCCGGATGTAACGCGCACTGCCAAATAGTGATAGTGAACATGCTTCATCCGCCAGCAACGCGGGATCATTGCGGATCTTGTCACTGTCCAGATCAATGCGCTCAGCATCAGGGCCGAGCTTTGCCGCCATTTGCGCGGCCATATCGGCAACCGTCGATTCGTCAGGGCCATAAATCAGGAACAGCCTGATATTTGGCTGCGTCGTAATGCTGCCGATAAAATCACTTTCAGTGGGCTTTTTTGATGCCGCCCAATTATTCATTTCTGTGTTCGGGCGTACAGCGTCAGGCGCACCAAAATTTGCTGCGCCACAGTTTGTGACAAATTTTCGAGAGCGGTATTTTCGCCCGCGATCGTGGCATATTCGCTGCCGACGACATCGATGCCCGCATCGGAACCTGCGGTTGCATCCAAAACGGTTTTGCCCGTCGCAATCTCCATCAATTGATACCGCGCCCGCAATGTCCGCCGTTCGCGGGTGACGGTATCATTGGTGCGCAGACCAAATCCCTCAATCTTGTCGTCCAGCTTGACCTGCAAGCTATACAGTGCGTCGCCGCTGCCCTGCGCGTTTAAACGGTCGTTAATTGCCCCGCGCACCAACCAGCCTGCCTTGCCCTCAATCGGCGCGACGGTGATATTTTTCAGCGTTGCCGCGACTTGTCCCTGCGATCCGCCGCTATAAAGCGGTTGCAAAGCGCAAGCCGACAGGGACGCAGTTAGAAGCAACAAGGCAATAATCCGGTTCATATGACGATGTTCACCAATCGGTCAGGGACCACAATGATTTTGCGAACGTCCGCGCCCGCAATCGCAGACTGAACCTTCTCACTGGCCAGTGCAAGTGCCTGCATCTGGTCTTGCGGCAATCCTTTGGCCACTGTGATGGTATCGCGCAATTTACCCTGCACTTGCACCGCGATCGTAACCTCATCGTCCACCAGCATAGCGGGATCAGCCAATGGCCATGGCGCATTGGCAATCAAGCCTTCGCCGCCCAATTTTGTCCAAGCCTCCTCGGCCAAATGCGGGACCATCGGCGATGATAGCAACACGATATCGCGGATTGCATTGTCGCGTGCCGCCGACGGCGCAGCCTTTTCAATTGCGTTGGCCAATTCGTAGATTTTGGCGACCGCTTTGTTAAACGACAGTGCTTCTATGTCCGCCGCAACGCCCGCGATGGCTTGATGCGTTTTGCGCATTAGCGATTTGTCCTCGCCTGCACTGCCCGAAACCTGTCCGACCAAGCGCCACAGCCGCTGGGTAAAGCGCCAGCATCCTTCAATCCCTGCCTCTGACCATTCCAGATCACGCTCGGGCGGACTGTCGGACAACATGAACCAGCGCACCGCATCGGCGCCATATTGCTCGACGATGTCATCGGGGTCGACGACGTTCT
Organism: Sphingomonadales bacterium; assembly: GCA_031415335.1. Lineage (GTDB taxonomy): Bacteria > Pseudomonadota > Alphaproteobacteria > Sphingomonadales > Sphingomonadaceae > Sphingorhabdus_B. Next base: position 401 of record JANORM010000027.1, on the reverse strand, counting down.
TCTTCGACTTCGACATTTTTTCGATACGGCCAGCGTTTACTGGCGTGCCGTCCGCAATGACTATCCAATCCGCGCCATCGCGCTTCACTTGTTCGGGCGACAGCCAGCTGCCGTCACCGTGTTTGAATGTTTGGTGCGTCACCATGCCTTGTGTAAACAGCGACGCAAACGGCTCCTTCACATCCAGCAAGCCGATATGGCTCAATGCCCGCGTCCAAAACCGCGCATACAACAGATGCAGGATCGCATGTTCAACGCCGCCAATATATTGATCGACGGGCAGCCATTTTTCCGCCGCCGCTTTGTCAAATGGTTTGTCCTTTGGCTGGCTGGCGAAGCGGATAAAATACCAGCTGGAATCGGCAAAGGTATCCAGCGTATCGGTTTCACGCCGCGCTGGC
>JANORM010000026.1:0-16373 GCA_031415335.1 Sphingomonadales bacterium | reverse complement strand
GTGACCGTGTCACGCGCGAGGCTGTGCCCCGCCCCCCTCGCCAAGTGCCGCTAGCAAGCAAGCTTGCAAGCTCTACTTTCCTCCCCCGCAAGGGGGGAGGAGTTTCTGCGAGATCACTCATGCCCCAATCAACTCCCGCCCAATCAACATCCGCCGGATTTCATTCGTGCCTGCGCCAATATCCAGCAACTTCGCATCGCGGTAAAACCGTTCAACGGGCCAGTCTTTGGTATAACCCGCGCCGCCCAGCGCCTGTATCGCCTCATTCGCGACATTCACCGCGCTTTCGCTGGCCAGCAATATCGCGCCTGCCGCATCGAAACGCGTAGTCCGGCCCGCATCACATGATTTGGCGACGGCATAAACGTACGCCCGCGCCGAATTCAGCGCGACATACATGTCGGCAATCTTGCCCTGCATCAATTGGAAGCTGCCGATGGATTTACCGAACTGTTTCCGTTCGCGCACAAACGGTATAACGACGTCGAGGCAGGCCTGCATGATGCCCAGCTGAATTCCCGCCAGCACCGTGCGTTCGTAATCCAACCCCGACATCAATATCCCAACCCCGCCATTAACTGCGCCCATGATATTTTCATCGGGCACTTCGCAATCGGTGAACACCAGTTCCGCCGTCGGCGATCCGCGCATGCCCATTTTGTCGATTTTTTGGCCAATGCTGAAACCGGGCATATCCTTTTCGATCAGGAATGTCGTAATCCCGCCTGATCCTTCGCCAGTTTTGGCATAGACCACTAAAGTGTCGGCATAGGCCGCATTGGTGATCCAGAATTTTGTGCCGTTCAGTACATATCCGCCCTGTACCTTATCGGCTTTCAGCTTCATCGATACCACGTCCGATCCCGCTCCAGCCTCTGACATCGCAAGGCTGCCGACATGTTCGCCCGAAATCAGCTTCGGCAGATATTTCGCCTTTTGTTCATCGCTGGCCCAGCGTGCGATTTGATTGACGCATAAATTAGAGTGCGCGCCGTAGGACAGCCCTACCGAGGCCGACGCCCGCGCCACTTCTTCTTGTGCCACGACATGCTCCAGATACCCCAGTCCAAGGCCGCCATCCTGCTCCTCCACGGTAATACCGTGAAGGCCAAGGTCGCCCATGGCTGACCAGAGTTCATCTCTGGGGAACCAGTCCTCAGCATCAATCCGCGCAGCAAGCGGCGCAATCCGCTCCCGTGCAAACCGCGCGGTGGTATCGCGGATCATCTCTGCCGCTTCGCCCAGATTGAAATTAAACTCCATTGTTTGTCCCTCACCAGATTTTGCGCGATCAATTCAAAAGCAAGCAATTGTGTAATACAGCTTCACAGCCAATTATAGTATAGTGTGAATCTGCGGTCAGCCGCCAACGTATTCGGCAATTTCTTGCCATTGCCCAGAAAGGCCATGCCACTAAAACTGAGTCGTGCAATCCAGTTGAGTTTCAAACATGGCCGCAAATAAAGCGGATAGTTTCGCAGCTTGGTCAGGATCGCTCGCATTACCGACCAGCGCAATTTTAACCGGGGCCACATCGATAAAGATGAACGTATCGCCCGGGGCGACCGAGCCGGGTATAGCCCAATTGATTGTCCATGAACGCATCGCAGCGATTTCGCTGGTACCAGCAGGCAACGCGCCGGTGATGACGGTCATGCATCCGTCGCTCTTCATCGAAACCAGCCGCAAGTCGCCGCCGGGGTTCGCATCATCCTCAATCTGTGCGACGAGGCCCGATGCAGCGGCGGCAATGGGATCGCTAGGCGCAGAATCGCCCAGCACTGTTGCCGTTTCTGCTCCAGTGGCAACCCGGACAGGATTAGCATTGGTCAACAACAGCGCGGTGGAAATTATCGATAATATCATAATATTGGCATGTTGCCCGAACCATATGGCCGACGCAATACGCAAATACCTAGCTCGGTTATGTTACCCAAAAACTTCGGATTGCAGACCTGCGACAAACGCCGCTGCTTGACCATGATCCACGCCTGTCATCTCGACAATATGGGCAATAGCATGGCGCGGCTGTCCATCGCGCAAATAGTTTTCAACGCGGCGCAATAGCAAGGCGGCGGAGATATCCTCTGCATCGGGTGCGACGCCTTGTGCCAATGCGGACCCGGATTTACTGAAATCTTGCTTGCTCATATATGCGCCCCCTTTGCCCAGCGGGCTTACACTGGCAAAGGTTACGATATTGCGAACGGCCCAGTTTAAGAACGACAGGATGACAATCGGATAGGGTGCGGCTATGGTACCAATATGGCTGACTTATATCTGAAAAAAATCCAATCGGAACGCAACGCATTATGGGCATCGGCGCGATTAAAGGGGCTGGCCAAGGACACGCCGGAACGCATTCGCATTGCCGATCTCGATGCGCAAATTGCAGCGCATAAGGCCAAGGTAAAGGACAAGGTGAAAGTGAAGAAAGACAGCTCAGAATAGCGTCGCTGCACTGGACAGAAACGCCGCTGCACCCTATCGGCGGGGCATGACAATACAGCCTTCTGATTCCATCCTTATTATCGATTTTGGTAGCCAAGTGACGCAGTTGATCGCGCGGCGTGTGCGCGAGGCTGGGGTCTATTCCGAAATTGCTCCGTTCAACACCGCTGCCGAAGCCTTTGCGCGGATGCAGCCCAAGGGTATAATATTGTCTGGCGGTCCAGCCTCTGTCATGACCGACGGCAGCCCGCGTGCACCGCAAGTCGTGTTCGACAGCGGTCTGCCGATCCTTGCCATCTGCTATGGTCAGCAAACATTATGCACGCAATTGGGCGGTACGGTAGAGGGCGGCCATGCCGCCGAATTTGGCCGCGCCGATGTTGAGATATTGAAACCCAGTCCGTTGTTCGACGGCTTTTGGGAAGTAGGCAGCAGCTATCCGGTGTGGATGAGCCATGGCGACCGCGTAACTGTTGCGCCGGAGGGCTTTGAAGTTATCGGCACATCGCTCAACGCTCCCTTTGCGATTTGCGTGAATGAAGCGCGCAAATATTACACCACGATGTTCCATCCAGAGGTCGTGCATACTCCCGACGGGGCGAAACTGATTTCGAATTTCGTTCACGGCATTTGCGGGCTGGCGGGTGATTGGACGATGGCCGAATTTCGATCGACCAAGATCGCGGAAATCCGCGCACAAGTGGGCACGGGCCGCGTGATTTGCGGATTATCCGGCGGCGTCGATTCGTCGGTCGCCGCGATCCTGATTCACGAAGCGATAGGCGAACAACTGACCTGTGTCTTCGTTGACCACGGCCTGTTGCGGCTTAATGAACGCGAACAGGTCGAGACATTATTCCGCGACCATTACAATATCCCGCTGGTGGTAGTGGATGCCGAGGAACGCTTTATGGCGGGGCTGGCGAGCGAAACCGATCCGGAGAAAAAGCGCAAATTCATTGGCGGCGAGTTTATCAATGTGTTTGAAGAAGAAGCCAAAAAAATCGGCGGCGCAGATTTCCTGGCGCAGGGTACGCTCTACCCAGATGTGATCGAAAGCGTATCGTTCACGGGCGGGCCAAGCGTTACCATAAAAAGCCACCATAATGTTGGCGGGCTGCCTGCGCGGATGAATATGCAACTGGTCGAACCCTTGCGCGAATTGTTTAAGGACGAAGTGCGCGTGCTGGGTAAGGAACTCGGCCTGAACGCGGCATTCGTTGGTCGTCACCCGTTCCCCGGCCCCGGCCTTGCCATTCGCATTCCGGGTGAAGTCACCAAAGAACGCTGTGACATATTGCGCGCCGCCGACGCGGTGTATCTGGACGAAATTCGAAAGGCCGGATTATACGATGAAATCTGGCAAGCCTTCGCCGTTCTCCTCCCCGTGCGCACTGTCGGCGTCATGGGCGACCACCGCACCTATGATTGCGTCTGCGCGTTAAGAGCGGTGACCAGCACCGACGGCATGACGGCCGACATTTACCCATTTGAGTCAGCGTTCCTTAGCCGAGTTTCCACGCGAATCATCAACGAGGTAAAGGGCATCAACAGGGTGGTATATGATTATACATCAAAGCCGCCGGGGACGATTGAGTGGGAATGATGGCGGACGAAAAATCCGTCTTTTACGAACCTGACCAATACCGGTTCCGCATGCCAACAGCTGCTGGCGATGCTGTGGTTAGGATCCGCTGGGACGGCGATATCATGGAGTTACCGCATGCTGAGGTTCCTGCTGCATTGCGTGGCACAGGCGCAGGCGGGCGCTTAGCGCAGGGGGTGTTCGAAAAGATCGAGGCAATGGGTGTGGCCGCGCGTCCAACTTGTCCTTTCCTTGTGCGCGTCGCAAATTCCAAACCCCGTTGGAGAAGGCTTTTCCAGCTATGAATACTGCCAAAATCAGCGCGAAATGAATGCTAATCTACTTCCTAGCGAAATAAGCGAAATCATTGAAATGGCACTTTCTGATCATACCAGCTTTACTCAAATCACGCAGCAGCATGGCGTTTCGCCCGACCAAGTGAAAGCAATAATGCGGTCCAATTTGAAACCGGGCAGTTATAGAGCATGGCGAAAGCGCGTTCGTGATTTTGGCGACAGGCGGGAACATTATAAATGACGTTCATAAAACGGAGCAAAATATATGGCATCGATGATAATTTTATACGGTATCCCCAATTGCGACACCGTAAAAAATGCGCGTGTATGGATGGAAAGCCGAAACCTGCCCTACACATTCCATGACTATAAGAAATCGGGCGTGGATGCCGCCAAGCTGGCGGCGTGGTGCGAAGCAAAGGGATGGGAAACCATTCTGAACCGCGCGGGAACGACGTTTAAGAAATTGGCAGACGCCGAAAAGGCTGACCTTAATGAGGCCAAGGCGATTTCGCTGATGCTGGCGCAACCATCGATGATAAAACGTCCGGTGGCCGAATATTCCGGCGAGTGTCTGGTAGGGTTCAAACTGCCGGAATGGGAAGCCGCATTTGCGTAACCGCGCGAACATCATAAAACTGACGCATGGCAAAGCGATACTCCAATGATGAAATGCTATCCCATATTGCTTGCCCTAATTCTGATAAATTGCTCTGCCCCGAAAGGTCAAGCTATGCCGCAACCCCTTGATGGAAAGCCAATCATTATCGCACATCGCGGCCTTTCGGGTGAATATCCAGAACATACGTTGGCGGGGTATCAGGCGGCAATTGACGCCGGTGCGGATTATATAGAGCCCGATCTCGTGCTGACCAAGGACGGCGTGCTGGTGGCGCGACATGAGAATGAGATTTCAGAAACCACCGATGTTTCCAAGCGCCCCGAATTTGCGGAACGTAAGACACAAAAAACAATTGACGGCGTCAAATTTTCTGGATGGTTCACCGAGGATTTCACCTTGGCCGAACTGAAAACATTGCGGGCCAAAGAACGTTTGCCGCAATTGCGCAGCACGCGGCACGATGGACAATTTGACGTGCCAACGTTTGAGGAAATTCTGAAGCTGCTGGCACGGGTGAATATTGGCCGCACTGCGCCCGTTGGCGTATATCCCGAAACCAAGCACCCAACCTATTTCAATAAAATCGGCTTGCCACATGATGCGCCGTTATTGGCGCTACTGAATGAATATGGCTATCTCGGGCCAAAATCACCAGTGTTTATCCAAAGTTTCGAAGTGGATAATCTAAAGGCGTTACGCGCAAAAACAGACCTGTCGCTGATCCAGTTGATGGATGCAGACGGCGCGCCTGCGGACCAGCCGCAAACCAGCTATGCCAGCATGGCCAGCGTGGATGGCCTGAAACAGATTGCCTCCTATGCCAATGGCGTGGGCCCGAACAAGGCTATGATTATCGGACGCAATGCGCTGGGATTCTTGGGCCAACCGACTAAGTTCGTGGCGGATGCCCACGCGGCGGGATTGAAAGTACATCCATGGACATTCCGCGCCGAAAATTTCTTTTTGCCGTCAAATCATAAAACCGGGCTGAATCCAAGATCGCACGGCGACATTGCGAGTGAGATGCAGGCATATTTAGAAACAGGCATTGATGGGCTGTTCACCGACAACACGCCGCAAGCCGCCACTCTATTGAGAAAATCACCGGTGAGTAAGGGCGAGTAAGTCCAAACTGGCGCGATGAAACCTGCAGAAATACGTGTTAGCATATAGCCAAAGCTACTCTTCGGTACGCCTCCAGCGGAAATACCAGACTTCATGGCCCAGCCGCCGTGCTTTGGCTTCATAACGTGTTTGCGGCCAACCACCTGGACGCAATTGAAAATCTGCGGGCTTCTCCGCCAGCCATTCAAATTGGTCACTGTGCCGCTGCATAACCATTAATGCGTGGCGAAGGTATACGGGATGATCGGTTCCAAAGCGAAACTCGCCGCCCGGTTTTAACTTCTGCGCAATCATGTTCACTGGCCCATCGTTCATCATCCGCCTCTTGATATGCCGAAATTTAGGCCAAGGATCGGGATGCAGCAAATAGGCATAGCTCAGCGCGCCATCGGGAACGCGGCGCAGCACATCGAGCGCATCGCCCATGTGCAGGCGCATATTTGGCAAAGGACCAGTTTCCTGATAATTTTCCGCTAGCGCCAACGCCATAGCAACGCCATTTTGAAACGGCTCGCAACCAATGAAGCCATGGTCGGGTAGCATATCGGCGCGCGCCGCCATATGTTCGCCGCCGCCAATACCGATTTCAAAGTGCAGCGGGCGGCTCTTGTCAGCGGCATCGCCGAACAGCCGCTGCGCCGTAACTTCCCCGTCCAGCGGCACCGCGATTTGCGGCAACAGATTGTCGATCAACCCAGATTGGTGGTCGCGCAGCTTCTTGCCCTTCGACCGGCCATATAGACGATTGATGGTGGTTGGGTCGTTCATGTCGGTGCCAAGTTGACTTTACGCCAAAGCGGCCTTCAACGCATCAACCAGGTCGAGCCGTTCCCATGGGAAGAAATCGCCTTCTGCCTTTTGGCCAAAATGGCCATAAGCGGCAGTTTTGCGGTATATTGGTTTATTCAAACCCAAATGCGTGCGGATGGCGCGCGGGGTAAGGCCACCCAGCGCTTCGATGCTCATGATCGCGGCTTCGATTTTGTCGTCGCCTACAGTGCTGGTTTCGTGGGTATCGACGTAAAGTGACAACGGTTTGGACACGCCGATTGCATAAGCAATCTGAATGGTGCAGCGCGTCGCCAATCCAGCGGCAACGACATTCTTTGCCAGATAGCGCGTGATGTATGCCGCCGAACGGTCGACTTTTGTGGGGTCTTTGCCGCTGAATGCGCCGCCGCCATGCGGGGCCGCGCCGCCGTAGGTATCGACAATAATCTTACGTCCAGTCAAGCCAGCATCGCCATCTGGCCCACCGATTTCAAAGCTACCCGTTGGGTTGATATGATATTCGGTCTCGGTAAGCAACGCCGCTGGTATGACATCGGCGATCACGCCTTTGACATAGGCGTGGAGTTCGGCCTCTTTTGCGCCTTCGTCATATCCCGGCGCGTGCTGAGTGGAAACAACGACCGCTGTTGCAGCAACCGGCGTGCTTTCTTCGTAGCGCAGGGTCACCTGGCTCTTGGTATCGGGCTCAAGAAACGGCGCTGCGCCCGAATGGCGATCAGCGGCCATGCGCTCCAGAATCTTGTGGCTGTAATACAGCGTTGCAGGCATCAACTCGGGTGTCTCGTCGGTGGCATAACCGAACATGATACCTTGGTCGCCTGCGCCCTCATCTTTGTTGCTGCCAGCGTCAACGCCTTGCGCAATGTGCGCAGACTGTCCGTGGAGATTGTTCATGAAGGTCAGCGTTTCATGGTGAAAGCCATCTTGCTCATAACCGATTTCCTTAACGGTTTGGCGCACGGTTGCTTCGATCTCTTCCTTAGCGCCATCGGCCCATTGACCATTTTCATATACGCCCTTGCAGCGAATTTCGCCAGCCAGCACCACCAATTGCGTGGTGGTTAACGTCTCACATGCGATTCGCGCTTCTGGATCTTTTGACAGGAACAAATCGACAATAGCATCAGAAATTTGGTCAGAAACTTTATCTGGGTGGCCTTCGGAAACCGATTCTGACGTGAAGAGATAGCTTGTGCGCATTTAGGATCCTATAGATATAAAGATTGCTTTATGTGTATAGCCAGCGCCTTTAGCGCGAAGTGCGCCGCAAGACAACAGGTATCAACATGGGTAATAGGGCGGCCAGCAGCATCAGTGCTGCGAACATTAGCGGCAGGATATTGCCATGCTGGGCAAAAAATGTCGGCGTGGTGGCGGCCGGAACCGTGCCATCAATCTGCCCCGCCACGCCCATCGGCAGACTCTTCAGCACCCGTCCATTGGCGTCGATAATTGCGCTGATCCCAGTTGGCGTGGCGCGAATGATTGGCAAGCCTTCTTCCAACGCCCGCATGCGCGTTTGTTCCAAAAATTGCGGTGGACCGATTGTGCCGAACCACGCGTCATTTGAGGAGTTGACGATAAAATCAGGGCGGTTGGCGCGGTCTACCACTTGGCCGGAAAAGATGATTTCATAGCATATCTGAAACCCTACCTTTAGATTGCGGCCGGTGAGCGGTAAAGTGCGCGGGCCGGGGCCGGGCCAAAAACTGACATCGCCGGGAACCAGCCGAGCCAACCCTAACGGCCGCAACAACCAAGGCAGCGGCAGATATTCGCCATAGGGAACCAGATGCGCCTTGTCATAACGGCCAATGATTTCTGCATCACTCGATATTGCCACCATCGAATTGCGCGCACCGATCAACTGTCCATCCTTGTCAATCTCCAGCCGGTCCACGCCGGTGAGCAATATGTCTCCGGGTGCCAACAGGCTGGTCAATGCCATACGCGCGCCGACCGCGCTTTCGCCGGGCTGAAATTGGTAAAAGCGGAATGGATATCCCGATTCCAGTTGATAGGGAACCGCCGCCTCGGGCCAGATTAACAGGCGCGGGCCTTCGCTCTTCCCTGGCAGCGCACGGCTATTTTCGGCGAGACGCCGGAAGTTGATCGCCTCGTACCCCGGTTTATATTTGTCGGTCTGGCTGATATTGGGCTGAGTGATGGTAATCGCTTGCGGATTTGTGCGCTGCGGCACTGGTGAGCCTGAACCAAGCCAGCCCAGCGCGGCGGTGCCGATAGATAGCAGTGCGATGTCGATGACGCGCGCCGTGACCGCTTTGCCGCTGCGCACCCCGATGGCACCGATCAGGCCAAGCACCACCGCTGCGAATAGTATCACGATGCCAGACAGGCCGTATGTCCCGACTGTCCGCATGCTTGCCGCCGGAAACAGGTCAATCGCAATCACCGATAATGGATTCCAGACATAGCCGGTGAAAATCCAGCTGCGCAGCCATTCGGTCACGATCCACAATGCTCCAAACGCAAGAGCGAACGGAATCGTGGAATTTGCGCCGCGCCGCCGCACGATGTCGCCCACATAATATGCGCCTGCCGCCGCCAATGCTGGATAGACCGCAAGATACGCCGCCAGTCCAACCACCGCGAGATAGCCCAGCCAAATTGGCATTGCCGCCTGGAACGTAAATGCCACCGCAATCCAGTGATTGCCTAAGGTGAAATGCGCCACGCCAAATACCCACCCGATCAGCATCGCGCCGCGCCAGCGGCTGGCGGTAGCGACCAGATAGATGAACAGCGATAATCCCAATATGGCGGCTGGCCATAATGACAATGGCGCAAAGCCGAGAGCCGAAACTGCGCCCGCCAATAAAGCAAACCAGACACGGAAACGGGCGATAAATTGGGTTAGTTTTTGCACTCGCATCTCATGCCGCCCTATTGTTAGAATTGCAATCTGGCTTTCGTTATTGGCGGTTCAGATGCGGCCTGCTAAACATCAGGCATGATGACATTTCCGTTTTTAGTGATAGCCGCAATCAGCCCCGCCCCATCCGGCGCAGTTTCCTTAACCCCGGTCCATCTGCGCGATATTGGCTGCGTCGCCGTTATGGCAATTATCGCAGAGGACCAAAATCGCGGCGCGGCAAGTATTGGCGCGTTCCCGGCGGCGCGTTTGTCTGGCCGCAAATGGGCGGGGATTGTCGGCGAGCGTGTTGCTAGCCAAACAGGGCAGCCTATCGAGCTTATCGGTTTTGCCATGCGAGAGGCGGCGAAGGGCGAGCAAGCTGCTTTGCAATCGGCACATCAGTCGGGCGGCAATCGCAATGCGGTGTTGGCCGCGCGATATGCGGATTGCGCGCCGTTAATGCGCGCGGATCTCGAAAATGATTTGGCTTCCAGACCGCTGCCCATGCCGCAATCGAAGCCGGCAAAGAAACCATAAGGAAAAATTGATGACGTTGCGCCCATTCCACCTTGCGGTTACCGTCGATGATCTGACCGCGGCTCAGCATTTTTACGGTGAGACGCTGGGATGCGCGCTTGGACGCAGCGACGCCCATTGGACCGACTATGATTTTTTCGGGCATCAATTAGTTGTTCATCTCGATCCTGAAAAATTACCCGCCGCTGCTTACAATCCGGTCGATGGCCATGATGTGCCTGTTCCGCATTTCGGCGTCGTGCTGACCATGCCCGATTGGCAAGCCTTGGCGGCGCGGCTGCATCTGGCAAATACCAGTTTCATCATTGCCCCTACGGTTCGGTTTGCGGGCCAAGCTGGTGAACAGGCGACGATGTTTTTTCGCGATCCCTCCGGAAATGCGTTGGAGTTTAAGGCGTTCGCCGATGACAAGATGTTGTTTGCCACCGATTGAACCAAATGGGGCTGCGCAATATTGATTTGACGCTATTTTACCGATTCCAACTGTTCGATGGTCTTTACGCCGTCGCATTTCCCGCCGGACGATCCGCCGTGGCCGCTGAGCATACCGAATGCGATGAACCCGCCGACCACCAGCACGACAAACGCAATGCTGAGCAGTGCCAGATATTTTTCAATGAACGCCTTAATCGGCGCACCGAATTTCCAGAACAGAAATCCAACCAGCATGAATTGAAAACCGCGGCTGACGATGCTGGCCCAGATGAATGTGAACAGGTCCATGTGGATGAAGCCAGAGGTCAGAGTAATCAGCTTAAACGGGATCGGCGTTGCGCCCTTGACCAAAATTATCTGCGCGCCAAATTCCCGCAAATAACATGCCGCCGCCGGAAAACTGTCCCACAGGCCAAGCGTCTTCAGCAGCGATATGCCAATGGTTTCATATGCAAAAAATCCGATGGCATAACCCAGCAACGCGCCCAATACCGACGATAGTGTGCAGATGATACCGAACCGCAATGCCTTGTGCGGATTGGCCAAACACATCAGGCCGAGCAACGGATGCGGCGGGATCGGAAAAAACGAACTTTCCATAAACGAAAATGCAAACAGCCAATATTCGGCGTGGCGGTGTGCGGCCTTGGCCATCATCCAGTCGTATAATTGCTTCAGCATATCGCCACCTAACCGCGCGTCCGTGGTTTGTCGAAGCTTTTTCAATCGCCGCAGAAACAGGGTCGCAGGCAGAGGGTTGCATTTTGCAACGGATGTGACAATATTGGCGCATCATCCATCTCTGCAAGGAACTTCACATGAAATTATACGGTGCGCCTGTTTCCCCATTTGTCCGCAAAGTTTTGGTCTATGCCGATGTGAAGGGCGTGGCGATTGAGTTGATCCCGACCGGACTGAATGATCCCAATCCCGATTTTCTCGCGACCAGCCCGTTTCGCAAGATCCCGGGGTTTAGCGATGGCGATTTCCAAATATCCGATTCCACCGCGATCATCACTTACATTGAGGCAAAGCATCCCGCGCCGCCGATGCTGGGCGAAACGCCGGAGGAAAAGGCGCAGGTCATGTGGTATGATGAATTTGCCGACACAATTTTCACTCCAGCGGCGGGCCCAGCATTTTTCCAACGCGTCGTTGCGCCCAAATTTATGCAGCAGGACTGCGATCATGCCGTCGCCGACAATGCCGAGTTTGTGGCGGTGCCGCCCGTGCTTGATTATCTGGAACGCGTCATCCCCGCATCCGGCTTTCTGGTCGGCGGCCGCCTGACGCTGGCCGATATTGCGGTAGCATGTCCGTTTGTAAACATGGGTCATGCCAGCATAAAAGTGGATGCTGCCAAATATCCAAAAATCACCAAATGGGTAAGCGAAATCCACGCATTGCCGGGTTTCGCCACATGGATACGGCGAGAAAAAACGATGTTGGGGTTGGACGAATAGGAACAAAATAACCTATTTGGATATTTATTCTTGACATCGTGACGCTGCTTGGTTATAGTTAAGCATAGTCGAAAAATGCGATTCGCACATAAGGCGGGTCAAACACGCGGCAACGGGGCTGGAGGCATATCGCTTCTGGCCTCGTCTCGTTTTTGCGCCAATTTTTTGCGCCAGTAATTCCAGAGGCACAATTCCAAAAGCGCAATTCCAACGCCGCAATTCGCTGATTCAATATAAATTCAAATAGGAGGGTCAACATGGCCAACACAGAAACTGCGCCCAAAACTCCGCCGGTCCCGCGATTAAAGGCGGCGGTGCGCAAGGTGTTTCTCGCGCATTTATCTGAAACCGCCAACGTGTCGGCGTCGGCGCGCAAAATTAAAGTTTGCACAGCGGCTGTTTATGCCGCGCGCCGCAGCATACCGGAATTTCGCGCCGCGTGGATGGTGGCTTTATCAGAGGGCTATGCCCGGTTGGAGGCGGATATGCTGTGTGATGCGCTGAAATCCGCGAGCGCCGGGACCAGCGATGCGATGTTGAAATCGCGCACACAAAAGGACCGTTTGCGGCTGGCATTGCTGGCCATGCACCGCACGGCGGTGAAATCCGCGCCCGCGCCTGCCGCCCCCGTGGCGGCTTTGGATGCCAAGGGATTAAAAGCACAGTTGCTGCACAGATTGCAGCAAATGCGGTCGGGCCGGATTGCGAAAGGCAAGGCCGCTGCCGCCGGTGATGATAGCGGACGTGACTGATGCTGCTGCTCTTACCGCGCAAAATCTTCTCGCCATGTCACCGCAACAAATGGCGACGGCGGTCCAGCGTTTGAAACCGAGAGATGCTGGTGCGAAGTTCCGCGATTGGAATTTTTGGCGGAGGGATGGGCAAATGCCGCCGCATGGGCTTTGGCGCGTGTGGCTGATGATGGCGGGGCGCGGATTTGGCAAGACGCGAATGGGCGCGGAATGGGTAAGCGAGATGGCCCTTGCCCAGTCCGGCGCGCGTATCGCCCTGATCGGCGCGACCATGAATGAAGCACGGCAAGTGATGGTGGAGGGGGAGAGCGGCTTGTTGTCACTGTCCAATGGTGACCTGCTGACATGGGAGCCGTCGCTGCGCCGCGTGCGTTGGCCAAACGGATCGGTGGCGACGTTATATTCGGCGAGCGAGCCAGAGAGCATGCGCGGGCCGCAACATCATTTTGCGTGGGCCGACGAAATTGCCAAATGGGGATGCGGCATTGCGGCGTGGGATAATCTGATGCTGGGGATGCGGCTGGGCGTGCATCCACAAGTGATGGCGACAACGACGCCGCGTCCGGTGCCGCTGATTAAGCGGTTGGTGGCGGAACGAGGCGTTGCGGTTACAACTGGCCGCACGTTGGACAATGCCGACAATTTGCCGCCCGGGTTTATTGCGGCGGTCGATGCGCTCTATGGCGGGACGCGGCTGGGGCGGCAGGAACTGGACGGCGAGCTGATTGAGGATATCGAAGGCGCATTGTGGAACCGCGATTTGATTGAGCGGCGGCGGGTGGCGGTGGTTCCCGAAATGCGGCGTATTGTGATCGGCGTCGACCCGCCGATTACGGCGCATGGTGATGCCTGCGGGATAATTGCTGTCGGGCTGGGCGTGGATGACAAGGCATATGTCTTGGCAGACCATTCAGTGCGCGGCGCATCACCCGAAGGCTGGGCAAGGGCAGTGGCAGGCGCAGCGCAAGCCTGGAACGCCGATCGCGTAGTGGCCGAGGGCAATCAAGGCGGCGAAATGGTAACCGCCACATTGCGCGCCGCCGACCTAGGAATGTCCCTAAAACGCGTACACGCCAGCCGCAGCAAGTCGGCACGCGCCGAACCCGTCGCCGCATTATACGAGGCCGGACGAGCATGGCATCTGGGCGCATTCCCAGCGTTGGAGGACGAGATGTGCGGGCTTATTACTGGCGGCGGATACGAAGGCCTGGGAAGGTCACCGGACAGGGCGGATGCGCTTGTTTGGGCGATGGGGGAATTGATGCTGGGGCGAAGTGGAGGGGTGGTGAGGGTAAGGGGGTTGTGAGGTGGTATATAAAATTAGACTTTCTGCTTCAAAATCAATACCATAGTTAGCAAGTGAATTTATTGAAGTTGGGGTCGCAAATTGTTTGAACTAAAAGAATTAAAGTCGACGGATGGAAGCTGGCAAGCATTGGAGCTCGATTGGACAAGGCAATGTCACGAACATGACGAAGACTTTTCACAGTTTGCTATGGCATCTTGGCCAGTTCTTTCAGAGTGTGCCGAAGCAGACATGAGAGATGAAGGAGTGTATGCGCTCGAGTTTGATGGCGAGACGCATGCCATTTGCAGAGCAAATTCCGTACTTATTCCAAACTATATCGGAAAAGTCCTACGTGTTCGGCATATACTGATGTCCCCATTTTATGATTTTGGCGATGTGTCTATTGAGAAATATGCACGAGCATTGTCTAAGTTATTTGTTGGTGCAATACACTTGTCAAACATTGGCTTACCTTCACCTCATGTTAAGTTTCATCTGCGTAGTGTTGCTGATAGGCAGTTCTTTTCAACGATTGGGGATTCGATGAGTGAACTTGATATGTTCTCATCGGTCAAACTTAAAGGTTCCTGGCTCTATATAACAAAAGCTTGATAACGCCTCGATTTGAGTACAATATAGGATCAGGAGATTCGATCATGGACTATAAAAATTTGGAAGTTGCATTGGCGACAGTGTTTTCAATTTCAATTAGGAAAGTCGGTTTGGATAGTTTTAAGCGAACTTCGTTTTTTGGTTCTAACGAACGCAAACTGTCTAATGAGACAAAAAAAGCAGCATAAATTATCGTTAACTTTTATATATAAAGACTGCAGATTGAAGCAAAAGCTTCAGTCTGCTTTTTTGTTAATATTGTGATAAATTAACAAGTGATCTAATCTTAGGAACAAAAAACATGAAAATCTTCGGCTGGAAATCAGCCGGGCGTGGGTTGCTGCGTCCGGTGCAAAGTCGTGCCTATTCGGCGCGCGCGTATGGAATACCGGGATCGTCCGGTGAATGGCCTCGGTCTTATGAGGCGCAGGTGCGGGAGGGGTATCTCAATAACGCGATTGCCCAGCGGGCGGTGCGGCTTGTGGCAGAAGGGGTGGCTTCGGCGCCGCTTACTGCGTCTGACCCTGCGGTGTTGGCGCTGGTCAATGCGACATCGGGCGGACAGTCTTTGCTGGAAACGGTTGCGGCGCATATTTTGCTGCACGGCAATGCCTATATCGAGATTTTGCGCGATGCGGCGGGTATGCCGTGCGAGCTATATGCGTTGCGGCCGGAACGGATTGCGGTGGAGGCGGATGTGCGCGGGTGGCCGATGGCCTATATCTACCGCGTGGGGGATGCATCGACGCGGATGGCGGCGGACAATGTAATCCATATTCGCAGCATGCATCCGCTGGACGATCATTATGGTCTGGGCTGTTTGGGCGCGGCATCGGGCGCGATTGCGGCGCATAATGCGGCGGCGAAATGGAACAAGGCGCTGCTGGATAATGCCGCGCGGCCTTCGGGCGCTTTGGTTTATGAAACTGCCGAAGGTGGCGGGTTATCGAACGAACAATTTGAACGGCTGAAATCCGAATTGGCGGACAGTTTTCAGGGCGCAAATAATTCTGGCCGGCCAATGTTGCTGGAGGGTGGGTTGAAGTGGCAGGCCATGTCGCTGTCGCCAGCGGAGATGGATTTTGCCGGATTGAAAGCAGCGGCGGCGCGAGAGATTGCGCTGGCATTTGGCGTGCCCCCCATGCTGCTCGGCCTGCCCGGCGATGCGACTTACGCCAATTACCGCGAGGCCAACCGCGCGCTATGGAATCAGGGCATCCTGCCGCTCGCGCGCAAGTTGCTCGAAGCGCTAGCCGAAGGGTTGCGGCCCTGGTTCGAGGGGTTGGAACTGGGCATCGACCTTGACGCAATACCGGCACTGGCTGACGACCGTGAGCGGTTGTGGGCACAGGTTGGCGCCGCAGACTTTTTGACGACAGAGGAGAAAAGGGCGGCTTTGGGGCTTGGTTAGCCCGTATTGCATTTCCAGCGTGAATAATCCCAGCTGCCGCCAACATTGTTGCAGCTGCTGATGCCCTCGCGCTGCAGAAACCAGTATCCGCCTGCAACAAATAGCAGAATGCACAACGTCGTGAAGATC
>JANORM010000025.1:0-30264 GCA_031415335.1 Sphingomonadales bacterium | reverse complement strand
TCTCCCCTCCCGCCAGCGGGAGGGGGCGGGGGTGGGACGAGCGAAGCAAACTCAGCCATTTCCGATAGATCGCTGCCCACCCCCAACCCCGTGGAGCCTATCGGATCAGTCCGGGGGACTGGTCCCTCCACGCGTTTACGGGAGGGGGGCAAGAAAGTAGTCGCTATCGATTACGGCATAAAAAACAATATCCTACGCAACTTGGTCGATGTCGGCTGCGATGTAACCGTCGTCCCTGCAACCGCTAGTTTCGAAGACATCATGGCGTATAATCCAGACGGTTTATTCCTGTCCAACGGCCCCGGCGACCCCGCCGCAACGGGCGTATATGCCGTGCCGGTGATCCAACAGTGGCTGGCAACGGGCAAGCCCTTGTTCGGCATTTGCCTAGGCCATCAAATGCTCGGCCTTGCCGTGGGAGCCAAGACCGAAAAGATGCACCAAGGCCACCGCGGCGCGAACCATCCGGTCAAGCGATTGAGCGACGGCGCAGTCGAAATCACCAGCATGAACCACGGCTTTGCGGTCGACGCTGCCACGCTGCCGGCCAATGCGACGGCAACGCACATCAGCCTGTTCGACGGCAGCAATTGCGGGTTTGAACTCACCGGGCAGCCCGCTTTCAGTGTGCAATATCACCCAGAGGCAAGTCCGGGGCCGATGGACAGCCATTACCTGTTTGAGAAATTCGCGGGGAAGATGATGTGAGCAGACATCTGTCGGGATGGGTTCGTCTTTGGCTTGTGACTTTTCTCATCGGCTCAGGTTGCGCGATTTGTTTTGCGATCCTGACGAAAGATTTAAGTGACAATGGCGAACCAAGTTGGACTTGCGTTGTCGGGACCAGTGAGACGGATTTTCGGCAAGCCTTTCGATACGTCACCAATCCGGATTATACCGATCCACCACTCACTTTAGATCAATGGGTAGACCGCTATGGGTCGGGTAGCAGCGTTGTGGGGGTAACTATGTCTATGAAACGCTTCGAAGGTCAGTCGTTACGCTTGATCAAGTCCTATTACTCGGTTCCGACTTACAGATGCACTTCTTGGCAAAAGTTACTTGAATATATTGGACTGGCATTCGCGTTTTCGAGCCTACTGGTTGGACTTGGGCTAGTTACCACTTGGGTGTTAAAAGGATTTAGACAATAATGCCCAAACGTACCGACATATCATCCATCCTCATCATCGGCGCTGGCCCCATTATCATTGGGCAGGCGTGCGAATTTGACTATTCCGGCACGCAGGCGGTTAAGGCGTTGAAGGAAGAGGGATACCGCATCATCCTCGTCAATTCCAATCCGGCGACGATCATGACCGATCCGGATTTGGCCGACGCGACGTATATTGAGCCGATTACGCCTGAAATCGTGGCGAAGATTATCGAGAAAGAACGCGCGCGTTTTCCCGATGAGAAAATGGTCTTACTGCCGACAATGGGCGGGCAGACGGCGCTGAATACCGCATTGGCTTTGTTCAACGACGGCACGCTGGCGAAATATGATGTTGAGATGATCGGCGCGGATGCTGAGGCGATAGATAAGGCCGAGGACCGGATCAAATTCCGCGATGCGATGACCAAGATCGGGCTGGAATCGGCGCGTTCCGGGATTGCGCATTCGATGGACGAGGCGCTGGAGGTACTGAAACGCACAGGCCTTCCTTCAATCATTCGCCCCAGCTTTACCATGGGCGGCACCGGCGGCGGCATTGCGTATAACCGCGATGAATTTATCCAGAACGTCACCGGCGGATTGGATGCCTCGCCAACGACCGAAGTGCTGATCGAGGAATCGCTGCGCGGCTGGAAAGAATTTGAGATGGAGGTTGTCCGCGACAAAAACGACAACTGCATCATCATCTGCTCAATCGAAAATATCGACCCGATGGGCGTGCATACCGGTGACAGCATCACCGTTGCCCCTGCGCTGACGCTGACCGACAAAGAATATCAGATCATGCGCAACGCCAGCATCGCGTGTTTGCGTGAAATTGGCGTAGAAACAGGGGGCTCCAACGTACAGTTCGCAGTAAATCCCGCTGATGGCCGCTTGATTGTCATTGAAATGAATCCGCGCGTTTCGCGCTCATCTGCGCTGGCATCCAAAGCCACGGGTTTTCCCATTGCCAAGGTCGCGGCAAAGCTAGCGGTGGGATATACGCTCGACGAGATTACCAACGACATCACCGGGGCAACGCCCGCTTCGTTTGAACCGACGATTGACTATGTCGTCACCAAAATCCCGCGTTTTGCCTTTGAAAAGTTCAAGGGCGCCGAGCCTTTGCTGCACACCGCGATGAAATCTGTGGGCGAAGTGATGGCGATTGGCCGCAATATCCACGAAAGCCTGCAAAAGGCGCTGCGCGGTTTGGAAACAGGGCTGGTCGGCTTCAACGATGTCGCCAATCTTGCAGGTGCATCGCGCGATGATATTGTCGCCGAGCTATCACGCGCCACGCCAGATCGCTTGTTGGTTGCAGCGCAGGCATTGCGCGAGGGGATGAGCGTTGCCGATATCCATGCCGTGTCTAAATTTGACCCATGGTTTTTGGAACGGCTTGCCGAGATCGTGGCCGCCGAAGATGAAGTTCGCGCCAATGGTCTGCCGCAGGACGCCGAAGGGCTGCGTGCGCTGAAATCCATGGGTTTCTCCGATAAACGCCTTGCGTATCTATCGCTAAAATCGGCAAATCTGCGCCCCGGTATGAGCACATCAATCCGGCACGGTTCTGGCCTGATCGCAGAGGCCGTGCGCGCCATGACTGGGCCAGTTACCGAAGCCGAAGTGCGCGCTTTGCGGCACAAGTTGAACGTGCGCCCCGTATTCAAGCGTATCGACACGTGCGCAGCGGAATTTGAGGCAAAGACGCCGTATATGTACTCCACATATGAGGCGCCGATATTTGGCGCGCCTGAATGTGAGGCATATCCATCCGAACGCGAGAAAGTCGTCATATTGGGCGGCGGTCCGAACCGAATTGGGCAGGGAATTGAGTTTGATTATTGCTGTGTCCACGCGTGTTTTGCGTTGGAGGATCAATATGAAACGATCATGATAAACTGCAATCCGGAAACGGTTTCTACCGATTATGATACCTCAGATCGTTTATATTTTGAGCCGTTAACGGCAGAAGATGTGCTCGAAATCCTGCATGTTGAGAAGTCTAAGGGCATATTGAAAGGTGTGATTGTTCAGTTCGGCGGGCAAACCCCGCTCAATCTGGCGCGGGCATTGGAAGAAGCCGGCATACCTATCCTCGGGACTTCGCCAGACGCCATCGATTTGGCAGAGGACCGCGAGCGTTTTGCCGCGCTGGTGAACAAATTGAAACTGAAGCAGCCCGAAAACGGCATTGCGCGCAGCCGCGACGAAGCCATCGCGGTGGCAGATCGTATCGGTTATCCAGTATTGATGCGGCCAAGCTATGTACTTGGCGGACGCGCGATGGAAATCGTTGATACCCAGGCGCAACTGGAAAACTACATTCAAACGGCGGTGATTGTGTCAGGCGACAGCCCTGTCCTAATCGACAGTTATTTGCGCGACGCAATCGAGGTTGATGTTGATGCAATAGCCGACGGTGACGATGTTGTGGTGGCTGGGATTTTGCAGCATATTGAGGAAGCTGGCGTCCATAGCGGAGATAGCGCCTGCACTTTACCACCATACAGCCTGCCAAAGGAAATCATCGCCGAAATCGCTCGGCAAGCCGACAGTTTGGCGCGGGCGCTGAGTGTTAAAGGCCTAATGAACGTGCAGTTTGCGGTAAAAGACGGCGAGGTATATCTGATCGAGGTTAACCCGCGTGCATCGCGCACCGTGCCATTTGTTGCCAAAGCCATTGGCGCGCCGATTGCTAAAATTGCTGCGCGGGTCATGGCCGGCGAGAAATTGAAAAACTTGCCAAAAATCAATCTCGACATTGACTATATCGCAGTGAAAGAGGCCGTATTTCCGTTTGCACGCTTCCCTGGCGTTGATCCCGTATTGTCACCAGAAATGAAGTCAACCGGCGAAGTGATGGGCATTGACAAGAATTTCGCCATCGCCTTTGCCAAGTCGCAAATGGGGGCGGGGGTCACGCTGCCGCAATCTGGCAAAGTTTTTGTATCAGTAAAAGATACCGATAAAATGGTGATATTGCCTGCGTGTCAGAAATTGGTCGCGCTCGGTTTTGAATTGGTGGCAACGGGCGGCACTGCGCGGTTCTTGGCCGAAAACTCGGTTGCGGTAACAACGGTTAACAAGGTCGCGCAGGGACGGCCGCATATCGTCGATCATATTATAGACGGCGATATTGCGTTGATATTCAACACCACCGAGGGTTGGCAGAGCTTGAAAGACTCGCAATCGATACGCCGCAGCGCATTAATGCACAAGGTTCCGTCGTATACAACGGCGACCGCAGGCGTGGCGGCAGTCGAGGCAATTGCGGCCCTTCGTAATGAAGAACTTGAAGTTCGGCCACTTCAGGACTATTATTAACAAACGCAGTATTATTTTCCCTCAATTCTGAAACTGCAATTGGTGAGCGTATGTTTGCTGATAGGGAAGTATTTGTTACGAAGGACTATGCTCATGGCGAGCCACGAAAAATACCCAATGCTGGCAGAAGGCTATGAAAAGCTGACCGCTGATTTGAAAGCGCTGCGCGCCGAACGTCCGTTGATCGTGGAAGCGATTGAGGAAGCGCGCGCGCATGGTGATCTGTCGGAAAATGCGGAATACCACGCGGCCAAAGAACGCCAGGGGCAAGTTGAAGCCACGATCGGCGATATCGAAGACAAGATTGGCCGCGCGCAGATCATCGATCCTCTGACTTTATCCGGTAACAAAATTGTTTTTGGTGCGACGGTGACTCTGCTGGACGAAGGCGAAAAGCCCGTCCGGTACCAATTGGTCGGTGAAACCGAGGCAGATGCAAAGGCAGGCCGTATTTCTTACAACTCACCTTTGGGCCGTGCATTAATTAGCCGTTCGGTTGATGATGAGATCGAACTGACTGTGCCTTCAGGTGACAAGTTTTACCTCGTGCAGAAAATTGAATTTATTTGATCACAAGCACTTGAGAATTTAGATCCAATGCAATTTAAGTTGAAACCAGCAACGGGTATTTTGGCCGCGATCAGCGTGCTGATATATTTATTGTCCCTTTGGCCGGGGTTTGCCGAAATTATTTCCGCTAGCGGCGGCCTAATTCCTGCGCGGTTTTATATCGCGGACAATGAATTGGGAGCAATTGCAACGATAATTCCGGTCTGGTTGACGCCGTTTACTGCACCATTTGTGCATACGGGATTGTTTGATGCCATTTTAAGTGTTCTTATTTTCATCCTGCTGGGCAGTATGACTGAGAAAATTCTTGGCTGGCAGGGTCTATTGGCGCTGTTTATGGGCGGAGCAGTGGTCGGAGCGATTACCGTTATCGTGCTGACGCCTGAATCCTTTGAGGCTTTGACGGGTTCCAGCAACGTAAATGCGGCAGTAATTGCCGCCTATTTTGTGCTACACCCCATCGCGAACACGGCGCCATGGGGAAATTTTTCGGCGCAGCAAACCAAGCATCTTCAACTATTGCTGCTTTGGTTCATACTTAGCTTGGCCACCGCTTTTCCGAGTGACGTTACTTCATTGGTGCAGCGTGTTTTGGCACCTGTACTTAGCTTTGGCACCGGGCTTTTGCTTACAATGCCCCTACTGCGCTGGAAATACCGTAACGCATAGGGCTTAAAACGCAGCCACTATATTATGTTTTTGGTTCCAATAAACGGTGCAGGTGCACGACAACATATTTCATTTCGGCATCATCGACAGTGCGTTGGGCGGCACTTCGCCAAGCTTCTTCGGCTTCGTCATAATTTGCAAACATCCCCACAAAGTCGATCTTTGATAGGTCGTTAAAATCAAGCGTAGTAGGGTCGGAAACCCGACCGCCAAACACCAGATGCAATTTTTGTTTTTCCAACGCACTAACTCCCAATTACTGCGCTGATGCGCTAGATTGAGGGAGCGCTTAAACGCAAAACGCAATAGTTTCTAGTCCCCTTTGCGCGCTGCATCACTGGCGGCTTTGCCTGCGGCTTTCACCGCTTCGGCGGCTTTGCTAACCAAATCCCTAAACTGATTGCGCGCGGTATCTCTGTTGAAGCCGAACGCGTCAATTTTTTCTTTGCCAGCCTGTTTTGCCGCAGTTGCGGCTTCACGCGCCTTGGAATTTAGCTTTCGGCCAGCCGTACCCAAGACTCTCTCTTCGCGGGCCGATTTGGGCAGTAACGCACCGATAATGGCACCAAGCGCGATACCGCCAACAACCATAGCAAGAGGATTTTTATCGATCGTGTCGCCAGATCGGGCAGCCGCGCTCTCGGCTAATTTCCTTGAACTGGCCACGCTACGCGCTGCGGCATCCTTTGTTTTGGACAGTGCCTCATTTGCCTTTTGGCGCGCGACAGTGCTCGTTTCGCTTGCTTTCGCTTTGGCCGTATTCAATCCGTCTTTCGCGCCGTCTTTCGCGGTTTTAAGGCTGTCGGTTAATTTGTTCATTGCACTGTCCTATTCTTGCATTTGGGAGTTGGAGTCTTTTAATTGCCGCGATTTCAGGCGCTCTAACATCGGCAGGCGAGCGGCGATTAACACTGAAAACAATCCGCCTGCGATCAGCCAGCGGGAATTATCTATTGAGAACCGTTTAGCAGTATTAGCTCGCTTTTCCAATTTACGCTTTTGCGATTGGATCAATCGCGATGCTATCATGCGCGGGCTTAGTTCGCGCCTAACCGATACAAGTTTGCCTTTGAACACCATCTCAGCACCGCGGCGTTGCTGATCTTTGGCGATGACATCATCCCGGTTCATTATTGTCATCTCCGTCCAATTCTGGAAAGCGTAACTTGCGCACATTTGCCTGGGCTAACAAGCCAAACAAAGTTGCTATCGCGATGAATCCAGCGGACACAGCTAATGTAGCAAAATAGGGGCCAAAAAATGCTGCGGCAATTAATAAAGCACCCAGCACAAGCGCGATGGTAGCCGCAAAAAGAAAGAATATAGCTATCAACCCAAATAGCCCTGCGCGCTGCACCATTTTTTTGCTGTAACTTAACCGTGCGCGATAAAAGTCCAATTCGATGACCGCAAGTTCGCGCACACCCGATATCAGCGCGGATACATGATCGCGCGCCGATAAATCGGTTTGTGCACTACCTTCATCTTCAACATCATATTGTCGCTCGTTCATTACAGCTGTCATAGGCTTTCACTTGCAATGTTCAACTGCGGTTTAACCGAACCGAAACCTTCACGCTTCGTCACGTCCCGACCGCAGCAAGCGCACCAGTACAAATCCAATCGCTGCTGCTGCGCCAATCGCAACTGCAGGGCTTTTTCGAACAAAATCGCGCGCATCGCCAACGATGTCATCAACTTCTTTTGCGCTCATTTTCTCGGCAAAACCGTCAACGGCATCGGCGGCACTGCGGGCATAGTCCCCATAATTCTTGCCGACATTGCTGTCGATCGTTTCGGCGCTGTCTCGTAATAATTTGCCGATGCCGCTAACGGCTTCGGATGCGCGTTCTTTGCCGCGTTCGGCTGCGCTGCGCGCGGAGTCCGCCGCTTTGTCCTTAAGATCATTCATATTGTCGGTGACCTTATTGGTGTTTACGTCGACGGCTGCCTTTGCCTCGGTTAGCGCATTTGCTGCATTCTTGATCACTTTCGGCGCTGCGGCCTTGAGCTTAGGCGCGGCTGAAGACTTTTTTGCAGCGACCACTTTGGCGGCAGTTTTGGATGTTGGCTTTGGATTATTCGTCTGTGCCATTGAATAGGCTCCTAATAAATTCGGGTCTAAATCTATTATTGGTACTACAGGTGACTTAGTCAACTATGGCACCCCAAAATACTTTAGGGCATGGGTGATTTTTCGATTTTCCAGCGCGATATGAATTTGCAAATTCATGCTAACGACGATAAACGCGCCACAAAATCAGGCGTTCCACGTAACAGGAGTTTTCTAAGTGACAGCAATCATCGATATCCATGCCCGCGAAATTTTGGATAGCCGTGGTAATCCCACAGTCGAAGTCGATGTTTTGCTGGAAGACGGCAGTTTTGGCCGCGCCGCCGTACCATCAGGCGCATCGACGGGCGCATATGAGGCCGCTGAAAAACGGGATGGCGATAAAACACGGTATATGGGCAAGGGCGTGAAAGACGCCGTCGCCGCTGTGAACGGAACAATCTTTGAAGCTCTGCATGATTATGACGCGGAGGATCAGGAAGAAATCGACACCATAATGATTGCGCTGGACGGCACCGAAAATAAATCGGCGCTAGGTGCTAACGCCATATTAGGCGTCAGCTTGGCAGTCGCAAAAGCTGCTGCGGACGCGCGCGGTTTGCCATTATACCGTTATGTCGGCGGTGTCAGTGCCCATGTTTTGCCAGTGCCCATGATGAACATCATCAATGGCGGCGAGCATGCTGACAATCCGATTGATTTCCAAGAATTCATGATAATGCCAATCGGTGCATCTTCAATTGCAGAGGCGGTTCGTTGGGGGTCAGAAATTTTTCATACGTTAAAAAAGGGGCTTCATGAAAAAGGACTGATGACGGCCGTTGGTGACGAAGGCGGCTTCGCCCCTAATTTGGCATCAACCCGCAGCGCGCTCGACTTCATTATGACGTCGGTGGAACAGGCGGGTTTCAAAATTGGCGATGATGTCGTCCTTGCACTTGATTGTGCTGCGACGGAATTCTTCAAAAATGGTAAGTATGAAATTTCCGGCGAGGGTTTGTCATTAACGCCCGTTGAAATGGCGGATTATCTTGCCGATTTGTGTCGCGACTATCCGATTAAATCTATCGAAGACGGCATGTCAGAGGATGATTTTGAGGGCTGGAAAGCACTTACGGAAAAAATCGGAAACGCATGCCAACTGGTTGGCGATGATTTGTTCGTCACCAATCCAAAGCGGCTTGCGATGGGCATTGAAATGGGATTGGCAAATTCGTTGTTGGTTAAGGTCAATCAAATCGGAACGCTTACCGAGACATTGGCGGCGGTATCGATGGCGCAGCGCGCGTCATATACAGCGGTTATGTCGCATCGTTCAGGGGAAACCGAAGATGCAACGATCGCCGATTTGGCGGTTGCCACAAATTGCGGCCAAATTAAAACAGGAAGCTTGGCGCGGTCAGACCGGTTGGCAAAATATAATCAGCTAATCCGCATTGAAGAAGAGCTTGGATCCTCGGCGCATTATGCAGGCCGATCTGTTTTTGCATAAGCGGATCGGCTGGCTTTACTTGCCAGCCCCGTAAATTTGTGATTGAGATTGCAAATGGCGCGAGCGAAAAAAGGCAAAACAATTGTTAAGTCAGTGCTGATACCTGCATGCGCGCTGATCGTGCTTTTGGGCATCGCGGCTTATGCCCTATTGGGTCCAACGGGCATTATTGCATGGACCGATTATCGCGCTGCGTTGTCGCAACGTTCTCAAGAATTGTCCTTGCTGGAAAAGGAACGCGATGCGTTGCGCAATCGGCAGCGGTTGCTTGACCGGAATAACGTCGATCCCGACCTTGCTGGGGAGCTGATGCGGCGTGAATTAAATGTTGTTGCCGCTGACGAAATTGTCGTACCATTAAAATAGTAAATGTAAGCAAGCAGTAGCGTCAAAAGTGGCTTTGCAGGGTGGCGATTATCGACTAACAGCGCCGCGATAATAAAAGGATGTAGAATTGGCCAAAACCTCCCCAACGACAAAAAAACCAAAGCGTGCCGAGCCCAAGGCAGCAACTATTTCCGGCGATAGCAATCAGTATAACCGCGAAAGGCCATCTGCGCCGCAGCCCTATGAAGCCACACAAGCAGAATTGCTGGCGTTTTACCGTGAAATGCTTTTGATCCGCCGCTTTGAAGAAAAGGCAGGTCAGCTTTATGGGTTGGGGCTTATCGGCGGTTTTTGTCATCTATACATTGGGCAGGAAGCGGTTGCGATTGGGCTGCAATCAGCGCTGACACCCGGCAAAGACAGTGTAATTACCGGATACCGCGACCATGGCCATATGCTGGCTTATGGCATTGATCCCAACATCATCATGGCCGAATTAACGGGCCGCGCCGCCGGCATATCGCGCGGCAAGGGCGGCTCAATGCATATGTTTTCAACCGAACATAAATTCTTCGGCGGCCACGGGATTGTTGGCGCGCAGGTTTCATTAGGCGCTGGTTTGGCATTCAAGCATAAATATTCGAAAGATGGCGGCGTGTGCCTTGCCTATTTTGGCGACGGTGCATCCAACCAAGGGCAGGTGTACGAGTCATTCAACATGGCTGAGCTTTGGAAATTGCCAATTATTTTTGTGATTGAGAATAATCAGTACGCGATGGGCACGAGCGTCAATCGTGCGTCGTCCGAAGACCAGCTTTACCGGCGCGGCGAAAGCTTTCGGATACCTGGCATTCAAGTCGATGGTATGGACGTATTGGCCGTACGCGGCGCGGCCGAAACCGCGCTGGAGTGGGTGCGCGCCGGCAAGGGTCCGGTGTTGCTGGAAATGAAGACATACCGTTATCGCGGTCATTCAATGTCGGACCCAGCCAAATATCGTAGCCGCGACGAAGTACAGTCTATGCGCGAAAATTCTGATCCGATTGAGGGTGCGAAATTGGCATTACTCGAAATGGGCGCGACCGAAGATCAATTGAAAGCGCTCGATAAGGAAATCCGCCAGATTGTGAACGAAGCTGCTGATTTTGCTGAAAGCTCACCCGAGCCTGATTTGAGTGAACTTTATACCGACGTTTTGGTGGAGCAATATTGATGGCGACCGAATTAAAAATGCCGGCGCTTTCGCCCACGATGGAAGAAGGCACGTTGGCCAAATGGCTCGTAAAAGAAGGCGATAGCGTTTCATCCGGTGATATTCTGGCCGAGATCGAAACCGACAAAGCCACGATGGAATTTGAAGCGGTTGATGAGGGCATCATCATCTCAATTTTGGTCGCCGAAGGAACTGATGGCGTTAAAGTTGGAACCGTAATTGCCCTCATTGCAGGCGAAGATGAGAACGCATCCCCACAAACAACCGCACCTGCTGAGCCGATTGCTGTTGTTGAATCAGTCGCTGACGCTTCTCCGATGCCAAAGGTTGCCGCTGAACGGCCGCAGTCGGCACCCAAACCGGCGACTGTTGAATATACCGGCGCAATGAAAACCGTCACTTTGCGCGAAGCATTGCGCGATGCGATGGCCGAGGAAATGCGGCGCGAAGGCAATGTATTCGTCATGGGAGAAGAAGTCGCCGAATATCAGGGCGCATATAAAGTTACGCAAGGCCTGCTTGAAGAATTCGGGCCTGACCGGGTTATCGACACGCCGATCACGGAATATGGCTTTGCCGGAATTGGCACCGGTGCGGCGATGGGCGGATTGCGCCCTGTGATCGAATTTATGACGTTCAATTTTGCGATGCAAGCGATCGATCATATTATTAACTCAGCAGCAAAAACCAATTACATGTCGGGCGGCCAAATGCGCTGCCCCATCGTATTTCGCGGTCCCAATGGCGCAGCCGCGCGGGTAGGCGCACAGCATAGTCAGAATTACGCGCCATGGTATGCCAGCGTTCCCGGGCTGATCGTAATTTCGCCTTATGACGCCGCTGATGCCAAAGGATTGTTAAAAGCCGCCATCCGTTGCGAAGATCCCGTCGTATTTTTAGAAAATGAATTGCTTTATGGCCGCAGTTTTGATGTGCCGGACGATGATAATCATGTCGTGCAAATTGGTAAGGCACGAACAATGCGGCAGGGTAGCGACATTACCATTGTCAGCTATTCCATTGGCGTCGGATTGGCATTGGAAGCCGCGGAGATATTGGCAGGTGAGGGGATTGATGTCGAAGTTTTAGACCTTCGTACCATCCGTCCGCTTGACAAAGTTGCGGTGCTAGCCAGCCTTGCCAAAACCAACCATCTGGTTGTCGCAGAAGAAGGTTGGCCGACATGCTCGGTTGGCAGCGAGATTATCGCGATTTGCATGGAGGAAGGCTTCGATAATCTCGATGCCCCCGTTGTCCGCGTCACTAACGAGGACGTACCCATGCCTTATGCCGCGAACTTAGAGAAGCTGGCGCTGTTAAACGCGGATAAAATCGTTGCAGCGTGCAGACAGACCTTGAACCGGAATTAGGCGCAAGTGGCGGCGGTCGTGCCCGCAGATGGCCAAATGCCTTCGCCGCCGACAGGACCAGCATAATCTCTTTGCTCGCGTACGATCATGCTGGATGTTTGGCTGATTGTTCGGCTTGTAAGGCGCGAAAAGCCGTTTACGATCATTGGTTCGTAATGATATTGTAGCTCCACAAGCATGACCGCACTATCGGTAAGCGGTTTTACTTTTTTACCCGTTGGTCCAAATCCATCTGAAGTAGGTGCCGAAGTTGGGTCGCCATAGCTAGATTCATATTGATCTGCAGTTCCGGCACACCGTTGCCAACGGATCCGATATCTGGGGGTTGCGGCATTGAACGGATTTGTTACCTCAACGCTGCTCAACACGATCAGTGCATTTCCCCGGATCGAGTTTACACCAGTAATCGGATCAGTATAGCCATGCGCTCCTGATAACGCTACGCGGTCCCCCTCACGCAATGTGCCCTCAAACACATCGCTGATGTGAAGCTCGCTCACCCGCCGCGATGATAATGCCGAGTTCGCGCCCATCCGCGCCGCGTTATCGGCGGTGTGTATGGCAATTTGGTTCAATTGCATCGTGACCGAAGCAAAATTCGCCACTTCAACTCCGCCAACGGTCAATCCCATGAAAAATGGCAAGGATACGGCGAATTCTACCAACGCCAGTCCGCTGTTGTCATCACGAAGCTTGCGCGCAAGAACCGCTATTTTTTGAAATTTACAAAACTTCTTCGTATTCATCATCATCACAATATCCAGTGGTAGCAACTCCGTACGTTGATTGGGTTCCAAAAGGTTGGTTCGCCAAAATCGAATTGGAATAAATGGTTACTTCATTTGGTAAGCCGATAAGGGCGGCCATTGGGAACAGGCGATTGAACCTGACTCGATATTTAATGATAACAACGTCGTCGGCGCCGCCTTGGCCCGCATCACCGCCATCTTCATCAAACTCGCCATTGTTGTTGGCATCAATAAAGGGCTCATTATTGTTGCAAAGGCCGTCCAAATTGCCGGCTGTATCGGTAAATTCCTCAGCCCGCGCTGCGGCTGCCTCAGAGAAAGTTTTATAGTATCTGCGGCGCGGCGTTACTTCAGCGGTGGGAGAAATTGCATGCACTGTGTCTGAGATCCGTTTATTCATCGCATCCTGCTGGACAGCCGTTGATGCACCTTCGAGCGAGGAATCGCGGGCCACTTGCTGCATCGCTCCATCCAATACGGAACGCACATAATAAGTGTGGCCAACGTCCATGGTGCCAAACATCAACATGACAGCAACGGGTGCAATCAGCCCAAACTCCATGACGGATGTACCATCTTGGTTGCGTATGAAGCGGCTTTTTTGAAATAATATCATATTATCACCTCAACTGGTCAGGCGCAGGTTGGATATTTCAGAGGCAATGCCCTTGAAAGTTGTCGCCAATTGAGAAACGCTGTTGGCTTCAAGAAAATGGCCATCGGACGCGCACGATTGTAATCGCGCTTTTGTCGTTGCATTGATTCCGGCACCACCATATGAAACCACCCAAAGCGTGATGTTTTTATTCTTGATCGCCTGACACAATGCCACAGTCCGCGCATTTACGTTATTGGTCAGCAATGTGTTGCTTGGTGCCGTGGCTGGATCGGTTTGACGGCGATCATACCAATGGACACCATATGGCGAATAGTTATTCTCGTTCGTTGACGTATCACCATCGGTCATGAACACCATATGACGTTGTATAACGAGATCTTGTGGAGCCGTTTGGTCGGCAAAAATACCAGTTGGGGACATTAACCGCGCGCCCCATAGCAAACCGATATCATGGTAAGTATTACCGCCAGTGCTCAGCGAATTGACATAAATTCTATATGCATCCGCACTCCAGCTTTGATAAAATTTGGCTGATGTGGGGCAGTTTTCGCCGCTTGCGCTACTTTGAGAGCTTGTCGTTTTCCTGTCCGCCAGGGTTCTGTTACCGCTGCTATCGGTTCGCAGCCACACAGCGGCGGGTAATAATGGTCCCCACAACGTATCGGGATCGCCCGCGTCCGGTATCAAATCCATATCCATGTCAAACGCCTCGTCTGGAATTGGATTCCAGTTATCAGATGGATCTGAATCCACGCGTACGGTTTTGCGCTCCTCAATACAGCCGCTCCATGCGACATTTGTATTTGTACCATTGCTACCAACTGGCAAAGTAACGCTGTTATTCCATGCGTTTTCATTTTCGTTTTTCAACCCGCTGACATCGAATGCAACTTGCTTGTATGTCCAGTCAAGGAACACAACATTTTGCTGCCAAGTGATTGGGACCGTTGATGCCGACCTTATCGTGGTTGTGCTGGACGCGCCCCATTTTGTTTGCAGTCGGCATTCTTTACCGCCATTGCTATTGGTTTTAATATATTGGTACAAAACTGACCCGGTCGTATTTTGAGTTTGATAATTTTGGACCACCGTCGCTTGCGGATATGCGGGGTTTGCCGGTGATTGGGAGACAAAAGTCGGGCTTCCGTTCGAATTTGTCGTCTGCGTTGGCGGATTTGCGACATAAGACGCACAACTCTGGTTTCTATTATTCATGTTGAATTTGAAATAATATAATGTTCCGCCGATCGTCATATTACTGTTAACATTAGACCAACTGGTCGGAACGCTATTTTGCACAGTATTTGAGCTGGTCTGCGTCGTGCTTGTGGCTGCGCCGTAAGTTGCGGTCCAGCCCGCATTCGGATCGAAATTTGCTCGGCGCGATTGATATGACCAAGTATCAGCCAAGAAATCTAATGGCAATATTTTGCCGACATTGACGTTGACAGCATATGGAACAAATCCAAATCGCAGTTGCACATTGGCCGAGTTTCCGCCGGCAGGGTCTTGTGCTTCGCCGCATTGCGACGGTGTAATATCAGTGATATTTTCCTTTGCCAATGCTTCGTAAAAGCATTTAACAGCTGTTTTCAATCCACTTATTTTAGATGCGGTGGAGCCCGAACCCGGAATTGGATCGTTCATCGAACCAGTCGTGTCGAGTACAAACATCACGTCGGTGTTTGGAATCCGCAGTTCCGATTGGCAAGTAACCCTTACATTTTGCGTTTCACTACCCAATGCCTTCATGATAGACAATGGCACCTCAACGCTTGCTTCGCCCATCACGTTGCCTGAGTTAGGTTCGCTAAACGTACGCGACAGGTTTTTCGTGCCGTAAATCCCCGACGTAAAGTTTGCATCAAACATGGCGTTTGCATTATTGCGGGCCCTGTAGTTATTATCGGAAAATGCGCCTGTTGCCATTGATTTACGGCCCATCAATGAGCCGGCATCGCATGCGGCCTGCAATGTTGTTTTCGCCAAATAAATCCGGCTCATATCGACACCGCCGCCGATCAGGCCTACGGTTGGTATCACCGCAGCCGCCATTATGGCGATGGTGTTACCCGCCTCGTCGCGCACCAATCGAGCCAAAAATCCACGGCCTGCCGTTTTTGAAATTTTGTTGGTCATCATGCCGCATCCCTGTTGTTCAAAACTAAATTCAATGTGTCGTTTAGACCAAATACAGTGAGCAGAAGTTGAAAGGGCGTGGTTACCGCGATCTTAACCTTGATTTATCCCGCAAACACGTCTGCAACGCTTTAATGAATTTGCAACATGACGCATTATCGCCGCCAAGCCGTCTTGCTTTGGCCTATGCCAAGGGGCCTGCGCGTCCGTTTTTGGAGTTGTTGTTAAATCTAGACAACAGGTTGGCGGCAATTGTCGGCAACGGTAAAGAACCATTGATTGGGCAGATGCGCATGGCCTGGTGGAGTGACGTCATTACCAAACCAGCGGAGCAACGTCCGCAGGGGGAACCGCTGTTGGCGCGGCTAACGGCGTTGGAGGGAACGGCAATTGGCGGCGCGGTGCAGGCGGCGATGCTGAAATTGGTGGAGGCTTGGGATATGTTATTGGCCAATGCTGCGTGGACACCAGTTGTTTTGCACGCCCATGCCCATGCCAAAGCCAAAGCGATTTTTGGCGGTTTTGCTGACATCATGGGAGTAGAGGTACCGGATGCTGCGGCCTGCATACATGCGGGTGAATATTGGGCATATTCTGGATTGTTGCAGCATTGCCAAACTGCTGCCCAATATGATGCTGTATCTGCCGCCTTGGTTGCACAAGTTGCGCCACATAGGCTGCGTCGTGAAATACGGCCATTGGCAATACTGGCATTTGCGGCGCAGCAAGAGCAGGATGTACAAGCGGGCAATCTGCGGCAAGGATTGCGCTTGATCTTCAACGCCTTGACCGGATGGTGAAGTTGAGGGCAAGCTGCGTCGTTGGATGGTGGGAGAATCGGAGATGAACAGGTTTTTGGCAGGCGGATTGGCGGCAACTGGCTTGCTGGGGGCTGGGCTTTGGCTGTGGCAGGGCAAGGCGATGCAAGAGGAGCCTATTCCAGCGCCGCCGCCACCGTTGGAGGCCGCTGATCCGTTAGCCCTGCCTATCGCGGCATCGGATGCACCCAAATTCGGACCAAGACCGCCGACACCGCCCCAAGCCGCCAAAACCAGCCGTGAGGAAGTGCGCTTTAACCGTTATGACCGCAACCGCGATGAGATTATCAGCCGCTTGGAGCTTATGAGCAGCCGTACAAAGGATTTCAAAAAACTGGATGCGGATGGCAATAATTTGCTGACGTTTGAGGAGTGGGCGGCAGGAACATCAAAACGCTTCAGCAATGCCGATGGCAACCGTAACGGCAAATTGACGCGCGCCGAATTTGCCACAACGCGGCCCAAGCAGCTCACTAAGCCGGCGTGTAAGTGCTAACGGCAATCTCATTGGCCGTCATCCATTCCGCCATTGCGTCGCGCGCCCGCGACGTCAGTGCTTGTTTTCGACCTTTTTTATGCACTTTATCTGCAAGCGGCGCGAACAGGCCGAAATTGACATTCATCGGCTGATAACTGTCGGCCTCCGCATCTCCGGTTATATGCGCCATTAACGCGCCTAACGCCGTGGTCGTCGGCGGTGCTTCGATTGCAACGCCCTGCAATTCCGCTGCCGTCATGATCCCCGCCATCAACCCGACAGCTGCACTCTCCACATATCCTTCACACCCCGTAATCTGCCCAGCAAAGCGGATATGCGGTGCGGATTTGAGCCTCAGGCTTCGGTCTAGCAAAATAGGCGAGCGGATAAACGTGTTGCGGTGCAAGCCGCCGAGCCGCGCGAATTCAGCATTTTGAAGTCCAGGTATTTGGCGCAGAAGGTCAATTTGCGCGCCGTGCTTCATCTTGGTCTGGAAACCGACGATATTCCAAAGAGTGCCTTGCTTATTATCTTGCCGCAATTGTACCACCGCATGCGCGCGCGTTCCGGTTTTCGGATTGGTCAGGCCGACGGGTTTCATCGGCCCAAATCGCAACGTGTCCAGCCCGCGTGACGCCATGACCTCAATCGGCATACAGCCTTCAAAATACGGCGTTTCTTTTTCCCAATCCTTAAACTCGCCCTTATCGCTATCCAGCAATCCTTGGTGGAATGCGCGGTATTGCGCGTCATCCATCGGACAATTGATATAGTCCTTGCCGTCCCCCTTGTCCCAACGTGATTGGAACCAAGCCGTTTCCATATCGATGCTATCAAAATGGACGATTGGCGCAATGGCGTCAAAAAAGGCGAGGCGGTCTTCACCCGTTTTGGCAATAATACTCTGCGCCAACGTCATCGCGGTTAACGGTCCTGTGGCAACGATAACATGGCCGTCATCAGGTAATGAATCAATTCGTTCGCGTGAAATTTCAATATTTCCATTTTTTTTCAGAAGTTTTTCGACACTATCTGAGAATATTTCTCGATCAACTGCCAACGCTGATCCCGCTGGTACCTTTGCAATTTCCGCTGCGGCCATTATCAATGAGTCCAGATCGCGCATTTCTTGATGTATCAGTCCAACCGCGTTATTTTCCCAATCATCGCTGCGGAAACTGTTTGAACAAACCAGTTCTGCCAAACCGTCGCCTTGGTGCGCCGCCGTGGTGTCGCCGCCGCCGCGCATTTCGGACAGACGTACCTTGACGCCGCGCCGCGCCAATTGCCACGCCGCCTCACATCCCGCCATGCCGCCGCCGATAATATGTACATCGTAATTTTTAGTCATGACGGCGCGGCTATCAAAATTTTCAATAGCTGCACAGGGTAAAGCTGAATTCGCTTCATATTTAGCTTGTCTTAAACGTCAAATTGCATGATCCAACGCAGATGGGACAGGATTTAGCACATAAACGACCGTGGTTATTGCTCAGCTTGCTATTTGGGTTGACTTATCCGCTTGCAAATATGCTCGCCGTGCCGGGAATAGGAGCACTGATATGGAAAATGGCTGGTTTGGCATTGCTTGTGCCTTATGCGCTGCGGCGGCATCATTCGGGTGAGTTTGCGATATTGGCGGGCGTACTGGCTTTATGTGCCGTCGGCGATGGACTGGTTGAAATCAGCCTGGAGACGGGCGCGATTGCATTTGGCGCGGCGCACATTTTGGCGATGTATTTATACAGCCGCCACCGCAGGGTAAAGCCAGTGCGCAGCCAGCAGATGCTAGGCTACACGGTATTAATTGCCACGCCAGTGATTGCATATTTTTTGGGCGGTGCACTCGCCGCGGGATATTCGGTTTTGCTTGGCGGTATGGCGGCAATGGCATGGACCAGCAATTTTCCGCGTTACCGTGTCGGCGTCGGCGCAATGCTGTTCGTAATCTCCGACCTTTTGATTTTTGCGCGGGAAGGCGTGTTGGCGGGCTATGCGGCGGTGGGGCTGGGCATATGGTATTTCTATTATATCGGCATGCTATTAATCGCCACCGGCGTGGTGCAAACGTTGGTTAAGCGGGGGCATTTTGCCGATGGCGCGGGGTTGTAACGGTTGTCGATTATCCAAACTCTCTTTAACGATGGCGCGGATAATTTAGTTTCTTAATTTTTTACCACAACACCCTCATCCTAATGGTAAAATTATAGCGATCACCGACCGAATTGATTAATAATCGCCATTAATTACCACTAAATCGATGGTCTTTCAATTTCCCGTGCTATCGTCAGGGCTGTTGCCGCCTTCAATGCCGCCATTTTCTATTTCACCATTCTCACCCTCGCCATCATCCTCAATCTTGGCTGCGCCGACGACATGCTCGTCTTTGCCCACGTTGAACAGGCGCACGCCAGTGGCGCTGCGCGCCATTACGCGCAGGCTGTCTAATGGCATGCGGATCAGTTTGGCTTGATCGGTGACCAGCATTAATTGATCGCCTTTGGTGGCGGGGAAGCTGGCGACGACGGGTCCGTTGCGCTCCATATTGTTGATATTAGTGATGCCGATGCCGCCACGGCCTGTACGGCGATAGGCGTAAGCCGAAGACAATTTGCCATAACCATTGGCACAAACGGTCAGGATATATTGCTCGGCCTCGGCCATTTCGGCGATACGTTCGGCAGAGATCGTTGGTTCACCCTCTTTTTCCGGTTTCCACGGAGCAAAACGCAAATATTCCTCGCGTTCTTCGGGAGTGGTTCCGACACGGTTTAGAACAGACAGAGAGATAACTTCGTCGCCTGCCGTCAATTTCATGGCGCGTACGCCCGTTGACGAACGACCCTTGGATTGTCGGATGATATCGGCGGCGAACCGAATGGCCCGTCCGCTGCGATTGGCGATGAATATGTCATCGTCGGCGCTTAACAATGCGACACCGATTAAGCGGTCGTCGGCATCGTCACCTTCAAACTTCATAAATATTTTGCCGTTTGTCATAACGCTGGTGAATACGTCCATACTGTTGCGGCGGACATATCCCTTTGCCGTGGCAAACACGACGCTCAACCCACTCCATTCGGCGGTATCCTCGGGCAAGGTCAGGACATTGGTAATCACTTCGCCTTCGCTAAGCGGCAACAGGTTGACCATCGGGCGGCCCCGCGTTTGCGGCCCGCCTTCGGGCAGCTTCCATACTTTCAAGCGATATACTTTGCCGATGTTTGAGAAGAACAATACAGGCGTATGTGTTGATGTTACGAATAATTCGGTAATCGCGTCCTCATCCTTGGTTGCCATGCCCGCGCGGCCTTTGCCGCCGCGTGCCTGCGCCTTAAATGTGGCGAGCGAGGTGCGTTTGATATAACCGCCATGGGTAACGGTTACGACCATTTCTTCGCGTTCCATCAGGTCTTCGTCGTCTACCCCGTCCCAGCTGCCGGTGATTTCACACAGGCGCGGCGTGGCAAATTCTGACTTAATTGCCTCCAGCTCTTCACGCATAACCGCGTAGAGTTTTTCGCGGTCACATAATATAGCAAGATATTCGGAGATTTTTTCGGCGAGCCCAGCCAATTCCTTACCAATTTCGTCGCGGCCGAGCGCGGTCAAACGGTGCAGACGCAGCTCCAAAATCGCGCGCACCTGAATCTCGCTCAAGGAATAGGTGTCACCTTCAATGTCGCTCTCAACTGCCTCAACCAATTTGATATATTGCACGATTTGCGACACAGGCCATTCGCGGTCCAGCAATGCCGCGCGGGCCTCCGCTGGGCTCGCTGAACCCCGAATAATGCGGACAACCTCGTCCATGTTGGTGACCGCGACAACCAGGCCGAGCAAAATATGGGCCCGGT
The DNA here is from genome assembly GCA_031415335.1 of Sphingomonadales bacterium. Taxonomy (GTDB): domain Bacteria; phylum Pseudomonadota; class Alphaproteobacteria; order Sphingomonadales; family Sphingomonadaceae; genus Sphingorhabdus_B. Next base: position 9,400 of record JANORM010000025.1, on the reverse strand, counting down.
CGCGCGCTTTGTTCAGTTCAAATTTGGTGCGGCGCGTGATAACTTCATCGCGGAAATCGATAAACGCCGTGATGATTTCGCGCAGATTAAGCAGTTCGGGGCGTCCGCCTCGGATTGCAAGTATATTTGCGGGAAAGCTCGATTGTGCAGGCGTATGCCGCCACAATTGGTTCAACACCACATCGGGCGTGGCGTCTTTTTTAAGCTCGATAACAACGCGCACGCCCTTACGGCTGGATTCGTCGCGAATGTCGGACACGCCCTCAATTCGCTTATCCTTTGCCGCCTCAGCTATTTTCTCGACAAGGCCGGATTTGCCAACCTGATATGGTATGCTGGTCAGGATAATGGACTGGCGGTCGTTGCGGCCAACCTCAATTTCGTGGCGTGACCGCATCATAATGGAACCGCGTCCGGTATTATACGCCGACCGCGCGCCGCCCTGACCCAAAATCATGCCGCCAGTAGGGAAATCGGGGCCGGGTATAATCTGGATCAACTCGTCGATCGTGATTGCTGGGTTTTCAAGATAGGCAAGGCATGCGGAAATAACTTCACCCAGATTATGCGGCGGAATATTGGTTGCCATACCCACAGCAATCCCGCCAGCGCCATTGACGAGCAAATTTGGAAAGCGTGCGGGCAATACCAGAGGCTCTTGCCGTGATCCGTCGTAGTTCGGACCGAAATCGACGGTATCCTTATCAATATCATCCAACAGCGACATGGCCGCCTTGGTCAATCGAGCTTCGGTATACCGCATTGATGCTGGCAAATCAGGGTCCATTGAACCAAAATTGCCCTGGCCGTCCATCAACATGACGCGCATCGCCCAATCCTGCGCCATGCGGGCGAGAGCCATATAAATCGAGCTATCACCATGCGGGTGATAATTTCACATGACGTCACCTACAATTTTTGCCGATTTGCGGTAGGGGCGGCCAGGAACAAATCCGCCCTCTTGACTGGCGAATAATATGCGGCGGTGGACGGGTTTCAGGCCGTCGCGCACATCGGGCAAAGCGCGGCTGATAATGACCGACATAGCATAATCGAGATAACTCGATTTCATTTCATCGACGATGTCGACTGGGCTGATGTCGGAGGAATCTGGTACGGCTTGGTCGTCGCTCACGCGCTTATTTTCCCTAATTTTTTATCTTGGCTTACCATAGCCGCTGGCGACAAAAAATCATACCCAAAGCGGTCAGAAAAATGGCAATAAAGGTGAGTTATCCACAGATTCGCAGGCGCAGTTGTTACGGAGCAATTAGATGCCCGTCATAATCAAAAATCTGCCCAGTGTCCGCAGGCGTAAGCGCGTCTATAACGGCCAATAACTTCGCTGCCGAGTGCTCTGGCGTAAACCGCTCGCCATTTTGTCCGCCGCCTGAAAAAGGCGCGCTCAACGCGGTCACGACCGTGCCTGGGTGTAATGCAGCAACGATGGCATCGGGATTTTTGCGTTGAGCCTCCAACGCGAGGTTGCGGACAATCATGTTCAGTGCCGCCTTGGAGGCGCGGTAGCCATACCAACCACCCAGTTTATTGTCTGAAATGCTGCCAACACGCGCGGATAGAACTGCAAAGACGCTGCGTCCCTTTTTCGGCAGCAATGGCATAAAATGCTTGGCTGCTAATGCTGGCCCGATGGCGTTGACAAGGTAATTTTCGGCCATCCAGTCGCTGTCCAATTCCCGCATACTGCGTTCGGGACGGCGGCTGCCAGAATGCAATATGCCCGTTGCGACGATAACAACATCTGGCGTCGCACCCAGATTCTGCAATTGCTCGGCTGCGCTGCGTAAGCTGTCTTCGCTAGTAACATCGGCAAAAATATCGGAAGCTGCAATATCGGGAGATGCGCTGCGGCTCAACCGATATACACAGTCATAATAATCCCCGACCGCCAGCAAGTCCGCAAACGCGCCGCCAATGCCACCTGACGTCCCGATTACCACCGCTGATTTGGGCATTATCATCCTTTGCAAAAATTTGTATCACGCAAAAATAGGCGCGCTTGTTCAAGCTCAATTCATCCAAAAAAGCTATCTATGCCACGAAACTGTCGTTATTATATACGCAGTTCATGTTGGGATGATAAGTATAATATCCTGAATTTATTTGGAGAGTTAGGAATGAAATTGATCTCGAAATTTGTATTGGCCCTATCGGCGAGCACATTGGCCTTAGCAAGCGTGGCGATTTCGCCTGTTGCTTTGGCCAAAAAAGAGCCGAAGCCTGCTGCGCCCGTGCAAAAGAAAGTCATTTTATCCAAAGAGTTTCTGGCCGTTTATCAACCGGCACTGGAATTATTTTCTAAGAAGAAAGATATTCCGGGATCTGTGGCTTTGTTACCGTCCTTGAAGGCTGCGGTGATAAACGAGGACGATCGTTATGAAGCGGGCGGTTTCGTTTTTAACGTCGGCTCACAAGCAAAAGATGTGAAGGTGCAAATCGAGGGACTGGATTTGATGCTTGCATCGACATCGACGCCGACAGATCTACGCACAAAATACACATATTTTCGCGGGGCATTTGCATATGATTTGCGGGATTATGCCAGCGCAGAAACGTTTATGACGAACGCTATGGCGCTTGGATATAATAGCAATGACGTGCAATATTTAATTGCTAATGCACAAAGCCAGCAGAAAAAATATGCCGAAGCATCGAATTCGATAAAACAGGCGATTGCGGCCAAAGCGGCATCTGGTGCGGCTGTGCCGTCGTTATGGTATGCCCAAGCCAAATCTTACGCCAGCAAGCAAAAAGACCGTCAAGGCGAGATTTACTGGGGCAAGGAATTGATCAAAGTCGATCAAAGCCCCGAAGCTTACCATGACGCACTGTTGCCGTTTCTTACCTATTCAGAATTGAGCATTCCAGAATTGCTCGATGGGTTCCGGTTGGTCAGGCAAACAAATGCTCTGTTATTTTCGCACGAATTTAAGAGCTATATCGAGGCTGCAGACCGCAAACGCAGTCCTGCTGAGGTATTGGCGGTCATCGATGAAGGCGTTGCAAAAGGTGTGATCGATGTTGCCGAACGCAGCATTGTTGAAGATGTAACGGACGCAAAACTGAACAAAGCGGAACTGGCGAAAAATTGGGACGCGGATGAACAATATGCGCGTAAACAGGTTTCAGGCACGCAGGCCATGTTGTTTGCGGACCGGATTTATGCCTTTGGTGAGTATGCACGCGCGGCAACCATGTATCAGGTGGCGATCGAAAAGGGTTCGATTACCAATAAGGATGGTCTTAATGTTGGCGATCAAGCGGTCATGCGACTTGCAATTTCGAAAGTGAAGTTAAACGACTTTGCTGGAGCGAAAGCCGAATTGGCCAAAATCAACGATCCAAAGCGTAAGTTGCTCGCCGAATATTGGGATTTGTACATATCGCAACAATTAGCAAAGGCGACACCCGCCGCTGTCGCCGGGTAATTCACACGATCAACCGGGCGAGGCTTATTACGTCAAAATAGGCACGCCCGGTTCGTCTTTTGCCGTGCGGATGGTGAGCGACGTTTTTACGCTGCTCACGTTCGGCGCGGAGGTTAGCTGCGTTGTTAATAGTTCTTGGAATGACTGAAGATCTTTTGCCAAAATCTTCAAAATGAAATCTATTTCACCGTTCAGCATATGGCACTCCCGCACGTCGGGCAGAGATAGCACATGTTTTTCAAACGCCCGCAAATCGTCCTCAGCCTGACTTTTCAGGCTGACCATCGCGAACACAGTGATGCTATACCCGAATGCGGCGGGATCAACATGCGCGTGATAGGATTGGATGACACCCGATTGCTCCAACGCCCGCATCCTCCGCAAACACGGCGGCGCGGTTAAACCGACTTTGCTGGCAAGTTCAACATTAGTAATGCGGCCATCAGCTTGCAATTCAGCCAAAAGCTTCAAATCTATCGTATCTAGGTTCAAATTAGCCATAATCTTGATATTTCCATTTCCATTTCAACCCGAATGTATAATTATATTATAGCATAATGCAATTGTCCCATAGTGTGACGTGTAAATTTTGCAGCTTTCGCCGGCATCGCACAAGCAGTATCACCCGTTGGTAACGATTAAAAAACCAATTCGGGAAATCATTTTTTGCGCTTCGACTATCGCCTTGAAACCAGCCTGCGCTTTGCTGGAGACACCAATGAGAATCCGCTCGTACGTTGGCGTCAACTGATTGATATACTTTCGCAAAATCCTGAACATTTTCCCAAGAATCATGTTGTCAAAGCGTTGATTGAAGCACGCATGCTGTTACCGCAGATTACGCTGGAAAACCGGCTTGCGAGCGTGAATTCGTTAACGGGCCGAATCCGGTCAGCGCCGCTCGTTCAATTTTTGGCTGCCGATGCGCCTTCGGTTGCTGCAGCGGCGGTTTTTGGCGCAGACTTAAGCGATTCCGAATGGTCCGAAATTGTGCCAGCATTGCCCGTGCGTGCACGCGGGTTTTTGCGCAATCGTAGCGACCTTGGCCCATTAACCCGCAAAAGCTTGCGGATTTGGTCATCTGCAGATTTCGTGCTGACAAGCACATGGGTCGCGCAGGATACATCGCTTGGTATCGAGCAGGCTGTGGCGCCCACGGGAAAAATGCCGACGCCAAAAATGGGTGAGAGCGCGCAAATCCAAACCGGCAATCCCGGCGGCATGCAGATAAGTGACATTGTCGAGCGCATTGAACGATTGCGGCGGAACCGCGAAAACGATGGCGGCCTGCAACTAACGCTGAATGACGTGGAAACCAAGCAGCCGTTTTTACCTGTCAGCAAAATCCGTTTTGAAACCGACGAGCTTGGTACAATCATTTGGGTAGAAGGCGTTCCGCGCGGCGCGATTGTTGGCGTCTCGGTTGCGGAACCGGCGTTTGACGACAGCCCCGGTCCTGATGCCAATGGTGCCGCAGCATTTCGGCAACGGATGCCAATTGATAAGGCGCGGATGCGTTTATGCGGTTCACCGTTGGTTGAGGGCGATTGGCGCGTTAGTGCTGCGCCGTTTTTTGATACCATCAGCGGCAGATTTAAGGGCTACCGAGGTATATTGCGCCGACCAAATGTCGCAGAAAGCGCGCAGATTGAGGGTGTACGCGCCGGCGATGGCGATCAAATGCAGCAATTGGTTCACGAACTGCGCACGCCGCTGGGTGCGATCATTGGTTTCTCTGAAATTATTGAGCAGCAGTTATTTGGACCCGTTTCCTCAGAATATCGCTTGCTGGCCAAAAATATCTTGACCGATGCCCGTCGTTTACTCGCTGGGTTTGACGATCTGTCGACCGCTGCACGAATTGAGGCCGGGCAATTTTCCCCTTCATCGGGATTCACCGACTGCGGTTGGCTCGCCAATCGGCTTGCCGACAGATTGCACGGACTTAGTGAGTCGCTTTCCGTCACTCTGAATTTGTCAAAGGCCGATCCGGTTCGACCATTTGCCGCTGATGCCGAATTAACCGAACGATTATTTTCTCGGCTGCTATCTGCAATAATCATTGGCTGCGAACCGGGGGAGGAACTGACGGGCCGTTTCCGCACAGAATTGGGGTTGCGCGCTAAAAACAGCTTTATTCTGCCGTTGCCAAAGAAACTGTGGCTGCTGACGGAGGCTGAATTGTTGGGCTCAATGCCATCAGATTCGGATAATGTGCTCGACGCACCGTTGCTCGGCCTCGGGTTTTCGCTTCGCCTTGTGCGCAACCTGGCGCGAAGTGTTCAAGGTGATTTACAATTTCAAAAGGAATGCCTGTTACTAATCCTCCCAGCAAGCAAAGAAAGTGGTTTGCATCAGGTGGGCGACGAAAGGGACTAGAATGATCGGCAAAGGGGGCAGGGTATGTTGAACCATGTGCCTTCGCCTGCGCTGAGCGATGCCAGCATTGATCTTAGTCCGTTAAACGGTCCACGCTTCATGATTACGGTTGATACCGAAGAAGAATTTGACTGGACCGCGCCGTTTACCCGCGATCAGCACGGTACAACCCACATACCCGCAATCAGCCGGTTTCAATCCTTATGTGAACAGCATCATGTGGTGCCTGCATATTTGGTGGATTATCCGATTGCGAGTGATGCCGCGGCCATTGATTTGCTGGGCGGGTTTGCGCATGCGGGCACGGCTGAAATCGGTGTCCAGTTGCATCCATGGGTCAGCCCACCATTTGCCGAGGCGTTGAGCGAACATAATAGCTTTGCATGCAATTTAACCGCGGAACTTGAGCGCGAAAAATTGAGCATGCTGCATGCCCGTATCGCCGAACGGTTTGGCGTAAAACCAGATATCTACCGTGCTGGGCGCTACGGCGCGGGTCCAAATACGCCTGCAATACTCGCAGATTTGGGGATCTCTATCGATACGTCTGTTCGGACACGTTTTAATTACGCCTCTTATGGCGGACCGGACTATTCTGAACATCCTGTAAATCCATATTGGATATCACCGGGTCAATTGATTGAGGTGCCGTTAACAACAGTTTATGCGGGCCAATTGAAAAAAATTGGAACACCCGTTTATCAACGAATGTTCTCATCGGAACCATCGCGGTCATTATTATCGCGGTCTGGTTTGTTGGAACGGATTGCGATAACGCCCGAAGGAATTCCGTTGGAGCGCGCAATTGCCGGTATTGACGGCGCATTGGACGAAGGTGTTGCCATATTGAACATCTCTTTCCATTCACCGACGCTGGCTGCTGGAAACACAAGTTATACACGCCGCGAACATGACTTAGAGACATTCTATAAATGGTGGCATGGCGTTTTTGCGCATCTTGCCTTGCGCGGCGTAACAGCGATCAGCGTATCGCAAGTCAAGCAAGGATTAATTGGTTAACGCAGCAATGGGAGTGAATTTTGATTTTGCCGCTTGCAAGATGGCGTCAGCATCCGCTATTCGCGCCGCATAATGCTTTCAGGGGTAACATCGGGCCTGTAGCTCAGTTGGTTAGAGCTGGCCGCTCATAACGGCTAGGTCGGGGGTTCGAGTCCCTCCGGGCCCACCACTCCGCTTTCATTCTTGCCGTGAGGCAAAGCCACTTGCTTTAGCGACATGATCTGTCAAATTTGTGTAACTGACGAATATAGGCGGGGATACAAATGAGACTTTTTATCAAAATCGGAGGCGCGCTGGCGGCAGGGGCGTTGATTGCCGTCGGTATTGCAGGTTTCCGGTATGCGACATTCTCAACAAGCGACATTGGAACGGGGGCAGATATAAAAATTGCTCCGGTCGCAAATCTCTTCACCCCAAATGCGGCGCAGAATTTGAGCGCAGCCATTCGTTTTCAAACCATATCCAAACAAAACCCTGCGGAAAATGATGTCGCGCAATGGGAAGCAATGCAATCTTGGATGCAAGCGACCTATCCTGCCGCTCATACTGTTATGCAACGCGAATTGGTCGCGTCCCGAACAATGTTGTTCACATGGACAGGCAGCAACTCTGCGCTGAAACCCATCATCCTAATGGCGCATCAAGATGTTGTGCCGGTAACGCCGGGGACTGAAAAGGATTGGAAACATGCACCATTTTCTGGCGCTATCGCCGGTGGTGCGGTGTGGGGTAGGGGCGCGCTGGATGACAAAGGTTCGCTGATCACGTTGTTTGAGGCATTGGACGCGCTGGCATTGCAGGGTTTTAAGCCGAAACGCACGATTTACATCGTGTCCGGTCATGACGAAGAGGTCGGAGGAACCGGCGCGGTGGCAGCTGCGGCTTTGCTTGCGGAGCGCGGGGTAAAAGCACAATTCACATTAGATGAAGGCGGTATCATCGCGCTCGATGCCCCTATTATTAACGGCAAAGCGGGCATGATCGGTATCGCGGAAAAAGGCTATGCCACGTTAAAAATCACGGCAACCGCAAAAGGCGGCCATAGCTCAATGCCGCCACAAGAGACGGGCGTCGTCAATCTGGCCAAAGCGGTTCTGGCGATCAACGATCATCCGTTTGCAATGGAGTTAGAGGGACCGGGCTTAAAAATGCTTGAGGCGTTGGCCTCAGAAAAGGGCGGCTTACCAAAGCTGGCAGTGGCAAACAGGTGGTTATTCGGCAGCATGCTGACGAATCAAGTTTCTCAAACGCCAAGCGGAGCTGCCGCTTTGCACACGACAATTGCACCAACGATGTTGACCGGTAGCCCGAAAGAAAACGTTCTGCCGCAAACCGCAACGGCGCTCATCAATTACCGGATCGCACCATGGAATCGCTCGACAGACATTTTAACGCGCGCATCTGCTGCGACCAAAGGCCAGCCTGTATCGCTCAGCTGGGTCCGACCGCCGCTTGAACCTTCAAAAACATCGTCAACCAATTCACCGGGCTGGAACGTGATCGTCGCCGCATTAAAGGCCAACTCGCCGGGAATCACGCCTGCACCTTATTTGGTCGTGGGTGGAACCGATGGCCGCGCGATGCAGGACATTTCAGACGATGTTTACAGGTTATTGCCATTTCATTTGAGCCTGAAAGATACCGCGATGCTGCACGGAACCAACGAGCATATCAGCATACAGAATATAAACCGTGCAATTAATTTCTACGTCATGCTGATTACAGCATCTGCGGGATAGACAAGCGCAAAAATGGCGTCTAATGCGCTCCTTGACTCGGGGAGTGGCGCAGCCTGGTAGCGCATCTGGTTTGGGACCAGAGGGTCGCAGGTTCGAATCCTGTCTCCCCGACCATTATATCGGCGACTAATAAGTCGTTGTTTTTATTGAAAAAAATGTACCATTTTTGACCTGTGCAGGAACTGTGCAGATTTTTTTTCGTTTGCCTCGGATGTCGACCATCTGAATCAGCCGTTTTGTCATTTTGATTGTTTGATGATGGAATGTGGTTTGGATGGGGTTGGTGTATGGGGTCGTGCCGATTTTACCGGCATTTTGTGGGGACCGCTTTCAAGCCCACTAGCGTCTCGGTATGCTCTTTCTGAAATGAAAGCGCCGCCTATTGCGAGGCAGGTCACACCGATGCTTCAATCCGGCTCAGCAATCCCATCTGCCGCATAGACTTTGGCAGCAAAGTTCTCGACCGCGAGAGCGCACGCCTCAAGCTGTCGCTGCGCGGCCATGAGGGCATCGCTGGCGAAGAAATCGCGCAGCCTGATTTTTTCAAGCCAAACTTCCAGCTTTTTCAGGTCGTCCTCGACCTCTTCAAGCTCGGCAAAGGTGAATTTTTCAGCGGCAACTTCCTTAGACACTTCGTCAAGAAGCCCTTGGGCGCGGGTCGCAAATTCCTGGTACTCGCGATGGCGGTCATCCGCGAACCGCGCGATCATCTCTTTGTCGTCCCCCATCGCAGCAGCCTCGAACAGGCTGGCACTGCCGCCTTGTGACTGCACGGTTTGGGCAAGCTCGTTCAATAGCGTCTGATGATCTTCT
>JANORM010000024.1:0-48474 GCA_031415335.1 Sphingomonadales bacterium | reverse complement strand
CCTGCGCCGCTGCGCATGTGAAACAACCCGGCGATTATTTCGTGTTCGAGATGGCGAACAATTCGATCATCATCGTGCGCGGGCGTGATAATGAAGTGCGCGCTTTCTGGAACAGCTGCCGTCATCGCGGCGCAAAAATTTGTCTCGAACAAAAGGGCCGCGCGCCGCGCCTGATGTGTCCATATCATCAATGGACCTATGGCCTTGATGGCGCATTGCTGGCGGCCCGGGGCATGGCGGACGATTTTGACAAGAAAGACAATGGCCTTTCTCCAGTTGCTTTGGAAAATGTCGGCGGGCTGATATTTATTTGTATGAGCGACAGCCCGCCACCAATCAGCCGCGTGAAAGCCGATATTTCGGAACAGATAGAAAGCTATAATATAGGCAATCTAAAGGTTGCGGTGCAGGACGATTATATCGAAGACGCCAACTGGAAATTGGTGATGGAAAACAACCGGGAGTGCTACCATTGCGACGTCGGCCATCCCGAATTGATCGGCGTGCTGGGAACATATGGATTTGGTAAAGGCCTGCCCGAGGATCGCGATACCGATATTGCCACCGACAGCAGCTATGATGCCCTGGTTGCGGCCAAGCGGGTTGAATGGAAAAAACTGGGCATCGACCGAGATCTGATCGAATTTCCCGATGGCTGGTGGCACCGAGTGGCACGATTGGCGCTCGCCAACGGCGCGGTGACGCACTCGGTTGATGGCAAGCTTGTCTGTCAAAAGCTGATCGGGCCGTTCAAGGAACCGGAAACATCCAGCTTGTCGGTTTGGACGCAGCCCAATAGCTGGCATCATTTCTGTTGCGATCATGTCGTAACATTTTCGCTAACGCCGATTTCTGCTGACAAAACACTATTACGGACAAGTTGGCTGGTGCATGCGGACGCGGTGGAGGGCGTGGATTATGACCCCGACAATCTGGCGGCGTTATGGCGCGCGACCAATACGCAGGATGGCTGGCTTTCCAGTGTTAATCATCAAGGCATATGCAGCGATGGATACCGACAAGGACGATATGCGATTGAAGAAAAACTGGTGGAGGATTTCAAGGATTTCTATGTCGCCGCAGCAAAGGCCGCGATGTCATGACACGGTTTAGCGGATTCAGCCTGTTCGCCAAAGCCCTTGGCGGTCACAAGGACTGGCCCGAACAATGGCCCAATGCTGCGCCAAAACCCGCCTATGATGCCATCATCGTTGGCGGCGGCGGGCACGGATTGGGCGCGGCATATTATCTTGCCAAAAAATACGGCATCACCAACGTCGCGGTGCTGGAAAAAGGCTGGATTGGCGGCGGTAACACCGGGCGCAACACAACGATTATCCGGTCCAACTATCTCTATGACGAAAGCGCGCGCTTGTATGATCACGCGGTAAAGTTGTGGGATGGGTTAAGCCAAGAGCTGAATTACAACGTCATGTATTCCAAACGCGGCGTGATGATGTTGGCGCACAACGTCCATGATGTGCAAAGTTTTCAGCGGCATATTCATGCCAACCGCTTAAACGGCGTGGACAATGAATGGCTGACCCCGCAGGAAGCCAAAGCATATTGCCCACCGCTCAACATTGCGCCGGATGCGCGTCATCCGGTTTTGGGTGCGGCGTTACAGCGGCGCGGCGGAACGGCGCGGCATGATACGGTCGCATGGGGATATGCGCGCGGTGCAGCGGCACTGGGCGTGGACATTATCCAAAATTGTGCCGTCACAGGTATCCGGCGCGGCGCAGATGGCGCGGTCCAAGGCGTAGAAACGACACGGGGCTACATCGCATCAAAACGTATTGGCGTTTCGGCGGCGGGCAATTCATCGGTTGTGATGCAGATGGCGGGGCTGGACTTTCCATTGGAAAGCTATCCGCTGCAAGCACTAGTTTCCGAACCCGTTAAACCAACTTTCCCGTGCGTCGTCATGTCGAACACAGTGCACGCCTATATGAGCCAGTCGGACAAGGGCGAGTTGGTAATTGGCGCAGGGACCGACCAATATGTAAGCTATTCGCAGCGCGGCGCGCTCCACATTGTCGAACATACGCTGGCGGCGATTTGTGAGATTTTCCCGATCTACCGGCGGATGCGGATGCTGCGCAGTTGGGGCGGCATTGTCGATGTGACGCCGGATCGCTCCCCGATCCTCGGCAAGACACCAGTGAAGGGTCTGTATGTCAATTGCGGATGGGGAACAGGCGGGTTCAAGGCGACGCCGGGGGCCGCCGATTTGCTGGCATACACCATGGCGAAGGATGAACCGCATCCGATCAACGCGCCGTATAATCTTGACCGGTTCCGAAATGGCCGCTTAATCGACGAGGCTGCTGCGGCGGCGGTGGCGCACTGATATGATCCTGATCCATTGCCCCTATTGCGACGAAAAGCGCCCAGAAATTGAATTCGCCAACGCAGGTCAGGCCCATATATCGCGGCCGCTTGATCCATCGGCGCAAAGTGATGAGGAGTGGGAAGCTTTCCTGTTCATTCGCGCGAACCCAAAAGGCCGCCATCATGAACGCTGGCGGCACATATATGGCTGCGGGCGGTTCTTCAACGCGGTGCGTGATACGGTGACCGACAAGTTCGAGGCGACGTATAAGGCCGGGGAGCCGCGCCGATGAGCGGGTATCGCTTATCCAATGGTGGACGCATTGACCGCAGCCAGCCCGTCTCTTTCAGCTTTGACGGCGCAACCTATTCGGGTTTTGCTGGCGATACTTTGGCGTCGGCTTTGCTCGCCAATGGCGTCACCCTGTTCGGCCGTTCGTTCAAATATCACCGGCCACGCGGTTTGATGGCGGCAGGAACCGAAGAACCGAACGCGTTGGTGTCTGTGACGCGAGGGCCCGGGCGCTTTACTCCGAATTTGCGGGCAACAGGTGTGGAATTGCATGACGGATTGGTCGCGGTCAGTCAAAACCGCTGGCCGTCGCTAAAAACCGATTTCGGTGCGATTAACGACCGGTTGAGCGTGTTTTTTCCGGCTGGTTTTTACAACAAGACCTTTATGTGGCCGCGTTCATTCTGGGACAAATTATACGAGCCGATCATCCGCCGGATGGCCGGGCTGGGCGATGCACCAACGCAGGACGATCCCGATATTTATGCGTCCACTTATGCGCATTGTGACCTGCTGATTATTGGCGCAGGTCCCGCGGGGATTGATGCCGCGTTGGCGGCCAGCGCCACTAATAAACGCGTCATAATAATCGATGAACAGGATGAATTGGGCGGCGGCGCGCTCTGCGATCCTGCGCTTTGGCCGTGGCTTGATCGCAGCGTGAACGCGCTCGCCAGCGCAGCGGGCGTAACCGTGCTAACCCGCACCACCGCGTTTGGATATTATCACGATAATTTCATCGGTGCAGTGCAGCGGTTAACCGATCATTTGGCCGATGGCGGCCCAAATGGCGAAAATGCTCCGCGAGAGAAATTGTGGCGAATACGGGCGGGCGAAGTTATCTTGGCCCAGGGCGCAATCGAACGGCCCCTGGTATTTGATGGCAATGATACGCCCGGCGTCATGCTGTCGTCAGCGGCCAAGACCTACGCCAATCGTTACGGTGTTTCTGTCGGCAAATCGGTGGCATTGATGGCGTCGCATGACAGCGGCTGGCACGATGTATTTGCATTGGCCAAGGCTGGCGTCGGAATTGCCGCGATTATTGATGTGCGCGAAGATGTGGATGCGGGCCTCGTCAAAGAGGCCACCGACCTTGGTATCGCGGTCAAGCTCGGCCAAAGTGTGATCGGCGTTGCTGGTCGGCACGGCGTGAACGCCGTCGAAGTCGCGGCGAATAATGGCGGCAGAAAACCGGCCATCGCATGCGATGCATTGTTGATGGCTGGCGGCTGGACGCCGAGCGTGCATCTATGGTCGCACAGCAAAGGGACGCTGGCATGGCGTGATGATCTGGCGGCGTATGTTCCCAATCAGGCCAATGAAAATGTGCGCTGTGTCGGTGCGTGCAGCGGCGATTGGGATTTTGGCAATGGCGCGGTGATTGACGTTTTGCCCACGCCGATGGATCAATCACGGATCAAGGCGTTTGTCGATTTTCAAAATGACGTCACCGCCAAAGACATCAAGCTGGCGATCCGCGAGGGTTTCCGGTCCATCGAACATATTAAGCGTTATACGACCAACGGCATGGCAACGGATCAGGGCAAGACGTCGAACTTGAACGGTCTGCAAATTGCCTCGACCGCGCTGGCACGGCCCGTGACCGAAATCGGGCTTACGACCTTTCGTCCGCCCTATACGCCGCAAAGTTTTGGTGCGATTGCTGGGCATGCCAAGGGCGATTTGTTTCAACCCCTGCGCAAGACGAATATCGACGGTTGGGCAACAGAAAATGGCGCGATATTTGAACTCGTGGCGCAATGGCGCCGCGCGCGCTATTTTCCAAAATCGGGCGAAGATATGCATGCCGCCGTCAACCGCGAATGTGTTGCGGTGCGGTCATCGGTTGGTATTTTCGATGCATCGACTTTGGGTAAAATTGAGGTCGTAGGCCCCGACGCTGCGGAATTTTTGAACCGCATGTATACCAATCCATGGAAGGCGCTCGAACCAGGGCGGTGCCGTTATGGCCTGCTGCTCAAAGAGGATGGCTTCATCACCGACGACGGCGTTTCGGCGCGGCTGGCCCCCGACCGGTTCCATTTAACCACGACGACGGGCGGCGCAGCGCGGGTTCTGAATATGATGGAAGACTATCTGCAAACCGAATGGCCCGACCTGAATGTCTGGCTGACCAGCACGACCGAACAATATGCGGTGATCGCGCTGCAAGGGCCGAATGCCCGAAAAATGCTGGAACCTTTGGTGGAGGATATCGATCTTTCGGCCGATGCGTTCCCGCATATGGCGATCCGCGAAGGGAAGATATGCGGCATTCCCACCCGGCTCTTCCGGGTCAGTTTTACCGGCGAACTTGGTTTTGAAATCAACGTCCCCGCCGCATATGGCCGCTTCATTTGGGAACGGATGATGGCCGAGGGCGCGAAATATGACATTACGCCTTACGGGACCGAGGCGATGCACGTATTGCGGGCCGAAAAGGGATTCATCATTGTCGGGCAGGATACCGACGGCACGGTAACGCCATATGATGCGGGTCTTGATTGGGCGGTTGGCAAAAAGAAACTAGATTTTGTTGGGCGGCGTTCATTGGCGCGGCCCGATATTACTGCGCCAGGCCGTAAGCAACTCGTCGGCCTGTTAACCGATAATCCCAATATTATTTTGGAAGAAGGCGCGCAGATTGTTGCCGATCCAGATCAGCCCATCCCGATGACGATGATTGGCCATGTTACATCATCCTATTGGAGCGCGGCGCTGGGCCGATCAATTGCACTCGCGTTGGTCGCCGATGGGCAGGCGCGTAAGGGCGCGGAATTGCATATCCCAATGCCGGGCAAGACCCACCGTGCCATGGTGACCGATATGGTTTTTTATGATCCAGAGGGAGCGCGGCTGCATGTCTGAACCGCCTATCCGTTTTGAGCCGGTTCCGCGTGAGAGCTACGCCGGAAATGGCGCTACGCTCTCGTTGGCTCCGCCAATGGCCCGTTATTCCCTACGCGGCTGGCAAGTACATGAAATTGAATCGTTATTGGGCACTGCGGTGCCACATAAAATTGGCACCACGCTCGGCAACGTCATCTGCCTCGGCCCCGATGAATGGATCTTGCGCGATTTAGCAGGTGCGGAGATTCCGCTGGGCGCGGACCTGCCTGTGGCGATCACCGACGTCAGCGACCGCGCCATTTGTATCATAATCGATGGGCCGCGCGCCGCACAGATATTGATGGCGGGCTGTCCGCTTGATCTCGACAATTTTGCGGTGGGCCGCGCCACGCGCACGATTTATGAAACCGTGGAAATCATCCTGATCCGCACCGCCCATGACAATTTTCATATTGAGGTCTGGCGCAGTTTCGCGCCATGGCTTTGGACAGCATTGACGACCGCATCTGGCCATTAACTTTTGAGAGGCAACGGCATGGCGCACTGGGCAGAACAGATAGATTTGGGCGCGTATGGACAATCCAACCGCAATTGGTGGGGCCTGCATCTCAATCCGGCGGTGTTTGTGCCGACCGCGCTGATTGCGGTCGCCGTGATTGTGTTTAGCGTTATAGCGCCGAAAGTCTCCGCAGATATTTTTTCCGCATTGCGCGCCGCTGCGGTTGCCAATTTCGACTGGTTTTTTATGTCGGTTGGAAATTTGCTGCTGGTGTTTTGTGTCGTGGTCGCGCTGTCGCCCCTCGGCAAAATCCGGCTTGGTGGTAAGGGCGCTGCACCGGATTATTCGCGGCTATCTTGGTTTGCGATGCTGTTTGGCGCGGGCATGGGTATCGGCCTGGTATTTTATGGCGTGGGAGAGCCTGTTACCCATTTTACGTCATCGATGGCTGGCGGCGCGGCGGCACCATTGGGTGGCGCACCGGGCGATCCGGCGGCAGCGCGCAGCATTGCGATGGCAGCAACGATATTTAACTGGTCGCTTCATCCATGGGCAATTTTTACGGTAACTGGATTAGCGTTTGCGGTGTTCGCATATGATTTTGGCATGCCGCTGTCTATGCGGTCGGCATTTTATCCGATTTTTGGCAAGGCGATTTGGGGACCAGCGGGCGACATTATCGAGATATTGGCGGTGCTGGCAACGATTTTTGGCTTGGCCACTTCGCTCGGCTTGGGCGCGCAACAGGCGATGGCGGGGATATCCTATTTGTTCGGAGTTGGCGGCTCTCCGGCGACTATCCTGATGTTGATTGCGGTGATGGCGGGGATCACGTTTTTGTCGGTTCGCGGCGGCATCGACCGCGGCATCCGGATATTGAGCGAGGTCAATATGTGGGCGGCATTCGCATTGCTGATTTTCGTTTTGACCACCGGGTCGGCGATGCAGTTGCTGGCGGACATTGGCAGCAACATCATAAATTATATCAAACTTCTACCTGCATTGGCCAATCCCGCTGGACGGACAGACAGCGGATTTTACAACGACTGGTCGGTTTATTATTGGGCGTGGTGGATCAGCTGGGCACCATTTGTCGGCATGTTCATGGCGCGGATTTCGCTGGGCCGAACGGTGCGAGAATTTATTGCAGGCGCGATGATCGCGCCCAGCGTGCTCGGTATCATTTGGCTTACAATTTTTGGCGATGCTAGCATTGCGCAAATCGTCGCAGGCAAAGGCGAGATATTGGCCATGGCATCGTTGGACACGCAATTATTTGTCTTGCTCGGCGCGTTGCCATGGGCGCAGTTCACGTCGTTCGTGGCGATTTGTTTGATCCTGATTTTCTTCGTCACAGGTTGGGACTCCGGAACGCTGGTGATCGATACGATGACATCCGGGGGCAGGACCGACACGCCGCTGAAACAAAAAACGATTTGGCTGTTTGTGGTTGGCGGTATCGGTATTGTCCTGTTGCTCAGCGGCGGCCTAACGTCGTTGCAAGCGGGGGCCATCGCCACCGGGTTGCCGCTTGCGGGTATATTGACGGTGATGTGTGTGGGCACGTTGCAGGCGTTGCTTAGCTTGCATCGGGGCGGTCCGGGCGCACGCATTCCGGTTTAACAGGGGCCGGTTTAACAGGGGCCGGTTTAACAGGCGGCGATCTGCATTGGTTTGTCATATCGAAAATGCATGCTGCTATTACCAACATCATCGCATAACTATTAGCGCGGGTTATATTGGACAAACGCGTCCGCCATCATCCGCCTGGGAGGGCTCGTTCGATGAAATTGCCGCAGGAATTTGATCTCCACGCATTGGAGGTTTTCGTGATGACCGTTGAGCTTGGCGGAATGTCGCAATGTGCCAATCACTTGCAAGTCACCCAATCGGCGGTGTCGCAAACGATCGCCAAATTGGAAACGGGTATTGGCGCGCCGCTATTTGACCGGACGATGCGGCCATTGGGGCTTACTGCGAGCGGTAAGTCTCTGTTTGCACGCGGGCAAAAGCTGATTGCACATGCGCGGCTGGCCTATGATGAGGTGCGAGAGGGTGCAAATTTGCCAATCTCCAGCGTCACCGCCGCGATGTCGTTCAGTCTGGCGAATCAATTGACTGTTCCGATCTTGCGCAGCTTGGGCGCGCGGGCCGACCGCTGGAATATCCGTTCCGGCATTTCGATGGAGCATCAAGGCGAATTTCTTGCGCGCGACATTGACATGCTGATTACGGGCAGTTTTAATTTGGAGCACCGCGATACGGTGGAGCTTCATCCGGTATTTGAAGAGAGCTTCATTTTGGTCTTTCCTCGGGATTTCCGCGAGCCGCTTGATCTGATCGGTGTGCCATCATCGCTGCCGTTCATCCGCTTCTCTCGGCTGACCGGAACGGGGCAACAGATTGAGCGACAGATTATCAGAATGAAATTGAAACTGCCGCAAACAGTGGAGGTTGAATCGTCGCACCAACAGCTGGCGTTGGTTGCGGCGGGGTTGGGCTGGACAATTACAACGCCGGTTTGTTTGGCCGCTGTGCAAGAGATGTTGCCGCAGCTAAGGGCAGAACCAATGACACGCGGGCGGTTCGCTCGTACAATTCAGGTGGTCGCACGCACCAATGAACTGGGCGACATTCCAAGTCTTACTGCGGTGCTATGTCAGACAGTGTTGCGTGAAACCGCGTTTGCGCCGTTGATCGCGGAATATCCTTGGATAGAACAACAACTGACATGGCCCGAGCCTGCGGGCGAAAACGGTAGGGAGAATATGGCATGACGATGGGACAATTTGCTGCATCATGGCGCAGAACAATTTGGTTCAGATAAATTCTATCCCGCTCTAGTCACGCAAATTAGCCATGCTTCGTTTTACGCGGGTTTTAAAGCCGCTGGAGGGCATGCGAGATGATTTGGCACCCTTGGATACCCGAAAGCGCTTAATGGCCACCAGCGGATAAATTTAGGCACTCTTTGATCCTATTTGGTTATTATCTCACCCCCGTCGCTCACATCACCGCCCGCGCCGCGTCAAACGCAGCCGCCAAATCGGCGATCAAGTCATCCGCATCTTCTAAGCCAATTTGCAACCTAACCACCGTCTGGTCCGCCGGCCAAATGGTGATGCTGCGAAATTTTTCGGGATGAACGGGCAATGCCAGACTTTCAAAACCGCCCCAGCTGTAGCCGATGCCGAACAATGTTAGGGCGTCAATGAGCGCGGCTGCTTTCGCCTTGCTGCCGCGCAGCACGAACGAGAAAAGCCCGGAAGATCCGGTAAAATCGCGCTGCCATAGTTCATGGCCGGGGCATGTGGGCATGGCTGGATGCATAACCCTAACCACATCGCCATGGGTATCTAGCCACTGCGCAATGCGCAGCGCCGACGCCTCATGCGCTTTTAACCGGATCGCCATGGTTCGAAGGCCACGGGAGGCCAGATAGGCATCATCGGGGGATAGCACCTGCCCCAATTCGCGCGCCACCGCTTGCACCGCAGGCCAGCATTTCGCATTTGCAGTAACACATCCGACCATCGCGTCGCTATGCCCGACAATGTATTTGGTCGCCGCAAGGATGGTGATGTCCACGCCCTTTTCCAGCGCGGTAAAAAAATACGGCGTTGCCCATGTGTTGTCCAGCAAAGTCACAATATCGCGCGCTTTGGCCGCCGCGCATATTGCCGGAACGTCTTGTACCTCAAACGTCAAACTGCCCGGGCTTTCGAGCAATATTGCGCGCGTTCGGTCACAAAAATGCGCGGTAATATCGCCGCCAGCGGCGGGATCATAATAGCGCGTTTCCACGCCAAACCGTTTTAGAAACCCATCGGCGAAACTGCGGCTGGGGTCATAGACGTTGTCCGCCATCAACAACACGTTGCCGGGTTTCAGAATCGCCAGCAACGCACAGCCAATCGCCGCCACGCCCGATGGGTATAACATCGTACCTGCGGCGCCCGGCTCCATTTCGGTCAACGCCTCGGCCAGCGCCCATTGCGTCGGTCCGCCGCGCCGCCCATAAAAAAATTGCTCGTGCTTCGAAGGTTTTTTCGCTGCCTCAAGCGCGGCAACATCGGCGTATAAATGCGTGCTGGCGCGCCACACGGGCGGGTTTACCACCATACCTGTATATTCGGCGCGGCGGCCGCCAACGACGACCTGCGTGGCGGGCTTTATGGGCCGCTTATGCTTTTCGCTCAAACCGCACCTGACGCCGCGCCTTGGGCTTTGGGTGTATCGGCATCCATGCCCCATTCGGACCAGCTGCCATCATATAAAGCAACGTCTTTCTTGCCGGTAAGCCGCGCACCAAACAACACGGCAGCGGCGGTCATGCCCGATCCGCATGTGGTAATCATTTGCTTGTCGAGATCCACGCCAGCGGCAGTGAATGCAGCGATCAGATCGTCACCGCGTTTCCATGTGCCATCGGCGTTCAGCAAATTGGCAAACGGCAAATTGCGGCTGCCCGGTATATGTCCCGATGCCATGCCCTCGCGTGGTTCCTTTTCTTCGCCCGAAAACCTGCCTGCGCCGCGCGCATCGACGACGACGGCGTCTATGCTGTGCAAGTTCGCCAGAATGTCGGATTTCGTGCGCACCGCCGCGTCGTCTTTCCATACGGTGAAATGGCGGTGGCGCAGCGCGGGTTTGCCCGTTTCAAGGGGGCGTCCCTCGGCTTTCCATTTGGCGATACCGCCGTCCAATATCGCCACGTCATGCGCGCCAAACAGGGTCAGCATCCACCATGCGCGCGTTGATGATTTGAACGGGCTATCGTCGTAAACCACCACGCGGCTGCCATCGCCAAGGCCCAGACTCTGCATCCGGCTGGCGAATTTTTCGGGCGGCGGCAGCATATTGGGCACCGCATGATTGCTGTCGGCTAATTCGCCAATATCCATGAAAACCGCGCCGGGAATATGACCGCCCTCATATTCGGCGGCGGCATTGCGGCCAGCATCGGGCATAAACCATGTTGCATCCACAATCCGCAAATCAGATGCGCCCAATTCTTTCGCAAGCCATTCGGTTGTTACCAATAATTCCATGTCGTTCCCTTTACCCGTGCTTTGATTCTCATCGGATACTGGATATGACGGTTTTCGGAGCTAGTCGAGCCTTATACCAACCTGCATTGATCCTGACCCATGAGGACGGTTTCTGGCGCCCCTCGGCAAGGCGCGGCTGAAGGGGCAATGCAGGTTGGTATTAGGTGGCAAACTCAGGCAAATAGCGGACGTTGCCCCAGCGAACCAAAGCTGCGCGGCCCCAGATCAAGGCGGATCGCGCCCATTTTTGGCTTCGCAGGGATTGACTCGCGTCCGATCAAGCATGACAATTGCACCTCGTCATTATGACGATCATCGTCCCAGTGATACGCCAACCGCACCAAAATGATTGGCACCAACAATTGCTGCTTGCCCATGACAAAGGTTTGGAGATCCGCGATCGGGACCATCAGGTCCATTTCCAATGCGATCTGCTCACCAATTTTAGCCGCACCCAATAATTTTCCGTGTGGCATGGGTTTGACAAAATACGCAGCGGCGGCCTCTGCCTGATCCTTGCTCGCGGAAATAACGGCGGCATTTAATCGCATCGCAGCGGCATCCGCCGCGCCGGCATTGACGATCAGCAGCTGGCCTTTGATGGTCAAATTTGTCAGGCTGATACGGGCATTTTCAGGTGCAAAGTTGATCTCAAGCTTTGGCCTTGGGACGGGTATTGGCGCGGTTACTGGCGCAGGCACTGGCGGGGAGGCAACGGGGGTGACCGAATCCGGCTTTGTCCAATCTGGCGCGCGGGCCAGGTCGCGGCGACGGAGGCGGAGGGGGCGGCGGAAGCGGCGAGCAAAAATCAATCTCATGGCCAGCGCAGCGGCCGCCAGCAACGCCGCCAATATATACGGCCACGGCGGGGATAAAGCGGGCGACGGAGATAAAGCGGGCGCAGTGTTTTCTAACGGCGGTGTCGGCGCACGATCCAATTCAGCCTTATCATTATCGTCCCTAACCACCGGAAGAGCTTGAACGGGCACGGGCGGTTTCACCGCAACGGGTTTGGCGGTTACGGCAGGCGCAATGCCGCGCTTTGGCATGTTCGGCTTGGTTATCTGTTTGCGCACATCTGGCTGTTTGCGCGCAGCTGGCACGCGCGGCAGCGGTGCGGCGCGCGGCGAAGCCTCAATCGCCGAAGGCACGATAGCAGACGATTTCGCGTTAGTAGGCGGCCTTACCAAGGGTTCGGTCGTCGGCAATGGCTGGCGAACGGGCGGCGCTTTTTCCGGATTCAGCTTAAAATCACGCAGCTCGGCGGGTGTGCCCGGCGCGACATCTTGCGCAGCAGCAGGCGCAGCGGCAAATACTGCCAAAGCCACACGCAAAGATGCATATTGGGTCATCGCCTGTCATCGCCGCGCCGCCGCTGAACCCGCGATGAATATCAGCGGCGTCACTTCACGAATGACACCAGCCGTTGCAGGCGTTAGATAGGCGGCATGACCGAACCAAAATTTCTGGGCCAAAATAGCGCCCTGCCGACATCACCGAAAACCGCGATCCTGGATTATGTGCCCAACCCGCGCCCCGGCACGCTGTATTTAACCCGCTTTGCCGTGCCCGAATTCACCTCGCTTTGTCCCGTCACGGCGCAGCCCGATTTCGCGCATCTGGTGATCGATTATGCCCCCAATGCCAGTATCGTCGAATCCAAATCGTTGAAGCTATTCCTCGGCAGCTTTCGCAATCACGCCGCGTTCCACGAAGATTGCACGGTGGGTATCGGCCAGCGCCTGTTCACCGAAATGCGTCCCCATTGGCTGCGCATCGGCGGATATTGGTACCCGCGCGGCGGCATACCTATCGACGTGTTCTGGCAATCGGGCCCCCCGCCCGCTGAACTGTGGTTGCCCGACCAAGGCGTGGCAGGGTATCGCGGGCGAGGGTAAGGCACGCCTTTATGTGATCTTAACATGATCGTCATATGATGGCGGCTTAGCGCGTGTGAGGGTGAAAATGAAAACCGGCGATCTTGTGCTTGAAAAAATATGCTGAATGAAAATTTTGGAACGCATCGCGGCCTGATCCGGCTTATCTTGTCGTATGTGCAGGTCGCGATGGGCCGAGCGTCCATCACGCGGTTTGATCCGGCACATGTCAAGCGGCTGGTATTTGTATGTCACGGCAATATCTGTCGCAGCGCGTTTGCCGACCATTATGCGCAGCAATTGGGCCTATCCACTGCTTCATTTGGCCTGTCGACGACCAGCAATAAGGGCGCACATGCATTTGCCAGCACAGTGTCCGAAACTTTGGGCGTCAGCCTGTCCGCGCATCAAACAACGGCCGTAGAAGATTTCGTGCCGATGGCGGGGGATTTGTTATTGGCGATGGAAGTGAGGCATTTGGACAAAATCGCTAAAATCTCGGCGCTGCGTGATTATCCAAGGACGCTGCTCGGGAACTATGCAAACACGCGCTGTCCGCATTTACACGATCCTTATCGGCTTGACCCGCGCTATATGGCGGTTTGTTTGGGCCGTGTCCAATCGGCGGTAAACAGACTAAAACTCAGCTTTCCCGGTGCCGCAGCCGCGCAATGACGCCGATCATATCGGTGAAGAACGGCATGGGGTCCCGCCAGGAAAAAACATAATAACGCATAAGCGGATTCAGCCGATCGATGACATATCCGGCCAGTGTTCGTAACCGTCCAAAATTTCGCTGCCCCACCAGCCCATGTTGCAATACCGCAGCCAATCGCCGCGTTTCCGGGATTAAATAACAGGCCTTAATCGGATGATAATCCGATACTGAATTTACCGTCTCTATACCCAGTATATTCCCAGCATAAGCTTCCCAAGCAAAATGCGCACCGCTATAATGTGCCAGCGGTATACTTCCCCAAAAACGGCCATTTATTTCCATCAGCCAATATCGGCCGGTTTGCGCGTCAAAACGATATTCAACCATCGCGGGGCCATCCCAACCAATCTGCTGCAAAAGCTGTTCGGATTTCACCATCTGTTCACGGTGGAGTTCAGGCGCTTCATTGGTACACAAGGTCGAGACGCCGCCGGTGACGGGCCATTCATGCAACCGGCGATGTTGAAACGTTAGAGCGGCGCGCCCACCGCGCATCAACAGCATCTGGCCAAGGCCAACGCCGGGGCAATAGCTTTGCACCAATGGCCAAAGCTGAATGGCGTCGTACCGCCGCAAAATACTTAGCAGTTCTTCGGCATTTTGCGCATATTCGATTTTTTCAAACGGAATATCATGCGCGGTCAGCAGCGATATGACCGCCTGAGGATCGCTCCATTTGATCGCCAAAGGATAGGACAAGCCAGCGGCTATATCGGCAAAATTGTCACCTGCCGATGGTTGCCAGGACTCGGGCGTGTCCAGACCCAATTGCTTGGCGGCGGCCATTGTCCGCGACTTATCGAGGACAACATCAAGTTGCGTCTGACGCGGCGTAAGTATTTGGCCGGTTCCTATGCGCGCGGGCAGCGCCGCCAATTCCAGCAAATCATTTTCTGAAACCGCGAGCACTGCGGCGGCGTCATATTGTTGTATCAACGCCGGAAGCCACGCCGAAATCGGATTGTTTTTGGGGCGGCGGAAAAATGCGTGTGTGAACCGCGATGCCCCGCCAATGGAATGCGCATTGGACCCGACGGCAATAACCGGAACGCCGCGCTGGCCCAATTCGCGGATGACCGTCAGGCCAATGGGCGTATCGACGCCGATGACTATAGCTGGGGGCAATGAGGCCGTTTTTTTGTCCGCATGCACGTTAGTCATTATTTTGCGCCGTATAGCTGATTACTGAACGCTTGCTCAATCAGCCGCCTGCCCGTGCGCAAAACATTATGCGGCAGAATAGGGTAAGAATTTTGCGGGGTGTTAACAGCGGGCGGATTGTCCCGGAATGTTGTCGAAGTCGCACCGGGCAGCGTGGCCAGCATTCGGCAAAATGTGTCAAAGCGGCGCTTAACAATCAGGTTAATTTGCGTCCGGTCACGGCTCATCAGTTCAAAGCTATGCGATACCAACGTGAAATCGGGCACGTCATGGCGCTGCGCAAATCGGATCGCCGCGATCATCTCCTGCGCCGTTATCGCGGTAATTTGCGCATGGCGGGTCATGTCGCCAAAACTACCAATTGCCCCGATGGGAATTTCGGTCATGCCGCAATGGTGAACGGGACTATATTGCGTTTTCGGCAAAGATATGGCGCAATCGGCAATTGCAATTCCGGGGCAATGGCTGCTGTCATAAGCAATGCCCAGTTCGGCTAGCGCATATAAAGTATCATCATTCGCGCCGTAATTGCCCGCCCGAAATGCCACAGGATATGGCGCGCCAGCCGCAACAAGCGTTCGCGCCGCATAATCGAGCAGGGTTTTCTGTTCTTCGCGCGAAAAGTCTTTGATATTCTGACCCGTGCGCGCGCCCAGCGGATTGGCATCACCGGCAAAAGCCAGCCACTCGCTATGCAAATGTAATTGTACATCATGGCCGCGCGCCATAATCGGCGATATGATGTCGGAAATCGCCTCAACACCCCAAACCAGCGCAGGCATGGGATCGACGTAGAATACCGCTTTTATGCCATGGCGTTCAAACACGTCCATTTGATAGCCAATGCCTGCATCGCCATTTGTCGTCCTGCCTAGAATGGATTTTTCGAAATTCTCGAGACGACAATTGGGGCCTAGCCGTTCGTACATTCCAGCAGAATATTCGGTATCAATCGTTATATATACCTGCGTCATACCGGATTATCCGTCACAAAATTTGGCGCACACAACGCCCGCGCATTAAACTTAATTTAGGGTCAGAACCCTATTCGTGGTTTGAGTTAGCAGTTGTTATTTAAAACCCTGTTAACTTGCGTACGCAGCAGCAACGCCGCGTCCTGAAAGCCAGCCGCATCACGCTTTCGTCATGCCAGTTCCGTCCCGCTCCAAAATCATATTCACCTTTTCATGCAGACGAATAATTTCCAGCTCTGCGCGCAGGTTTACTTCATAATCATGGCTCGCGGCTTTGCGGTCTTGCCCAATAATTGTACTGCGAGTTCATCAACAGATAGAAGCGCAAGCATGGCGCAATTCCGCTATATTATATCGTGACGAACCGGTGCCCCGCTCGGTCCTTTTGCGTGGTCGCCGGATCGAAAATTTGCCCATTCATGGCGATGTAGACACCAGCTGGTAAGGTCTGCGCCGCCGCCAAGGCAAAGCCGACGTTAAATTCGGCGTCGCTGGCACGCAGTGTTGCGGGCTGCATTGCCCCGGTTAGCACAATCGTTTTGCCTTTGATATCCATCAGCTTTCGCGCGGTTTGCACCATGGTATCGGTACCGTGTGTTATCAAAATTTGCGCGGCGTCACTCGCCGATACGGCGGCATGAATGACACCGCGGTCCTGGTCGGTCAGTTCAAGGCTATCTTTGCGCATCAATTGTTTGACAGAATGGGGAATGAACACGTTATTTTCCGCCAATATATCGGTCAGCGCCGTCGGCCCAATTTGATATTCAGACAACGCATCAAAATACACTTTGTCAATGGTCCCGCCAGTGGTGAAAATTTCGATCATAGCCAACCCAAACGCTTAAACCGGATAAACAAACCGACGCAAATTACCGCCATACCGCCAATGATGATGCCATAACCATAACGCCAGCGCAGTTCGGGCATATGGTCAAAATTCATGCCATAAATGCCCGCAATCGCGGTAGGTACGGCCAGAATCGCAACCCATGCCGCCAATTGCCGCGTAATGACACCCTGGCGTTGTTGCTCCAACAATCCGCTGGTTTCAATCACGCTGGTCAACGTATCGCGCAACCCCTCAACGCGGTAACTGACCCGGCGGACATGGTCGGCAAGGTCGCGGAAATAGGGGTCAATTTCGCGGTCGATTTGCGGCAGATCAATGTTGACGAAGCGGTTGGACAAATCCTCCATCGGCCCCAATATCCGTTGCAAGCGAAACAGATCGCGGCGCACGGTGAACAGTTTTGCGGTCTCAGCGCGGTTCAGAAAGCTTTCGAGGGCGCTGTCTTCCATCGCCAAAACTTGCTCTTCAACGCTGTCGATGACATCAAAATAGCCATCAACAACGAAATCGAGAATCGCGTGCAAAACGAAATCTGGTCCATGCTTGAGCAACCAAGGCGTTGCCTCTAACTGATCACGAACGGGCGAATGCCCGCGCTGTGACCCATGGCGGACGCTGATTATGAATTGCCGCCCGACAAATATCGCGGTGTTGCCATAGGCAATTCGCACGCCATCCAAGTGCACGGTGCGCGCCACCACGAACAAATGGTCGCCATAGCTTTCTGTCTTTGGCAGATGTTTGGGATCAAGCGCATCTTCGACCGCCAGTTCGTGCAGCCCGAACTGTTTTTGCACCATGGCCAGCGTCGCCGCATCCGGTTCATGCAAACCGATCCAGATAAAATCCTCTTTCTTCTCCAATTTTGGTGAGGCCATCGCGATGTCCACATCAGACAACAGCCTGCCGTCGCGGTAAATGCGTGCGGCAATTACGGTCATGCTAGGGCTTCTGCGATTAACCGCCGCGAATTTGCCACCCCGTATAGCGCGATGAAGCTGCCCATGCGCGGGCCGGCGCTGCTGCCCAGCAATGTTTCGTACAGCGCCTTGAACCAATCACGCAGTTGTTCAAATCCATAAGCCTCGTCCTTGCCAATTTCGTAGACGATGGTTTGGATGTCTTCTGCTGCGACATCCTCCGCCAAGTCTGCCAACCGTGCGTCGAGCATCTGCAATGCCGCAACCTCTCCGCCTGCGGGTTTACGCCGCTGCAATGTTGGTGCAACAAAATCGCGGGTATAGGCCATGGCGTTCGCGATCAGGCCGTCGAGCTCCGGATAACTCGCGGGCGTTGCGCCATCTACATAATTGCCCAAATACGACCAAATCTGTTCCTTCGTCGCATCCGCCCCCATCACGCCGACAAGGTTCATCAGCAAACCAAAGCTGACGGGCAATACGGTATCTGGAACCGCGCCATTGGTGTGCACATGATGCACAGGATTACCGAGCCTTTTGTCCCATTCTTGCGCAGGATATGTGCCGCGCATTTGCAGATACTCGTCCACCGCCTTGGGGATGACGCCGATATGCAATTGCTTTGCTGCCTTGGGCTCACGGTAGGCATAGAATGCCAGACTTTCCTCGCTGCCATAACGCAGCCAATCCTCCAGCGTCAGGCCATTGCCCTTTGACTTTGAGATTTTCTCGCCCTTTTCATCGAGGAACATCTCATAAATCAAGCCCTCTGGTTTGCGTCCGCCCAGCGCCTTGGCAATCTTGCCCGACTGCACCCCGCTGTCGGTCAAATCCTTGCCGTACATTTCATAATCGACGTCCAGCGCGACCCAGCGCATCGCCCAATCAACTTTCCATTGCAATTTCGCGCCGCCGCCGAATATGCAGTGGTCAATGGTGTCGCCTTCGTCTTCGAAACGCACCATTCCGGTATCCGCATCAAGCACCTGCACTGGAACTTGCAATACGATGCCTGACTTTGGCGATACCGGCAGGATGGGCGAATATGTCGCGGCGCGTTCGGCCCGCAACGTCGGCAGCATGATGTCCAGGATCGCCTGATTATTCCGCAACACATTGGCCAGCGCATCGTCAAACGCGCCGCTTTGGTACCGCTGTGTTGACGACACAAATTCATAGTCAAATCCGAACCGGTCCAGAAATTCGCGCAGCATCGCGTTATTATGCGCGGCAAAGCTTTCAAACTTACCAAACGGATCGGGAATATCGGTTAGCGGCTTGCCCAGATTTGTGGTCAGCATTTGGCCGTTCGGTATATTGTCCGGCACCTTGCGCAGGCCGTCCATATCATCGCTGAACGCCACCAGCCGAGTCTTGCCATCTTCGGGCCGCGCGCCAATCATCGCCTCATAGGCGCGCCGCACCATCGTGGAGCGCAACACCTCGTTAAACGTGCCAATGTGCGGAAGGCCCGACGGTCCATATCCGGTTTCGAACAATATCGGCGCGGGCGTTCCATCCTTGGCTGCCTTGCCATCAGGATAGCGTTTCAATAACCGGCGCGCCTCTTCAAAAGGCCAAGCCTTTGACGATAGGGCAGCGGTTTGCAGATCGGTCACTTCGTCGTTTCCATTTCGTTCTAAAATTGCGTAATAGGGCAGCAGATGAAAACTTCCCTAAACTTATCCGCGTTGCATGCAAGCCATGCTGGCATCTGGCTGGCGACGCCCGATGGGGCCGTGCGGATGATCGGCAAGGGGGAAGCGGCGGGCCGGGCGGCGGAAACGCCGTTGATTATGCTGAACGCGCCGCTGGTGGCGCAGCGATTGGGATATGCGGATTTATCGGGGTTGGATGTGCTGGAACTGTTCGCCTTTGTGTATCCGGCACGGTTTGTCGTGCCAACGGCAAAGGGATTGGCCAATGCATTGGGAATAAGCTTAAGTCCCGCCCCAAAAGAAAGGGGTGAAGACGCAAGTATCGCCTCCCTTTATCTCACCGCCGCCCAAACCCTGCTAAGTACGCTGTCCGATCCAGCATGGCCGCAGCGTGAGGGTGCGTGGGACACGGCGCAGGCGCTGATGCGGCTGCGTTGGCCGTGGACGGCGACGGTATTACAATCACTGAAGAAACCTGAAAAGCCCGAACGTTGGCTATTTTCGCGGCTGTCCGAGTGGGAGGAAGCACCGATGCGCGTCGCGCCGCGGACCGTGACGTTGCAGGATGATGCCGTGCAGCAACGATTGGCGTCGTTGGTCGGGACGGGCGCAGAGGTGCGCGAGGGGCAACGCGCATTCGCAGGGGCGGCGGCGCGTATTTTCAGCCCGCGCGCGCAAAAGGGGCAGCCCAATATGGTGCTGGCCGAGGCGGGAACGGGAATCGGCAAGACGTTGGGATATCTTGCGCCTGCATCATTATGGTCACAGGCAGCGGACGGGGCGGTGTGGATTTCCACCTTTACCAAGGCGTTGCAGCGGCAATTGGTGCGCGAGGCACGGCGGGTCTATCCCGATCCTGATGAGTTTAAATCCCGCGTTGTCGTTCGCAAAGGACGCGAGAATTATCTGTGCTTGCTGAATTTGGAGGACGCGTTGCAGGGCGGCTTTACCGGGCGCGCCGCAATCCTGGCGCATTTGGTCGCGCGCTGGGCGGCGTATAGCAGCGACGGCGATATGATAGGCGGCGATCTGCCGGGCTGGCTGCCGACATTGTTTCGCCGCAATGGCCCAACTGCGCTGACCGACAGGCGCGGCGAGTGCATCTATGCCGGATGTCCGCATTACAAAAAATGCTTTATTGAGCGGGCATCACGGGCCAGCAGCGCCGCCAATATCGTCATCGCCAACCACGCCCTTATGATGGTCAATGCAGCGCGTGGCAGGGACGAAAACGGTCGTGCTACTCGAATCATTTTTGACGAAGGACATCATCTGTTTGATGCCGCCGACGCTATGTTTGCCGCTGCACTAACTGGGCAGGAAACCATCGAATTACGCCGCTGGGTCATTGGTCCAGAGGGCAAATCACGCGGACGGCGGCGCGGCCTATCGGCACGCCTGGCCGATGTCGCCAGCTATGATGCAGAGGGCGGAACGGCAATTGAAATGGCGCGAGTGGCAGCAGAGGCGCTTACCAGTGATGGCTGGTTGGCCCGCATCGCAGAAGGCATACCCTCAGGGCCGATAGAAGTGCTACTTGCGGCAATCCGAGCAGTCGTATTTGCCCGCGATGAAAATGGTGATGCAGAGGCGGGATACGGCCTGGAAACCGAAATGGCGTCGCCAGATGCCGCTATGGTCGATGCCGTGGCACAGGCGCAGGTTGCAATGGAGGCACTGACAAGGCCGTTGACGGTACTGGGGCAGCGGATGGAGGCCTTAATCGCTGATCCGCCAGATTGGCTGGACGGCGCGGCGCGGGCGCGGATTGAGGGCGCGATGGCCAGCCTGTCATGGCGGATTGACACCGTACGTGGCTGGACGGCGATGTTGGCGCGCGCCAATGGTGCGGCGGATCCCGACTTTGTCGATTGGCTGGCGATTGACCGGGCCGAGGGACGCGAATTTGACATTGGCATGCATCGCCGCTGGCTTGATCCAACAAAGCCTGTGGCAGAAATTGTTTTGAAACCTGCGCATGGCGTTCTGGCAACATCGGCGACATTGCGCAGCGGCGGCGACTGGACAAATGCCGAAGCGCGCACGGGCGCAAATCATTTGGATAACGGCGCGGTTCATTTCAGCGCGGAAAGCCCGTTCGACTATGCCAATCAAGCGGAGGTATTGATCGTCACCGATGTCAAGCGCGGCGACATGGCGGCGTTGGCTGGGGCATATTCATCGTTGATCGCGGCGTCGGGCGGCGGCGCGCTGGGGCTGTTCACCGCGATCCGCCGGCTGCGCTCAACCTATGCGCGGATCGCCGACCGCTTGGCACGTGACGGGTTGCCGCTTTATGCGCAGCATGTGGACCCGATCGACACAGGTACGCTGGTTGATATTTTCAGGGACGATCCGCATAGCAGCCTGCTCGGGACTGATGCCTTGCGTGACGGCGTAGACGTGCCGGGGCATTCGCTGCGTCTGGTGATTATGGAACAGGTGCCGTGGCCGCGTCCTGACATTTTGCACCGCGCCCGGCGATTGGCATATGGCAACGCGGCGCGGGCTGGCGTGGCTAATCCAAAAACAAATTTCACCGATTTTGATGACCGAATTATTAGGGCCCGCATGGCACAGGCGTTCGGCCGGTTGATCCGCAGCGCGGATGACAAGGGGCATTTCGTCCTGCTATCCGCTGCGGTTCCGTCACGGTTGCTAACGGCGTTTCCGCCCGGAACAAATGTTCGCCGCGTCACATTGGACGAAGCAGTGGCATCAATTAAATCGGGCCTTTTACCTCGGCCAAAAATGGGGCAGGAGGGAGTGGAAGTCCTGCCAGAGGAAAGCATCCCATTTTGATAAAAAAACTTACCATATTACGGCACGCCAAATCCGGATGGGACGACCCCGTCGCCCGCGACTTTGACCGCCCGCTGAACAAGCGCGGTGAAAAAGCGGCGCGATTAATGGGGCGCTGGATGAAAAATGAAAGTCTGGTTTTCGATCATGTGATTGCCAGCCCGGCGGTGCGCGTTATCGAAACACTGGACCATGTCGCGGCTGGATATGGTCAGCGGATTGAGGCCATTTGGGAACGTCGGGTGTATCTGGCATCATCGGCAACGTTGATGGATGTACTGCGCGAATTGCCCGATACTATCGCGTCCGTTTTGATGGTGGGCCATAACCCGGGTCTGGAGGATTTGGTGCTCGATCTGGTTCCGGCTGATATTGGCGGTGAATTACGCGCATCGGTATATGAAAAATTCCCCACAGCAGCGATAGCGGAAATGGAATTGGACATTGCATCATGGGCAGCGATGGAGCGCGGCGCGGGCGCGCTATCCCGGTTCATCCGGCCCCGCGATCTTGACCCTGAATTGGGACCGGAGGACGAATGACACCGATATTCTGGCGCAGGGCTGAACCTAGTGATGCCAATGCCTTGGCGCATTTGGGCGCAGCGACCTTTCTGGCGACTTTTGCGTTCGACCATCCTGGCAAAGGGTTGATCGATCATTTGAACCATCAACACAGCGCCGAATATTATGCAGCAAAATTGGCATGCAGCGATGTCAATATTGTGATCGGCGAAACCCCGTTGGGCGCGCCCGTCGGATATCTGATGCTGTGTCCGCCGGAACATCCTGGGTTTGAGCAGGACGGCGACCTAGAGCTGAAACGCATCTATTTACTTGGCCCATGGCAAGGCGGTGGCAATGGGGCGTCGTTGATCGGACAGGCCGTTGATATTGCCAAATCTCGCGGCGCAAAACGACTTTTATTGGCAGTTTACGAAAGCAATCCAAACGCCATTGGATTTTACGAACGCGCCGGTTTCAATAAGATTGGCGAGACGATTTTCACGGTGGGCGATACCGAATTTTTGGATTTTCTTTATGCGATGCGCGTGGATGATTAATCTGGAGCGCAGGGACGATGCGCTCCAGATTGCAATGCCGCCCTTTTAATTCACCTTCATGGCCTACAAACCATCCAGCCCTTTGCTGACCAGGATGTTCACGGCAACGCGGCGGTTCTGCGCTTTGCCATCGGCGGTATCGTTGCTGGCCAGTGGATCGGCTTTGGCCATGCCTGTGGGCGTCAACATCCGATATGGTTTCCAGCTGCAGGCTTGCTGGATGAAATTGACTACGCTGCTGGCACGTTTTTCACTCAAGCGTTGATTAAGTTCCTCGCCGCCTGTTGAATCGGTATAGCCAACAACAAGGATCAAAGAGTTTTTCAACCCCTTGGCTGCCGTGGCCGTTGCGCATAAATCGGCTTTGCCCTGTTCAGACAACACCGCTTTGCCGGTATCGAAATTCACGTTCGTCGTGCCTTTGATATTATATTCGTCAATATCGCCCATACGGCCGCGTAGCGCCTCGGTCGCTGCCGTTTGTTCGGCAAATCCTTGCGAGGTGCCCGTGCGGATCATGCTTGCGGTTTTCAGGTCCGTGTTGCGCAAATTAATCTGGCTCGCCACCAACGCATCGCCCGATTGTAGCGTTTTTACGGTGACGGGCAGGCCATTGAGCAACGCATTCCCCGCCAGCTTATCGCGGCCAAGGCCCAATATACCTTTGCTGGCTTTTATCTTAGTGTCGGCGTTAATTGCAATGATCGTCCTGGTTCCGTCACTTGCGGTCACCTGCATTTTATCACCGCTGCGCGCCGAAATAATTCCCTTAACCTCAGGGCCAGCGGCCAGCGCCGAATTTGGTAGAGCGGCGTTTAGGTCAGGCTGCGGTATTTCAGGTTGCCCTGTCACGATAATGTCCCTGCCCTCTGGTCCAGCTTGCGGCGACAAGGCTGGCAATTCCTCGCCCGATGCATCTTGCGGGCGATCTTGCTGCGCAGAAACGCCGCCGGGCACTAGCGCGGCTAACGCGGCCAACATGATGCAAGTTTTTTGACGTTGTGAAACGACACGCATTACTCTTCTCCTTAATAAAAAAGCATTTGGCGAACAAGTTGCGTCTGGTCCCGCGTGTTCATGGTGCTTGGGTTGAATTTGGTCTGTTGTGGCATGCCCCGCTGTTGCATTTGGACACCCACATCACAGCGTGGTCAGGCGTTCCTGTCTGACACATGAACGACCGGCGCAGCGGTGGTCATAGTGCCGATAATGCGGGCGCAGCGTGCGGCGAGCGGAGGCAAGTTGCACCACGTTGACGCGTTTGTTTAACGTTACCGCGCGATTGGTGTCCAATTCTCCGCTTGCCGTTGCCCACCGCGCGCTTTAGGCAAATTCGCATGGCAAATACCTTACGCATCGCATCGTGGAATATAAACTCTGTCCGCGCCCGGCTCGACATTGTGGAACGTTATCTGCGCGATGAAGCGCCCGACATTTTATGTCTGCAAGAAACCAAAGTAGTCAACGAGCTGTTTCCTGAGGGGCCGTTTCGGCAACTGGGCTACCGCAATTTTGCCGTAAACGGCATGCCGATGCACCACGGCGTCGCCATTGTGAGCAAAGTGCCATTGCGCAATTTGGAGATTCTCGATTGGCAAGCCAATGGCGAAGCGAGACATATTGGCGCAGAGTTGGACAATGGCGTCCGCATCAACAATGTCTATATCCCCGCTGGTGGCGAAGTGCCCGACGCGCTGGCCAACAGCAAGTTTGGACAGAAGATGGACTTTCTGGAACGGATGATCGACTGGTCGAGCGGGATTAAGGACAAGACCATCCTAACCGGCGATTTCAACGTCGCACCGCTGGAAATGGACGTTTGGAGCCACAAACAATTGGTCAACGTCGTCAGCCACACGCCAATTGAAATTGAGAAACTGGCGCGGATGCAATCGGCGGCAAACTGGGTCGATGTTGCCCGTCATTTTGTCGATCCGTCGCAGCGATTATACACGTGGTGGAGTTACCGTGCGAGCGATTGGGAGAAATCAGACAAAGGCCGCCGCCTCGACCATATGTGGATAACGCCTGACCTGCTGGTCAATGCCAAAAAACATGTGGTCGATAAAATGTGCCGCAGCTGGGGCAAGCCATCGGACCATGCGCCGCTCGTGACGGAATTTGATTTTTGAACGATGTCGTTCCTTTGCAGGATACTTCCGGAGGCAAGCGTGCAGCGCGGGCAATAGACGCCTTGCGCCGGGGTTGGGCGATCCGGATTTCGGGGATCCAAGCGGATATCGTGTTGAAAGCGGCGGAAACTGCGACTGATTTTTCTGGCAACGCAATGTTGCTCTCCGCCAGCCGCGCCGCGACGCTGAAACTGATCAACCAAAGCGCCGCCGCCGACACCCATTTACCGGTGATGATCGCCATCCCCGGTGACATGGATCTAGCATTGGCGATTGCAATTG
Organism: Sphingomonadales bacterium; assembly: GCA_031415335.1. Taxonomy (GTDB): domain Bacteria; phylum Pseudomonadota; class Alphaproteobacteria; order Sphingomonadales; family Sphingomonadaceae; genus Sphingorhabdus_B. The sequence goes on along the minus strand of JANORM010000024.1, from coordinate 23,005 downwards.
CCGATCCGACATTGGATATGGCCTATCCAATGAAAGGGCCATTTGCGGCTCTGCCTTTGCCCGATGCAGGCGCGGCCAATGCAGCGATGGAACTCGCGCGGCATGCCGGCATTTTGCCCGCATTTTTGGTCTGCGCCGATAATGAACATGATGTAGATACCGTTTGCACCGCCGATGTTGCCGCATTTTCTGATGCCAATTCGATCCGTATTGCCGCGCGAGCACGATTGCCCGTTGCGGCCAGCGAGGATGGCGAAATCATTGCCTTTCGCAGCATTGCCGATGCCACCGATCACATCGCCTTGGTCATTGGTACGCGCGACAATAGCCCGCCCGTCGTTCGCCTGCATTCCGAGTGCCTTACCGGCGATGTTTTGGGCAGCCTGAAATGTGACTGTGGCCCGCAGCTGCATGAGGCGATGGACCGGATGACCCATGCCAATTGGGGAGTGCTGCTTTATTTGCGGCAGGAAGGACGCGGGATCGGCCTCATCAACAAATTGCGTGCTTATGCATTGCAAGATCAAGGGTTCGATACGGTCGATGCCAACACGCGGCTGGGATTTGCCGTCGACGCGCGCGATTTCGCCGTCGCGGCGCAAATGTTGCGGTTGATGGGCATCGGTGCGGTCCGGCTGCTGACCAACAATCCGGCAAAGGTTGCCGGGCTGGAGCAACAGCAGGTCGAAGTGATCGAGCGGATGCCGCTGCAAATTACCGCGAATATGCACAATCAGGACTATCTGGATACAAAACGCGACCGGACCGGCCACCAGCTATAGTCTGACGAGCGAAGAGCTTCGACGCAGATTTCTATAAATAAACCAGAACGCCGTAATCGGCTTCGTAAATCCATTGCCATTGCCGGTAAAACATCAACGGACCAATAAGGCGCAAATGGGCCGTCATTGCTTGTTGACTGCAAAAGCGGCACGATGCCGATGATGAGATTTTCGGTAGCGGGGGAGAGGAATGCTGGAAATTATGGGAATGCTGCCTTTGGCCGTTGTTATTGTTTATGCTCTTTGCCTGTTTGCATTTGCTTCTTGGGCAGAGGGACTTAGCAATGCCACGCTTAAGCGGCGTTTGCGGGTCCCTGCTTATGCTTTGGCGCTGGCGGTATATTGCACAACTTAGACATATTATGGCGCGGTGGGTTCGGCGGTTGCCGATGGCTGGTCCTACCTTCCCATCTACCTTGGCCCGATCCTCGTTTTCGTTTTTGCCCATCCGTTTCTGCGCAAGCTGATTGACGCCGTCAAAAGCGATGGGGCCAATTCGATATCCGAATTCATCGGTGGCCGTTTTGGCAAAAGCCAAAGCGTTGCCGCATTGGTTACGATATTGGCATTGCTCGGCAGTATACCGTATCTTGCACTGCAACTGCGCTCGCTTGGTACGACCTTTGCGCTTATATCAGGGGGAGGGAGCGCGACGACGGCCATGTCCGTTGCTGCCGTCGGCCTAGCATTGTTCACCATGGTATATGGCACACGCCGCTACGAGGTGGCCGGCCGCAACGATGCGGTGCTATTTGCCGTCGGCATAGAGTCGCTTTTGAAGCTTGGGGCGTTGCTGGTCGCCGGCGTGTTGGCAATAGTAATGATTTCCCAAGCTGACCCTGCGGCTACATCGTCGGGCATTTCACGGCTGACCACAAACTTCGAACCATCAAATATAGGCATCGATTTTTTTGTGATCACATTGCTGTCTATGGCAGCAATAATTTGCCTGCCGCGACAGTTTTACATGACGGTGATCCAAGCCGACAGTTCAAGCGACATCACCCGCGCTCGTTGGCCATTTGTTGCTTATATGGTTGTGACACTGCTGGTGGTCCTGCCCATTTCGGTAGCTGGCATAGCGTTGTTTTCCGCCGAGATCCGCCCGGATCTATATGTCCTCCAACTACCTTTGTCACAGCAGATGAGTACGGCCACACTTCTAGTGTTTCTTGGTGGTTTTTCTGCGGCCACGGCAATGGTATTGGTGGAGACTATTGCATTATCAACTATGGTATCGAATGACCTGATCGCGCCGCTGCTGGTGCGCAGTGACCGATTGAAAGGCGAAGGGGATCTTGGCCGTGCAATAATTCTAACGCGGCGAATAGTGGTGGCAGCGATCATGTTGACGGCACTGGGCTGGGCGCTGGGTATTTCCGATAACCAGCAGCTGGCGTCAATCGGACTCGTCGCCTTCGCCGCAATGGCCCAGTTTGCGCCTGCGCTTATTCTTGCGGTGCTCGGCAGTAACCGCGACGCATCGGCGGCTAAGGCCGGTTTGATCACTGGCCTGCTGGTTTGGATTTATACCTTGGCGATTCCGCAGATGGCAGGCGAAATGTGGCTTGCCGCATTAAGGGGCACGTTAGTCGACCCTATCGCGTTACTCGGTATAGATGGGCTGAGTCCGATAAGCCATGGAACGATATGGAGCATTGGCGCAAATCTGACTGCATTTTCGCTCGTAACAATGCGGCGGATGCAAACAGCCGCGTTGCCGGGATTGTTACGTAACACCTATCCGGATGCAGCATCGGCATCAACAATTGGCGAACTCAAAGCGCTCGTTGCTCGTTTTGTTGGCCCTGGAGCAGCCGCAGATGTTTTTGTCGGCATGTCAGGTGATGCGCCTATTGATCGCACGAATATCCGTAAGGCAGAGCGCGCAATTGCTGGCGTCGTAGGGTTACCATCGGCGCGCGCTTTTATGCGGTCTGCTCTTTACGGATCCAGCCTCACACATGAAGAAGTAGCACGTATCCTTGATGATACCGGACAGAGCTTGCGATTTTCGCAAGGGCTGCTCGCCGCTACTTTAGAAAATATCGATCCCGGGGTAAGCGTGGTCGATCGTACGTTGAACATTGTCGCGTGGAATAGCCGTTATCTGGAAATGTTTGAATATCCGCCCGGTTTAGTACGTATCGGCGTGCCGATTGCTGATCTGATACGGTATAATGCCGAGCGCGGTGAATGCGGACCTGGCGAGGTTGAGGCGCATGTAGAAAAGCGGCTGGTGCATATGCGCAATAGCTTAGCACATTGCTTTGAACGCGTGCGGCCCGACGGCCGCGTTTTCAAAACCGTGGGTGGTCCGATGCCCAGCGGTGGTTACGTCATGTGCTTTACCGATGTGACCGCAGAGGCGCAGGCAATTGACGCCCTCGTAAAAGCCCGGGCGGAGCTGGAAATGCGGGTCGATGAACGGACCCACGAATTGCGCGATGCCAATCGTGCGTTGGCCGACGCTGATGAGGAGAAAACTCGTTTCTTGGCGGCAGCAAGCCATGATCTACTTCAGCCGATCCACGCAGCGCGCCTGTTTGCGGCGGCGTTGGGGCGGGACATTGCGCCCAAGCAGCAAGTCATTTTGTCTAAGCTCGACCGTTCCATTGAATCGGCAGACACACTTTTGCGAGCATTGCTCGATATTTCTCGACTCGATGCTGGCGGTGTCACACCGCAGCCCAAACCTTTGCGCCTGCGTCCCCTGCTAATCGAGATGGTAGAGACGTTTGCGCCGCTGGCTCGTGAAAAAGGGCTAACGCTTCGGGTCGGGGCAGGAGACGCGACAGTTGAAACCGACGCGGGATTGCTGCGCTCAATTGTACAGAATTATCTGTCCAATGCCATTCGGCATACTGGTCGCGGCGGCATTATCGTCGGCGTCCGTCGGCGCTCTGGTATGGCGCGGATCGATGTAATTGACACCGGCCCCGGCATTCCTGAAGATAAACAAGGCTTGATTTATCGCGAATTCGAGCGGCTTGCCAATGCCAGCGAGGGCGGGATCGGGTTGGGCCTGGCAATTGTTGACCGAACGGCACGGCTACTGGACGCACGCATTACACTGCGATCGACCTCGGGCAAGGGCAGCCGGTTCAGCGTCGCACTTCCTTTGGTATCATTGCAGCACGATCTGCCAATCATAACCCCAGAACGCCGACACATATTGAAGCATGCGTTGAACATTTTGGTGGTTGATGACGACGTCGCTAACTGCGAAGCCATGGAAAGCTATATTGGCCGATTGGGTCACCATGTCATTACCGCAACCACGGCTGCAATGGGAATAGCACATAAGGTTCCGTTTGATCTTGCGCTTGTAGATTTCAATTTGGGTGAGGGCAAAGACGGATTGCACCTCATAACGGCGCTGCGTCAGCAACAACCCAATGCTCGCTTTGCACTGGTCACGGCGACGCCAGTAGCGGACTATTGCGATCGGGCCGAACTGACAGGGGTCACGGTTTTGCACAAGCCACTTAGCGCTGCCGATTTGGAAATATGGTTAAACGGCGATGATCGGAGCATTGCCGCCGAATGATATTTAGTCGTGGGATTTAGACTCGAGGCCGAGCGCCTTGGCTGCGAGCACCGCTTGAGTGCGGTTTTGCACGTCCAGTTTCTTAAGGATCGCGGTCATATGCGCCTTCACTGTGGCCTCGCTGATCCCAAGATCATACGCGATTTGCTTATTCAGCCTACCCTGCATGACACCCAGCAGAACTTTCAGCTGTGTTGGCGTTAGCGACGCGATCCGGGCTGCGACTGGGTCAATTTCTTCATCGGACGGTATGGCCATGCGCTTTCCCGACAAAGCATCGCTGATCGCAACCTCTATCTCTGAGAGACTAGCGTCCTTGCTCAGAAAACCGACTGCTCCGAAACGCAGCGCATTGCGCGCCGCTGGACCTGCTTCGGCGCTGGAAATTACTAAGATTGGCACATCGGGCTTTTCCGCGTGCAGCAACGCAACTCCAGAATAGCCTTCTGCCCCCGGCATTTTCAGGTCGAGAAGGATAAGTATCAAGTCATCCGCCGCGACCGCCTCGTTCAACGCAGTCGGCAAATTGGCGCATTCCACCAATCGCGAATCGGGCCGCGCCGCTCCTGCCGCCATTGCGAGTGCTTGACGAAAAAGGGGATGATCGTCCGCAATCAGGATAACACCGGTCATGTAGTGATTGAACGCGATTCCAAAAGACTGTCAACGACCGCGGGATCCGCCAGTGTCGATATGTCGCCCAGATTGGACACATCGCCCTCTGCAATCTTGCGCAATATACGGCGCATTATTTTACCTGAGCGTGTTTTTGGTAAGCCAGACGCAAAGTGGATAACGTCGGGGGTAGCGATCGGTCCGATTTCACTTCGCACCCATTTGATGAGGTCTGCGCGCACTTCGGAGGTTTCCTCTTCATTGGCGTTCAACGTGACATAGGCATAAATCCCTTGTCCCTTAATGTCATGCGGGAAACCGACAACAGCAGCTTCGGCGACTTTGGCATGGGAAACGAGCGCGCTTTCAACCTCGGCCGTTCCCATCCGGTGGCCTGAAACATTAATCACATCATCGACCCGGCCGGTAATCCAGTAATCGCCATCTTCGTCGCGGCGGCATCCGTCGCCGGTAAAATATTTGCCGGGATAGGTGGTGAAATAAGTCTGGAAAAACCGGTCATGATCGCCCCAAACGGTGCGCATTTGTCCTGGCCAGCTGTCAGTTATGCAAAGGTTGCCTTCGGTCGCGCCCTCAAGCACGTGTCCTTCGCTATCAACCAATACCGGGTTCACGCCAAACATCGGCTTAGACGCAGCGCCTGGTTTCAGCGCGTGGGCACCGGGGAGCGGCGTCATCATTGTCGCGCCAGTTTCAGTTTGCCAATAGGTATCAACAATTGGGCAGCGACCTTCGCCGACGACATGATAATACCATTCCCATGCCTCCGGATTGATCGGTTCACCAACTGAGCCCAGCAAATGCAGCGAGCTGCGCGACGTTTGTTTAACCCAGTCATCGCCTTCGCGCATCAAAGACCGCAGCGCCGTTGGCGCGCCGTAAAAGATGTTGACCTGATGCCGGTCGACGATTTGCCAGAACCGACTGTGATCGGGGTAATTCGGGACGCCTTCAAACATCACTGTCGTCGCACCATTGGCGAGCGGGCCGTAAACAACATAGCTATGCCCAGTCACCCAACCTATGTCGGCAGCGCACCAATAAACTTCGCCGGGCGTATAGTTGAAAACATAATGATGGGTCATCGTTGCCCAGACCAGGTATCCGCCGGTGGTGTGCAATACGCCCTTGGGTTTTCCAGTCGAACCCGATGTGTACAGAATGAACAGAGGGTCTTCGGCCCCCATTGGCTCGGGTTCGCACACCGCAGAAACATTCTCGCGTGCTTCATCATACCAAACATCGCGGCCATCTTGCATAGCGATTGCATTGCCGACATGGCGCACGATCAGGCATGCCTTTACAGATGGACAGTTTGCCAGCGCCGCGTCAACATTTGCCTTTAACGGTACCATTTTTCCGCCGCGCATCCCCGCATCAGCGGTAATCACGATGTTAGAATCACAATCCTGAATTCTTCCGCCCAGCGCATCTGGAGAAAAACCGCCAAATACAATTGAATGAATCGCGCCGATCCGCGCGCAGGCAAGCATAGCCATCGCGGCCTCCGGAATCATCGGCATGTAGATCGTAATACGGTCGCCTTTTTGTGCGCCAAGTTGTTTTAGGACATTGGCAAAGCGGCAAACCTCTCCGTGCAATTCGCCAAACGTGATGCGGCGCTGCTGCGACGGATCGTCGCCCTCCCAAATGATGGCAATATCATCGGCGCGCTCGGGCAAGTGTCGGTCAAGGCAATTGGCGGATACGTTCAGCACGCCATCTTCAAACCATTTGATGCCGAAATCAGCTTCGTCAAAGCTTGTCGTTTGAACTTTGGTAAAGGGTGTTGTCCAATCGAGCCTCTGCGCCTCTTCGCGCCAAAATGCATCGGGATTGTTCAGCGATTCGGCATATTTTGCAGCGTAAATTTCACCGGTGATTATTGCGCTTTCGGCCCATTTGCGAGGCACAGGATAGTTTTTCGACATAAGAGACTATACCATTCATTGTTGGTGATTAGCTTACTTTTGGATTGCCGCGCGTTACGCCTTTTGACTATCGCCATCATCCTAGACCAAAGTCGCAGCCTTGATCGACTAAGGTCTAGGTGCCGTCTTATTCCAATTTGCGCAAAAGATACAGGCGCAGGTTCGCACACAGAACCAAGGGAGAAGGACAACCATCATGACCATGAAACGAAAGACGCATCTGTTGCTGACCGGGGCAATTATCGCCACGATGTTTTCCAGCACCGCATTCGCAGCGCCGCAAAAGGCTAATGAGAAAGTTGGCGCAACAGCCAACGATCTTGAACGCCGGATTGAAGCGTTGGAACGGGCTTTTGGCAACGTATCTGCCGAATTGCAAACCACCAAATCCGAGCTAGCGGAATCCCAGGCCGAAAATAGCCGCTTGAACAACGCTGTGTCTGCGGTGGAAGCAAAAACTGGCGAGGTCACCACTAAATTGGCGGCTGTAGAACAAAGGGCTGAGAAAAACGCTCCTCCCGCCAAAGGCTTTCGCGTGGGCAACACAACGCTGACTATCGGCGGATATGTTAAATTTGATGCGCTTGCGTCCAGCTTTTCCGGCGGAGATCCAGCAGCAAACAGCTTGATCAACGACTATTATTTTCCCGCACAAGTTCCAGTGGGCGGAAGCGGTGAGGGTGTTAACCTGACGACAAGTGTACGCGAAACCCGCTTCTTGTTTCAGGGCGAATCGCAAATTGGCGATAAAAAAGTCAGCGGGCATATTGAGTTAGATTTTCTTGATACCGGCTTGCTTGGCAACCAGCGCGTCTCAAACAGTTTTGTGCCGCGCGTCCGCCGTGCCTTTATTACTTACGACAAGTTAACGATCGGGCAGGATTGGTCGACGTTCCAAAATCCCGGCGCGCTTCCTGAGCGGATCGATTTTGTTGGCCCTACCGAAGGAACGGTGTTCCAGCGCCAGCCACTTATCCGCTACAAGTCGGGGAACGTGAGCTTTGCGCTTGAAAATCCCGAAACCACCGTCACGCAAGGTACATCCAGCGCCGAAGCGGATGATGATGTTGCGCCTGACGTTGTTGTTCGGTTTGACAAGAAATTCAAACAGGGCAGCGTAGCCTTGGCCGGAATTGGCCGTTTGCTGAAATTGGACAATAGCGCTGCGCCGTCACCTATTGGCGCACTTGGCACGATTAACGACACGGCTGTCGGTTGGGGCGTTTCGGCATCGGGCGTTTATGAATCCGGCGCTAGCCGCTTTACTGGTTCGGCAACCATTGGCGAAGGCATTGGCCGTTATGTGGGCCTGAATATTCGTGATGACGTGATTGTGTCGCCGACCAACAAGCTGGAGGCACCGATGATTTATGCAGGATTTATATCCTATCGCAATGCCGTTACCGACAATGTAAAAATCATTGGAACGTTATCAGGATATTTGTCAAAAACACCAGCGTTTGCATCTCAGGCGCTGACCAAATCGGTTTACAGCGCAAACGTCGATCTCCTTTATAATCCCGTTAAACCCCTAACATTTGGTTTGGGCATTCGATATGCCGAACGGACATTGGAAAATGGCAGCAGCGGCGCATTACGACGCGCACAATTTTCAGCGCAATATAATTTCTAAATAATAACAGGAGGAGTAAGACGATGGCTACAACAGAGGATGGTGCTTTATCCAAGCATCACGCAGCTACGCAAAGCGAGAGAAAGGTCATCCTTGCCTCTTCGCTGGGCACGGTTTTTGAATGGTATGATTTCTACCTTTACGGCCTATTGGCCTCGATCATTTCCGTGCAGTTTTTTTCGGGCGTTAATGAAACGACCGGCTTCATATTCGCACTTGCTGCGTTTGCGGCTGGATTTGCTGTGCGTCCGTTTGGTGCAATTTTCTTTGGCCGGATCGGCGATTTGGTCGGCCGTAAGAATACATTTTTGGTCACCATGGGTCTGATGGGCCTATCAACATTCGTCGTCGGGCTTTTGCCGTCTTACACGAGCATAGGCGTTGCGGCACCGATTATGCTGGTGGTAATGCGCCTGATCCAGGGGCTTGCTCTTGGCGGTGAATATGGCGGCGCGGCGACATATGTTGCTGAACATGCCCCCAATAACAAACGCGGCCTTTACACCAGCTTCATTCAAACCACGGCAACGTTGGGCTTGTTTGCGGCATTGTTGGTGGTCATCGGCACGCGGACGTTGATCGGCGAAGAAGCGTTCAAAGACTGGGGCTGGCGCGTGCCGTTCTTGGTCTCCATCGTCTTGCTCGCGGTATCGATGTGGATCCGTATGCAATTGGCCGAAAGCCCTGTTTTCCAAAAAATGAAAGACGAAGGCACAACGTCAAAGGCACCATTAACCGAAGCATTCGGTCAATGGAAAAATGCTAAATGGGTTGTTATTGCATTGGTTGGCGCGGTCGCTGGTCAAGCTGTGGTTTGGTATACTGGGCAGTTCTATGCGCTGTTCTTCTTGGAGAAAATCCTTCTAGTTGACGGTGCAACGACGAATATCTTGATTGCGATTGCATTGGCTCTTGGAACACCTTTCTTTGTTTTCTTCGGCTGGCTGTCGGATAAAATTGGGCGCAAATGGATTATTATGGCGGGCTGTGCGCTTGCAGTGGTTACCTATTTCCCGGCGTTTCACGCTTTGTCCAATGCGGCTAACCCTGCCTTGACCTCGGCCAGTGAAAATGCGCGAGTTTCGGTGACGGTAAACGATAATGATTGCTCTCTACAATTCGACCCGATTGGTAAGAATAAATTCGACAGCAAGAGCTGCGATATTGTTAAATCCTATCTGGCGAAAAATGCGATCAGCTATCAAGTGATTGACGCACCGGCAGGAACAATCGCAACAGTCAAAATTGGTGACAAAGTTATCGTAGCGCCGGACCCATCGAAATTAGAAGGCGATGCCAAAGGCGCGGCTATCAAAGCGTTTGGTGGCGACGTTATCGCAACGTTGGAATCTGCGGGATATCCTGTGAAGGATAATCCAAAGGCCGTTACGGATCCCAAGGCAGCCAAAAAGATCCTGTTTGCTGATCCAGCGCAGATTAACAAGCCAGCGGTGGTTGCGATATTGTTCTACCTCGTCTTACTGGTGACTGTGGTTTATGGACCAATCGCTGCCTTGCTGGTGGAATTATTCCCAAGCCGCATCCGGTACACATCTATGTCCTTGCCATATCATATTGGTAACGGCTGGTTCGGAGGCTTCTTGCCGACCACAGCCTTTGCTATGGTTGCGGCGACCGGCGATATTTATTACGGTCTTTGGTATCCCATTATCGTTGCGGGATTAACCTTGGTCGCAGGCATCTTGTTCCTGCCTGAGACCTTCAAGAGAAATATTGATCAGTAAATCTCGACTAAAAAACGGCAATATAAGGGCGGCTTAACGGTCGCCCTTTTTTTATGCTGCGCTATTACTAAATCCTGGCGCTGGAGATGGCTGTGCGTCTACGCTAACCTGCCCCACACGCCGTCAGGCAGAGACTGCAATCTTCCGGTATCAAAACACTCAGCCGGTGCCTTGCCCTGCCTATTCAGAACGTTCCTACCCCCCAAGATCATCTTTGATATGTAGGCAGAGATATCGGCAGAATGACTGGTATAATAAACGATCCGGGACGTCAGGTTTTAGCAAGGTGATCGCGTTTAGCAGATATTCGTTCATTGCGTATTTTGGTGGCAGTATTGCGCGCTATGCGCATGGCTTTCCACCCCCAAGTTTCAAACGCATTCAATGTTGAAGGCAACGGCTGGGTATTAAATTACCGCAAGCCTCTCAAGCGCATTTGGCAGCCATAGCCTGACGACCGCCCCCCCATTTTCGTTGTTTTGGCACGAAAACTCTCCTTGCATCGACAACGAACGCGAAGCCATGTTGTCAATGCCTTTGCCTACCCCTTTGGTGCCTTCCGTTAAGCCGATGCCATTGTCGGCTATCATGATTGCAACACCGTCGCGATTGCCGAATAGTTCCCGGCGGCATTGCACCGTAATCAGGGTGGCCTGTGCGTGGGTTATTATGTTGCTGACGGCCTCTTGTAAGATACGCAATATGTGGAGCGCACCCGTTGCATCGAGCCAGACGATAGGCGGACAGTCTTCCACTTGCCAATCCAGCGCCAATCCCGCTTTGGAGAGTTCGGGTTCCATTCGATACCGCAAACTGGCCAGAAGGAGCGGTATCTCGCCTTCAACGGGCTCTAACGAATCTACCGCCATACGAAGGTCTGTAAGGGAGCGCCTAAGCGTGTTGATCGATGCTGGGGGGTGGTTCTGTTTTTCGGCGACGGCAAGCGCGGTGACAAGGTTAGAGCCGATACCGTCATGAATTTCCAGCATCAACCGCTCACGTTCTTTCTCGACCGCAAGGGTCACTTCCAGTTCGCGCCTAAGGGCCTCGCTCTCCAGCAGCTTTTTCCCAGCAACATCAATCCGGTTTTCCAGGGTGACATTCATGTCCTCGACCGTATCCAGCAATGTGAAAAACCGGCGCCCCAGCACGAACCAAAATGCAGAAAATACCAGAACACTGGAATATGGCTGTATCTGGAAAGTGGCGCCTTCAAAAATTTGGGCAAGAAATGCAAAGTCATGGAATGCTGAACCCACAACAATAATCATGGCGATTAGCATCACTATTCTGTCGAGCGATCGCTCCGCAAAAAATGCGCGAATAAATATGGCCAATAAAACCGCAGTATATGGCGCAAATAGCAGAAAGCTTGGCAAATCGGGCCAGCCCTGTGAGATCAGGGTGTAACGTAAAGCGACGATGAAGACGCCAAACACGCTTGCCCCCAATATCCAAGCCTTGGGACGTGGTACATTCAGGACCGAAACAGCAAAGGCGAAAAAGCTGATGCAAAGCACAAAGAGGGAATTAATGGTAATTTCCCACATGAAGTGGGGACCGACCAGTGGATCGGTTGCCGAATAATGGAGGTTGCGGAGCCACCAAATGGCACCAACTAGGGCGAGCCAACCAAAGGTATGTTCGTTCCTGCGCGCGAGCCAGAAAAAGAAAGCGGCCAAAGTCATCGCTCCCAGAATACCATTGACAATCTGGGGGCCGAGAAACTGGGCAAAATACCGCCGCTCATAGGCTTTTCGCAACACGGTTTCCGAGCCAACCGACACATTGCCGACGCCAAGACACCAATAAACCTGAGTTTCGAAGCGAACGGCCATCTGATTGTTGCCGCTGCGCAGTTGCCTTTTGGGTAGAGGAACATAGGCAGGCGCAAAAGATGCAAAGGTTTGAAAATCAGGCACGCTATAGTTGCGGTAGATTTCTTCGCCGTTGAGAAAAACGATAAACTTCTCTGTCGTATAATCCATTTTCAGCGCGCGTGGCGCATGGTCCCGTGGCCCGGCAGTAAATTCAAACCGTGCCCAAAGCACTTTTCGGTCTCGGTTAAGCGGCGTTGCAGCCGCAAAATAGTCGTGAAAAGGAACCCGTTCCCGGCGCCAGCCTACGGCAGGTATGTCCGTGCTGTTGGAATAAACGAAATCGCCGCTATCGACCTGAACGACGACATCCTTTTTCGCGTATAGTGGCGATCCCACACATAATGCGGCGAGCAAAAACAGCAGCGAGCAACCGACCCACCCCCTAATGCACATCAATGATCCCGCGATTTGCCGCTTCAAACACCGCCTCCGAGCGCGAATTGACTTCGAGCTTTTTATAGATGCGTTTGACGTAAGTGCCAACCGACGATCCTTTGAGTGCCAATACACCGGCAATCTCGGCGTAGGAAAAGCCGCGCGCGAGCAAATTGAGTACCTCTTCCTCGCGCGTCGAAAGCGCCCCTTTAAGCGGTCGCGCCGGTTGTTCGGGCACCATCCGCCTGAGCAATTGCCTTGCGATGATCGGGCTAATCGGGGAGCCTCCACGCCGGATTTCGCGGATGCTTTCGGCGCATTCCTCCAGCTTTTGATCCTTTAGCAAATAGCCTTTGGCCCCGGCCTTTATACTGTCAATTACGCGCGATTGATTAGCGAAGATGGTGACGACGATCACGTCGCTCTCTGGGTGTAGTTTGGTGGACGCACGAATTAAGTCGATGCCGCTGCCATCGGGAAGGCCGAGATCGCAAAGCAGAACGTCATAGCCGCCTTTCGCAATCAAGGTTCGCCCTGACGCAACCGACTCCGCAACACCCACCAGTTGAATGTCTGCAGATTTCGCAAGTACCGCCTTCAACCGTTCGGTGGTTGCGGGATCATCTTCAATGATAAGCGTGCGGATCATGTGCCCGTTATCAAATCGGACATGCCGTCAAAAGACGTGCGTTGCAGTGTGAGCTTAAGCAAGTGCGACGGATCGTTGCGAATTTCCAACGGCGTGTGACCCGTATAATGCTTTACCTCGTGGATTAGGTGCGATTGATCGGTAAATCCTTCGGCAAGGAAATCATTCGGATCAGCCTCTCCCAGTGCGATCTGTTTCGCTACACGCAGCGCCCGATATTTGCGCACCAAAGATTTGGGCGGCGCACCGTAAATCTGGTTACACATCCTTTGCAATTGCTTGCGCGATAGGCTGGATGCAGCCTCAAGATCATCAATTTCTGGGGAGAGCGAGGACAGCAGCCAGTCGTCAACCACGGTCACAAAAGATTCGAGCCTTTCGTCCTTGAATGTCAAAAGCCGCGCCATCATTCCATTGGCATAGGCAACCCGCGCATCGAAATCCGCCGCCGCGCTTAGTGCCGCAAAGTCCGCTTGTAACTGCGCCCCAAACAACTGTTCACCGTCCACCACTCGGTTGGTGAGCGAGGCCGCTTGGATAGGAAGCATGCGCGACCAGCCGACAGGCAAAATCCCCATCCCAAAAAGACAGACCGGGCCGATGCCGCCGGTATGGGAATTTGCCGTCGTTGGCCCCAACAGAAAGGCAGGGAACATCGGCTGCTTCACCCCATCTTCAAACATGTAAAAGCCCTCACTGCCTTTTAACACAAAGCAGAATTGCGGCAAATCTGCGCGAAAGGCCTTATCCTCAAAATAGGGTATGTTCGCAGTGAATTGATAAAAGAAAGAGATGCAGTCCTTGAGCGTTTCATCGGGTAGGGCATAGCGCAGATCCAGCTCACTCATGATAGAATTCTGAATATGATGTGCAGCGCCGAATTAAGGATAGTGCCTGATTTCATGCGCATAATTGCCCCCTAGATTCTATTCATCTTCAAAAAACAACGTTTCGCCGCAAAAAATATGCCTTGGCCTATAACTACAATGCCGATGCCCCCCGGCGCGTTACCACCGCATGAAGCAAATGAAATGAGGCTACACTGTCGCGACAAAGCTGTGTGTATTGCGGGGTCGAGAATTGCACTTTTGTGTATTTTGGCAAGTCCCAATCTGGGTCTAACCCCCAATATTTGTCCCATATATTGGGGACATACAAAGTTTTTGAAGCCTGTTAGCCTCAGCAATAAATAACCGGATGCGTGGGGTTAAATACGCACCGGAACGGGCGCTCGATAGTTTTTACGGAAATACTCCGCTTGGCCAACCGGCTTTGCGGGACGAGGATTTTTGACTCAGGTTTTGAACACAGGAGATTTGGCCATGAAAATTTATTGGACAGCGGCGCTGGCATTGTCACTTGCCTTACCAAACATCGCTCAGGCCGCGACCGATGGCACGCCGGGGCCAACCTCCACGGGCACATTTTCCGCGACTGTCACTGCCAGCGCTCCGGTGGACAATTTGGTCGAGGTCGCTGGTTTGGAAGATTTGATTTTTGCACCCGTTTTAATCAGCCCGACTGGCAATTCTGGCGCGCAAACGGCCAGCACCAATTTCTGCCTTGCGCGCAGCAACGAAGGCGATGTGCAGGTTACCGTTTTTCAAGCCGGGATCGCAGATGGCAGCCCGATGAACCTTAATACAAGCACGGGAGGTCCGTCCCCTGAAATTCGCTTTATACCGCTGACAGCGTTCAATGTCCGAGACGACTTAGGCAATCCGACCGCTACTATAACAACCAGCGGTCAAAAATTTAACACCCGCCCGCGTCCCGACGCCTGCTCAGTTGGTCAACCGACGAATATTGATCACCGCATATCGATCACCATCCCTACAACCGTCAGCGCCGCTACAGCGGGTTCGGGCGGCGATTTTTCGGGCCAGTTCACCCTCATCGTCGCGCCGCTTTGATCCGCACACTACCCCAGAGCGTCTGAGCGTATTCGAAAGGAGCATAACTATGAAATTTTTAGCGAACGCCGCAATGGCATTAGCCCTTTCAATCCCAGCCACCGCAATGGCCGCAACCGATGGCACGTTGGGGCCAACATCGACGGGCATATTTGGTGCCACGTTGACCATCAACGATTCGAATGTCACCCATGTTCAGATCCTCGGGTTGGATGATATCGCTTTTGGCACAGTAGATGCCGCCGTTGGCGAAATTCCAAACCCTTTAGCCAGTGGCGATAACTGGGTTTGCTTGAAACGTTCAAATCCAGGGCTCGTTCGTTTGACGGTTTCCCAGACGATCGCTGGCGTACCCGGGTTCGGAATGATTTCGTCAATCGATTCAAACGGTGACGGGATTCTTGATAGGGTTCCAATCGCACTTCTGCTGACGGATGTGGCCGGAAGACGTGAAGAAATTCTTGCTAATGGCGAAGCGCTTCCTCCGTTCGCGCCTTCCCCTGCGTCATGTACCACGGCTTCGTCGGGGACAAACAACGCGCACAAACTGGTCCTTGTTCTTCCAGCGCAAAGCGATGCCCTACCGGGCAATTACTCAGCAACGTTTGTTGCGTTGCTGGCACCAGATTGACGTCAAAAATAGTTTAACGCGTTGAACGACCAGATCCTTCCAAACAAAAGCCCAAAACCATTCAAGGAGTAATTATAGTGAAAATTCTAAAAATCGCAGCTGTCGCCCTCGCGCTCACGGCGTCTGTGCCTGCAATGGCCGCAACCGACGGCGCGTTTGGCACGACATCGACCGGCTCGTTCAACGCCTCACTACAAGTCAATGCCCCTGCCGGAACGCTGGTTCAGGTGATTGGCCTTGATGATTTCACCTTTCCGGCGGTCACGGGCGGCATCACGACCAACACGCCCGTTCCCGCCATTGAACAACCTTTTTGCCTTGTGCGTAGCACAGCGGGCAATGTGCTGGTGACGATCAGCCAGCCCGGCAATGCGGGTTCCTATAATCTAAGCGACGGTGCAGGACATACGTTGAGCCTTTCTATGCTGATCACTTCGCCATTGGGTTCTGGCGGAAGTTCGACTGGGCCAAACAACGGAGGAACTTTCGCCGCGCTGCCCAGCAACTCTGGCTGCGATGCCTCATCGAGCAACACCTTTGCGCACATATTGCGGCTTTCGCCCGGAACCGTTGTTTCACAGAATGCGGGCCAAGCATACGGTAATTTCAGCGGCGCGTTCACGGTGACGGTGTCCCCGCAATAATTTCACAGGTTGCAGCAGGGCGGCCGCGACCCCCGCCCTGCCGCACGATTTTGGGTTGATGATGGAAGGATGATGTGATGAGCGCACTAAAACGGATAGCAATGGCGCTGGCTTTGGCCGCACCCGGCATAGCGTTCGCCGCAACCGATGGCACGCCGGGATCGACATCGACGGGGACGTTTAATGCAAATGTCACCATAAGTCCGCAACCTGCAACCACCGTAGAAGTCATTGGTCTCAACGACTTTAGTTTCGGCTCCTATTTTCAAGGCAACATTGTCCCCGAATTGACCGACTTCCTTTGCCTAAAAAGAAGTACCCCCGGTCAAGTTAGCGTCACCATCACATCGTCTGTGGCAGGATTTAACCTTGTAAGCGGGAGCCAGACTATCCAATTATCCGTTGGCTTCATCAATCCCGGTTCAGAGACCCTCGAAACCGTTAGAGCAGCTGGCGTTACAAAAATTTTGAACCGCAGTGAAGTCAGCTGTGATGCCAACACCGCAGACCCCGCAATTGCGCATCGCTTAAAACTCGGCACGCACTCCAATCCTATTGGCTCCCTCTTCCAGCCAACGTCCTTCAGTAATATATTCACCGTGTTGGTTGCCCCGCTATGATGATTATACACCGAATACTCTTTGCTTTGGCGGCCGCACTTTCATTGCCCAGCACCGCGTTCGCCGCGACCGATGGCACGCCGGGGGCGACATCGACGGGGACGTTTCAGGCGACTTTGACGGTGACGCCGCCGACCAGCGACATGGTGCAAATTATCGGATTGGAAGATGTGTCATTCTCAGCCGAGGTCTATTCGCCCAGCAACCCGACCGCATTCCCCCAAACAGAGAGCTATTTGTGCTTGCTTCGCAGCGGGCTGGGCAATGTGCGTCTTTCGATTTCGCAGCCTGATCCGTTAAACCCCACGGGCACATATGGCGGTTGGTATTTAAAAGACCCCGCCTTCCCCAGCGTATATTTACCGGTCTCAATTCACTTCGCTACGCTAGCTGATCCGTCGTTGTATGGCTTAAACCCCAACGATACTTACATATCGACGCCAAGCTCCTCTGCGTGCACCGCAGCAAGTGGCCCAACTGAAGCGCATACAATCCATGTTGGCGTATCGCTTGTAGGCGTCGATCCAGCACAAACCCCTGCGCCGCCCGGGCACTATTCGCAACAGTTTACATTATTGCTGGAACCGGAATGAAGGCGCGTTTGAAGCAATGTCTATTTTTAACATATTCGGAGTGATGAAGATGAAAGTTTTGAAAACCGCAGCACTGGCAATGGCTTTGGCGATGCCGGGAATGGCAATGGCCGCGACCGATGGGACGCTGGGGACGACGAGCACGGGGACATTTGACGTGACGCTGTCGCTAACTGCACCGCCTGTATCACAGGTACAGGTCATTGGATTGGAGAATATTGATCTCGGTACCCAGCAATTGTCGGGTCAGAATATACCAATTAGCAGCGGCGAACGATATTTTTGTGCAAAACGAAGTGACGCGGGAAATGTTACTGTAAACATAACTCAGTCTTTTAACAATACACAGGGTTTTTATTTAATTTCGTCCATTGATGCCAACGGAGATGGAGAAAATGATAAAATTCCACTAACAATATATTTAGGAGATATTGTTTTAAATAGCTATGTTTTGCTGAATGGCACTGCGCAAGCAGTTAGCCAAGCTCCTTCTTCTTGTGATGCGAGTTCGACGGGATTAGGCCAAGCTCATCATATTCTTTTAAGTTCGACTGCTACCAACACGGACTTCGCAGGAGATTATTCTGGCAGCTTCTCTGTCCTCGTAGCCCCCCTCTGATCGGAGTTCTGGGGACACAGAACTAATTAAGCCTTCGGTGATGTGCCCTCGCCGCCGTTACGCCTCTCCCATTCCATTTCGCAGCAGGGCGGTTCGCGACCGCCGCCCTGCTGCGATTTGAGCCAAGCCCCCATCGGTAAAGGCCGCTTTATAGGAAACCAGTTTGAGGGCAATTTCACTATCGCTGTTGCTCTTCACACCATCTGCGGCATGGGCGCAGACCCCTGATCCCATCCCCGCGCCTACAGCTGATCCAACAAAACCCGTCCAGTTCGAAACCGAAGAACCCGAAGGTTTTGACGACCTAAAGGCGGCACGCGACGTTACGCTTAATCTCTATGTCGATGGCCAGTCGCTTGGGCCGATTGATGTGGAGAGCGCGCCGGGCACGGTCCGCTTTATCAATCCCGGCGCATTGATTGCGCGGTTGCCGCCGCTTCGTGATCCCGCCGCCGTCAATGCGGCGTTGAAACTCCCCGTGCCCGCAAATGCCGGGCTATCCTGTTCCCCCGCGCCTGTCTCTGGTTGCGGACGGCTTGATCCCGTAGTGATGGGCGTCATCCTGTCACGCGATGCAGGGCGGATTGATTTGTTTTTGGCGGGCGGTGTGCGCGGAGAGGCGCGGCGGCATTTGCCTGATCCTCCCGCCGGACCGCCGACGGTGGCTGGTGCGCTGGGCCTGCAATATACGTTATCCGAACGCGGCATAGATTTCACCCTGCAACCGCGCGCCGTGATCGGTTTTGGCCGCAGCCATATCGCAGTGGACAGCACATTTTCGGGCCGTCAATCCTCATTCGACCGCGCCTATTTCCGCCGCAACGGCGACCACACGGCTTTGTCGGTCGGGCTTCTTCAAGCGTCCCCGTTCAGCTTTATCTTTTTCGACCGCTTGGTCGGGATCAGCTTTGCCAGCAGCATAGACACCCGGATTGAACGCGGCAGCATCGCCGACACTCCCATCTTGCTCGACACGCCGCTGCAAGGCCGTGTGGAAATATCGCGCGACGGCGTGTTGATCGATACCCAGCGCATATCGTCTGGCCGGGTGACGATTGACACATCGGCCTTTCCCGGCGGGGCATATCCCCTAACGCTCAAGATTATCGATGCCACCGGCGAACGCACCGAGACGCGGTTCTTTGCCCGCGCCGCTGGCCTGCCGGGATATGGTGAGACGCAGTTCTTCGTCGAGGGCGGATGGAACACGGCGTTTCGCGGGGCGGATGATAGTTTCCTGCCCGGCCTACTTTCCCCCACAATCCGCGCCGGGATCAACAAACGGATGGGGCCGCAATTCGGATTGGCCGCACGCGGCGAACTCAGCGAGAAACGGCGGTTGGTCGAAATCGGCGCAACATTCCTGCAAAGCAACTGGCGGATCGCGGCGACACTGGGCGGCACTGATCAGGGAGACTATGCCGCTGCGCTGACCGCATCGGGCAATATCGCTAAGATCAACTGGTCGCTAGACGCAAGAACGGTGCGCGCCGAGGCACAACTGGTACGCGATTTTGAACGAGGCTTGGGGCGATCCTATGAACAAGTCAGCGCCTTTGGCGGGTGGTCTGGCAAGAATTTCAGTTTCAATTCCGGCATCATCCTGCGCCGCGATCCGCCAGGCGAACTATCCTATACGTTTTTGCCCAGTACGCGCTGGACCATTGGACAAAGTGTAGGCCGCCGGTTCGAACTGGAAACATCGGGCAGTGTCAGCCGCGATGCTTGGTCACTGCGCGCAGGCTTGCGCGTTTCGCTGTATAAAGGCCGCAGCAGCAAGACATTCTCCGCTGGAACCGAGGGGCGACATTCAAACGGCGATACCAGTTTCAAGCCGGTGGGCAGTGCCGATTGGAGCAACAGCCGCGATACTGGCCTCGGCCCATTGCAACTGCGTGCCGGAGTTAGCCAGCAGGCAGAACGCCTGTCCGGGCGGTTGGGAGCAAATTTGACTACAACCTATTTCCAGACCAGTGCGGACGCCCAAATTGAGGAACGGCTCGCCTCCAGCGCGGTTTATGGCCGAGTTGAAACCAGTTTCGGCTATGCAGGTGGGCGGCTGGCGTTCGGATCGGGCGGATTTACGGGAGCTGGCATTGTGGCTCAGGCCCCCGGCGCGGATGCCGACGCGAACTTCACCGTGCGAGCTTACGGAGCGAATGCGCGACCGATCGCAGGCTCTGATGCTGTTTTCGTCCCCACGCCGCCGTTCAGTCAGGGCGACATCGGTATCAATGTGAGCGGGGGCAGCACCAATTTCGATACGCGCAATGAACCCGCGCTTTTCTATCCCGGCACGGTAAAGCGGCTGGAACGGGCCTCAATACGGATTACCGCCATCTATGCGCGGCTGGTTGATGGCCAAGGCAAGCCTCTTGCCAATGCCTCGATCGCAACCAAGGGCAGCATCGCCGAAACCGATACGACCGGCGCTTTCCAGATTGAGGTGGGGACAGATGCAGTGCTAAGCGTCGAGCGCGAGGATGGCGCAATGTGCGAAGCCAAAGTTCCTCCTACCGATCCAAAGGCGGTATTTGCTGACATTGGGGCGCTCGCATGCCTTACGCCCAAGTCGTGATCAGATTTTGATCGTCTCACGCTTGTTGTTGATACCGTCGATATTGACCTCAACTGTGCCGCCGTCTTCCGGTAGATCAACCGACCAGCTGCTATTTCCGTAAAGCCTTTTGGTATCTTTCAGCTTCACGCAATCCCCGGATGCGGGACATTGGCGGATTTCGCTTATCATCCCAAAACTGTTGCCCGCGTTGGACAATGTCAGTTTTCTGCCTGTCCGCTGGCCAGTTATTGCAACAGACGCATTGGCGGCGCGCTGTATTATGAGCGAATCATATCCGATCAGGAACGCAACGCCCGATTGCCCTGCCTTTAGCTTACCCGCGGCAGGTGCGATCTTGACCCGCCAAACGCGATCTTCGCTACCCGGCGGATTCACCGCCACCACCCGAACCCCGCGCCGCTCTCCTTTTTCAAGGACAAGTTTTGCCGGAGTGGAGAGTATGCCAAGGGTCGTCGGATTGGGATCAACGCGTAGCTTCTCATCGGTCTCCCCACGCGCCATAACTTCGCGCGGTTGGGTGGATACATAGGTTATTTTATCACCCCCGTTGGTAACGGTGATCACAGCTTCTTGGGACGCCTTGGGCTCAAAAATGACGATTGCAGGGCTGACCTCTATCGCGGCGTAAGCATGCGAAGTGATGAGCAGTGCAGCCAAGCTGACCATTACATACTTGATTGTAAGCATGAAATTTTTCCTAACAAAGCGTACCAACCATATACAATATCGAGCACAGATATTGGACACAGTTCGCGAAGATATTCAACCCAAAAGGCTACAATTCAGTCAGCTTTTGTCCCCAATTTATGGGACAAATAAGGATTTTGTAAATCGACAACTGATGAGGCAGCTGCGTATTTGTGGAATGCATTGAGGACAGTTTTCGTGCTTTCAAGTTTGAGAATCGGACTTGCAACGGTTTGGTTCCGGTCACTTGAGATTATATACCTCACTCAAGGAGACGGATCATGTCGATCAAGCATACAGAAGATTTTAAGTTAGAAGCGGTGCGGATAGCGCTGAGCAGCGGTTTGCCACGTGCGCAGATTGCAAGTGATTTAGGCGTTGGTAAATCGACGCTGAGCAAGTGGATATCGGTGTACCGCCCCTCTGATATGCCCGTTGCCCCACAGGCGGATTTGGCAAAGGAGAATGAGCGGTTACGCATAGAGATCCGCGTGCTTCGGGAGGAGAGGGAGATATTAAAAAAGGCGACTCAGTTCTTCGCGGGCCTAAAATCATGAGGTTCGCATTTGTAAAAGCCTGGCGGCATGTCTGGCAGGTTCAGACGATCTGCCGCGTGATGCAGGTTACGGCGCGCGGCTTTCGCAAATGGCTGACGCGGCCGATGAGCCGGAGGCAGCGCGGTGATATGAAGGTGCTGGCGCACATTCGCGAGCAATATGGCTTGAGCCTTGGCAGCTATGGCAGGCCCAGGATGACAATGGAGCTCAAGGAAGTCGGCATCGATGTCGGTGAGCGCCGTGTTGGCAGGTTGATGCGTATCAACGGGATTAAGCCGGTTCGGACCCGCAAACATAAGGTCACAACCAATAGCAACCACAGCTTGGGGATCGTCGCGAATGTGCTGGATGGTGACTTCACCGCAGATGCACCCAACCACAAATGGGCGGGCGACATCAGCTATATCTGGACCGCCTAAGGCTGGCTTTATCTTGCTGTGATCCTTGACCTGCATAGCAGGCGCGTTGTCGGTTGGGCCGTCAGTGACAGAATGAAGAAGGATCTAGCGATCCAGGCACTCGACATGGCAGTGCGTCTGCGTAATCCACCAGAGGGTGCATCTTCCACTCGGATCGTGGCAGGCAATACTGCGCTTATGATTATCAAAAGAAGTTGCAGGCCTATGGCCTGCAGCCATCAATGAGTGGGAAAGGTAATTGCTACGATAATGCGTCGGTGGAGACGTTCTTCAAAACGATCAAAGCAGAACTGATCTGGCGGCAAAGTTGGCTAGGCTGTAGTGACAATTTAAGGGATTCCCCTTTGGTCTGATTTGTGATTCAACACTGGCTTTTGGAGGCTGGTGTGGAAGGCGAGATACTTAGGGACGATCAGTGGGAGCGGTTGCGGGAGTTTGTTCCTGGCGGGCGCAAGGGCAAGCGCGGTCCGCGCAGTGACGGGCGGCGGTTTTTCGACGCGATTCTGTGGCTGGCGCGGTCGGGTAGCTGCTGGCGTGATCTGCCGGAAGATCGCTTTGGC
>JANORM010000023.1:0-146488 GCA_031415335.1 Sphingomonadales bacterium | reverse complement strand
GCCAAAGCGATCTTCCGGCAGATCACGCCAGCAGCTACCCGACCGCGCCAGCCACAGAATCGCGTCGAAAAACCGCCGCCCGTCACTGCGCGGACCGCGCTTGCCCTTGCGCCCGCCAGGAACAAACTCCCGCAACCGCTCGCACTGATCGTCCCTAAGTATCTCGCCTTCCACACCAGCCTCCAAAAGCCAGTGTTGAATCACAAATCAGACCAAAGGGGAATCCCTTAAATTGTCACTACAGCCTAGAGCGTGATCACAAAAAGTGGGAACCGGTTTTTGTTCTTAAATCACGCGAAAACAAAAATTTAGAGCGGACATTTGATTCAATCAAATGTCATCCCGCTCTAGGTGCAACACTTCGCATATGTTCCCAGAGAATCTGACAACTATCTTTCGCTCGCCGAATCAAAAAGGGCGCATGAAGCGCCCTATTCGTTTCCCCTAATCAATAGAAGAAGGAGCTTACTTAACCTTAGCTTCCTTGAACTCTACGTGCTTACGCACGACGGGGTCATATTTACGAAAACTCATTTTTTCCGTGGTATTGCGCGGGTTCTTCTTCGTTACATAAAAGAATCCGGTGTCAGCAGTGCTGAGCAATTTTATTTTGATAGTGGCTGGCTTCGCCATGGCCCGTTCCTTTTGTTCGAATTAGAAATAAAAAGGAGCCAGTACGTCTACCCCTCTAAAGCGCGGTCATTGAGGGTTTGGACCGCGAAAGTCAATAGCGTTCTAATGGGCAAGATGATCCTAATTGACAGGCTGCCGGCGTACTTGGATGATATTCCGACTACTGCCCAAATTAGCGCTAATATACCAAAATAAAATAGGAAAAACGGAATCAAATTTGAAATAGGTTCCGCAAAGCGCAGGCCGTGATTATTTTTGAAAAATGCATCAAGCAACGATGCAATCGGAAACGCCCAAGCCGTTAACACTAAGGTCAAAAACTCAGAACATAAACTGTCTTTCGACACATCGTTGCGCGACAGGTTGATGGAGAGCGTTGAGCTGTTACCCGAAAATCAGGGCTCTGACGGATTGTCAATCCGAGAGCTCACGCGGATCGCATATTGCCTTTTTACGTCAGACCGACAGCTAGTTCACGGCGAATTGATATTGATATAATATATCAACTACTACAGAAGCCATAATATAACACATCATCAAGGAAAATTTATGTTTAGGGTCGTTCTCCTCTCCACTACCGCATCGCTTGCGATCGCATCACCCGCATTTGCAGAAGAAACCGCACCGGGCGAGGGAACGTACCATGAAGAACTGCCCGCCGAGATTGTTGTAACCGCGCCCTATAATCAAGATGTCAATGCGCGTTTGTCCGGTGCGACCGTATTAACCGGAATTGACCTCACGCGAGAGATTCGCACAACCATTGGCGAGACACTCGCACGTCAACCCGGAGTATCTGCCACCTCGTTTGGACCGAATGCGTCGCGCCCGGTACTTCGGGGTTTTCAGGGAGAGCGCGTTCGTGTTTTAACCGATGGCATCGGCAGTATCGATGTGTCCAACACTTCAGTGGATCATGCGGTGGTCATCAATCCGTTAACGTCGGAAAGGATCGAAATTTTGCGCGGCCCGTCTGCATTGTTGTTCGGGTCATCTGCTATTGGCGGCGTGGTGAACGTACTCAGCAACCGCATTCCGCGCAAAGTTCCTAACGAAACCGTGCATATTGATGCCATTGGTACTTACGGCACGGCATCTGACGAACGATCCGTCACTGCCAAAATTGACGTGCCAATTGGTGCAAAATTTGTGGTTCATTTTGACGGCGGCTATACCAAAACCAGCGACTTGCGCACGGCCGGCTTCATTTTGACGCCTGCATTGCGCACGCAAGCGCTGGCCAGCGCCGATCCAGACATTCAAGACTTAGCCAGTTTGAAAGGCCGATTGCCCAACAGCGCAGCGCGCACATGGGAACTTGCGGGCGGGGCGGCGTATATAGACGACGGTGGCAGCATTGGTTTTTCGGTTTCACGATATGACAGCCTTTACGGCGTTCCTGTGCGTTATTCACTCGATCCATCAGTGGAGGCCGAAGAAGTCCGGCTTGACGTTAAACAAACTCGCGCTGATGTGCGTGCCGAAGTGAACACTGGCGACGGATTCCTTGAAAAAATCCGCTTTCGCGCAGGCCAGGCCAATTACCGACATTTTGAACTTGAAGATACTGGGGCAATCGCCACAACATTCCTTAACAAGAGTTTAGAATCGCGCTTGGAACTTGTGCAAAATGAAATTGGGGGATTGCGCGGCGCATCGGGTATTCAGATTTCAATCCGCGATTTCAATATTATCGGCGAGGAAGCGTTTGTCCCCAAGAACACGACCACGCAAATTGGATTATTCGCACTTCAGGAAGTGACCAAAGGCCCCCTTAAAATCGAAGGCGGAGTGCGCTATGAAAACACCAAAACACACGCCTTTGCCAGCGACCAAATCGGCAACCCCGAAATTCGGCGCAGCTTTAATGCTTATTCTGGCTCAATCGGTGCGAGCTATGAAATCACAAGCGGTGCCCGCTTGGGCTTAAACCTTGCGCACACTGAACGTGCACCATCAGCAGAAGAGCTTTTTGCGAACGGCCCGCACGCCGGAACGCAGGCTTTCGAGACCGGTAATCCCGCCTTCGAAAAAGAAATCAGCAACGGCGCAGAGGCAACGCTTCGCGCTAAGGGTGAAGGGTATAGCTTTGGTGCATCGGCATATTACACCAAATTCAAAAATTATATCTACGAGGTACAGACAGGCGATATCGAAGACGATTTGCCAGTGTTTCAGTTTTTTCAGGCAGGTGCGCGTTATTACGGATTCGAAGTCGAAGGATCGTTGAAGCTCGCGGCAATCGGTAAATTTGATATCGTCGCGGACGGTTTGGCTGATCAGGTGCGTGCAAAGATTAACGGCGCCGGACCAGTACCGCGCATCCCGCCGCTTCGTTTGTTGGGCGGCCTTGAAGTGCAATCTGATGTTGTTCAGGCGCGTGTAGAAACCGAATGGACCGACAGTCAGAAACGCGTAACCAGTTTCGAAACGCCAACCAGCGGCTACACTCTCGTCAATGCATCGTTGTCGTTTAAGCCCTTTGGCGCAGCCAACAGCACAAGCATATTGGTATCCGCGAACAATATCTTCGACGTCGAGGCGCGCCGCCATACAAGCTTTCTGAAGGATTTTGCACCGCTGCCTGGCCGCGATTTCCGCGTAACCGCGCGTGTGGAGTTCTAAGATCCGCCAAGCTCCGATAAACAAAGCGGGCTGAACAGCAGAGGTGGTGCTTTTGTCAGTGCAGTTTATACTGTATCGGCGAGGGCATTATCCATTGTCTGCGAGCAATTATGCGTTTCAAAAATTTTGATGCCGAGATGTTTTTGCGCGATCATTGGCAGAAACAACCACTACTTATCCGCAATCCCTGGGCTGTGTGGGTTAACCCGCTGGAGCCTGACGAGCTGGCTGGATTGGCGTGCGAGGCAGAGGTAGAATCACGCTTAATCGAGCAAACACAGGGATCACTTATCGCAGGGATTCGGGCAGAAAACGGTCCATTTTCTGCGGCACGGTTTAGCAAACTTGGAACCGACCGCTGGACTCTATTGGTGCAGGCCGTCGATCACTATATTCCTGATGTCGCCGCGCTCATTGCACCGTTCCGATTCATTCCCAATTGGCGAATCGACGATGTGATGGTCAGCCTGGCCGCGGATAAAGGCGGGGTGGGCCCACATTTTGACCAATATGATGTGTTCTTGATCCAAGGACTGGGGCGGCGGCGCTGGCAAGTGGGAGCAAAATGTGACGACATGACGGCGCTGTTGCCGCATGATGAACTGCGCCTGCTTGCTGAATTTGAGGCGAGGGACGAATGGGTGTTGGAACCGGGTGATATATTATATGTGCCGCCGGGCCTGTCGCATAATGGCGTGGCCGTTGGCGATGATTGTATGACATATTCGATCGGGTTTCGTGCGCCATCGCGTGCTGACCTGATTGGGAATTATTGTGATGACTTGCTCGACAAACTTTCACACGATGACCGCTATGGTGATGCCGGCCTATTGCGGCAGGAAAATCCCGGCGAGATCACTGCTGGCGCATTAGACGCCTTGCATTTGATGATTACCGAGCATTTGGGTGACCGCGCCGCATTTGCGCGCTGGTTCGGCGGGTATAATAGTTTGCCGAAATATCCCGACATCGATTGGACGCCTGAACAGCCGATGACAATTTCTGAATTGCGAGAGCGGTTGAACGATGGCGAGCCATTGATGCGCAACCCGGCAAGCCGATTTTCCTATATAGACGGTGCACATGACAGCGTGGCGTTTTTTGCCGATGGCGCAATTTTTGAATGTACCGGACCCGCCGCCATCATGGCAAAGATGATCAGCGCGCAGGATCGTTTTACTATCGAAGCTGAATTGTTAAAATCCGATGCAACATTGGCAATCATCGCCGCGTTATTCAACCAAGGCAGCGTGGCCTTTGACGAAGTGGAATGAAGCGCACTCGGCTAAGCATTTGCATCAAAAAAGCGCGCTACGCCGCCGAAGCCGATGCGCGCGCGGCTTCACGAAACGCGCCGTTTCCGTTGCATCCCTATCGCTGTGACAGATGCTGGCAATTCCACCTGACCAGCCGCAATAAGGGCAAGCGCGTGGCACGGCCTTTGGGCTCAGTCACAGAAAATAGCGCAATGTAGATAAGTTCGCCGGTTCAAATCACAATCTCGCGCCACTCCCCAGGTGCAAGGCCGTCGGCGGTCCATTCCCCCACCATCCACCGGATTAACCGCAATGTCGGCATTCCCGTTGCTGCTGTCATCCGGCGAACTTGCCGGTTGCGCCCTTCTTTGATCGTCAGTTTGATCCAGCTGTCGGGCACGGTCTTGCGCACGCGTATCGGCGGGTCGCGCGGCCATAGGCCAGGATCGTCCATCGCCTCGGCCAGCGCAGGCAAAGTCATACCATCGTTTAGCCGCACGCCGCTGCGCAGCGCCGTCAGCGCGGTTTCGTCAGCCATCCCCTCTATTTGCACAAAATAGGTTTTTGGCATCTTATATTTGGGATCGGCAATGCGCGCCTGCAGCTGGCCATCACCAGTTAACAGCATCAACCCCTCGCTATCCATATCCAGCCGCCCTGCTGGATACACGCTGCGGACGTCGATATAATCAGACAATGTAGGACGCGGAGAGCTCGCGGTACCCTTGTCGGTAAATTGCGGCAATACACCATAAGGTTTGTTGAACAGGATCAGTTTTGGCATTGGCGCACATGTCCCTTAGCAAGTATTTGGTTATATCTGATCAAACTGTAAAAGCAAAGATGCGGCTCAAATGCACATGGTTAGCCGCTCTGCTATGGCCAAAGCGTCTTTCGTCGCCTATGGGCGAGCGATGCATTTTTTAGATCAAGCCAAAATTTTTATACGGTCCGGCGCGGGCGGCCCCGGTGCTGTGTCGTTTCGCCGAGAGAAATATGTACAATATGGTGGCCCCGACGGCGGCAATGGCGGCAAGGGCGGCGACATCATATTCGAGGCAGTGGCCGGATTGAATACGCTGATCGATTTCCGCTATACCCAGCATTTCAAGGCACAGCGCGGCATTCAGGGTATGGGCCGGGATCGTCATGGCGCCTATGGGCAGGAATTGGTGATCAAGGTTCCGGTTGGAACGCAGGTGCTTGCCGACGATGAAGAACGCAGTTTGTTGCTCGACATGACCGAGGTTGGCCAACGCGTTGTGTATTTGCGCGGCGGCGACGGCGGACGCGGCAACGCCAGTTACAAATCATCCACCAACCGCGCGCCAACACAGCATGGCCCCGGCTGGCCCGGCGCAGAAATGTATGTCTGGCTGCGGCTAAAATTGCTCGCAGACGTCGGACTGGTTGGACTGCCCAATGCAGGTAAGTCGACGTTTATCAACCAAGTGTCGAACACCAAGGCAAAGGTGGGCGCATATCCGTTTACCACCTTACGTCCGCAATTGGGCGTGGTTGAACATAAAAGCCGCGAGTTCGTGCTCGCCGATATTCCCGGATTGATCGCGGGTGCCGCCGATGGCGCGGGCATTGGTGACCGGTTTTTGGGGCATATTGAACGTTGCCAGATACTGATCCATCTGATTGACGCGACGCAGGAAGATCCGGTCGTTGGCTGGAAAACCGTTTGCGCTGAACTTGCCGAATATGGTGCAGGTTTAGAGGGCAAGCCGCAAATTGTCGCGCTGAACAAGGGCGATTTGCTCGATCCAGAATTAATGGCCGACATTGCTGAGCAATTGCACGCCGCCGGAGCCAAAGACGTCATCGCTATATCCGGCGCGACGGGGCAGGGCGTTTCGGATGTATTGAACCGAATATTAGAAGCGTTGCCGAGCAAAAGCGGGATTGAGAGTTCGCGCAGCGACGGCATAGGCAAAGACGGAGAATGGTCCCCGATATGAGCGGCCATTATGAACGGTAACGCGTTCACACCGGACGCCTGCCACTTGTTGGTGGTAAAGGTCGGATCGTCGTTGCTGGTTGAAGCAGATGGGGCCGTGCGGCGGACTTGGCTGGAAACACTCGTCGCCGACATTGCGGAACGTCACAAATCTGGACAACGGATTATTGTCGTCAGTTCAGGTGCGATTGCGCTGGGCGCACGGCGGCTTGGTTTTGACAAAGGTGGCCGTGCCAGTTTGGCTGATGCGCAGGCGGCGGCATCTGTCGGGCAAATTATCTTATCGGGAATATGGGCAGAATTGTTCGCCGCGCAAGGATTGACCGCGGCGCAAATGCTGGTGACGCTGGATGACCTAGAGGATCGGCGGCGTTACCTGAATATCGCGGCGACGCTCGACCGCCTGCTTGGTGCAGGCGCAGTTCCGGTCATTAATGAGAATGACAGCGTAGCGACGCAGGAAATCCGTTTTGGCGACAATGACCGCTTGGCCGCGCGCGTGGCGCAGGCAGCGGGCGCAAATGGCGTCATCCTGCTGTCCGATGTTGATGGCCTGTATGACCGTAATCCAGAAGAATCCGGTGCTGTCTTGGTCCCCCATGTTGCGCAAATTGATGGCCGTATACGCATCATGGTGGCGGCTGGATCCTCGTCGGGCATGGGATCCGGGGGCATGGCTTCGAAGATCGACGCCGCCGATATTGCCACGCATGCTGGCATTGGCCTTGCGATTGCATCGGGCCTGCGCGATCATCCGCTCGCGGCGTTGGCGGCAGGCGCTCCAGCGACATTTTTTGCGCCCCGCGAAGGCGGACCGGCACGCAAAAGTTGGTTAGCGGGCCGGCTTTCGATAAAGGGCAAAATCCACGTTGATGCCGGCGCTATGAGAGCCCTGAAGAACGGTAGCAGCCTGCTTCCGGCTGGCGCAACATCGGTTGAGGGTGATTTCAAACGCGGCGATGTTATCGACATTATCGGCGATGGCGGCGTACCATTGGCGCGCGGCCTTTCCGAATATGATGCATTGGATGCGGCGCGTATTTGCGGGTTGCGCAGCGACGCGCTCGAATCTGTTCTTGGCACCGTCCCGCGCAACGTTTTGGTTCACCGTGACCAGATGGTGATTCTGTGACCGCTGCTAAAGTGCTAGCGATGACAGGCGCGACGGGATTTGTTGGGCGCGCCGCGATGGACTGTTTGTTGGCGGCGGGGTGGCATATCCGGGCACTGGCGCGGCGCGATCAACCAGAAAAGACGGGTGTGACCTGGATTTATGGCGCGCTTGATAAGCCCAATAGCCTTTACGAGCTTTGCGACGGTGCCGATGCGATTTTGCATATTGCGGGCGTGGTCAACGCGGCGGATGCGGCTGGATTTGAGGCGGGAAACGTCACTGGAACCGCCAATATGATCGCGGCGGCAAAAAGCACGGGGGTAACGCGGTTCGTGCATGTGTCGTCGCTGTCGGCGCGCGAACCAAAACTGTCGGATTATGGCGCGAGCAAAATGCGCGGTGAAAAACTGGTAGCAACGTCGCTGCTCGATTGGACGGTCGTGCGCCCGCCGGGTGTGTTTGGACCGGGTGACACCGAAGTGCTCGAAATGTTTCGCATGGCGAAAAAGGGACTGGTCCTATTGCCTCCACGTGGCCGTGCATCATGGATTTATGTCGATGATCTCGCCCGGTTGTTGGCCGCTTTATGCCCCGCGCATGAAGACGCAACGGCGCAGATATTTGAGGCTGATGACGGCGAGCCACATGGTTGGACCCACAGCGGTTTTGCCCGCGCAATTGGCTGGGCACTGGGGCGGCGCGTAACGACTTTGCATGCACCAAGGCCGTTATTATTGGCCGCTGCATATGCCGACCGGTTCTTTCGGCGCAGCAATGCAAAGCTTACGCCCGATCGCGCCGGATATATGGCGCACAGGGATTGGACGATTTCGCCGAGCGCAAGACCACCCGCTGCATTATGGGTGCCGCGCGTTAAAACGCGCAGTGGCCTGCAAGATACCGTGCGTTGGTATAAACGGCAGGGCTGGCTATAATTTTGCCCTTTTGCCGCCTTATTCACTTGGCATAGCAACGATCAATCTGATTTAGGAATGAGCATGACTGACCGCACTGAAATATACACCAAACTCTCCGCGCTGATTGAAGCATTTAATAAAAAGGGCGTCGATGTGAGCGAGGCCACAAGCTTTGCCGCCGATCTGGAATGGGACAGCTTGACTGTGATGGATTTCGTCGCAGAGGTCGAGGACGCGTTCGACATCGTGATTAGTATGAACTTGCAGGCCGAGATTGAAAATGTCGGTCAATTGGTTGATGCGGTAAAAAAATTGGAGGCGGCATAAATATGACTGACCTGTTTTCCAAATTTGATCCATTGATCGCGCAGCGCGAGGCTCTGCTGTCCACCGGGATTACCGATCCGTTTTCGCTGGTGATGGAAAAGGTACTCTCGCCCACTGTTGCGGTTTGTAACGGACGGGAAACGATTTTGCTCGGCACTTACAACTATATGGGCATGACCTTTGACCCTGACGTAATCCAAGCGGGTAAAGACGCGCTAGACGCATTTGGCGCAGGCACCACGGGCAGCCGCGTTTTGAACGGCACATTTCAGGGTCATAAGGAATGCGAAGACGCGCTGAAAGAATTTTACGGCATGGATCATGCCATGGTCTTTTCCACGGGATACCAAGCCAATCTGGGCATTATCTCGACAATCGCAGGCAAGGGCGATTATGTAATCCTCGACATTGATAGCCATGCGTCCATCTATGATGGCTGCGCGATGGGCAATGCGGAAATCGTCGCGTTCCGGCATAATGATGTCGATGCCCTCGAAAAACGCTTGAAACGCTTGCCAGCCGACGCCGGTAAATTGGTAGTGCTGGAGGGTGTGTATTCGATGATGGGCGACGTCGCGCCGCTAAAAGAAATGATCCGTGTGTCGAAAGAAGCAGGCGCGATGATTTTGGTCGATGAGGCGCACTCGATGGGCTTTATCGGGCCCAACGGACGCGGCGTGGCCGAAGAATTGGGCGTCCTGGATGATGTTGATTTCATCATCGGCACATTCAGCAAAAGCGTCGGCACTGTCGGCGGTTTTTGCGTATCGAACCATCCCAAGTTTGAAATCATGCGGCTAGTGTGCCGACCTTATGTGTTCACCGCATCGCTGCCACCCGCAGTTGTCGCATGTTCCGCCGCGTCCATCCGCAAGCTGATGCACGGCGGCAACAAACGCGCGCATTTGTGGGAAAACAGCAAGACACTGCACAAGGGTCTGCGCGATTTAGGCTTCACGCTCGGTACGCCCGAGGCGCAAAGCGCGATCATCGCGGTCATCATGCCGGACCTTGCGAAAGGCGCGATGATGTGGGAGGCGTTGCTGCACGAAGGACTCTACGTGAACTTAGCGCGGCCCCCAGCGACACCGGCGGGAATGACGTTACTGCGCTGTTCGCTATGCGCGGAACATACCGCCGAACAGGTCGGGGAGATTTTGGGCCGGTTCGAAAGGGCAGGTAAAGCCGTTGGGATTATTTAAGAGGTGTATACGTAACTCGTAATTAGGTGTGAACTTAGAGTGGGATGACATTTGATTTAATCTAATGCCATCCCGCTCTAAATTTTTGTTGTCGCGTGATTTAGCGACAAAAATGCCCACTTTTTGTCGTCACGCTATCGGGCCGGGATGGACGGGGAAATGGAAGGAAGATTGTACCGCCTTCAGCAATCCTAACGCACTGCACCCTTTACCAGCAACTTTGGCACCAAAAACACGGCGGCCACCAAGGGCCAGCGGCGTTGCCAATCGCGGACTTTAATGTCGGTTCCCGCATGGCGGTTCACTTTCCAAGCCAGATAATCGATGCCGCCGGCATACGTAAACGCGGCCTTTGCCAATCGTGCGATCGTTAGCATTTTGCCTCTACGGCGAAGTGCAGGCCAGCGGCGGCGTTCTTTATAGGCGCGGTTTTCGGGATCGGCTTTTAAATATACCTTTCCGCCGCGAATTTCATTGGGAACCATAGTATGGTGCAATGCCGCTGCACCAAATTGTTCGTAGCGCGCGATATCAAATTCGACCACCGACGCCGGGCGGCTGGCGCGTTCGGCGCGCAATTCTGCGCTATAGGTTAAGGCGAAACCGGATTGCCACAGGTCGATAATGCCTGCCTCACGTTCGGTTTGTGCCAGCGCGACATTCAACAATGTTGGTGCGGCCCCGGCGATCGACATTATGATTTTACGCTGCGCAAGTTCATCCGCACACCATGCCAGCCGCGATGGCTGCGCAAATCGTGCCCATACCGAAACCGCCGATGCCTCGGGCCGGTTGAGCATGTGAAAGTCGGCTTCGCTTAAAATTGCAACCTTGGCCATTAATCCGGCATGTTCAAATGGGAACACGTTGGGCGGCAACATCCTGTTGGCGCGGACCAGCCAACTTTGCCCATAAGCGGCCTCGTAACTGGAGACGATTAGGTAAAAATCGAGCATTTGTCCGTCCAGTTCCTGCGAGCGCAGGCAGGATCCATAAAATAGCACGCCGCGTGCAGATCCGGCATATGCAGCGGCGATAGCTGCGGCAAAATCGCTGATTTGCGGTAATATTGTGGTCGATAATTCTTGCGCGACGAGTTGTTGAAGAGAGAGCATATTGGCGCCAATAGCGCCAATTTTCAAAAATGTCGAACGTGCATCTTGTGCCGATTACGCCGCAAGGCGAAGGAAAGGGATCGGCGCGGTGGACCGCAGAACAATCGGGCTGAGAGTATTTGCCTCAAAAACTTCACCATCCAAAACAACGCTGCTACGCGTGCTATCGATACGGATTTCGTCGCCGCGTTCAAAATGAAGCCCGTCGACATCATGTGTATCCAATCTGCCAAATAACGCGGCCAATCCCACACCGATTATTGACATAGTTCGTTGATCGACGGCCATGAATTTCAATCGGCCAATTTTCTTTGCGCTCACAATTTTTCCGCCAAGCAGCAATTTTTCCAAGGTGGTTACAATCAACACCGAAAAAATACCTTGGAGTTCATTTTTCCGCAAAAATGAGATTTTTACGGGTTCCGAGCGGCGCGGTAGAAAATTGACCTTTAATCCAAAAATCGAATTAAAAATAACCGCCAGCGCGGCGATGAAGTGGCTCAGGCCATTGGGTAGGCCCAAAGGGTAGATTTTATTGCGGCAGTATAAAATTGTTTCCGCAAGCCCCGCACCGCCCAAAAACATTCCCAGCACGGGTTTTGCATTTTCGCTGCCATCGCTCAGTGCGATCAATTCCCGCACTACGATATGTTCGGTCAAATCACCCTTGGCCAGATCAATTATCCGCTGCAGAGCCGCAATAGGATCACCATCTGCACCCAAATCGAGCGCAATCAAATTTGTCTTTCCATTGGGCAATACGGCAACGGGCGGCGGTTTGCCCTCAAAATGGCCGCCATGATAGAGTTCGGTCAATGCGCATTGCACCGTGCCGTCGCCGCCGTTGATAACCAACACCTTGGGCTTTACCCGCGCGATCATTTCCAACGCCTTGGCAATTTGGCCGATTTCTTCAACTTCGTAATGGAACACATCGGGGTTGCGCGCACAAAAACACCGCATCTGCGGCAACAGCGAACGGTTGCCAGTAGAATGCGGGTTTGAGAGGAGCGCAATCAAAGCCAAAGGCAATTATTCCTTAAAGATACTGCATGTTGATCGTGATGCGTTTTACGTCATCACCGACCGCGATTGCTGCTTTTTTGGCCGCAGGCTTGCCTAGGTTAAAAATAGAAAGCTTTGGATTGTTCGAAAAGCCGCCGCCGTCTTGGCGAAAATCGGTTTTACCATTGCCATTTTTGTCATGACGAACGGCAATACCATATGATCCGGGCGCGGGCATCGGCAGGCAAAAACTCATCGACGTGGCCGTCGCCCGCGACTCAATCCGGTTGATCCACGCACCCTTGTTCAACCACTCGGATGGCGTCGCTTTATAGGATTGCACACGAATTTTGCCGGTTGCGGCGGTCAATCCCGTCACGGTGACCAACACAGCGGGCCCATCACCCGCATTGCAGGGCGATAGATTGTTTGAAATCTCTGTTCCGGCAAATGCTGCGGTGGAAACCGCTGCCAAAGCCAAACCGGCAAAAGCCAAACGCAAATTGGACATACTAAATACTCCTTGAGGCGAATTAAGAACAATCATTTTCAGACTGCTATCGATATTGCCCCTGAACCTACTTGTGTATATCGACATCATTTGCGGCGAAATTACGGTGACAGGGCGACAATAAGTTGAAATTTATCACAGCAACAGATCGCTACATCGCCCGGTTGGTGACCGTTCCGCTGATCGGGACGTTGGTTGTTGCCTCAATGCTGTTGCTGCTGGAAAAAATGCTGCGGCTGTTTGATTTTGTTGCGACCGAGGGCGGACCCGTCAGCGTCGTGTGGCGGATGCTGGCCAATCTTGTGCCGGAATATATGTCGCTGGGCATCCCTATCGGACTATTATTGGGCATATTGCTGGCGTTCCGCAGGCTCGCAACCTCCTCAGAACTCGATATTTTTCGTGCAGTGGGGCAGGGATATTTTCGGTTGTTGCGGGTACCGTATATTTTTGCGATTACACTGGCGCTCTTCAATCTTGCCATCGTCGGGTATATTCAACCTTATGCGCGCTATTTATACGAAGAGTTGCGTTTTGAATTGCGATCGGGCGCATTGGGTGCCTCAATCAAGGTGGGGGAGTTTAACGCTTTGGGCAAGAATCTGACGATGCGGATCGATCAGAGCCAGAATGATGGCAAGGATTTGACCGGCATGTTTGTTTCGGCGCAAGGCAAAAATGGTCAATCAGTTGCGGTAACCGCAGCAAAGGGGCAGTTCTTGCGCACTGACGATCCCGATACAATTATCTTGAGGCTTACCAACGGCACGTTGGCGCATAACTCGCCGAAATTCGGCACGCCCCGCGTTCTGACATTTTCCAGCCATGATTTGCCGATTCCATTGCCCAAGATCGAAAATTTTCGCGTGCGCGGCAACAATGCCGATGACAATAAAGAACTCACAATACCCGAATTGTACCGCAATGGCGGCGACCAAAATTTACCCGCCGATGCCCGCAACAGCGCGCGCGCCAATTTTCATTTTCGGTTGGTTGAAGTGGCGATGATGCTCCTATTGCCGCTGCTGGCAGTCGCGCTCGCAGTGCCGCCAAAACGCTCCACATCTGCGCTTGGCGTGTTTATATCGATCATCATGGTGGTAACTTATCACAAGATTAACGAATATGCCGCGTCGGTGGGTTCATCGGGCGCGATTGATCCCATTATCGCGCTTTGGGTTCCGTTCATCATATTTGCGGCGTTGATATTGTGGATGTATCACGTCATCGCGCATGTTCCGGGCGGGCAACCGATTGGCGCACTCGAAAAAGGCGCGGAGGAGATCGGTAAAGCGGTTAAAAAGCTGTTCCGTTTTGGCCGTAAAAGCAGCCAATTGGTGCAGGAGGCTTAGGCGCAGATTATGCAATTTTTCCCCTCTCGGCAAATCACCTTATACATGGGCCGCCTTTTTCTTGTGCGTACATTTGCGGTGTTGGCCATGCTCGTGCTGATATTGCAAACACTCGACCTGCTGGGTGAAAGCGGCAAGATATTGGCGGTTTCAGGCAACACGCAAAGCGACGTCATCGCCTATATTGGCATGCGCGCGCCGCAAATTATTGCGCGGATGTTGCCGTTTTCAGTGCTGCTCGGTACGTTAATTACTTTCACTACGTTGAGCCAAAATAGCGAAATTGTCTCGATGAAAGCAGCCGGGCTGTCGGCACATCAAATTCTCGCGCCGCTGATAGTCGCCAGCCTGTTGGTGGCGATAACCTCGTTTGTGTTCAACGACACGGTGGTCGCGCCAGCCACCGGTAAGTTGAAGGCGTGGCAGAACGCTGAATATGTAAAAGTCGCCGTGGATCCTGATTTGCGGGATAATGTTTGGGTGCGTGAGGGGCAGGATATCATCAACGCTGGCGCGGTTTCTGGCGCGGGCAATGCCACCAAGCTGACCAATGTGTCGGTATATTTGCGCAATCAAAATGTATTGCAGAAAATCATCACTGCCGACACAGGCGCTTTTACAGGCAATGGATGGCTGCTGAAAAATGTGAAAATGTTTGATGTGGCGACGTTGGAAGAACAGAAATTACCGGCGCTTACGGTCGGGGCGGGAATTAAGCCGGACCGCTTTCAATATGTGAAAGTTGACGGCGAGGCATTGGGCTTTGTCGATTTGTATAAGGCCATTCAGGGATTGAAAGCAGGCGGCCGCCGCACTAGCAGCTTGGAAGGTGTATTGTGGCACAAGATTTCGGGACCATTATCGGCGCTGCTTATGCCTTTGCTCGCCGCCGTTGCTGCATTCGGATTGGCGCGGTCGGGCGCGTTATTTTTACGGGCGGTGATCGGAATGGCACTGGGTTTCATTTATTTTGTCGCTGATAATTTTGCGTTGGCAATGGGCAATCTGGGCGCGTACCCGCCGATGATCGCGGCGTGGGCGCCGTTTTTCCTGTTTTTCCTGATCGGGGAAACAGTGCTGGTCCGTACCGAAGAATAGGAATTCACACCGATGACCGAAATCACTATCCGTCGTGTGAACAGCAAGGCCGACACGAAAGCTTTTGTCGAGCTTTCATATAGCCTAAATGCCGATGATCCCAATTGGGTGCCGCCGCTGCGGGACGAGGCTTACGCCCTTATCACGCCGGGCAAGAACCCGTGGTTTGAACATGGCGAAGCAGTGTATTTTCTTGCGCTGCGCAGGGATCAGGCGGTGGGTCGTATATCAGCACAGATTGACCATATTGCGCTGACGCAGCCACCCGAACAAGGCATGGGGCCCGGTGTGGGTAATTGGGGCATGTTTGAGGCAGAGGATGCCGAAGTCGCGGCAGCGCTGATTGCTGCTGCCGAAAATTGGCTACGGGGTAAGGGCATGACCCAGTCAATGGGGCCGATGAGTCTGGGCATGTGGGATGAACCCGGTTTGCTGGTGCAGGGCCACGACCATCCGCCAACAGTGATGATGGGCCATGATGCCCCGCAATATCAGGCATGGATCGAAGATACTGGATACGTCCAGATTAAGGACCTGTACACCTATGCAATTCCGATCGACGTCGATTTTCCGCCGCTGGTGCAGCGCATTGTGCAATCGGGCGTCCGCAATGAACGAATCACTATCCGGCGCGTCGATAAAAGCAAATTTGACTCCGAAGCGGCGCTGATCCTGAATATATTAAACGATGCTTGGTCGGACAATTGGGGTTTCGTGCCGTTCACTGATGCGGAAATTGCTTATGCGGGCAAGAAACTGAAACCGATAGTATATGAAGACTTGATCCGTATTGCCGAGGTTGATGGCGAGCCTGTGGCATTCATGATGACATTGCCGGATTTGAATGAAAAGATCATCGGCTATGGCGGATCATTGCTTCCGTTCAATTGGGCCAAGCTGCTTTGGTGGTTACGTGCGCCAAAAGTGCGAACCATGCGCGTGCCGTTAATGGGCGTGTTGAAAAAATTGCAATCAACCCGCATGGCCAGCCAACTTGCGTTTATGCTGGTTGATTATATCCGCCGCGATGCCGTGGCCAATTTTGGCGCAAGCCGAGGTGAATTTGGCTGGGTATTGGAAGACAACGGCCCGATGCGGTCGGTTGGCGAAGCGATCAATGGCAAGATCAATAAAGTGTACCGGATTTATGTGAAGGCGCTTTAAGTGAATTTGAACTGGTCAATGTTTAGCCCCGCTTGAACGGCGCCATCTCTCCGAGAAATTCAATTTCGCGCGCAACCGCCGCTTGCTCACGCACCAGAAAATCGGCGATAGCGCGGCGAAATCCGGGGTCGGCGATATAATGCGCGCTATATGTGGGTACCGCGACATATCCGCGAGCCAGCTTATGTTCGCCCTGCGCGCCCGCCTCCACCCGCGCCAAACCATGTTCTATCGCATATTCAATGGCGCGGTAATAGCAGAGCTCAAAATGCAGGAATGGCACGTCCAGCGCGCATCCCCAATACCGCCCATATAGGCAGTCTGGCCCGACAAAGTTCAGCGCGCCAGCGACCGGATGGCCGTCGATCAATGCCAGAAACAGCACCACCGCATCACCCATGCCTTTGCCGTCTTGGGCCGCGCCAATCTGGTCAAAAAAGGCGCGCGACAAATATGGATGCCCCCATTTGCGCGCGCCGGTGTCTTGATAAAATACCCAGAACGCATCCCAATGTTCACGGGTAATTTCGCCGCCCGTCAGAATTTGAATTTCCACCGCAGCATTGGCCCCGGCGCGTTCCTTGCGTATGGCCTTACGCTTACGCGATGACAGCGCGCTCAAAAATCCTTCGAAATCGGCATAGTCGTCATTGCGCCAATGGAACTGCGTGCCGGTACGGATCAGCCAATCGGCGGCGCGAAAAGCGTCCAATTGCGTTTCCTCGACAAATGTCGCGTGCGCCGATGACAGCCCGTTTTGCTGTACCACCGCCTCTGTCGCCGCCAATAAA
The DNA here is from genome assembly GCA_031415335.1 of Sphingomonadales bacterium. GTDB lineage: Bacteria > Pseudomonadota > Alphaproteobacteria > Sphingomonadales > Sphingomonadaceae > Sphingorhabdus_B. The sequence continues at coordinate 129,412 of JANORM010000023.1, read as the reverse complement.
TGCGGTGCAAGCGATGGATCGCGCAGCAGCAACCGTGGCCCCGGCACAGGGGAGAATGGCGCGGCGATTTGCAGCTTGGGATAATATTGCCCGCCTGCCCGTTCATACGCATCGGCCCAATGATGGTCGAAAACATATTCGCCCTGACTGTGCGATTTCAAATAGGCGGGCAATGCGCCAGACAAATCACCCGCCTCATCGCGGATCAAAATCGGCGCAGGGGACCAGCCTGAACCCGTGCCAACGCTGCCCGATGTTTCCAGCGCGGATAGGAACGCGTGGGATGTGAAAGGATTGCCGCCAGACAGCGCATCCCACTGCGCTGCGTCCAATGCGGCAACGCCGCTGGCGATTTCGGCGGTGATCTCAATAGAGTTCATTACCGTAAAGCGCAGCGCCGCCCCAGCGAAGGAGTTTTGCACGGACATGCCCCGCATGTCCTTCGATTGTCTGGGGGACAATCTGAAAGCAAAACTGGTCCATCACGTCTTGCATTCCAGTGCAACGGAGTGTTTCTGACGATGTGTATACAGGTAAGCGTAATAGGCTCCAGCCTGCGCTGGAGCGGCGTAATACTGTGCTGAAGAACCAGCCCCACTTACCCCGCCCGAACCATCACCACCGCGTCAATCTCCACCATCGCATCCAATGGCAATACCGGAACCGACACCGCCGAGCGCGCATGTTTACCCGCATCGCCAAACACCGCCTCCATCAAATCGGACGCGCCATTGGCAACTTTGGGTTGGTCGGTGAAATCGGGAGTGCTCGCGCAAAATACGCCCAACTTGACGATCCGCTCCACTCGGTCCAGCGAACCTAGCGCCTTTTTGATCTGCGCGATCAGCATCAGCGCGCATGCCTTTGCTGCGGCTTGGCCGTTCTCGACGCTGTGTGCATCGCCGAGTTTTCCGGTCATCAACACCCCGTCCAAAAACGGCAGTTGGCCGGAGATATACAACATACCGCCCGCCTCCACCGCTGGCACATATGATGCCACCGGCGCGGCGGGTGCTGGCAAAGTCAGGCCAAGTTCGGTTAAACGGGCTTCGGTGGTCATACAGTCTCCAGTTCTATAGCAGGCGCAGGCGCGCCCGTGTTCAGTATATCGGCAATCCAGTCATGCGCGTCGGTCCAATTATCGATACGGGCATGGGCATGCGGCGCAGCGGGGAAATGTCCCGCCATCAATGGCTCGCCCACCATATGCAGACGCCAAACTTCGGGATGGACGCCGCCAACCGATTCGTGATGTCCCGCCATGTCGTCGATAAACACCGCGACCGATGGCTGATATTCCGCAATGATCCGCGCCAGCGCCTCGCCCTTTGGCCCTTGGTTGGTATAGATGGGCGCATCTATGCCCGCGGCCTTTAATTGCACGCCGCGCGCTTCGTTGCGATGATCCTGTAAGTTTGTCAGGATCGCAATATCGGCAACTTGCGACAGATTAGTTATCGATTGGATCGCGCCTGCAATCGGCAGCTGACGGTGCATTTCGGTATCAAAAAACGCGCCGAGCAATCCCCAAATATCCCCGGGCTCAACCAATTCTCCGCTGCTGCGGCGGGTAAGCGCCGTTGACCAGTCATGCGTATCCAGCGCAAATTCAATGTCATGCGCTTCATCCAGCCATTCACGAAACGGCACGACCATGTGCAACAATACCTCGTCACAGTCACTGATAATCAAAGGTCTATTCAAAACTCAAACTCCATTCCGTCCAATGCGCGCCGCGCCGCAACCAATTCGGTTGGGCTGGCATCAATCGCCACCGCACATGCGATCAAATCCGGCTCATGGCTTTCCAGAAACCCCAATATCGCCGCCTGAAATCCCCGTTCGCCAATGCCGCTGCGCAGGCCATCGGGCGTCAATCCCGTTAGCGACAATAGCCGCTCTGATCGTTTCTCATCGGACAGCGCCCACACCAATGCGCGCAATGCCAGATGCGATGCGCTGGCCAGATTGTCGTTTATTTCCTGCATCAATTTCGTTTAAGCCTTGTATGGCGCAGCACAAGGTGGGAAAAAATATTATGCCAAAAAAAATCATGATCGTTGAAGATAATGAGCTGAACCTCAAATTGTTCACGGATCTGCTTGCCGCGCATAAATATATCGTCGACGGCGTCCGCGACGGGCGGCTGGCACTGGAACAAGCCCGCATGTTCGCCCCCGACCTGATTATCATGGACATTCAATTGCCGCATGTCAGCGGCCTGGACCTGATTGAGGCGATGCAGAAAGATGCCGTGCTAAGCTCTATCCCCGTGCTGGCCGTAACCGCCTATGCCGGTAAAGGCGACGAAGACCGCATCATGGCCGCAGGCGCAAAGGCATATTTGTCAAAGCCCGTATCCGTGATGAAATTTTTGGAGGCGGTGCAGGGGATTGTTGGGTGATGGGGTATTGGGATAGATTTTAATATGACCGCTAGGGGCTGATATGACAGATGAGTTTGTAACTATTACTTTTGACGATACCGATCATTCTAAGAAATTTTTAACCTATGAGAGTTTTTTCAATTGGTTAGATGAAGAAAAACAAAAATGGCAATGGGATTATCAGACTCAAACGGGGAACAACCTTATGGGGATAAATCAAGTGTTTGAGTCTATCCGACAGCAAGTCGTTAATACACAAATTAATAGTCAACCGATTAGTCAAATATCTAATTTGGTTAGCCCATGTTATCAAGCGTCTGGGTGGCTGCGGCATTCGGAAGGAATATTTGCAAAAAGCATTGAGCGCATCAGGCTAAGGCATGGAGATAATGCTGCGGCATTTGTTTTTGCTTTCTCAAAGCAACAAGTGACATTAGCTAATGTGTCTGAACCTTCACAACTGGCTGCATGCTTACTTTTTGCTCTACCTGAATTAGATAGGCCAGATGCGATAGCAAAAAGGTTAGAGCTTGAGCGCAAGAATTATAGAATTGGGATTTCAAAACAGCTCGATAAGTTAGATGAGGCCTCTAGCGTTAGAGACAAAAATTTCAAATCACACTTAGCTGGTGCTCGTCGGATAGCAACCCGGCAGTTGCTGCGTACTCGGAATATCGACAAAGAATTTCGTATTTCATCAGACCAAAACTCCAATAACGCTATCAATTCCATTTATGCTGTCGAAGAGACTTTTCGTAAAAAAATGGAACTCCAAGCCCCTGTTGAATATTGGACAACTAAGGCTAGCAAGCATAGTGATAATGCCGCTGATGCTGTTTGGCGTCTGAAACTCTACTTTCCAATATCAATAGTAGTACTTTTAGTCTGCTTTGGCTTGGCAACGGCACTACTTTTAAGTAAATAAAACAACACGGTTCATCAGTCTGTATATTTCATTCTTACGGCTGGCTTAGGATCTCTCGCGGCCATGATTTTTTGGATCGGACGGTTACTAACCAAACTTTATCTTAGCCAACATCATTTAATGCATGATGCAGAAGAGCGAGCTGTTATGACAACAACTTATCTCTCTTTATCCCACGAAAGTGCTGCAAGCGAAGAAGACAAAAAGATTATTTTGGGGGCTCTTTTCCGACCAACTATTGACGGATTGATAAAGGATGAAGGTCCTTCTGATATGTCTTTGGCGGGTTTTCTATCAAAACTTGGGGTTTCGAGATAGTTCGGTATTTCTCACACCCGAATCAAAAATGGCGCCATAAGCGCCCCTTCGTAACCATCATCAAGTCGCGTTTGCGGGTTTACTTAACCTTGGCTTCTTTGAATTCAACATGCTTGCGCACGACGGGGTCGTATTTGCGGAAGCTCATTTTTTCTGTGGTATTGCGCGGGTTTTTCTTGGTGACATAGAAAAAGCCAGTGTCAGCGGTGCAGGAGATATTGGCGTGATCTTTGCGCTTTCGAAAATTCGACAAAAACCTGTTAGGCTACACCCCAATCTCTCGAAATTTAGCGAATTGGGGGAACACCAATTGGGTCAATTGTTTTTATTGCTTGCTGCCAAAAATGGATAAGTCCCCGGCTAAAGCTGGCGGGAACATACACGTCGCATGTATCGCCGCTGACCACGTGTAATCGCACGGCGACATGGTCGATGATCGTTGCGGCGCTGCTGCCGGGGTTGAATGTGGGGGACTCGACGTCGAAAATTCCGCCCTCCATCAACAGCACGCGCCAATGCGTGCCCGAAATGCGCACCCGCAATATGCCGCCGCCAATATCAGTAACTGCGCCGTCGCCTGCTAAAATCTGCGGCAACATTGCTGGATCGCCCTCGACCAGCCAAACCGCAGGCTCGTACCGAATGAAAACCAAGCCGTTCGCTGCAGTGTTTGATTTGCCTAAACTGGGCAGTGAATATCCCATTTCCGCCACAAACCGTGCCGCCACGGCCTGCGGGTTGCTCCAGATTTCGAGTGCGTGGAGCGGGGCCGCAGGCAGCGGTGTGATCTTCAAATCGGACGCGTCAGTCACGATAGCGTTCCCCTGCAATGTCATAGAAATGCGGCGCACAAACACGCACGCGGGCGTTTTGGCCGCGCGTTGGCGACGTGGCGATCATTTCCTCGCCATGGCGTGCAAAGCCGCCTGCCAACCGGCCAAGCGCGACCGATCCGCCTTGTAAGATGCGCAATGCCGCCGCGCTGACATGCCCTTGCGGCGACTCGCCCGCACGCGTAATCAGCATCGCTCCCTCTGGAATTATACCATCAATTGCCTCAAGCCCGACCAATTGGTCGCGGTCCGGCGCGGCCAATGCAGGCCGCAATAATCCCGACGCGCCAATAAAACCGCCCGCCTTGTTGAGCATTTTATCGAGCGCCAAATCATGCGGCGTCATCCGCCCATCAATTTCTCCGCCGACGACCAGATGGCCCTTTTCAATGCGCAGAAACTCCATCGCCTCAAGCCCGTAAAGGCAGCCGCCAGCGTTAAGTATTTTACTTTCTGCCGCTTGCCAAACCGCCGTCGCCTGTGTCGCTGTGACATAGATTTCAAACGCGCGTTCGCCGCTATAACTTGCCGCAAGGACAATGACGCGAACGCCCATTATCGCCGCCGCCTGCGCCGACATATGGCGCGGCGGTTCTTCGCCGATTAACGCAGCGACCGCCGATTTTGCGTTCGGGCCAGCAATCGCCATGCTGGCATAATGCTCCTGCACATTAACCGCCGACACGCGCAGGTGTGGGCAGAGATATTGGCGAACATAAGAGATATGCGTTGCCATCCGGTCCGCACCGCCGGTCGAGCTGGTCAACAAATAACGGTTTTCCTCGATCCGCCAGACCGTTCCATCATCGAATACCATGCCGTCCTCACGCAGCATGAAGGTATAGCGTCCACGCCCTACGGCGAGTTTGCTCACGGTGGTGGCGCAAATGATTTCAAGAAAGGCCGCAGCATCCGGTCCGCTGACCTCGAACTTGCCGAGCGTCGACACATCGGTCAGTCCCACATTGTTGCGCACCGCCTTTGCCTCACGCAGCGCGGCCATCGCCAGTGTCTCGCCTTCCGCCGGATACGCGCGCGGCCGAAACCAATAGCCGAGCGGTTGCCACAGCGGGTCTTTGGCCTGATGCACGTCATACAATGCCAGCCGCCGAACAGGCGCGCCGCCGTCTTTTGCGCCCGCACCCGCCAATAGCCCCATCGTAACCGGAGTATATGGCGGCCGAAAAGTGGTCAGCCCCGCGTCGGGTATCGACACGCCTCGGTTCTCGGCAAGCCGTCCTAGCGCCGCCATATTGCTCAGCTTGCCCTGATCGGTTGCCATGCCGAGCGTGGTGTAGCGCTTAAGATGTTCGACCGAACGATAGCCCTCTGCCCATGCCAGATCGACATCAGCCAGCGTTACGTCATTCTGAAAATCGATGAAGCTTTTCTTTGGGATTGCAACGGGTGCAACAGTGAAGACTGGCTCCGGGTTCGCTGCGTCACCGATGGTGATGACATTCTGGCGGCTGGTCGCGGGAACGAAGGCTTGTGCTGCTTCGTTCCAATCCAGCGTGCCGCCTGCTTGCATGTGAAGGTGAACCACGGGCGTGAACCCGCCGGATACTGCTAGCAGATCGGCATTCCAGTCTTGGACATGATCGTCAACCACTGCGCTGACGCTTTTCAGGCAATGGCGCTCGCCTTCGGTTGACAGCAAGATGGCTTCATTTTCCACGGAAAAGCCGCTGTTTGCGCCTGCCGGGGCTGGCCGCGCATCGAGAATGGCGACAATCTCCGCACCCGCCGCTTTCAGCGCTACCGCTGTTTGATAGGCATCATCATTATTGGTTGCGATCACGACGCGCTTGCCGGGTACCACGCCAAAACGCTGAACATAGGTTCGCACCGCTTGGCTGAGCATGACGCCGGGACGGTCGTTGTTGGCGAATGCCATCGGGCGCTCGATGCTGCCCGTTGCAAGGATCACTTGCCCAGAGCGCACATGCCAAAGCCGTTGTGCAACGCCGTTTGGCGGGACTTGTCCGGGTTCGGATATGCGCTGCGTTAGCGTGACCAGATCATGCTCCCAATATCCCGCCGCCGTCGTGCGCGTAAGGATGCGGCCACCAGCGGCACGGATGCGCGCGGCGGTGGCGTCGATCCATGCCGCGTCCAGTTCTTGTGCGTCGCGGATCAACGAGGGGCTAAGGATATTGTCCTGCTCGACCAAGATCACGCGCTTGCCTGACTCAGCGGCTTCCAATGCGGCAGAGAGCCCCGCTGGGCCAGCACCCACCACCAGAACATCGCAAAAGGCCGCGCGCTGGCTAAACCGGTCGGGGTCTGATTGTGTCGGGGCATCACCAAGGCCGGCGGCTTTGCGTATGAAATATTCGTAGAACATCCAGCGTTTGGCCGAACCAAAAAAGGTTTTGTAGTAAAAACCTGCTGAAAGGATTGGCGCGGCGACGCCCAAGGCGGCGCCGATGTCGAATGTTAGACTTGGCCAGCGGTTCTGGCTTTTTGCGGTCAGCCCCTCGTAAACAAAAATGTCCGTAGCACGCGTATTGGGCTCACTCCGCCCGCCTTCGCCCACCGTCACGAGTGCGTTCGGCTCTTCAACCCCCGCCGTCATAATCCCGCGCGGGCGGTGATATTTGAAACTGCGTCCGACAAGGCCAACACCGTTGGCAAGCAGCGCAGCGGCCAGAGTATCGCCAGCGCGGGCCCGATACGCTTTGCCATCAAAGGTGAAATTTATGGCCGCACCCAATGCCGCATTTGATGACGTGCGAGATGGTCCGCTCATGGCAAAACCTCGGGCCCAACCGCATGGACCGAAATGATATCATTGGTGACGCGGTGGCGCGACACTATCATCCATGCCCGGCATCCAAATGTGTGCCGCCAGATTTCGTCATCGATGCCGCGCGGATTATTGCGGGTAAACAATGTCTGCATGGCGGCTTCAGCGGGCATATCCAACGTCACAACGGAATCCACGGTACGTTCGTAAATGAACTCGCCTTGCGCACGCGGTCCGCAATGGGGGCAATTAAATTGCATCATATTATCGGCTGTTCGGCATCGGGCCGCTCCCCGTTTCATCGATCGTCGCGCCGCTGGTAAAGCGTTCGAGCGAAAATGGTGCATTCAGCATATGCGGCTTGCCCGTCGCCAGTGTGTGTGCATAGGTCCACCCCGATGCAGGCGTTGCCTTAAACCCGCCGTAACACCAACCACCGTTCAGGAAGAGGTTGCTAACCGGCGTTTCGCCAATGATCGGTGAACCGTCAAAACTCATATCGGTAACCCCCGACCATGTCCGCACCATCCGCAGCCTAGAAAGCGCGGGTACAATCGACAGCCCTTGCGCAATCGCATGTTGCATCACCACTGGATTGCCGCGCTGCGCGTAGCTTGGCCAATTGTCAGGATCGCCGCCAAAAACGACCCCGCCCTTGTCCGACTGGCTGATGTAACAATGCACCGATTGCGACATAATCACACTGTTGATCATCGGCTTGACGCCCTCGGTCACCATCGCTTGCAAGGTTTGCGATTCAATCGGTAATTTGATCCCTGCCAGCCCCGCGACATGACCGCTATTGCCCGCAACACAAATGCCAATGCGGCCCGCGCCGATGCGTCCGCGTGTAGTTTCGGCGCCGACCACGCCGCCATTTCTATCGCGAACGAAACCCGTTACTTCGCATTTCTGGATAATGTCGACGCCCAAGCTATCGGCGGCGCGGGCATAGCCCCAGGCAACCGCGTCGTGCCGCGCCGTGCCGCCGCGCCGTTGAATCAAGCCGCCCTCAACCGGGAACCGCGCAGATCGTGACATGTCGATAAGCGGTTCCAGCTTTGCAACTTGTTCGCGGGTCATCAGGTCGGCGTCGATCCCGCTGCACCGCATGGCATCGCCGCGCTGCGCAAGCATCGTCATATCGGCGTCGCTATGACCCAGGAACATTGCGCCACGCGGGCTGAACATTACATTGTAGTTCAACTCGTCACTGAGATGTTCCCACATTTTAAGACCAAATTCGAACAGGTTATGCAGCGGGCCGAGACGGTAGTTCGAGCGTACAATCGTGGTGTTGCGTCCGGTGTTACCGCCGCCGATCCATCCTTTTTCAAGCACCGCGATGTTGCGAATGCCGTGCACCTTCGCCAGATAATATGCCGTTGCCAGCCCGTGCCCACCGCCGCCAATGATGATGATGTCATAATTCGCCTTGGGTTCGGGATCACGCCATGCTGGCTGCCAATGTTTTTGCCCATTGAACGCGCCGCGCAACAAACCGAAGGCCGAATATCGGTTCATGAAATCGGCAGCCACCCGCGCTTTTGTCGCCAATCCGGTTCCAGCCCGTCAAACCGTGACAGTTTGAACAGATCGAGGTTGGCAAAGGAACAGGTGCCATCAATCACAAGATCACGGATCGCATGCCCCGATGCAGGCGACAGGCCAAAACCGACGCTCGACATTGAGGCAACCACGACATTGTCGGGGCTGGTCAACCGGTCAATAATCGGGCGGCCATCGGGCGAATTTTCGATGATGCCTGACCAGCTGCGGATCACATTCAGATGCGCTGCTTTGGGAAATAGCTCGGCGAGCCGCTTCGCCAGATTGCGGGTCAGCGGGGTTGAAGGCCGTGCCGCCGGGCCATCGGCTTGCGTGTCTAGCCATTCATGCGGGCCGCCGCCATAGGCCAGATTGCCGCGCATTGTTTGGCGGCCATACAGCTTATGCCCGTCGACGCCGGTTAAGGGCATCATCGGCGCAGGCTCGGTAATGATCATCTCCGCTCGCGCTCCCGCCAGCGGGACATCGACACCCAGCCCGGCCATCAGCTGCGGGATTTGCGGACCCGCCGCAACAACCACGGCATCGCAACCATAGGTTTTGGTCGCGGTCTTCACACCAGTGACTCTCCCGCCCGCCGTTTCGAATCCGATGACGGGGCTGTGCTGCACGATAGTGCCGCCCAAATCCTGCAACGCCCAAGCATAGGCCTGCACGGTGCGATGTGGATTGGCATGGCCGCCGAATTTGTAATGCACGCCGCCATATGCTTTTTCGCTCACCAGCGGCACCGCATCGAGGACCTGTTTTGTGTCGAGCAATTCAACCGGATGGTTCAGCCGTGTGTGGCGTTCGGCAACAAAGCGGTATTGCTCCCACTGCCGCTCAGTCATGGCGACGATGATGCGTTCTTTTTGATGCTCGGTCGGATAGCCGAGCAGCTCATCCATTTGGGGCCACATCCTTTGTTCTTCATCGAACAACGGGCTGGCATAATGCGATGCACCGCCGCCGTTACGGCCCGATGCTTCCCAGCCGACAATGAATTTGTCGAGCACAGTGACTTTGACGCCCGAACGCGCCAGCCACCAGCCTGCGCTCAAGCCGGTGACACCGCCGCCGACGATGACAACTTCTGACCCGCTCATTCGTACATCCCCGTATAGAGCATTTGGCGATGCTCATCCTCGTGCACTGTGCCGATGTCTTCGTGCGGAACCCATGCCGTTGGAATGCCAAACCACACATCCCACGCTGCATCCATGGCCGCAGGCTCCTGCCAGTCTGCCATGATTTTCAGCGGCAGAGGACGAGCCGGTGCGCGGTGCGTCGCCAGCGGGATCGTGCCAAAGGGAGTGCTCGACTCCAGCGCCAGCAGCATCGCCACCTGATCGCGGCACCGGCGTCCTTGGCAGACGCCCATTCCCGCGCGGGTGAGGCGCTTGATCTGATCGGGATTGGCGGGGCCGTCCTCCAACAACGTTTCAAGCGAGCGCGCGCACATTGGAGCCGGGCGGGACAGGTAATTGGGTGGCTGCACACCGATCAGGTCGGCGCGGGTTACCTCTTCACATTGACATATTATCGTGTCGTCAGCGCTCACTGCGGACAACGCGCGCATCCAGTCCATCCGGTAAGCGATATGGTCGAACCCAGTGTCGTTTATCCCCGCACAATCGCCGATGGCGGTGACTTTAGGTTCGCCCGCCGGAATGTAGCCGCCGCGCATGGCATTAAGCGCGCGCGGGCCGTGCATCGCATCAACCAGTTCGATGGAAGGCACAAGCCCAATGGCAACGCAAATTGTGTCACACGCGATTTCCGCCCCGCCCGACAAAATGGCGCTTTCAACGCCGTTAATCCCGCCTTTGGCTTGTCCGATCGTCTGACCGCAATGGATAGCGATGCCCGCAGCGATTACTTTGTCGACCAACGCGGAGTTGCCCTGCGGTATATCGCGTAGCTCGATTAACGCCGTGACCTCAATTGCGTGTGCGTGGGCGAGCAATGCGGTTTCGAGTGCGAGATCGTGCGAGCCGAGCAGCAGAATGCGCCGCCCAGAAAACGCATCATAGCGCGTTATCAACATCTGCAGCGCAGCTGCACCCATCACGCCTGGCTGATCCCAGCCCGGAAACGCCATCGCCAAATCGCGCGCGCCGGTTGCCAGCACAATCTTGTCAAAGCCGACCAGCCATGATCGTTCGGCATCCGCGAGGCCAACGACTTGTTGGGGCAGGCTGGCGACGCCGGGGCCGTTGCGATATACGCCCCATGCGCTGACGCCGAGCTGCACCTCCACGCCCGCCTCTATCGCCGTTTCTAACGCGGGCATCGAAGTGAAAACCACCTCCAACATGCGTTCGCTGTTCTGCGTCGCTGCGGTCATCCGTCCGCCGAAATATAGTGGTACGTCATTGCCCATCAATGCGCCTGAAACAGGATTTTCATCGACAAGCAGCACCGTCGATCCGGCCTGCTCAGCTTCGATAGCAGCGGCAATACCGCTTGGCCCTGCGCCGATAACCACAACGTCATAATGCGCGTCGGCAGGCGAGCGTGTGCCACCGACTGCGCACAGGTCAGTGCCCGTAAAATTAAGCTCCATCAAACCGCCTCCAATGCTTGCGCCAGATCACCGATCAAATCATCCACATGTTCAAGGCCAACCGACAGCCGAATTGTGCCATCGGTAATGCCGCCTGCAATTCGTTGTTCGGGCGCAACTGCATAATGCGTGGTGCTTGCCGAATGGCAAATTAGTGTTTCCGATCCGCCCAGGCTGACGGCCAGTTTCATCAGCCGCAAATTGTCGAGCATGCGAAACGCCTCGTCCTCGCCGCCATGCAAGTGAAACGAAAATGTTGATCCCGCCGCTTTGCATTGCCGGTCATATACCGCGCGCTGCCGTGTTCCTTCGGCTAGGAAACCGAGATATGTGACGCCGGCGACTTTGGGATGATCGCGCAGATATTCGGCAACTGTGCGTGCGTTGGCCATCGCGCGTTCGGTGCGAACATGCACTGATTCCAGCGACCGCATCACCAGCCATGACGTGTAGGGATCAAGGTGATTGCCCCAGGTGGTGCGCTGCATCCGTAAATGATCGATCAGATCTCGGCACCCGCTGATGCTGCCCGCCAGCAAGTCACTATGCCCGCCGCAATATTTGGTCAGCGATGTCATGCACAGATCCACGCCATGTTCAAGCGGCCGCTGCGCAAACGGGCCAAGCAAAGTATTGTCGACAACGACCAGAGGACGGTGGCCCTGCTGCGCACCGATTTCCTCTGCAATCTGGACCATCAACGCCAGATCAACGATTGCCGCTGTCGGATTGGCGGGGGTTTCGGCGATGATAAGTTTCAGCGGGCCTTTGGCGGCGGCCTGCTTTGCGGCGGCGCGGACGTCATCGGCATCGGTGCCGTCCAGATAGGCGGCCGCATGCGATCCGAATTGCGGCATGATATTGTTAAACAGCATGTCGACGCCGCCATAGATTGGGCGGCCATGCAAAACACTGTCACCGGGGCGGACATAGGCAAGCGCGATGCTCGAATGCGCAGCCATTCCGCTGCTATACGCCACCGCTGCCTCTGCTCCATCAATTGCGGCAAGGCGTTTTTCGAGAAAATCGAGCCCCGGATGCCCCAGCCGCGAATAAATGTGACCTGCCTTTCCCGCCTGCGGTCCGGTTCCATCAAAAAATGCTTCGTGCACGTCCTTGGCATGGCGCGCCGATGGATAAACGAACGTAGACGTCATGAAAATCGGCGGCTTGACCGATCCCATGCCCAATTCCGGTTCATAACCATATGAGACAGCGAGCGTTTCTGGACGCAAACCTTTTTTTGGATCAATCGGCATGGGCATCAATCATGGCTATCAGTATAATCTCGGGCAATGTAATCTCGAGCCTTGTCGCAATACCAGTCGGTAAATCGCTGCGCCAGCATTTCGGCTTCCTGCGAATATGGCCCCGGCGTATAGCCCGGACTGTTCACGCCCATCTGATTGTTTTCGGCCAATGCCTTATCTTCCAAATTTGTTTTGGTCCATAGATCGGTCAAGCTATCGACATCATAATCGGCGCCCTCCACCGCGTCCTTATGCACATACCATTTGCTGTAAACATGCGTCTCATTTGGACCCACAGGCATCGCGCTAAACATGAATATATGATCCGCGGTTGCATGCGCAAAACAATGCGGATCAAGCGCCCAGCGCATTGAGCCTATGTCACCGCCATTGGCATCACACATCAGCTTTTTAGACAAATGTTTGCCGTTCGCCGAGATGGAGACGCAATCTTGGTTGAGGGCAAATCGAGCGACTTGCCACCAATGGCCCTCTTGCGGTGTATGCGGCAGGCCCTGTGTGTCCATCGCGGCCTCGAACGCCTGTGCGTGTGCATCGTGCCCGCTATCAAAATGCTTTGACATGCCGACCGGAAATGTCTTTGCGAGTTCGGGATGGCTGGCGGCGCAATGATAACATTCGCGGGCGTTTTCCATCACTAGCTTCCAATTTGCGTTTTCCACGAGCACGCTTTGAAATGCCAGCTTTGTGTCTTTGAAATGATGCGGCGCGGCGTATTTTTCTAACTTGGCTTTGAATTCGTCAAACGCAGGCGGGTTTGCGGCGAGGCAAATAAACAATGCACCATCGACATTTTCCAGCGCGACCGATTTCAGGCCATGGTCGCTTTTTTAAAAATCATCCGGCATCCGTGTCGCCGCAAATAATGACCCGTCCAGATCATATGTCCAGCGGTGGTAAGGGCAAACCAGCTTAGGCGCGGTGCCGCTGCCCAGTGGGCAAATCATCGAGCCGCGATGCCGGCAACTATTATGGAACGCGCGAATAACGCCTTCTTTGTCGCGGGTGATAAGTATCGGCCATTTGCCGACCATCAGCGAAATATAACTACCCGCATTGGGCAGCTCACATGCCATTCCGGCCAACAACCAGCTGCGGCCATAAATCGCGGCCATATCAAAATCGAAAATATCCGTTTGCGTATATAAATCCTGCGGCAGGCTATGCCCTGCTCGGCGCTGTTTAAACAACGCGCTTATCCGCTCCAAATCCATAACCTCACCCCAGCTATTCTACATCCTTTCGGGATGCGCCATTGCGGCTTTGTGTAAAAGTCGCATTTTCGCATAGCCCTATATCAAATTGTCGGGCAGTTAGGTGTAACAGAATCGCAGCGCGCGTTTGAGGGAGGATTTCATCACCAATCGGAACAAAATTAACCGCCGGTGGCTTCCGCTAAACGCTCTGCGGGCGTTTGAAGCCGTGGGTCAAAATTTGAGTTTTACCGGCGGCGCATCGGCATTGTCGGTTTCGCAAAGCGCGATGAGCCGCCACGTCGGCGGGTTGGAGGAGTTGCTGGGCAAACAGTTATTTGACCGCGACGCATCCCGGCTGTCACTCACTGCGGCGGGTGAGGAATTGTTGCCCGTAATCAGTAAATGCCTGGACCGGATCGAACAGACGATGAACGCGATTCGCGACGATGAAGTCATCGGCAGGTCGCTGCGTCTGCATGTGCCGCCATCATTGTTGCAGCAACTATTTCTGCCGATGCTCCGTGATTTTCACGCCGAAAATCCCGACATCCGCCTTGATGTGTCCAGCGCCCATGTCACCGGATTGCCGCCAACTGATTTTGATATGGCGATCGCTTATGACCGGCCCAATGTCGATGACCGGATTACAGACTTGTTATGGATGGTACGGGTTGCGCCCTTATGTTCGCCAGCAACGGCAACGGCGGCAAAGGACAGCTCGTTGCAAGAGTTTTTGATGCACCACGAATTACTCCACCTCAAACTAAATGGCGAGCCGCGTGATTTGCTGTGGACGGCATATTTGCGGCAAACGGCACTAAACGTGCCAACGCATGGCGGATTGGCATTCGATACCGCGATTTCCGCAGCACAATATGCAATGACGGCAAATGGCGTGTTTCTGGGTGATATAGACATGTTCGCACGCGAAATCGCCGATGGCCAGTTGGTTATGCCGTTTGATGCAGTGATCGAGGATGGCTATGGCTATTATCTGAAACTCCATGCCGACGATTTGGCGGATCCAGCGATTTCGATGTTCCGCAGTTGGCTAATCAATCGTTTTGCGGCATTGCGCATAGCGCCCCATCAGGCCGCGCCAGGCTAATCAAACGAAGTTTATGTTTGGCGGCGATATTGATGGCCAGATCGGTCGCCGCCGAAATTGTGACCAGCACGCCGCAATTTGCCGAAATCGCCTTTTGCGCCAGCTCAAAACTGCACCGCGCCGTCAACAGGATAAAGCCCGCCGACACGTCCATTTGGGCGTTGGCCAGCGCACCAATCAGCTTGTCGAGTGCATTATGACGGCCAACATCTTCGCGCGTCATCAAAATCGAACCATCGGGCGCGCAAAATGCGGCGGCATGCGCAGCGCCAGTTTCGGCATTTAGTTTCTGGTGCGCGCGCAGCATCGCTAATGCAGCAAAAACCGATGTATTGGGCACGTCAATCTGTGCGGTCACATCGGGCAATGGCCGCATTACTTCGTCCAAATTATCCATACCGCACAGGCCGCAGCTGCTTTCGGAAACACGCTGACGCGCGCGCGCGACGACTTTTTGCAGTTTTTCTGGCGGCAGTTGAATGCGCAAGACCCATCCTGTTTCGGCCTGATGCGTATCAATTGCCAAAACTTGTGCGGCGTTATCGATCAATTGTTCCGAAAGACAAAACCCAATCGCAAAATCATATAGGTCAATCGGCGTTGCCATCATTACGGCATAACCGATGCCGTTAAACTCAATCGCGATTGGCGTTTCAATAATGATCGCGCGTTCGGTTTGCATGCTTGCCACCTCGCCGGGCTTTAACACCGCAAATTCGATGCGGCTTGAACCTGGCTCAGATGGCATTGTACGCTTCGGAAAGCCGATTGATTGCCGCAGCGGCCGGGGGCGACAAGCCTGCACCGCCATTTTCGAAAATCATCTGTTTCATGCGCGGGTCCCAAAACAACTGAATATGTTCGGCGATGGCGGCAATCGGATCGTCATCGGTCGCAAGATTGGTTGCGATCTGGTTTGCCATATACACCAAACGTTCGGTCGTGTTCATTCAGCGGGAACCTGAGTGGCGATCCGGCGCGAGCGTTCGGACAATGCTTCATACTCTTCTTGCCAATCAGTTGGGCCATTGGACGCGCTGATTTGCACCGCTGTCACTTTATATTCGGGGCAATTCGTTGCCCAATCGCTATAATCGGTGGTCACAACATTCGCCTGCGTTACGGCGTGGTGGAACGTGGTGTAAACGACGCCGGGCGCAACACGGTCGGTGACCTCCGCCCGCAAAGTGGTTTCGCCCGCACGGCTGGCCAATTTAATCCAGTCGCCGGTTTTGATACCGCGATCTTCGGCGTCGACGGGATGAATTTCCAGCAAGTCTTCGGGATGCCACACGACATTTTCGGTGCGCCGCGTTTGCGCGCCCACATTGTAATGCGACAATATACGCCCGGTGGTGAGCAATAACGGAAAGCGCGGGCCGGTTTTTTCATCGGTCGGCACATAATCAGTGACCACGAACTTGCCCTTGCCGCGCACAAAGCCGTCAACATGCATGATCGGCGATCCATCGGGCACTTCGTCGGTCACGGGCCATTGTAAAGATCCCAATTCATCAAGGCGGTCAAACGACACACCGGCAAATGTCGGGGTTAGCCGCGCAATCTCGTCCATGATTTCGGACGGATGGCTATAGTTCCAGTCCAGCCCCATGGCCTGGGCAATTCGCTGGGTTACTTCCCAATCCTCAAGGCCGTTCATTGGGGTCATAACCTTGCGCACTGGCTGTATGCGCCGTTCGGCGTTGGTGAAGGTGCCGTTCTTTTCCAAGAAAGTCGATCCAGGCAAGAAAATATGCGCGTAATGCGCGGTTTCGTTCAGGAACAGGTCGTGGACAATCACGCATTCCATTGCCGCCAATCCGGCGGATACATGTTTGGTATTGGGGTCGGAATGTAGAATATCCTCGCCCTGCACATATAACGCCTTGAACACACCATCGACGGCGGCGTCCAGCATATTGGGAATGCGCAGGCCGGGTTCAGGATCGAGCGCGACGCCCCAGTCATTTTCAAACAGACGGCGGGCCCCCGCATCGCTGATGTGGCGGTAACCAGACAGTTCATGCGGGAAACTGCCCATGTCGCAGGCACCTTGTACGTTATTCTGTCCGCGCAACGGATTTACGCCGACACCGCGCCGCCCGATATTGCCCGTTGCCATCGCCAAATTGGCAATGGCCATTACGGTTGAACTGCCCTGACTATGTTCAGTCACGCCAAGACCATAATAGATCGCGCCATTTTTCTCACTGGCAAACAACCGTGCCGCGCCGCGCAAGTCTTCGGCGTTGACCAATGTTACGGGTTGAAGGTTTTCCGGGCTATTGCGTTCCAGCGAAACAAATTCGGCCCAGTGGCTATATTCATCCCAGTCACAGCGTTCCTTAATAAACGCCTCGTCCGCCAAACCCTCGGTCACAATCACATGCGCCATCGCGGTCAGTACCGCCACATTTGTGCCGGGACGCAGCGGCAGATGAAACTGCGCTTCGATATGCGGCGAACGGACAATGTCGGTTCGGCGCGGGTCAATAACGATCAGCTTGGCACCCGGCTTTCCGCCTTTTGACCGCAGCCGCCGTTTCATCCGGCTGGCAAATACCGGATGCCCGTCGGTTGGATTTGCACCGATAATTAGGATGACATCGCTGTCCTCGACCGAGTCAAAATCCTGCGTCCCCGCGCTGGTGCCGAATGTCGTTTTCAATCCATATCCGGTGGGGGAATGGCAAACCCGGGCGCAGGTATCAACATTGTTATTGCCAAATCCGGCGCGCACCAGTTTTTGCACCAGAAACGTTTCTTCGTTGGTGCAGCGGCTGGATGTGATCCCGCCCAGCGCATGGCGGCCATATTTTGCACTTATCCGTGCCAATTCAGATGCTGTATAGGCAAAGGCCTCATCCCATTCTACCTGCCGCCATGGATCATTAATTGATGCACGGATCATGGGTTTCAGCATGCGGTCCTGATGCTGCGCATAGCCCCACGCAAAACGCCCCTTGACGCAGCTATGGCCGCGATTGGCCTTGCCCTCTTTATACGGAACCATGCGAACAACCTGTTCGCCGCGCATTTCGGCGCGAAAGGTACATCCCACGCCGCAATAGGCGCATGTGGTCACGACGCTGCGTTCCGGCGTGCCGATTTCGACCACTTTCTTTTCAATCAGTGTCGCGGTCGGGCACGCTTGCACACATGCGCCGCACGATACGCATTCGCTGCCTAGAAAATCGTCGCTCGCCAATCCGGCAGAAATTTTGGAATCCCAGCCGCGTCCCTCCATCGTCAGGGCCAGCGTGCCTTGCACCTCATCACACGCACGGATGCAGCGCGAGCAGGCGATGCATTTGCTGGGATCGAAATCAAAATAGGGATTGGAGTGATCCTTGGGCTGTCCCAAATGCGTCGCATCCGCCGTATAACGCACGTCGCGCAAACCGACCGCGCCTGCCTGATCTTGCAATTCGCAGTCACCATTTGCTGCGCAAGTCAGGCAATCAAGCGGATGATCGGAGATATAAAGCTCCATCACGCCCTTGCGCAGTTTTTGCAAATGCGGCGTTTGCGTGCGGATGACCATGCCGGATTCAACCGGCGTTGTGCAACTGGCTGGCGTTCCCTTCCGCCCGTCAATCTCAACAAGGCATAAGCGGCAGGAACCAAAGCTGTTCATCGTATCGGTGGCGCACAATTTTGGAATTGCGGTTCCCTGCAACGCAGCGGCGCGCATGACGCTCGTGCCCATTGGCACCGACACCGCGCGCCCATCAATAACGCAGCTGACCATTTCAGCCGAACAGCTGACGGGCGTGCCGAAATCATCTTGTGGCTGATATGTCATATGTGCATCCTTACACCAAAATGCCGAAATTGTACTTGGGAATTGTCATGCGGACCCGGCCTGCAAAGTGGCGGCATATTGCGCCAAGTCCGCTTTGGTATTCAGATTGTAATGACGCATATTGGCCGCAAAAGACTGCGCGCCGGTAACGGCAATCCACCGCCGCATGGAATAGTCGGATTGGCTAGCAAGATGTACCTCCAACAAACGGGCCAATGATGCCGGCCATATTCCGAAAAGATAATGGCCGTCTAAAAACATCGCGGCATCGGTATCCGTTGTTTCCGGCATTTGCGGAACAGGCAAGACATCGCAGCCCGCCGTCACCACAGCATCAAACCCATGTTCACATGCGTATAGCAATGCCGCATTCAGCCCGCCCAATGGCCCCAAATCAGGCGACGGATGGTCGGCCACGAACTCAAGGTCCGCCGAATGCCGACCGCAAATAATCATATGGTGGGTTTGGCCGCGCAGCCCACCCGCCACATGGTCAATCAATGTCCGTCCGTTCAGCAACGCCGCGGGTTTGTCGCCGCCAAAACGTGACGCTTTGCCGCCCGCAATGATTGCGCCAAGCCGCCTCACCGGAAATCTTCGGGGAAATGCTTAATCGCCGACATCACGGGATACGGTGTGAAACCGCCCAATGCGCACAGCGATCCAAATTTCATCGTATCGGACAGGTCGGCGATCAATTCCAAATTGGCCTCGACATTTTTGCCTGCGATAATCTGATCCATTGTTTCCAATCCGCGTGTGCTGCCCAATCGGCACGGGGTACATTTTCCGCAGCTTTCGGCGGCACAAAACTCCATCGCAAACCGCGCCATTTGCGCCATGTCGACGGTATCATCAAACACCGTAATTCCGGCATGACCAATCAAGGCATCGGCAGCGGCGAATGCTTCATAATCAAACGGCAGGTCAAATTGATCGGGCGGGATATACGCGCCCAGCGGCCCACCGACCTGAACGCAGCGAACCGGACGGCCTGTGTCTGTACCTCCGCCAATGTCATAGACCAATTCGCCAAGCGTTATGCCAAACGCGACCTCGAACAGCCCGCCATGTTTGACGTTTCCAGCAATTTGAACAGGCATAGTGCCCTTCGACCGGCCCATGCCAAATGCGGCATAGGCATCGCCGCCATGCGTCAATATCCACGGCACAGCGGCCAGCGTCAGGACATTGTTGACCACGGTAGGTTTGCCAAACAGCCCTTCCAACGCAGGCAATGGCGGCTTGGCCCGCACTTCGCCGCGTTTACCCTCTAAACTATTGAGCAAAGAAGTTTCTTCGCCGCATACATACGACCCCGCGCCGACACGGACCTCAACGGCAAATGGCGCGATCAAGTGCGCACATGCGGCAATGGCGGCTTCCATTTTCGCAATGGCATGCGGATATTCGGACCGGATATAGACATATCCCTTGTTCGCGCCAACGGCCAGGCCGGCAATTGCCATGCCCTCGATCAGCATGAACGGGTCGCCCTCCATCACCATGCGGTCGGCAAATGTGGCGCTGTCGCCTTCGTCGGCATTGCAGACAATGTATTTTTGATCGGCAATACCGCCAGCGCCAGCGCCAGCAGCAGAAACAGTTTTCCATTTAATGCCAGCGGGGAATCCAGCGCCTCCGCGTCCGCGCAGCCCCGATGCCAGCACCGTTTCGACTATCGCCTCGGGCCCAATTTCACGGGCTTTGGCAAGGCCGCGCCAACCGTCGGTAGCGTAATAATCATCCATCGAGGTAGCACGCGTTTTTCCGGCGCGCGCGAATGTCAGCCGGGTCTGTTTGGCAATGAAGGGATGGTGTTCGATGCGGCCAATGTTTTTTGCTGTTCCGTCCAAAATCGTGGGAATATCGGCGGGAGTGACCGGACCAAAGCCGATCCCATCGACGTCAACCATCGGTTCCAGCCAGTGCATGCCCCAGCTGGAAACGCGCTCGACTTTGGCGCCAGCCGCCGTAAATGCATCGGCCACGGCGTCCGCGCCGCATGCCAGTGCCAAGGAATCATCGGATATCCGAACCTTCATATCGCGGCCATCAATTGCGTTAACCGCTCTGGGTTTAACCGGGCATAGACATTGCCGCCAACCATTGCCGCTGGTCCAACCGAGCATAGGCCAAGGCAGTATACCGTCTCCACTTTTACGCGGCTTTGCGCGTCTGCAATCGGTACCAGCGCCTCGACGCCGCGCGCTTTGCACGATTCTGCGCGGCACAATTTAATGACCGGGCGCGGCTCAGCTTCTTTGCGAAAGTCATGGTAGAAACTGACGACGCCATAAACCTCGGCGCGGGTTAGGTTGAGCACGCCTGCAATCTCGCGCATCGCATCTTCGCTGATATGGCCGAATGCACGCTGAACGTCGTGCAGGATCGGCAATAGCGGCCCCTCTCGTGCCGCATGATCGGCCACAATGTCAGCTATTGTTGCCATTTAGAACACAACGACGCTGCGGATGCTCTCGCCTGCATGCATCAGATCGAAGCCCTTGTTAATTTCGTCGAGCGTCAGCACATGCGTTATCATCGGATCGATTTGAATCGTGCCGTCCATGTACAAATCCACGATTTTGGGCACGTCGGTGCGTCCTTTCGCTCCACCAAACGCTGTCCCGCGCCAATTGCGGCCCGTGACGAGCTGAAACGGACGCGTGCTAATCTCTTTGCCTGCTTCCGCCACCCCGATGATGATGCTGGTGCCCCATCCGCGGTGGCATGCCTCCAATGCTTGCCGCATCACCGTGGTGTTGCCCGTGCAGTCAAAGGTATATTCTGCGCCGCCATCGGTCAGCGCCACCAAATGCGCGACGATGTCGCCGTCCACGTCCTTGGGATTGACGAAATGTGTCATCCCGAATTTCTTGCCCCATTCCTCTCGGTCTGGATTGATGTCGACGCCGATGATCATGTTCGCGCCCGCCATTTTTGCACCTTGCAGCACATTCAGGCCTATACCGCCCAGCCCAAAGATTATGACATTATCGCCCGGCTGGACTTTGGCGGTGTTGGTAACCGCGCCGACGCCCGTGGTCACGCCGCAACCGATATAGCAAGCGCTGTTAAACGGCGCGTCCTCGCGGATTTTGGCAACCGCAATCTCGGGCAATACGGTAAAGTTCGAAAAGGTCGAGCATCCCATATAATGATAGATCGTCTGACCCTTATACGAGAATCGCGACGTTCCGTCTGGCATCAATCCCTTGCCCTGCGTCGCGCGGATGGCTGTACACAGGTTGGTCTTTCCCGATAGGCAGCTTTTGCATTTGCGGCATTCGGGGGTGTAGAGCGGGATAACATGATCGCCGGGCTTTACCGACGTGACGCCTGCGCCAACCTCGCGAACAATGCCCGCGCCTTCATGGCCTAGGACGCTGGGGAACAGGCCCTCGCTGTCCAATCCGTCCAAAGTATAAGCATCGGTGTGGCAAATACCCGTCGCCTTGATCTCGATCAGCACCTCGCCCGCTCTCGGACCTTCAAGGTCAAGCTCGACAATTTCCAGAGGTTTTTTTGCTTCAAAAGCAACGGCGGCGCGGGTTTTCATATGTTCTTCTCCTGATCAACATTCAACGACATTGACGGCCAAACCGCCTTTCGATGTCTCTTTATACTTATCTCGCATATCAAGGCCAGTCTGACGCATGGTTTCGATAACTTTATCGAGACTGACCATGTGCGATCCATCCCCCATCATAGCCAACCGCGATGCATCAATCGCTTTGACAGCGCCCATGGCATTGCGTTCAATACACGGGATTTGCACGAGGCCGCCAACCGGATCGCAGGTCAGCCCTAAATTATGCTCCATTCCGATTTCGGCGGCATTTTCAATCTGCGCATTGGTCCCGCCCAGCGCCGCTGTTAAACCTGCCGCCGCCATTGAACACGCCACGCCAACTTCACCTTGGCATCCAACCTCCGCCCCTGATATCGAAGCATTTTTTTTGTAAAGCGTTCCTATGGCCGCTGCGGTTAGCAGAAATATACGCCGCGTTTCTGTCGTCCCCCGGTAACAGCGATCATGAAAGCGGATTACCGCAGGAATGATTCCAGCAGCACCATTTGTCGGTGCCGTAACCACACGGCCGCCTGAGGCGTTTTCCTCATTCACGGCCATCGCCCAAAGGTTGATCCAGTCCAGTATCGCAAGGGGATCGTTCAGATTGGCCTCCTGCCGTGCGGCAAGTTCACGCGTCAGGCATGGTGCGCGTCGCTTGACGTGCAGCCCGCCGGGCAGAACGCCCTCTTGTTTGCAACCTCGGTCGATGCTCCCCGACATGGCGGCGGCAATTGCGTCCAATCCAGCCTCTACCTCAGCCGCTGGCATTCGCGCGGATTCATTGGCCATAACCAGTTCGGCAAAACTAATTCCCAATTTGTTACTCAGCGCGAGCAATTCATTGCCGGATTCAAATGCATAAGGAACTGGGGTTTGGTCAATCAGCAATGAATTGCTTCCGGCTTCCTCTTCATCAACGACAAAGCCGCCACCAACCGAATAATATAGGCGGCGCGCGATTATCTCGCCGTGCGCATCGCGGGCCTCGAATGCCATCGCATTGCTGTGAAACGGCTGCCGCTGCCGCTGATGATACCGGATGTCAGTGGCGGGATCAAAGGCCACCGGATATTTTTCAAGCAGCAGGGCCCGCTTACTTTCTTTTACCGCAGCAATTGCCACAGGGACACCGTCGATATCAACGCTAATGGGCTGTGCGCCCCCAAGGCCAAGAATCAGCGCCGTATCCGTGCCGTGTCCCTTGCCAGTCAAAGCAAGCGATCCATACAGGTCGACTGATATGAAACAAGTGTTTGAAATAAAGTGCTTATCGTCCAGCCACAAGCAAAACCGGTGCGCTGCGATCATTGGCCCAATCGTGTGCGAACTTGACGGCCCAATACCAATTTTGAAAAGCTCGAAGACGCTGACGCTCATGATGATTCCGGCATTTGCGCGATCAGCGGCGCATGGCCGTGCTGCGTTAAAAACGCGGTCAGATCTGAACCCGATAGCCCCAGAGTGGCCGTATTGCGCAAGGGGTGAATATTGACACAATTTGCATCAGCCAACCGCGCATCCAGCACTATTTTTACGCCGCCTTCTTCGTCGTTATACGCAGCAAGCGGCGTGACTGACCCCGGCGACACGTCCAACAATCGCTCCATATCGTCGGCTTTGCCAAAGCTGACTTTTCTTGCGCCAATAACGGCAGGCAACGCCTTCAAATCAATCCTTGCATCGTGCGGCGCGGTGACCAGCCAAAATTGCCCGCCCGCATCTTTCAAAAACAGGTTTTTGGTATGCGCGCCTGCAATGTCTTTGTGCAGCTGAGCGCTCGCCTCAACGGTAAAAACGGCTTCATGCTCGTGCATCTTCCATGCAATGCCGAGCGTGTCGAGCGCAGCGAGCAGGGCCTGTTCTCGTGACATTTTGGCGCTGCTACTTGAACACGATTGTGCGGGAGCCATTGAGCATTACCCGGTGTTCAAGATGCAATTTAACGGCCTTTGCCAGCACGCGGCTTTCGGTATCTTGGCCCTGTGCAATCAAATCATCGACCGTATCGGCATGGTCCACGATTGACACGTCCTGCGTGATGATAGGGCCTTCATCGAGATCGGGGGTTACATAATGCGCGGTCGCCCCCACCATTTTGACGCCGCGTTCATAGGCGCGGTGATATGGTTTTGCCCCCTTAAATCCGGGTAGGAAGCTATGATGGATGTTGATAACGCGGCCATCAAGCTTACGGCAAAGCTGATCCGACAGCACTTGCATGTACCGGGCCAGAATAATCAAATCGACTTGCTGTTCCTCTACCATCGCCAACAGCTTGGCCTCTTGATCGAGTTTGTTTTCGGGGGTGATCGGCAAATGGTGGAACGCGATGCCCTCATGCTGTGCGCGGCGCTCCCAATTCAAATGGTTGGACACGATGCTGGTCACCTCCATCGGCAACCGTTTCGCCGATGTCCGGTAAAGCAGGTCATTCAAACAGTGGCCGCCCTGACTAACCATAATCATTGCACGCAGTTTTTTACGCAGATCGTGGATACGCCAGTCCAGCCGAAACGCGGTTGCAACGGGCATAAAAGCCTCGCCAAAACTTTCTGCGGTCATTGCGATGGGACAGGAAATTGCAACGCGCATGAAAAACTGGCCAGTATTCTTGTCACCATATTGCGAGTTTTGAACAATATTGCAGTCTTGGCTGGCAATCGAATTTGCCACAGCGGCAACGATACCCTTGCGGTCTTCGCAAGCGATCAACAAAACAAAAACCGGTTCTAAATGCATATAGTCACCCCTCAACTTTCTCTCGTGGATCGCGTAGCGATGGATTGCTCACCGTTCTATCGAGCGTGCACTATATTAGGCGTTCTTATCGCAATATGTAGATGATGTGATTGGTTGCGGAAAATATTTTACCAATCAAGAAAATCTGGTCAGTTGTTTGTCTTGTGCTCCAGTTTCAGTCTGGATCTCGGAGAATTCAAGCCCTCGCGTTGATGAGGGGTGACAAAGGGGATGAAAATGAAAAATTATCTAAAAATTTCTACAGCAGTATTTGTACTGGCGTCGTTGGGTGCTGGCGCTACGCCTGCCTTTGCCCAAGAGGCGGCGGCTGAGAATGATCGCGCGATTGCTGACATTGTCGTTACCGCCACGCGGCGGGAAGAATCGGCGAACAAAATTCCTCTGGCTATTCAGGCACTCGGCGGCGACGCGCTTGCCGATTTGAACGTGACGAATTTTGAAAAGCTCGTCGAGTTTCTGCCCAATGTCCGTACAGCATCACGCGGACCAGGCGCTTCATCAATTTATATCCGCGGGCTGTCCACCGATACACCTGGTGCGCAAATTTCGGGTACGGCCGGATCGGCACCAAGCGTCGCACTGTACATCAACGATGCGCCGGGTTCGCTCGTCGGACGTAACCTTGATCTATACGCAGTTGATTTGGAACGCGTCGAGGTGCTCGCCGGACCGCAGGGCACATTATTTGGCGCGAGCGCCATGGGCGGTGCCATCCGTTACATCACGAACAAGCCCAATCTAAAAGATTTCCAAGCAGGATTTAACGGCAGCTACTCCTTTACCAAAAGCGGTGATGAAAGCACGGGCGGCCATGGATATATCAATGTCCCGATAATCGAAGACCGATTTGCGGTTCGGTTGGTTGCTTACACCGATCGGCAGGGCGGATATATCGACAATGTGGCGGCAACATATCAGCTGCCGTTTAATGGCAATGTGGGTATCGCAGGGCGTCTGCCCACCGGTAACCCGCTGCTTGTCCGCCGGGCGCTGCAATCTTGCGCCGGGGTGGTTAACTGCACGGGCAGCAACTATAACGCGCCAATTCGCCAATCGATAAACAACGACCGCTTTGTCGAAGAAAACTATAACGACGCGGTCTATGCTGGCGGACGGATCGCGGCGACATTCAAGGTCAACGACGATTGGTCGATTGACCTGATGCACGCACGGCAAAATTTGGACACCGATGGCGTGTTCGATTATGAACCTGGCGTTGGCGACTTGCAGGTCACGCAATTTAACGAGAACACATTGCGCGACAGGTTTAATCTGTCCACCGTAACGGTTAATGGTCGGCTGGGCTTCCTCGATGTGATTTACGCCGGCTCATATCTAAAGCATAATGCAGTGCAAAAGGCGGATTACGCATCATATTCCAACATCGGCCTGTATGTGCCTTATTATGAATGCGACGCAGGCGTCTATTATGCCAACCCAGCGCGCGGGAACACATGCTATACCCCGAATAAAAGTTACCAAGTGCGCAACCAGACAAAGCGCAACACGCACGAGCTGCGCATTACGACGCCGGCTGAATCACGTATACGCGGCACGGCAGGATTATTTTACGACAAAAGCGTGCTGCTCGATAATACGGATTGGTCGTATTTGCAGCAGGCAGCGGGCTTTATTTATACACGCGCGCCAAATCCTGTTACGCAACCTAATGATCCAAATGCCCGTCCAGTGGCGGTCGGATTTTTCAACGATGTGCGGCGCTTGGATAAACAATTCGCGATTTATGGTGAGGCATCATTTGATGTTATCCCCGATGCGTTAACCGTAACAGGGGGCGCGCGTTATTATAATACCCGCGCTGGCATTAACGGCGCGTCAAATACGAGTTTTGATGGTGTGTCGCGGGGCATCTATAATCCGGCAACCGGAACTTACACTGCGGCTGCTGTCCCACCCCAATTTTACGGCGTATCGGCCAACTTGAATACGCTATATGCGGATATATCGCCGGCGAAATATAATGGTGTGTTGTTTAAGGGCAACGTTACTTATAAATTTGGTGGCGGCTCGCTGATTTATGCGACCTATTCGGAAGGTTTCCGGCCTGGTGGATTTAACCGCCGCCCTTGCCGTGTGGGGACCGCAACATGTCCAACACAGGCTGATTTCAATCGGTTGGGACAATATGCCCCCGATGAGGTTAAGAACTATGAAATCGGCGGCAAATTCTCGTTATTGGACCGGACATTGCAATTAAACTTTGCGGCCTATCAAATTGATTGGACCGCCATTCAACAAACCGTTTTTGACCAGAATATCTCTAACCAGACCTTTACCACAAACCTAACCGATGCACGTATTCGCGGCGTTGAGGGCGATATTGTTTGGCGTGCAACCAGCGATTTGACATTCAATGCTGCATTCTCATTCAATGACTCAGAAATTAAGCGCCTGTTGCAAAATACTCAGGTTATTAATCCCATCGGTTCGCCGTTGGCGTTGAGCCCCAAATTCCAAGGTAATGTCCGGCTTCGTTACGAAACCGAACTGGCATCGGGTTTGCGGCCTTATGTTCAGGGTGCGTTTAACCATGTTGGCAAGACGATCTCTTCGACCATCAGCAACGTGGACATTCGTTATTCCGGACCAACGGTCACATATAACGGTGTCACGGTGCGCCCAGGCGATGTTGTTTCGCCGATACCCGCATCATTGCCGCAGCGTTCCTATAACACGGTCAGCTTTGCGCTGGGCGCGGGCAAGGATCAATGGGGGCTTGAGCTGTTTGCCGAAAACCTGACCGATGAGCGTCCTGAATTGTTCCGCAGCGGAAATGACGGCGAACTTCGCGTCACCACATCGCGGCCGCGGACATTTGGCCTGCGCGCATCATTCAAAATGTAAGCACCACCGAGCGAGTCTATTTCTGGATCTATTCAGGGATAGACTCGCTTAATTTGATGCAGCGGTTTGATTTTTGCATAATCTTATTTCCATTGAGACAAATCCGAATATTGTGGCCCGATTAAAGTGGCTGGATTAATGTGCCCCAAACACTGCAGCAAAATTATAGCGTGTGACGGTGCAGTGCGATGGGAGAGATAATGGTGATGCAGTCGGTACCTGAAGGCAAAGTACCGGAGTTTGAAGTCGCTCGCGCCCGCGCGCTGGTGCAAAGCGGTGAATATGCGAAATCGGTGTCGCTGTGCAATGCCGCGCTGCTTTTGGACGAAGGCAACAAAGACGCGCTGTATATTTTGGCCGTTTCATTGCGCTTGCAGAAAAATTATGATACTTCAGTTGCGGCGATTGATCGTTTGATCGAAGCCGATTCAACCAATGGCCGCGCGTATCAAGAACGCGGGCACCTGCTGCGTGATATGGGCCGGATTGATGACGCATTTTTGGCGTATCAGGCGGCGGTAACGCAGAATGCGGCGTTGCCGGGTAGCTGGAAAATGCTGGCCGACATCAACTTTAACGAAGGCAGGGTCGAAATGGCCGAATTTGCCGAAGCGCAATATAGCTATTTGACAGATCTTCCCCTTGAATTACAAAGTGTTGCTAGCCTTATTCAAGAAGGGCGCCTGGTAAAGGCAGAGAATATTTGTCGGCATTTTTTGCAGACAAAAGGCCATCATGTTGAAGCCATCCGATTTTTGGCAGACATAGGGATTAAGTTTAATTCGTTCGATGAAGCGGAGTTCCTGCTTGAATCCGCGATTGTGTTGGAACCCGATAACAACGGCGCGCACATGGATTATGTCAACGTCCTCAATAAACGACAAAAATTTGATAAGGCATTGGAACAGGCCGCGTTGTTGCGGGTGAAGGCCCCCGATAGTCCGCCGATCGAAATGCTTTACGCCAACCAGAATCTGGTTGTTGGCAATTTTGATGAAGCGCTGACCATATACCGCGAGCGTGCGCAAAAAGTTCCGAATAATCCCTCGATACATCTTACCTTGGGCCATGCGCTGAAAACCACGGGCAGTCAGGCCGAAGCGATTGAGGCTTATACCAGAGCGTACCGGATTAAACCCGATTTCGGCGATGCCTATTGGAGTTTGGCGAACCTGAAAACCTATCGGTTTGACGCAACGCAAATAGCGGCGATGCGTGAAATGGAGGCCGCCAGCTCTACGCAATTGGCCGACCGGTATCATTTGTGCTTTGCGCTTGGCAAAGCATTGGAGGATCAAGGCGACTATGCCGATGCGTTCGCATATTATGAACGCGGCAACCGTTTGAAACGCGACGAGGTCGGCTATGACTGGCGGCGGATATCAAAAGAAATTGAGGCGCAGATCGCGCATTGTACCACCGATGTTTTCGCGCATGCGCAAGGCGGGGGCTGCGCGGCCAAGGATCCGGTCTTTATTTTGGGCCTACCGCGTGCGGGCTCAACTTTGCTCGAA
The DNA here is from genome assembly GCA_031415335.1 of Sphingomonadales bacterium. GTDB lineage: Bacteria > Pseudomonadota > Alphaproteobacteria > Sphingomonadales > Sphingomonadaceae > Sphingorhabdus_B. The sequence goes on along the minus strand of JANORM010000023.1, from coordinate 99,988 downwards.
CAAATACTTGCATCGCACAGTCAGGTTGAAGGCACGATGGAGCTGCCTAATATATTGGCGCTTGCGCACAAATTGGATGGCCGCAGGCGGATTGATGAAGAAGCGCGGTATCCGGCAAATTTGGGCGAATTGAGCCATGACGAGCTGAACGAATTTGGCGACGCCTATATCCGCGATACGATGATTCACCGCAAAAAAGGCAGGCCGTATTTCATCGACAAGATGCCGAACAATTTCCGGCATATTGGTTTGATTCATACGATCTTGCCCAATGCAAAAATCATTGATGCGCGGCGCGGCGCGATGGGATGTTGTTTTAGCGGTTTTAAACAGCTGTTCGCAGAGGGTCAGGAATTCACTTATGGCCTGGAAGAAATCGGCCATTATTACAAAGATTATGTCGCGCTCATGGCCCATTTTGATGCGGTTCTGCCGGGCAAAATCTTGCGTGTTCAATATGAGGATGTTGTTTCCGACCTTGAAACACAGGTCCGCAGGCTGCTCGATTTTTGCGGCCTTGCGTTTGAGCAATCTTGTATCGATTTTCATCAGACCGAACGCGCGGTGCGCACAGCAAGCTCAGAACAGGTGCGCCAACCAATTTTCAAAAGCGGGGTCGATCAGTGGGAGCATTTCAGCGCCTATCTTGATCCACTGCGCAACATATTAGGGCCGGAACTGTCGGCAACTTGAGGGGAATGAATATGGCGAGCAATGCACCGAGCGCACCGGTAAAGGCAGATGACGTATCGTCGCTTGGGCAGCGTTGGTATGTCCTGATCATCATGATGCTGGTTTATACAATCAGCATCGCGGACCGCTACGTTTTTTCGCAAGTGCAAGAGCAGATAAAAACTGAGATGCAACTGACCGATTTTGGCATTGGATTGGTCGGAGGTATTTCGCTCGGGCTGTTCTATGTAACAATGGGCATTCCCTTGTCGTGGCTAGCGGATCGCAAAAATCGACGAAATCTGCTAGCAATTTCCATTACGGCCTGGTCGGCGGCGACCGCTCTTTGCGGAATGTCGCGGAATTTTATGGAACTTTTGCTCGCCCGCATCGGTGTTGGTATTGGTGAGGCAGGTGGAACACCGCCATCCAATTCGATCATTGCTGACTATTTTCCGGCGGCACGTCGCCCGATGGCTATGACTATTTTCGCTCTCGGTGCGCCACTTGGGGCTTATCTTGGTGCAGACACAGCAGGTGCAATCAGCCAAGTTTATGGCTGGCGTTCCGCTTTTCTAGCGCTTGGTGTGCCTGGAATAGTATTGGCGGTAGTCATCATGTTGACTATCAAGGAACCTGCACGCGGGCGGTTGGATGCAGTCTCCAGCAATGACACGCCCACGTTAAAGGAGACCCTAAAGTTTCTTTTGACTCAGAAAGCCGCCCTGCACGGAATGATGGGCGGTGGACTTTCAGCGTTCTGGGGATGGGGATTGATGTGGTTCACCGCGCCATTTCTTCAGCGCAATTTTGATCTCAATGAAGCACAAGCTGGTGCGATCACGGGCCCGATCCATTTATGGATGGGCATAGCTGCTTCTTTGTTGACGGCATGGCTTTTGATGAAGCCGAGTTTTGCCAACCCGAAGCGAGTTGTCTGGCTGCTCAGTGGTGTCACTGCGGCAGCAACAATTCCGTCCTTTGTTGCTTATTACACCAGCTCACTCACGCTCGCGACGGTAATGTTCTGGATATTCATTCCTGCGATCTATTTCTACATCGGTCCTGCTTTTGCGATGATCCAGAATTTGGCCCCGCCAAAGATGAGAGCGATGTTCGTGGCGATTTCGCTGCTCTTTGCGAACCTTCTGAATTTGGTGATCATACCGCCGTTGATCGGCTTTATGAGCGATAGCTTCGCCGGGCCATCGGGTGCCGATGGCGCATCGCTCAGGATGGCATTGCTCATCCTTGCCCCCACCGGTTTTTGGGCGGCATATCATTACTGGGCAGCTGGAAAGACAATTGTTGAAGATCAGAAAAGAGCCATCGGATATGTCTAATTCTCCGCTCAAATCTTACATCAATGGCGAGTGGGTTTTGCCCGCAACGTCCACGGCAACGATCGACGCGATCAACCCCGCGACCGAGGAGATATGCGCTACAGTCGCTATCTGCGCGGCAGATGATGTCGAGCGCGCGGTGCAGGCCGCGCGGACTGCATTCGATGGCTATGCCGCAACATCGCTTGATGATCGCATCGCTTTGGTTGAAAAACTGATTGCGATTTTCGAACGACGCTATGGCGAAATGGTCACCGCTATCTCGACCGAAATGGGTGCGCCTTACGATCTTTCCCACGATGCTCAGGCTGAGAGCGGACCCGGCCATTTGCGTGCGACAATCAAAGCCGTGCGTGAAATGACTTGGGAATATGATGTCGGTGCTGATGGCATCGTTGTACACGAACCCATTGGCGTGTGCGTGCTGATTACCCCGTGGAACTGGCCAATCAATCAGATCGTGTGCAAGGTCGGTCCCGCGCTGATCACGGGCTGTTGTATGGTTTTGAAACCCAGCGAGATGGCACCACTGTCGGCGCAACTTTTCGCTGAAATGGTCGACGAGGCAGGCTTTCCTAACGGCGTGTTCAACATGATCCATGGCACCGGCGCGTCCGTCGGCGATGCACTGACCAGCCATCCTGAAGTTGACATGATCTCATTTACCGGTTCGACGCGCGCGGGTATCCAGATTGCCAAAAACGCCGCGGATACCGTCAAACGCGTGGCGCAAGAACTGGGCGGCAAGTCGGCCAATATCGTCTTTGCCGACAGCGATCTGGAGGCTGCGGTGACGCGCGGTGTGCTGCATTGTTTTGGCAACACTGGCCAATCCTGCAATGCTCCAACGCGGATGCTGATCGAGCAATCGGTCTATGACGAGGCGGTTGCCATCGCCGCACGCGCGGCGAAAGACGCGAAGCTGGGTGACCCGATGGACAAGGGCCCGCATTACGGCCCCGTCGTCAGCAAGGCCCATTATGAAAAGATACAGGGCCTGATTCAGGTTGGCATTGATGAAGGTGCACAGCTTGTTGCTGGGGGCACGGGCCGGGCCGATGGTTTTGATCGCGGCTATTATGTGAAACCCACGGTTTTTGCGGGCGTGCACAACAAGATGCGGATTGCACAAGAAGAAGTGTTCGGGCCGGTGCTGGTGCTCATTCCCTTCAAGGATGAGGCCGACGCCATCGCGATTGCCAATGATTCGCCATACGGCCTCTATGCCTATGTGCAGACGGGTGACATCGAACGCGCGCGCCGGATATCACGGCGGATGCGCGCGGGCGGGGTCAGCATCAATGGGACCAGCCAAGACTATATGGCCCCATTTGGCGGGTACAAACAATCAGGCAATGGCCGCGAATATGGCGAATTTGGCGTGCGTGATTTTCTGGAAATCAAATCGATCAGCGGGTTCCGCACGCAATGAAGCTGACCGATATCGAAACGTTCGTCGTCGGCAATCCGCCGCCTCATTTCGGCGGGCGCTATTTTGTGTTTGTAAAGTTGACGACCGACAGCGGCGTTTCGGGTGTGGGAGAGGCATATTGCGTTCCTTTTGCCCCACATTTGGTGGCCAAGATGATCGAGGATGTATTTGGCCGCTATGTCGCGGGCAATGATCCGCATGATATCGAAACGATGTGGCGGCGCGTATATTCTAGCGGATTTACACAGCATCCCGATTTGACTTTGATGGGTGTGCTGTCCGCGCTGGAAATGGCGTGCTGGGATATTATCGGCAAGGAGGCGAATAAGCCGGTTTACAAATTGCTCGGCGGGCAAGTGCACGAACGCTTGCGCGCCTATACCTATATCTATCCGCGCCCCGGCGATCAAAGCGATGTCTATCATGACCCCGATCTCGCGGCGCAGCGCGCAGCAGAATATTTGGCGCAAGGATTTACGGCGTTGAAATTTGATCCGGCGGGGCCGTATTCGGCATTTGATGGCCGCCAATTGTCGTTGGAGGCGCTCGACCTGTGCGAACGTTTTGCCAGGACACTGCGCGATGCGGTGGGCGCGAAAGCAGATTTATTGTTCGGCACCCACGGCCAGATGACAGCGGCGAGCGCCATTCGCTTGGCGAAACGATTGGAGCCATTTGATCCGTTATGGCTTGAAGAACCCGTTCCGCCCGATGCCCCCGATGAAATGGCTAAGGTGGCGCGCGCGACGTCGATTCCGATTGCGACGGGGGAACGTCTGACCACCAAATATGATTTTGCGCGGCTGTTAAAGGCAGGCGCAGCGGCGATCCTACAAATGAATCTTGGCCGTGTCGGCGGCATATTGGAGGCAAAGAAAATTGCTGCCATGGCCGAGGTCGATCATGTCCAAATCGCGCCGCATTTATATTGCGGACCCATTGTGGGCGCAGCCAATATCCAGATTGCTACCTGCTCACCCAATTTTCTGATCCTTGAAAGTATTGAAACTTGGGGCGGATTTCACACCGAAATATTAAAAACACCCATACAATTTGAGGATGGACATGTTATCCCGCCTACCACGCCGGGCCTTGGCGTGGAGCTGAACGAAGATGTGGCGCGCGCCAATCCGTACAGCGGCGATATGCTCCACCTTGAAATGACACAGCACCCCGTTCGGTGACCGAAGCGTTTGATTATATCATCGTCGGCGCTGGAACGGCTGGGTGCGTGCTGGCCAACCGTTTGACCGAGGGGGGCAAATATACAGTCCTGCTGCTGGAGGCAGGCGGCAGCGACCGCTCCATCTGGATACAAATGCCGATCGGATACGGGCGGACATTTTTTGATCGCCGCATTAATTGGATGTACGATACGCAGCCTGTCGAGGCGCTTGGCGGTAGGAGCAGTTATTGGCCACGCGGCAAGGTGATTGGTGGTTCGGGTTCAATAAACGCAATGGTGTATGTGCGCGGCCAGCCTCAGGATTTTGACGATTGGAGAGATTTCGGTAATCTGGGTTGGGGTTGGGACGACGTTCTGCCGTTTTTTAAGAAGTCGGAGGATTTCGATTGGCACAGCGCGCATCACGGGCGCGGTGGTTTGCAACATGTGACGGACATTTCAAATGTCGCCCATCCGATATGCCATAGCTTTATCGAAGCGGCCCAAGCTCTCGGCTATCCCGAAAGCAGCGATTTGAACGGTGCCAATCCCGAGGGTGTCGGATATTATCAAATTAACACGCGGGGGGGATGGCGCGCCTCGACCGCCAACGCCTTTTTACGGCCTGCGCTTAAACGCAAATCGCTGGCACTGCGTACCCATGCGCAGGTGACGCGTATCTTGTTCGGCGGTCGGCGCGCGACCGGTATCGAGTATAAAAAGGGTGGAAAAGTCACCCAGGTACAGGCGCGCAGGGAAATTATTCTGGCCGGCGGTGCGATTAACTCGCCGCAACTGTTAATGCTATCTGGCATTGGCAATGCCGATCATCTGCGGCGTGTCGGCGTCGAAACGGTCTTAGATGTCAAGACTGTCGGGCGCAATTTGCAAGACCATATTGCTGTGTCCTATTTCTACAAGACGAGCACTGCGACGTTGAACGATGTTTTGCACCCGATGCTGGGCAGAATCCGTGCGGGGCTGCGCTACATCGCTGATCGCGGCGGGCCGTTGTCGTTAAGTGTCAATCAAAGCGGCGGATTTGTGCGCTCTGATCCCACCAAGCTACATCCGAATTTGCAACTTTATTTCAGCCCGGTTAGTTACACCAAAACCCCGCTGTCTGAACGCAAGCTGCTCAATCCCGATCCGTTTTCGGCATTTTTGCTTTCTCATAACCCCTGCCGCCCGACCAGCCGGGGCCATATCGAACTCGTGTCTGCCGACCCCGATGCGCAGCCGGCCATTCATCCGAATTATTTGGCGACGCAGGATGATATTGATGATGTTTTGGCGGGCAACCGTTTGCTGCGCCAACTGGCGCGCACGCGTCCGCTAGCCGATATTATTACCGAAGAGATTATTCCGGGCATCGCGCTTGATGGCGATGATGCGCTTCTCGCCGATTTTCGCGCGCGCGCCGATACGGTTTATCATCCGACCAGCACGTGCATGATGGGGCCAGACCCCGCAAACTCTGTCGTCGACGCCCGGCTGTGTGTGCACGGCATTCAGGGCCTGCGCGTTATTGACGCATCGGTGTTTCCCGCGATTACATCGGGCAATACCAACGCGCCAACCGTAATGGTCGCGGAAAAGGGTGCCGCGATGATTTTAGAAGACGCAAAAATGATGTGTTAATTTAATTTACCAGTGCTTCCCAGCTATGCTAGCCATCCATTGGAAAGCAAAAGCAGGGAGGAGTTGGTTATGCATCCAAAAATAGATCTAAGGAAATTGCCGCCTTTGAAAGCCCTGAAGGGTTTCGAAGCAGCGACGCGGCATCAAAGCATTCGGGATGCAGCCGACGAATTGTGCCTCACCCATCCGGCGGTTAGCCATCAGGTGCAACTTGTCGAAGACGCGTTGGGGGTAACGTTGTTCGTACAAGAAGGGCGGCATATTGTCTCTACCGAAGAAGGCAAAGTGCTTTACCCATATGTCCGTTCCGCATTTGAATCGCTGTTAGAAGGCGTCGAGGAAGTTCACCGCAATGCGCTGGATAAGCCGCTGCGAGTGCAGACATATGTAACCGCGTCGATCCGGTGGCTGGCAAAACGCGTACCGCAGTTTTTGGCGGATCATCCAGAGATAAAGCTTTCGCTGAGTACGTGCGCGGTCGAGTGGGAATTTGACGATGTGCACGCGGATGTTGGCTTAGTATATTGCGAGGTTGAACCCGACGCCGCCAAATTCCATTGGGTGCCGCTATATGAATATGCGTTATTTCCCGTTTGCAGTCCGGCATTGGCGGCGACGATGGGAAAGAGAGCAACCGCAAAAGACTTAATGACCCGGCCGCTCGTCGCAATTTATACTGAGGTGCAAAACTGGGAAACATGGTTCGCGTCGGCGGACACCGTTTTCGAACCAGCGGTCCCCTATATTATGGTGGATACACTCGCGGTTGCGCTGGAAATGGCGCTTAACGGCGAAGGGGTGGCTTTGGTCAACGGGCCGTTTGTCGATCAAGATTTGGCCGCAGGGCGGCTGGTTGCGCCCATAGGCCATAAGGCCGTGTGTCCGGGCGCGTGGGGGTTGATTTGCCGCAAAGATATGCGGGAGAATTTGCGCATTCGCACGTTCATGGAATGGATCACAAAAAACGTCGAAGCAAACCGGCTGCCGCAAACATCGGATTGAGCTGGGCCGAGTGCGGCCGTCAAACGCTCAATACCCCATCAGGCTCATAACCTCTTTGCGGCTGCGGTTATCGTCCAGGAAACAGCCGTGTAGGCTGCTGGTCACCATGCCGACGCCGGGAGTGCGTACGCCGCGTCCGGTCATACAGCCGTGCTGCGCATCGATCACAACCGCAACGCCATGCGGCTGCAAATTGTCCATGATGCATCCTGCTACCTCAGCCGTCAGTCGTTCTTGCACCTGCAAACGCCGCGCAAAACCATGCAACACGCGGGCGAGTTTCGAGATGCCGACAACGCGGTCTTTGGGCATATAGGCGATTGATGCCTTGCCAATAATCGGCGCCATATGATGTTCGCAATGCGACTGGAATGGAATGTCCTTCAGCAGAACTAACCCTTCATACCCGCCAACTTCTTCAAAGGTCCTTGCCAGATATGCGCCAGGATCATTGGCATATCCCTCGCAATATTCGCGCCATGCGCGGCCCACGCGTGCAGGCGTGTCTTTCAATCCCTCACGGTCTGGATCTTCGCCCGACCATAATAACAATGTGCGAATGGCTTCTTGCACTTCGTTAGGCACAATGACTTTACCGTCAGGTCCAACTTCTGCGACGCCTGTGAGGACTTGATGTTTATTCATAATAGGATTCCCAGCTTGTCCCAATGACGATTATTCTTCATTATAGGAAGCACAGATACATATGCCAAGAGCAGCGCGTGAAAAAGCACGCATGCGCGGTCCCGGCAATCAAAGGTGCGTGATCAAACGTGCTTAATGCGTTAACCGATGGCTTGTCCGGTTTTTGCCCAATCGGCCATGAACCCTTCGATGCCCTTGTCCGTCAGGATATGCTTGAACAGCCCCTTGATAACGCTCGGCGGCGCGGTCATCACGTCTGCGCCAATACGTGCTGCCTCCAACACGTGAATACCGTGGCGAACGCTGGCAACCAATATTTCGGTGTCGAAGGCGTAATTGTCGTAAATTAATCGAATGTCTTCGATCAATGCCATCCCGTCAAAGCCATTATCATCATGTCGTCCTACGAACGGCGAAATGAACGTCGCGCCCGCTTTTGCCGCCAGCAACGCCTGCGCCGCTGAAAAGCACAAGGTGACATTGACCATCGTGCCTTCGCCCGTCAGCGCCTTGCACGTTTTCAAACCGTCGATCGTAAGTGGAACCTTGATGCACACATTGTCCGCGATCTTGCGCAAGATTTCGGCTTCCTTCATCATCGTAGGATGATCGAGGGCGACAACCTCAGCCGACACAGGGCCATTGGTTAAGCCGCAAATCTCCCGCGTCACTTCGATGAAGTCGCGGCCCGATTTGGCGATCAGCGACGGGTTGGTGGTAACCCCGTCGAGCAGGCCAGTCGCAGCCATTTCAGCGATGTCATTGGTATCGGCAGTATCAACAAAAAATTTCATCGGTTTGGTGCACCTTTGGAAAGCAAGTGGATGGAGGCAAGTGGAATCAGTAGCCAATTAATATGCTCTATTGGCAAATGCCGCTCGACATTAACAGGCCAATTTGTCCAATGTCGCAAAATCGGGCGTAATCCCAAGATTCGGTTTGGAGAGAAAAATTGGAAACCACTTTTAATGCGCGCCTGTTGGCTGGCAAAACAGCATTTGTCGCGGGTGCGTCAAGCGGCATCAACCTACAAATTGCCCGCCGATATGCGCAGGCCGGCGCAAAAGTGATGATTATCAGCCGTAGCGATGACAAGATTGCGGCCGCCGCAAAAAGCATGACCGATGACGGATATGATGTAACCGGCATGGCATGTGACGTCCGCGATTATGGCATGCTGACCGAAGCATATGCGCATTGCCGTGATAAATATGGCGAAATCGATATTGTGCTATCGGGCGCGGCGGGAAATTTTTTGGCGCCAGCATTGGGGATGAGTGCGAACGCGTTCAAAACGGTGGTCGACATCGACCTGCTCGGGACATTTAATGTGTTCCGCGCTGCCCACGAACATTTGCGCATTCCCGGTGCGTCATTGGTGGCGATCACGGCGGGGCAAGCGGTGAAGCCGATGATGCACCAAATTCACGCCTGCGCCGCAAAGGCCGGAGTGAACCAAGTCGTCAAATGTCTGGCAATGGAATGGGGGCATCAGGGGATACGCGTGAATGCGGTATCGCCCGGACCAATTGGTGACACTGAAGGAATGCTGCGGCTCGCCCCGAACGAAGCTCAAATCCAATCGAGCAAAGCGCGGATCCCGCTGCGCGATTGGGGGACAAAGGACGATATTGCCGATGCGTGTTTATGGCTGGCAAGCGACGCCGCCAAATATGTAACAGGCGCAATCATCAACGTTGATGGCGGCAGCGAGCTGGGCGATGCGAGTATGCGGCAAGAGTAATTAATCGCTTTGCGGACGAATATCAGACTTTAAGCCAATACCGCCGCCGCCGACATGACCAATCGTCCGTCACTGCCCAAAGCGGCCATTTCGATTTGGTCGCCGTCCTGCCGCCCCGTCAAATGGAGCGCCTCATTCACAAACGCGGGTGCTTGTCCGCGAAAGGAAAAGCGTTTCAGCTTGTTACTGCCCAATTTGCGCGCGGCCAAATCGAGCAACAATGTCGCGGTCAGCGGGCCATGCACCACCAGCGCGCGGTAATTTTCTTCGTTCACGGCATAGGGCGCGTCATAATGGATCCGGTGACTGTTGAATGTCAGCGCAGAATAGCGGAATAGCAATGCCTCGCTGGGTGTGATTTCGCGGTGCCACTGCCATTCGGCCAGGTTCGGCGTGCCACTGCCGACCGGTTCGGGCGGAGTGGTGGACGCGCCGCGATATACCAATGTTTGGCGCTCACGCACGGCCAGCGTACCGTTTGCCAAAATATCATGGTCAATTTCTGCAAAGACCAAAGTGCCACTGCCGCCGGTTTTTTCGGTGACGCTGGCAATAGTGGATATCCGCTCAACCGATTGCCCTGATGAAATTGGCGCATGAAATTCCAACGCGCTCGACGCCCACATGCGGCGCGGCAATGGTATCGGCGGCAGGAAGCTGGCGGGCGTATCGCTGCGCAATGGATGGCCGTCATGCCCCAGCTCAGCCGTTGCCGTTTCGGGAGCGCATAGGCACCAATGCATCCCCTGCGGTGCAAGATCACCAATGCCATCGCTATCCAAAGTAGCGCACAGACGCGTGAGCAGAGCAGGCGTCAATATATCCTTTTGCTGATGCGTCCGGCCAATCCATGCATCCCAATTGCTCATATCGATAGTCTCCAAAATGCAGCCATCACCAGCAGCTATTTAGGCCCATAGCTGTTTAGAGCAGTATTCAGACATAGTTTCATAAAAGCTGCAAAGTCCGCATAAGCTTTATGCCACAAAATGCACCGAACTAATATAATATGACGCAATCGGAATATTATTGGCATCCAATGCCGGGGTAAAGCGCGCTCGTTTCATTAGGCTTTGACAAACCGCCTCATCGAAACCGCGTTCGCGCAACGTCTGCTGAATATGGCACTGCGTTGGAACACCTTTGTCGTCGATACTCAGCCTGAAATTAACAATGCCACCTTGGTTTTTATTGAGTAGTTCGGAAGGGTAATCTTGCCAATTAATCCAATTTGCCGGCGAACTTATAGGTACAGCATGTTTTGAAAGCGTGGCATGACGTTTTACGTCGACGCCCCAATGCGTTATCAATTCATCAATACACGCCGATAACGCCGCCATTGGTTTTCCCATCGATCCGGTTTCCAAGATGTAGGTTGCACGCAGCGGTTGTCCGACCGAAATATACGTTATTGCTGATATTCTGGTAGGGTCAATGTTCGGCCACGGCATATCAATTGGAGTTTTAGATTTTGCGTTGGCGGCGAGCAGTTTCCATTGCTCTTTTGACAACGGCGCCATCGAAACTCTGCTTTTAATTATTATCGACGGTGTGTCTTTATTCAAATCGCCGGTATAAAATTCAAGCTTTTGCTCAATTTCATTTGGTCCAAACTGAACCTTCAACGGACGGTCAGTGGCTTTCGTTTCCATCGGTTTTCCAGACAGCGTCAAACGAAAGCTATCACCGGGCGAATATCGGTCCATAAAAAGCAAGACTTGTTCATCACCATCACCAAATGTCCGCGCCAGACGGCAGCTATCTTCGGCATATTGCACATTCCATTTTGACGAAGGTTTTAGCCGCATTTCTTCGGGTGCAGCCGCAAAAATTGGCGGCGAAGTGATAAAGGTGATCGCCAGCAGACACATGAATTTGCGTAGATAGTTCATTTTAAAAAACTACCGTCTGTTTTACCGATATGCAAAAGAATTCAGTATTTAAGCGCGCGCTGCCCGATGCCGCGCGCTTGACAACGATGCAGTTTGATTGGCGCGCCGCAATCGACGATAATCAGCACTACGTTTTCGCCATAGCCCTATGATTGAGCCATGCGACGTATCTCACCATACCACCCAGATATAAACGGCATCTATGGATGTAATAGAACCCATTGACGACATGGAAGGAAGGCCTTTATCTGGTTCCGTATCGGCCATCTCTGCCGCCAGATCAATTCAGCTTTCAGCGATTTGAACACCCTATCAATCGCCGCGATTATGCCTGAAGCGAATGGTCTTGCCGCTGGAGGCTGGGATCAAGCAGACGAATGAGGAAGAGGGCGGGGCCAGTTTCATTCACCGTAAAACGACAAATCCAGCCTGGGCAAGCTGAGAAAGAAAGTCAGTCAAATCGTTTGTGCACTGTTCCGGCATGACCTCGTAATGAACCGCCCCGGAATTGTCGGAGGCCATTTGTTTTATGTTACGCTGTCATGGAGACGTCGTCCAGCATGGCGTAGTATCGTTCTTCGGCTTCGGCAGGTGGGATATTGCCGATTGGCTCCAGCAACCGCGTGTGATTGAACCAGTCGATCCAAAGCGAGTTGCCACGCTGCCGGAATTTTATTCCTAAGTCATTGTCTACAAATTATTTTTGACTTGATCTGAAAAATACCACGATGTGCGCGGATGGTGGTCACCGCAATTTAGCGTTTTGTTTTCAATGCCTCATGCGCCGTCGCCCGCAATGTTCAGTGAATGGAAATCCGCCGTTTCTAAGCTATCGCCTGTCTTTCTACGCTACAGTGCGGCAGCTCATTTTAGCCCCTTGTCAGGCCAGTTTTGCGGTTCAAATAAAAGACAATGTATATATGAATTTATCTGTTTATCATAGTTATTTATTAAAATTCTCTCATCGTGAACTTGTTTCAGCATCCATTTCACGGCTAAGACAGGCGATGCGGTCAAATGGGCCCTGAAACAAGTTCAGGGTGACGAAAAATCAGGACTGAATAGTGAAACAAGCCGACATAACCACCCCCGATAGCCAGCATCGCGGCTTAGTCGCTATGTTGCCCGATGGCATGCGCGGATTTGCTTTGCTCGCACGCTTTGACCGGCCGATTGGCTGGTGGTTGCTCTTTTGGCCGTGCGCTTTTGGCGTGACTTTAGCGGGCGGCATTTGGGATCACTGGCCTTTGCTGCTTTGGATGTTGATTGGGTCCATCGCGATGCGCGGCGCTGGCTGCGTCTATAATGACATTGTGGACCGCGATTTAGATGCCCAGGTCGCGCGCACCGCCTCACGCCCGCTGCCCAGCGGACTGGTCAGTGTAAAAGCCGCGTGGATTTGGCTGACCGCCCTGTGCGGCATTGGCCTCGTCGTTTTGCTCCAGCTTGATTTTAACGCTCAGCTTTTGGCGCTGGAGAGCCTTTTGCTGGTCGCCGCCTACCCGTTTATGAAACGCATTACCTGGTGGCCACAAATATGGCTGGGCTTGGTGTTCAGTTGGGGCGCGTTGGTCGGCTGGGTAGCGGCCGCTGAACATGCGCAGCCCGCGATGTTTTGGCTTTATGGCGGCACGATATTCTGGGTGATTGGATATGACACCATTTACGCAATGCAGGACCGCGAGGATGATGCAATGATCGGCGTCCGGTCCAGCGCATTGCGGCTGGGCGGCCATGTGCGCGGCGGCGTGGCGGTGTTCTATGCGTTGGCGCTAATGGGTTGGGGCATGGCGATATGGAGCGTGCGGCCGCAAGCGATGGCGTTGCTGGCGATGTTACCTGTCGCGCTGCACTTGGTTTGGCAGTCCGTAAGTTTAAGCCGTGATGGCAACGATGCGCTTGCCAAATTCCGCTCCAACCGTCAGGCAGGATTGCTAATGGCGCTGGCATGTTTGGCAGTGGGCAGCAGCGCCTGAATTTTTCAAAAGGGTAAAGACTATGCAATATCGGCAGTTGGGCAAAAGCGCGATCCATGTTTCGGATATTTGTATGGGGACGATGACATTCGGTTCGCAAACTGATGAAGCGGCGGCGCATCGGATATTGGATCGCTGCCTTGATTTCGGCATCAACTTTTTTGACACCGCAGAGGGTTATCCCGTCCCGCCCGATGTCAAATGGGCGGGCCGTACAGAGGATATTGTTGGCCGATGGATGAAGGGCAAGGACCGCAGCGCGATAATTATGGCAACCAAGGTTTCCGGGCCAAGCCATAGCTGGTTCAAAAGCCCCAAACGCGGCGGCATGACCGCGCTGGACAGGCACAATATCATTACGGCGGTAGAGGAAAGTCTGCGCCGGTTGCAAACCGATTATATCGACTTGTATCAAACCCACTGGCCCGACCATGGTATCGATTATGACGAGACGATGGAGGCGCTGGACGATTTGGTCCGGGCGGGCAAAGTACGGGTGCTGGGCTGCTCCAACGAAACCAGCTACGGCTTGATGAAAAGCCTGTCGGCGGCGGAACGTCTGGGCACGGCGCGCTATCATACCATCCAGAATAACTATTCGATCAACAACCGACGGTTTGAGGATGAATTGAAACAAGTCTGCCGAATGGAAGGGGTTTCTTTGATCCCATATTCGCCGCTGGCGGGCGGGGTGCTTTCGGGCAAGTATCAGGGCGGAGCGAAACCAGAAGGCGCACGGTTCACCAAATATCTGGACATGGCGGGGCGGCAATCGGAAATGGCGATACGCTTTGCTGGACCGCGCGCGCAGGAATCGACGGCAAGGATATTGGATATTGCCAAGGCAGCGGAAATGTCGCCGATTACATTGGCAACCGCATGGTCCAAACAGAATGATTTTGTGGCATCCACCATCGTTGGTGTGTCCGCCGAAGATCAGCTCGACGAGATTTTCGCCGCCGCTGATCTGACGTTGAGTAAGGACGTGATGAGCGCTGTGCATGCCGTTACGAAAGAGATTTTATACCCGATGGGGTAAACGCATTTCGATTGTTAGAGAGAGAAAATATCATGACTCAATTTCCAGACGCAAAACAACTTTTCAGCACCGTAACCAATGACGGTAAATTGGTTCTATCCATCGAACCCTATGCCGTTCCGGAGCCAAAAGAGCATGAGGTTGTGGTGCAGATGCAGGCGGTGCCGATTAACCCGTCCGACCTAGGCCTGCTAACCGCGCCTGCCGATATGTCCACCGTGCGCAGCGAAACCGTGGACGGTCATCCAGCATTAGTGGCCGATGTTCCTGTCCACATGCAGCCGTTTTTTAAGGGTCGTGCTGGCAAGAAAATGGCGGCGGGTAATGAGGGTGCAGGCGTTGTTGTTGCCGCTGGCGCATCGGACGCGGCGCAGGCGTTGCTGGGCAAAACCGTCACAATCGTTGGCGGCGAAATGTACCGCACCCACCGCGTCATGCCCGCGATGATGTGCGTGCCATTGCCCCAAGGCGCAGCCGCCAACGAAGGCGCGTCTTTGTTCGTCAACCCGATGACTGTGCAGGGCTTCCTGAATACCATGCGCGCTGAGGGACACGAGGCATTGGTGCATACGGCGGCGGCTTCCAATCTGGGCCAAATGCTGGCCAAGCTATGCCTGAAAGAGGGGGTGCCATTGGTCGCCATCGTGCGCGGTGAGGCGCAGAAGAAGATCCTGACCGACATCGGGCTGACTTATGTATTGGACAGCAGCAAGGATGGCTTCATGCCTGCGCTGATCGATGCGCTTGCTGAAACCGGCGCGACATTGGGCTTTGACGCGATTGGCGGCGGCAAAATGGCAAGCTATATCCTGACCGCGATGGAACAAGCGGCGGCAAAACGCGGCGCGGAATTCAGCGTCTACGGCTCCACCGTGAACAAGCAAGTCTATATCTATGGCCGCCTCGATACCGGCGAGACCATCTTGGGCGGTGGCCTTGGCCTATATTGGGGCGTCGGCGGCTGGCTGCTCACCCCGCATCTTACCAAAGTCGGCATGGAACGCATGATGGAAATGCGTAGCCTTGCGGTGGCGGAGAGGAACGGCATTTTTAACAGCGAATATACTAGCGAGATTTCTTTGTCGGGTATGATCGATCCCGAGATTGCCAAGGCGTATGAAAAGAAAGCAACGGGCGAGAAGTTTTTGGTGAACCCGAGTTTGTGATTGAATGATAAGCGTCCTTAGGCAGGTTCAGGGCTGCGGATTATTTAGCAGTATGCTAATAAAAAACCGTAGTCCTGAGTTTGTCGAAGGGCATCTATCAGTATAAACAAAACCTCTGCGTGGAACCATTGGCGCGGCAGTGGGGTTAAATTGAGGATGCGGGGTAACTCACCACTTCAAACTCAATCCCTTCCCAGTCAAAAAAATAGAAGCGGCGGCCGGGTTCATAATCCCCGTGGCCGAATGGTAGGAGTCCGGCAGCAATGACAACAGCCTCGGCGCTGCCTAGATCATCCACGACGAGGCCAATATGGTTGAGCGGTTGACCCTTCATATACCGGTCATGCGTTAACTCGTTGCTGTAAACAGCCACATAGTTTTGTGCGTTTCCGACATGGATAGTCCAGCCGCCCATCTGAGATTCCCCGCGCCAGCGTTCGTGCCAGCCGCATAGTTTCTGGAGCAGTTCCGATGATCGCTCCGGATCATTTACGGTAATGTTCACATGTTCAAGTTGGCCGATGGGCATAGTTTTGTCCTTTGCAGTCTATCAAATGAAACGATTTCGAATCACCTACTTGTCCATTATGCAACCTCAAGCTAAGTTGAGGTCAAGTATTTTTGAAGTCGGGAAGAAATATGAATAAGAATGACCTAATCCCCATCGGTGAACTGGCCCGCCGCACGGGTATCGCGGTTTCGGCAATCCGGTTTTATCAGGACAAAGGGTTGATTGAGGCATTGCGCACCGCCGGAAACCAGCGCCGCTTTCTGCGTTCCGATATTCGCCGGTTAAGCTTTATTTTAATCGCCCAGAAATTGGGTCTGGGGCTGACCGAGATTGAAGTCGAGCTTTCCAAATTACCGCAAGGTCGCACCCCAACGCGTTCCGACTGGCAACAAATCAGCCGGGCATTGCGCGGACAGATTGACGCAAAAATCGACGAGTTAAACCGCACCCGCGCCAAACTTGACGAATGCATCGGCTGCGGCTGTTTAAGCCTGCAACGATGCCAGCTTTACAACAAGGATGACCATGCCGCCGCGCAAGGAGCAGGTCCGCGTTATGTATTAACTTAGCTTCATTCTGCCGCCTGAAATTCTTCAGATTGATTGTTAAAGGCCAAGCACCTTACGCAATTCGGCATTGATCCGGCTTTGCCAACGCGGTCCCATTGCTCGGAATTTTTCGAGCACGGCGCTATCGAGGCGGAGAGTGACTTGTTGTTTGGGGTCAGCGGATTTCGGCCGGCCGCGTTTGGTTAGCGTGCCGTCTGCAGGCTGGATTAGTTTTCCGTCTCTGTACACCGCGGCACGACGAAATTGGTCGTCAGTCCATTCGGGAAGGTCTGCATCATCCCACCCATCGATTAAATTTACGCTGTTCTCGGTCATTACATTTTCTCATTGAAAAGATACGCATGCCACCTTCTAACGGCGTCCATGCAAACATTATCAAACGTTCCGACAAAAAGCCGTAGGTTAGGAATCGTTCTTCGGGATAAGGGTTTCTGTCATCTTTCTGAACAATATAGATTCCTTCTAAAACTTGAGAGGCATCAGCGAAATCCAACCCACGCTTTACCAACGTCGACTGTCGCTTTTCCTCATCCCATTCCAAAAACATAATCAATTCCTCTAGCAGTCGCACCATGTACGATTTGTTTGAGACATTGCCCAACTACCACTAAAGTTGGTTTTTTAAGGAACAGTATGTCGAACTTGACCAATCTTTATGGTAGCTACAATAAATCAAAAGTCAAGCCTATTCCGCGGCCAGCAACTCTTCCGCGCCGCCAAGGTCCACACTCACCAGCCGCGACACTCCCTGTTCCACCATCGTCACGCCGAACAACCTGTGCATGCGGCTCATGGTGACGGCGTTGTGGGTGACGATCAGGTATCGCGTGTCGGTTTCGCGCTGCATTACATCTAACAGGTCGCAAAAGCGTTCGATGTTGGCGTCGTCCAGCGGTGCATCGACCTCGTCCAATACGCAGATGGGCGCGGGGTTGGTTAGGAACAGACCGAAGATCAGCGCCACGGCGGTTAACGCTTGTTCCCCGCCCGAAAGCAGCGTGAGCGAGGCGAGTTTTTTACCCGGCGGCTGCGCCATAATCTCCAGCCCCGCCTCCAACGGATCATCGCTGTCGATCAATTCCAGATGCGCCTGTCCGCCGTTAAACAATGTCGTGAACAACCGCCGGAAATGCCCGTCCACCGCCTCAAACGCGGCGCGCAACCGCTGCCTGCCTTCACGGTTCAGGCTGCCGATGGAGCCGCGCAGGCGGTTGATGGCTTCGGTTAGTTCGGCGCTTTCCGCTTGGCCTTTTTCCTGTTCGGTTTCCAATTCGGTCAACTCATCGGCGGCGATCAGGTTGACGGGCCCGATCCGTTCGCGGTCCATTTGCAGCCGGTCGAGCCGCGCTGATTCCTCCGCTGCAACTCCGATGTCCGCCGCGTCAAAACCCAGTTTTTCGGGCAGCACGGGCGGCGGGCATTCAAAACGCTCGCCCGATACGCGGCCCATTTCCACGCGGCGCAGCTCCTGATTTTCGGCGCGGGCCTGCGCTCCTGCGCGCAGTTCGCGGGCCGAAGACAGCGCCTCGGCGGCGATGGCCAGCTGCGCCTCGTATGCCTTTAGCGCCGCCTCGCTGGCTTGCTCCGCCGATTGCAACGCGGTCAGCTTTTCCGCGATGCCGCGGCGCGATGTCGCTACCGCTGTAATTTCTGCCGCCAATGTATCAGGCCGCCCGGCGAGCGCGTCAAGTTCGGCGGCAATCTCGGCGGCGCGGGCGTTCATCTCGGCGATACGGCGCGCGGCCTCACCGGCGCGTTCTTGCCAGCTGCGAATTTCAGCAGCGGTTACGGCGCGGCGTTCGCGTTGTTGCCCTAGTCGCTGGTCCAGGGTGGACAAATCCGCCTGCGCTTGCACCAAATTGCGGCGCACCGCTTCGCCTTCTGCGGATAGTTTTGCCACCAAAGCGGCGTGATGATCGCTTTTGGGTAGCGCCGCCCATGTGGTTTGCGCCACAGCGACTTCGGTTTGCGCTTCGCTTGCTTCCTGTTCCGCAACCATTTTGCGCGCCGACAACGCCGCACTTGCCGCCTGCAACCGCGTGACTGCATCATCGGCCTTGTCGGCTTCACGCAGGGCGAGGCGTAAATCATTTTCAGCGCTTTGTACCTGCGCGCTGCGGCCGCGATAGACATCTTGCGCGGCTGCAATTTGATCGAGCAATGCTTGAACAATATCCTCGCCGCCATTTACGGTCCGTTGCGCAGTAGGTATCATCTCGGCGAGTTCAGACAGGCGATTGGCGCGGATCAACTGCTGCGCGGTGGCTGCGCCGTCATCCTCGGCAGCATAGCCGTCCCATCGGCGTAGCTTCCCGTCCAGCGTAACAAGGCGCTGACCGGGCTCGAGAGGTTGGCCTTCGTCGGTTTCAGCAACCAATGTCATAGATAGGCGCAAAGCTAATTCGACTGGAGCTTCAACATGGGTATTCAGTCTAGAAACTCCGTCATGCTGAACTTGTTTCAGCATCCATTTATCATCTTCACCCTCCGCTTGGTTAGGCGAGATGGACCCTGGAACGTCAGTCACCGCAGGTGAAACAAGTTCAGGGTGACGTAGGATAGAGTTAAGTGCGTTATTACTAATCCATCGCCGCCCGGTATCACCGCCAATTGCGGCATTAACATCATCGCCCAATGCCGCAGCGAAAGCGCGCTCATATCCCGGCGTGACCTTTACATGGTCAATGGCCTTGTCAGCGCCCAATTGGCCGAGTGCGCTCACCACTGCCCGTTCGAGCGCACTATGTTCGGCTTGCAAAGCGGCGTATTCGGCTTTTGCGCTAGCCAATGTGCTTTGTGCAGCGTCGCGCTGCAACGTTAGTTTTTCGCGTGCGCTTTCTGCATCCGTTACCGCTATGCCAAGTTCTGCTATGCGTGATTGCAAAGAAGTAACGATTTGCGCCGCGGAATGCTTTGCAATCTGTAATTCACTTTCATTGCCAAGCGTGGCCGCTTCACCCGCCAACCGTGATGTATCGCGCTGCGCTCTTTCCAGCCGCGATAATGCGCCTGATAACGCAGCATCCGCAACGCGTTGTTCAGCATCTGCACGCGCCTGTTCGGCCATTGCCTTGGCTAGTATAACTTCGCTTTCGCGCGACTGGCGCTCGGCATTTTCGGCAGAACGGATCAGGGCAGGGCGTTCGTCTTCGGTGACTTTGATATCTGCGGTCAGTCGCAGATTTTCGTCTTGCAACCGTTTCAGTGCGTCGGCGGCATCATGGGTTAGCTTGCCCTCGCGGGCGCCGTCATCCGCCATGCGGGCGGCCTGAGCATTCAGATCGGCATGCCGCTGCATGATCCGGTCACGCTCGGCGCAAAGCTGAATATTTTTGTTTGACAGATCGTTCGCTGCGTCGCGCGTCATCATCGCGGCGGAACGGGCACCGGCCAACTTCGCAATCCCCTCCTGCTGCTTGTCGCTCAACGCACGCTGCATGATTGCGGCGGCATCGACGCTTTGCGATGCGGCTTGCGCTTCGGCCTTTGCGGCGTCGGCCGCAGTCTTTGCCTCTTTCCACCGGATAAAGATAAGCCGCGCTTCGGCCTGGGTAATTTCGGTGGTCAGGCGGCGGTATCGTTCGGCCTGTTTGGCTTGCCGCCGCAATTGTCCAGCGCGGGCGTCCATATCGGCCAATAAAGCCGCTAGACGAGTTAAGTTGGTCTCTGCCGCGCGCAGTTTTTGTTCGGCATCTTTGCGGCGCACATGCAAGCCGGATATGCCTGCTGCTTCCTCCAGCATTTGCCGTCGTTCCTGCGGTTTTGCCGCGATGATGGAACCAATCCGGCCTTGACTGACTAAAGCGGGCGAATGCGCGCCGGTTGCGGCATCGGCGAAGATCAAGGCGATATCTTTGGCGCGAACATCGCGGCCATTGGCGCGGTATGCGCTGCCTGCGCCGCGTTCAATCCGGCGGGTTACTTCCAGTTCTGGGTCATCGTCATTGGCGGAAAAACCCGGGCGGATGTCGGCGGGGTCGCGGTCGGCGCGGATCGTGACTTCGGCGAAATTGCGTGAGGGCCGCGATGCGGTTCCGGCAAAGATGACATCGTCCATACCCGCGCCGCGCAGCGACTTTGCCGATCCCTCGCCCATGACCCAGCGGATTGCCTCTAGCAGGTTTGATTTACCGCAGCCGTTCGGGCCAACAATCCCGGTCAGGCCCGATTCAATCCGCAATTCGGCGGGTTCCACGAAGCTTTTGAAGCCGGTAAGTTTTAACTGCTTTATACGCATGCGGAATTTTTCCCAAAACCGCCGCTAGGGCGCATTAGGTCAAATGCCGCAGGCATCATTTTTTTACGGTCAACTTACCGCGCGCCGGCATTTTTCAGGGCAACCTTTACCGTCGACCAATCCGCAGGATCGATCCGCGATCCGTTGAGCATTATCGCTGGCGTACCGCTAATCCCATCTTCTTTGCTCGCGCGTTCGGACTGCTTGACCAACGCGTCAAAGGTTTTGGGATCGGACAGGCATAATTTTGCTGCATCTTCGCTGACACCGCGTTGTTTGACAAATTCGATCAGGCCAAGCTTTTCGCCCAAAAACGTAATTTGCGCGGCTGGCTCCAGCGCAGCGTATGTTTGTTGTTCTGCCTCGCTAATCGTCGACAGCCTACCTAACCATTCTTGCTGGCCGGCATATAGCTGTTCGGTCAGGCCAAAAAATGCTTCGGTGCCATTGCATGCCGCCAGCAAAAATCCGGGAACATCCTGAATACCGTGGACAAGATAAGGCCGGAATTCGAACGCAACAACGCCGTTGTCGACCATCGCGCGCAGCTCTTCTGTGGATTGCACCGAAAACGCGGCGCATCCAGGGCAGCTGATCGCTCCATATTCCAACAATTGCAGCTTGGCATTGGGGTTACCCATTTTATAGCCGCCAAGGTCAGTTTTGGTCACCATATCGGTCCATGCCTTGCCAGCGGGCGCGGAAATTTTGGCGATGGCATCGCCCTTCGGCGGTTCGGCATTATTACCCCCGCCGCAACTGGCCAAAGCAACGGCCATTGCAGCCGCAGTGACAATCGATAATTTACGTATCATGCGTGTTTCCTTTTACTCGGTTATTTTGCGGCAAGCGCGGCTTGAATGCTTGGCAAATCATGTGCGGTGGGCACTGATATGTTATTGACTAAAAATGCAGGTGTTGAATTGATCGCATATTTGGTGCTGGCTTCTTCGGTCATTTTGAGGATTTTTTGCATCGCCGCTGTGTCGGCCAAGCAAATCTGTGCGCTTGCATCCGAAATGCCGCGCTGCGCCGCCAAAGGCTTCAAATTCAATTGGACATAGGCGTCGGACATAAAAGCTGAGATATTTCCCGCCGCCAATTTCGCTTCGGCTTGCGGCGTAATTTTAGACGCATTGGCCAATATCGACCGGTGCTGTGCCATCAGTAATTTGTGATTGCCAAAAAAGCGTCCCTTGCCGCCGCACCGCGCCAGCATTGCGATGGTCAGATCAATTGGATCACGCACCAGATTGCGAATTTCAAAACTGACAGTGCCGCTCGCCACATTTTGGGTTTTCAATGCCGGCGCGACATCGTTTTCAAAATCGGCGCAATGGCCGCAAGTATAGCTGGCATATTCAACCAGTTTGTTGCGCGCAGCGGGGTTGCCCACAATGAAGCTGCCCGACGCTGTTTCAGTGAACGTCAGCAGCCAATTGCTGCGCGGTGTAGCGGCACCCAGCGTGGTCTCGGGTGCAGTTACCGATAGCAGCGCAGCAATTGTTACGGCACTCGGCAGCGCCCATTTTACGGCACGGTTAAGAATCATGCGTTTCGGTCCAGTATTTGCATTCGCTCTATTTGGATCCGCTCTATTTGGATTCGCTGTATTTGCATTTGTTCCATCTGCATTCACTCCCCATTTTTGGCAAGACTTTGCGCGAGAGATTCCAAAACTGCGAACAATTCTGGATCGCCAATTTCGCGCAGGCTATCACCCAATTCTATCGGTATCGGCCTTAATGACGGCGGGGTTGCTGATTTCTGAACCGTTTTGCTTTGCGTTATTTTGCCCTGCCGAATTTTGACATGCGCCACTGCGCCATAACCAAAAAAGCGGTTCACGCGTTCAATAATTTCCGGGATAACGTGCTGCATCATCGTTGCATGTGCGCCTTCAACCATCAGCTCCAGCGTGCCGTCCGCCTTTTTACCGATGGGGAACCGGATCAGTTCAGGCGCGGATACCGCCGCATAACGGCTGCCGACGATTTCGCCCCAGCGGCTGACCACGCTGCTTTGGACGAAACCAAAGCGCCGAAACGCCGCTCTGCCAATTTCGGGCATCAGGTCAGAAACCGCGCGCGCTTCGCCGCCGCGTGGGCGGCGATATAGCTTGGCTGCTCCTTTTTTGGGTGCGGCCTTTGACGGTTTTATCGGTTTTGAGGGCTTGCCTTCATCCATGGCTTCTTTCATGCCATTTTGCATGCAGGCCGTCCAACATGATGATAAAAAATCTGGGGATATATCCGCACGGTTACTGGCGCATTATGATATGCATGCGCGGGCTTTGCCATGGCGCATGGCGCGTAATGATGGCCTGCCCGATCCTTATCATGTCTGGCTGTCGGAAATTATGTTGCAGCAAACGACTGTCGCTGCGGTCATACCTTATTTTGAGCGGTTCAAGGCACATTGGCCCAATTTTGCTGTGCTCGCCGCCGCCGATGATGCCGATGTTATGGCGGCGTGGGCGGGGCTTGGTTATTATGCCCGCGCCCGCAACTTGCTGAAATGTGCACGGGTTGTGGCTGCGGAATATGGCGGCCAGTTGCCGAATACCCAAGCGCTGTTGCTAAAACTTCCCGGCATTGGACCCTATACCGCCGCCGCCATTGCCGCGATTGCATTTGGCCAGCGCGCAGTGGTTGTGGATGCAAATGTTGAGCGCGTTGTCGCGCGGTTATTTGCCATTGGCGCGCCATTGCCCGCCGCAAAGGCCGCAATCTATGCAGCAACAGCTGCCATCACGCCCGATTTGCGCAGCGGCGATTTTGCGCAGGCGATGATGGATTTAGGAGCGGGTATTTGTTCTGTGCGTTCGCCGTCATGCGGGGTTTGTCCGATCCATTTGCATTGCTGTGCTTACCAAAATGACGATGCAATATCCTACCCAGTCAGAGCATTAAAAAAGGCAAAGCCGACGCGGCGCGGGACGGCATATTGGATACAGAAGGAAGAATGCGTTTGGCTGATACAACGCGGCGGCACAGGGATGCTAGCCGGCATGCGTGCTTTGCCGGATGATGGTTGGGCGGCGCAGCGCGATGGGGATCGGATTGCGCCCTTTGCGGCAGATTGGCGGTTATTGGACAGGGTTGTTCAGCATAGCTTCACGCATTTTCATCTTGAGATGGAAATTGCCGTTACGGAAGTAAAGGGAATCGAAGTGATGTTGGAAAGCGGGGCGTATTGGCCGTTAAAAACGCTCGACAATGCCGGATTGCCCACCCTATTCTCGAAAGCAGCTCGCGCCGTTTTGGCCGATAGAAATTAAAATGAGGCACCGATTATATGGATCATCAAACCATAAAAAATATATCAGGCAAGAATATATCCGGCAACGTGAATATAATCGGACGCCGCGGATTCATCGGCTTGTCGAGCGCGGCGGCGTTGGCGGCATTTTTACCCATGCCCTTATGGGCGCAGGCCGCCGATAAATACCCGATTTTGCGCGGCAAGATTGATGCGTATGTTAATACCCGTAAGGTATCCGGCATCGTCGCTGCCATTGGCCGGGGCAACGCCGCGCCGGAAATTTTGGCAAAGGGGACATTGGCATTGGATAGCCAAGTGCCCGTGGACATTGACACCCTGTTCCGTGTTTATTCAATGACAAAACCAATTACCGGAATCGCGGCGATGATGTTGGTCGAACAGGGAAAAATCACGCTCGATCAACCGATTTCAGATTTCTTGCCAGAATTTAAGGCTATGACCGTTTTGGTTGATGGTGACAAAAGCTTAGATGCCGTGCCAGCAAAAACCGCGATCACCTTGCGCCATTTGTTGACCCATACTGCTGGGCTGGGCTATTCAATTATCACTAAGGGCCCGTTGTTAAAGGCATATGTCGATGCGGGGATTAATCCCGGCCAAATCAGCCGCAAACCTATTCCAGGGTTGGAGCGCGGCGCGCCGACCCCTGATCTTGCCACATTTTCTAAACGTCTGGCCGCTTTGCCGCTGATTGCAGAGCCGGGAACCAAATGGAGTTATTCGGTTTCGCTCGACCTGCTTGGTCATTTGATAGCGGTGATTAGCGGTATGGAATTCGGTGACTTTTTGAAGACGCAAATTTTCGATCCCTTGAAAATGAGCAGCACATATTTTCAAGTGCCGGAAAGCGAAATCCCGCGCTTCACCACAAATTACGGCGCTTTTGGCGGATTTGCCGTTCCAATCGATCCTGCCGCTGAAAGCATTTATCTCGACAAGCCTGCCTTTGCTTATGGCGGCGCGGGGCTAGTGACATCGGCGCGCGATTATGATCGGTTTCTGCATATGCTGATGAATTTCGGCAATTTGGATGGCGCGAAAATCTTGTCACCTGCGACGGCAAAACTGGCAATGTCCAATCTGTTGCCACAGGGAGCCGACACATTGGGTACTTGGGTGAGCGGCGCTGGATTTGGCGCAGGCGGACGCGTCGGCATTGGCGCGGATGTTGGCTCATTCGGCTGGGGCGGGGCGGCGGGGACCAATGCGTTTGTCCACACTGGCTTGCAATTACGCGCCACTGGAATGACGCAATATATGCCGTCAAATGTCTATGACTTTCAGGCCGATTTCCCCAAATGGGTCATTGCAGATGTCATCGCTGGCATGGGTAAATAGGCCGCCGAAATGAACCCAGGATTCACAGGGTCACCGCTCGACCGTGCTGACCGATTGCGCAATGATGCGGTTGGCTATGCCGCCGTTTTGAGCGATTGGCGTGCCCGTATATTGTCGCTTGATGGCCTCAATCCTGTGGTCGCTTCCGAAGGCGGGCTGGCTTGGCATTCGATAGCCGATATAGATGCCGATGCGGAATTGATCTTGCTCGGTTTGGCCGATGGCAAACCGCATTTTGTGCCCTTGGTTGCGGTTGCGTCTGGCGATGCATTTCGGTCGCCAGCAATCTGGCAGGCGCTTTTGGTCCTGCCTGCCGAAGATGCGGCAATTTATGGCACAGCGCGCTGTTTGATTGACTGGCATAACAACCATAAATTTTGCGGTAAATGTGGCAATGCGACCATGCTGTTTCGGGCCGGATGGGGGCGCAAATGCGGCGGTTGCGACACCGAACATTTCCCGCGCACAGACCCGGTGGTCATCATGATCGCGGAATTTGAGGGCAAGGCCTTGCTGGGCCGTCAATCACGGTTTCCGCCGGGTAATTATTCCGCGCTCGCAGGGTTTTTGGAGCCGGGCGAAAGCATCGAAGAAGCCGTGCGCCGCGAAATTCAGGAAGAGGCAGGCATTATCTGCGGCGCGGTAAGCTATGTTACCAGCCAGCCTTGGCCGTTTGGCGGATCGCAGTTGATGATGGCTTGCGTGACGCAGGCGCACGGCGATGCTATCACCCTCGACACCAACGAGCTTGAGGATGCGATGTGGGTGACGAAGGACGAGGCGCGGGCTGCGTTGGCCGGGGATGATGGCCGCCGTTTCAACGCGCCGCCTCCATTTGCGATTGCACACAGTTTGTTGCGGCATTGGGTAGAGGCGGAATAATGGGGGTAGAGGCAGAATAATGGGCGCGCCCGTCCCGCTTCGTATCGATATCGTGTCCGATGTCGTCTGTCCTTGGTGCATCATTGGATACAGGCAGGTTGAAATAGCGTTGGGCATGATAGAAACGCCTGTCGCCGCCGAAACATGGTGGCATCCGTTCGAACTGAATCCCGATATGCCGCCAGAGGGCGAAGACACCGCGCAGCATATCGCCCGTAAATATGGCAGCACGCCCGAGCAAAGCAAAGCCAACCGCGTGCGCCTGTCCGAAATTGGTGACAGCGTGGGATTTGCGTTCAACTACGATGCCAATGACGCGGGGCAGGGCATGCGCATCTATAACACGTTTAACGCGCATAAATTGCTGACGATGGCGGCCAACGAACGCGGGTGGCAGGCGCAAACCGCGCTGAAACTGGCCATGTTCACGGCTTATTTTCAGGATCGCCGCGATGTCAGCGACGAAGCGGTGTTGCTTGATATTGCCGAAGCGCAAGGATTTGACCGCACCGGCGCAGCGGCCTGCATCGCCAGTGAACCGTTAACGCAAGCGGTTCGCGCCGAACAACAACAGTGGATTGACCAAAATATAACGGGCGTACCTGCCATCATATTCGATCACAAATTCATGGTCCCCGGCGCCCAAAGCGCCGAGGTTTTTGCCGACGTAATATCCAAGGTTTTGGCGAAGCGCGGGGCGGCGTAGGTAAGCAGACCATAACAATATTGCGTTCGATATCATGACCCTAACTCACGCCTCGGCGCAGTGAAACTGTTACGGTCGTCATCAACGAAATCGACATCATGATAACCAAAACGGCCATGGGATCGAAGCGAATGGCAAAGCCAAACAGCGTCAAACCTGCCCATAACACGATCATCACCTCAACGAAAACATAGCTGATTGCGCACGCGGTGCGCGTGACCTCGCGGTATAATTCGTCATAGCGCAGCCACAAAATATAACTGCACGCCCATTGCCCGCCGACTGCGCAGCACAATGCGGCGAGGGCGAACCAATTTCGTCCGCCCGGCTCGTTGCCGTAAATTGCAGTGACCGCAAGGACCATTGCATAGGCAAGCATGCCAAGCGCAGCCCAAAAAAACAGCGCTCGGTGGTCTTTATATTCGTCATCGGACAATGGTTCGTCCCCAGGCTTTGTCGTGACCATTTTCTTGCTGGCGGACAACAGCATGAGAACCAGCGCCACCAGCGTATAGAGCACGGCCAATATTATCGCGGCCAAATTCCAATAAAGCGATTGTTCGGCCATATCCCTTAATTCGCCGCCAAATAACCACAGGATGGCACCCATTGCGGCCATCCCGGCAACGCCGCCCACGCCGGTTTGCAGCAGATATTTTGAAATCTCTTGGCTCCGGTTGGCTTGCGGAAATGTCTTATACTGCCTTACCAACAACCCGAAAACCATCACAGCCGCGCAAAGGATGATTGCCGCGTCAACAATGCCGAAATCGCCGTCAGCGATAAACTTTCCGACGCAATAGCCAATGCCGCCGCATGATGCGAATAACAGCAAAAAGTCTGTTGCTTTCGCAGCGATTGGACGGGATGCTGGCATGTGATCATTTTCTGTATTTACCGCGTGTGCCATATCGTCAGTTCCTTTCATAATTTGGGTGCCCAATCATCGATGAAAATTTCATCGACGGGCACGCCGAACAATTTTGCCATGCGCAACGCAAGCGGCAGGCTTGGATCATATTTATCGGTTTCAACGGCATTGATTGTTTGCCGCGATACGCCGAGCCGCAGAGCAAGCTCGCCCTGACTCCACGCTGCGGCCATCCGCAATTCTTTTAACCGATTTTCCAATTTACCGCTTCCTTGCATTGATCCGGACGGGTTCCGAATCATGTAAAGAAGTCTTTACAGTAAAGAGCTCTTTACAGTCAAGAACTCTTTACAGGGCAGGGGTGGGGCAGAAACTATCCCACAGCCAAGGCAGCACCATTGTTTATCATATGCATCAATATGCAAACGCGCAGCGATCCGGTGACATGGTATAAATATCCAAACGCCGCGCCCAGAACGAATATCGGCGCGAAGGCCATTTTATCCATATGCACGCCAGCAAAAATTGCGGCGGATAACAGGATTGCAGCGGCGGCGGGCATCATCGGCATCAGGCTGTTTTGCAGTAACCCGCGAAAAAGGAATTCTTCGAGCAGCGGCGCGAAAATGGCGACGGCTAGGAAAAGTAGGACATTGTTGGGTATCGTTTTGGGAATGGCCGCGAAAAGCTCTTTCAGCTCTTTCTGCATCTCCACGCCTTTAAAAATATATTCGGAATAAATGTAATTGAAAGCTAGGCCGCCCGCGATAACCGCCATAGCCAGCGCAAGTGTTTTGACCAAACTGATGCTGCTCCAGCGGTTGAAACCGATTTTGGCAAACCGATCATTGCGGCTTAGATACGCCCATAATCCCAAACTGATTGCTGCGTTCGATGCCACTAGCCCCCAGATTGTTGGTAATGCGATATATTTGAGATCGCCAATTTGCGACAGCGCACGTTCCATATCATCGGCCAGTACAACTGCCACTAACACCGCGAGCAAACCGAATATCAGTTGCGCAACAAAGAACAGGATGATCCAAATTGCTGACACCCAGATTGACGGGAAATTGGTGCTGGTTGGTTCGTTCAATTCCGCTGAAATGTCGGTGGTCATATACGCCCTTGCTTGCTGAATTTTCTAATTGCTAACCGTGCAGTCGTTAAAACGCAATTAGGAAGCATGATGTCCGGGTTCAAATCGAACCCGCCGCGTCTAAACCAATCCCATCCGCGTTAAATCGCCCAGCAGCTTTGACGGCATTTCATCGCGGCCATCGCTTTCGCCGTTTTTCAAATCTGGCGGTGCGTCTTTTTCTTCGATATAGCGCCAACCCTGATGTCCGCGTTTTGGCTTTTTGCGCACGGGTATGAACCGCGGTTCGAGCAGCATCGAATACCGCCCCTCGTTATTTTCCTGAAAGCCAATGATGGGACTACGGCCCACGATCGTATTGGCGTGAATCCAATATAGCGAACCGCCTACCATTTCCGCCACCCGTTTGGGCATGTACCGCGTCGTCATCAGCGCAAAACCTGCACCGCCATTTTCGCGAGCGCCGCGTTCCAGCCACGCGGTCAGCGTCGCCACGCTTTCTGCGCCATAGGCAATTTTGGTAATCCCAAGCGCCATGATTATCCGGCAAGCCCGCTGGCCACGGCCAGGCTTAGGAATATTAAAAAGCCCATGCTGTCGGTAATCATCGTCACGAATATTGAACTCGATACCGCCGGATCCTGATCCAGCTTATCGAGGATCATCGGGATGGTAACGCCCGATAGTCCCGCAAGCAGGATATTGAACAAGATCGCCGACGCAATTACCGCCGCCAGTTTCCAGTTCTGATACCACAGCCCCGCACCAAGGCCCGCGACAATTGCGACGGTCAATCCAATCAGCAACGCCACGCGGATTTCGCGGAAAATCGCGCGGCGGGTGTTTGATTGGGTCAACTGATTGGTCGCAAGCGCGCGCACGGTTACCGCCAGAGTTTGCGTACCGGCATTGCCGCCCAATGAGGCCACAATCGGCATCAAAACCGCCAGCGCCACCATCGTCTCAATGGCCGCGCCAAATTGCGCGATGATAAACGATGCGACCATCGCCGTACCCAAATTGGCGATCAACCAGCGAACCCGCGATTTATAGCTGTCAGAGATCGGCTCATTAATGTCGCCTTCGCCCGCGCCAGACAGCCGTAATATATCCTCGCCTGCTTCTTCTTGAATGATATGGACAATATCATCGGCAGTAATCACGCCCACCAGCCGGCCTGTAGCATCAACCACGGCGGCGGAAATCAAAGCGTATTTTTGGAACCTAAGCGCGACCTCTTCCTGATCCATATCCACCGGAATCAGGGTCTGTTCGGTCTCCATAATCTCGCTAACCTGCACATCGCGCGGGTTGCGTAATATCCAGCTTAGGCGGCATGTGCCCACAGGTTTATGTGTGGGATCGACCACGAATATTTCCCAGAACTCAGTGGTCAAATCCTGATTATCGCGCAGATAATCGATCAGTTGTCCCACCGACATATGTTCAGGCACAGCCACCAGATCGCGCTGCATAATCCGGCCAGCAGATTCGTCGGGATAGGATAACGCATCCTCAATCGCGGCGCGGTCTTCGGGGTTGAGCTCGGCAAGAATGGCTTGTTGCTCATCCTCCTCCATATCCTCAAGCACGGCGACGGCATCGTCGGTTTCCATCTGCCCGGCCATATCGGCAACCTGAGCAGCGGGCAGGGCATCAATAATGTCTTCGCGGACAAAATCATTCACCTCGGCCAGAACATCCGCGCTCATCAAATCGCCGAGACTGATGGCAAGCGGCCCGCGCTGGTCACGCGGGGTAAGCTCGAACAAATCGGCAATGTCGGCCTCATGCAACGGCTCAACCAATTGATATGCCAGCGCGTCGTCGCCTGAATCGAGCGCACTTAGCACCCGGTCAACGAAATCGCGCGTGAGGCGGTTGTCCTGGTCGAGCGTTTCCATCACGGGCGCAACGGCGGCTTCATGTGCGTTTACCAGTGTGTTGGCGATTTCGTCCTTCATTTTCGCCTCCTGATTCGCGCCAACGCATTTCTGATGCGTCTATTGCTGGCCGCCATTCTCCTAAGCTTGCAGCTATAAATTGCAAGCTCAATGCCTCTTCCATTCATCCTAAGGTTCGCCTAGGGGATCTCCCAAGTTTGGAATCGAATAAGGACAATGAACATGACAGCACAAAAACTAACTCTTTCACTTAGCACTGGCGACGTGGTGATCCAGCTACGCCCTGATTTGGCACCAAATCATGTTGCGCATATTACGGCGCTGGTGAATGAAGGATTTTACAATGGCCTGAAATTTCACCGCGTCATCGCTGATTTCATGGCGCAGGGCGGTTGCCCCAATGGATCCGGTATGGGCGGATCGAAAAAGCCAAACCTGAAACAAGAGTTTAACGGCGAAAATCACGCACGCGGCGTGTGTTCAATGGCGCGGTCATCCGACCCAGACAGCGCGAACAGCCAGTTTTTCATCTGCCTCGACGATGCCAGCTTCCTTGACCGTCAATATACCGTTTGGGGCGTGGTTGAAAGCGGCATGGAAAATGTCGATTCCTTGCCAAAGGGCGAACCACCGCGTGAACCCGGCACGATTGTTAGCGCGTCTGTCGCTTAAGCAAATTGCGGTTAATATAATCGTCATTGCGAGGAGCGGAGCGACGAAGCAATCTAGGGCTTTCTTGCACAACCCTAGATTGCTTCGTTTCGCTCGCAGTGACGGAGCAATAGTTCACCCGCGCAGCCGAAATACCCCTTCTACCGCCGTATAGCATTTGCCGCGCAAGATCGCTTTGTCACCGTCCAACGTACAGCCGACATGGCCGCCGCGGGCGCTGGCTTGATAAGCGGTGAAGCTGCGCCGGCCCAGTCTTTGCGCCCAATAGGGGGTGAGCACGGCGTGCGCGCTGCCCGTGACGCTATCTTCATCGACGCCGCATCCCGGCACAAAAACGCGGCTGACCACATCTGCGCCCGATGGGTGGCCCGCGCCCGGTGCTGTGCAGATATATTGGTCATCAACGCCCAATGCGGCAAGCACCTTAAAATCCGGCTTTAATGCCATTACTTCATCGGCGGTTTCAAAACGCAATATGTTATAGCGTTCTGGATACAACTGCCGCTCGACAGGTTTGCCGCCAAGCGCGGATATCCAATCGGGCATATCGGCGGGCGCAGGCGGGTAAGCGGGCAGGGCCATGGCATAGCCATCATCTTCCCTTTCCACCGCCAAAATCCCGGCCTTGCGTGTTTTGAAGGTCACAATATCCATATCACTTTGCTGCGAAAGGACGACATGACCGCTGGCCAATGTGGCATGACCGCACAGCGGAACCTCGTTTGATGGCGTGAACCAGCGAAGTTCAAAATCTGTTTCGCCGGTTTCATCCGCGATTATGAACGCGGTTTCGGCGAAATTATTTTCCTCAGCAATGGCTTGCAAGACCGCGTCCGGCAACCAAGTGGCGAGCGGCATGACGGCGGCCTGATTGCCAGCAAAAGCCGCATCAGCAAACGCATCGACATGGAAATATGGCAGATTAATCATGGCTGTGGTCTTTATGTTCGTGATGCTGATGCTCGGATGTTTCAGACGGAATATAACCTATCTCCTCATCGCTATGACCCTCTGGGTCGGGATGAATCAATACTTCTACGCCGGGAAATTCAATCATCAATTTGGCCTCAACTTCGTCCATTACGCGGTGCGCCTCAAGCACAGTCATATTTGGATCGACCCACGCATGAAATTGCACAAATTCGTCGCTGCCCGATGATCGCGTACGCATATCATGGATGCCTTTTAATTCAGGATGGCTGGCCGCGACGGCAAGGAACCGGTCGCGCTTTTCGGCTGGCCATTCGCGGTCCATCAGATGATCGATGGCCAAACTGGCGGCGCGCCATGCACCCCATAACAGCCATATCGCGATGGCAATGCCAAATAATGCGTCCGCACCCTTGATCCGCAGAAAATTGTCCAAAACAAGCGCCAATATTACCGCCACGTTTAACAGCAGATCGGTTTGATAGTGCATATGGTCCGCGCCAATGGCGATCGAGCCGGTACGTTTGATGACGAAACGTTGATATGCCAGCAGGCCCAGTGTTACCGCGATTGCGATTAACGAGACGGCAATGCCATATTCCGGCTGCGACGTGCTTGCGCCATTGCGCAACCTATCGATGGCGCGAACGCCAATCACCAATGCGGACATTGCGATCAAGGCCACTTGAAACAAAGCTGACAATGCCTCTGCCTTGCCGTGCCCAAACCGGTGTTCATTATCCGCAGGCTGCATTGCATAGCGTACCGCGAATAACGTGACGAGCGAGGCGACCAGATCAAGGCCAGTATCCGCAAGCGAGCCCAGCAACGCGACTGAGCCCGTTTGTGCAGCAGCGATGATTTTGATGACCAATAAAAAAAACGCCGCGCCGACGCTGGCGAATGCGGCTTTTGTGGTCAGCGATCCGTGCCCGTGTGAATGCCCATGCGAATGGCTGTGCGAATGCCCGCCGCTCATGGGTATAGCATCCCACTGCTCCAGCTGGCTCCATTGCGTTCAAAACGCCAGCGTTC
Organism: Sphingomonadales bacterium; assembly: GCA_031415335.1. Lineage (GTDB taxonomy): Bacteria > Pseudomonadota > Alphaproteobacteria > Sphingomonadales > Sphingomonadaceae > Sphingorhabdus_B. The sequence continues at coordinate 66,232 of JANORM010000023.1, read as the reverse complement.
GTGCAAGCGAAATTCGCGGTCTTGCCAAAATTCGATCGCCGACGGCTTCACAATATGGCCAGACCAATGCGGAGGGCGCAGCACGTCTTGGCCGTCAAACCGGGCTTCCATTTCGGCAAAGCGTGCCTCGAATGTTGTCCGGTCGGCCAATGGCCGCGATTGATCGGACGCCCATGCGCCCAATTGCGAATTGCGCGAGCGCGTGGCGAAATACGCGTCGGCAGTCGCATCGGCGACTTTGCTCACTGGGCCCTCGATGCGAATTTGACGGCGCAGGCTTTTCCAATGGAACAGCAATGCGACGTTCCTATTTCCTGCAAGCTCCCCGCCCTTTCGGCTTTCCAAATTGGTATAAAAAATGAGCCCGCCGCAGCCCTCAACATCGCGGCCGTGACCTTTCAGCAGCACCATGCGTGATGATGGCTTGCCAGACGCATCCACCGTCGAAAGCGCCATGGCATTGGGGTCATTGAGTTCGCTTTGGCATGCTTCGGCAAACCAGGCGTCAAACAAGCGATAGGGATCAGTGTCTTCCATTTCGGTTCTGATAGGCTAAGCTGCAACTATTAAAAAGAGGGAAGGGCAAATATTCGATGCCATGGGAACTGATTTTCAAAATCGCCAATAATGGCGTCTTGATATTCTGGCTGTTGCTGGCATTCGGTCCGCGCGGAACAATGTGGCTGCGCGGGATATTTTTGGGTGGGTCCGGATTATTGGCGCTGACATATTCGGTTTTGATTATCGGATTGCTGACGGGCGGATTAAATGGCGGCGCGGGGGGTAACGGCGAAACGCCTAACTTCACCACGCTTTCCGGCGTCATGGCTTTATTCGATACACCCGGCGGCGCGACGATTGGCTGGATTCACTATCTGGCGTTTGATTTGTTCGTCGGCATCTGGATCGCGCGCAACGCGGATCGCCGCGCTATTCGCCGCATATGGCAAGTGCCTGCACTGGCTTTGACGCTGATGTTTGGGCCGATGGGATTGTTATCTTACCTCGTGTTACGCAGCTTTGTTGGCAAAAATCTGGAAAATGCGTTCACGCCGCGTTGACTATTTGCCTCGCAATAGCGACTTAGAGATATTGCACATTTAAATTCAGGGTAAAAATGGCCGATCCATATTCAACATTGGGCGTCGCAAAAGGGGCAGATGAAAAAGCGATTAAAACCGCCTACCGCAAACTTGCCAAAGAATTGCACCCCGATAAAAATGCAGACAATCCCAAGGCAACGGAGCGGTTCAGCCAAGTGACACAGGCCTATGACCTGTTATCTGATAAGCAAAAACGGGCCGCATTTGATCGCGGCGAAATCGATGGCGATGGTAATCCGCGATCGCCCTTTGGCGGCGGCGGCGGCGGGTTCGGCGGGGGTGGTTTTGGCGGTCAGGCGGGTGGTATTGATTTAGGCGATATATTCGACGGATTGTTCGGCGGCGGTGCGGCACGGCCATCCGGCGGTGGGCAAGGCGGGGGTCAGCAACGACCATCTGCGCCGCCGCCAAAGGGCGCAAATATCGCGTATCAGCATTTGGTTGCCTTCACCGATGCTGCCACGCTCGCGCCGCAACGGTTGACGCTGCAAGATGGGAAAAGCGTCGAGTTTAAATTGCCCGGCGGGACGGTTGCGGGCCAGCAAATCCGTATCCCTGGCAAAGGCCAGCCTGGCCCCGGCGGCAATGGCGACGCGATGGTGACGATCAAAATCGGCAATCACCCGTATTTCAGCCGCGACGGCGATCATATCCGGCTGGAACTGCCGATCAGCGTGAAAGAAGCGATTACCGGCGGCAAAGTAAAGGTGCCGACGGTTGATGGCGCGGTCATGCTCACGGTGCCGGCGCACGCAAATTCTGGCTCTGTTCTGCGGATCAAGGGGCGGGGGTTTCCGTCGAAATCTGGAGTGCGCGGCGATCAATTGGTTACATTGATGATAAAGCTGCCGACGGATACCGCCGCGTTAAAGGCGATAACAGACGCCTTGCCAGATGAGCCGCATATTCGCGCAGAGTTCGGCTAAACTTCCGTGCTCGAACCGTCGCCACTGTCGCCGGAGGCCAGAGCGCATCTAGCCGATGGTCAAGCGCAGAGCGAAGCCAAGTGGTTCGCCCATCAAAACGCGGTTCGGCAAACCTATGAAATCGTCCGCCGCGTTGTCGTGGGCGTTTACAGCGACGGTTTTATTCATGCGGGCAATTTTGCCTATCTATCATTGGTAGCGCTATTTTCGTTCTGCATTGTGGCGGCGGCCATTGCCGGCGCGTTCGGCCAAACTGAATCCGGCATTGGGTTGATTGAAGCGTTTTTCAAAACCGTCCCGCCCGGTGCAGCCGATGCGCTGCGCGGTCCTGTTGAAAGCGCGATGCAAGCGCGAACCGGGCCGTTATTATGGTTTAGTGCAGCGGTCAGCCTGTGGACAACCGCTAGCTTGATGGAGGCATTTCGCGATGTGTTGAACCGCGCCTATGGCACATTGCCCAGCCGCCATTTTTGGCAATATCGGTTAGGATCGCTGGCGGCGATTATCATGGCGGTGATCATTGCCATGATGGCCTTTAGTGCGCAATTATTGGTGTCAACAATTGAGGATTTGGTTTACCGTTTTATCCCTGCGGCGCAAATGGCATCGGGATATTTTGCATGGGGACGCATCATACCGTTTCTGGGATTGTTCCTTGCAATTTACGTAGTGTTTCGCGGCCTGACCCCGCGCAAATATCGGGCGCGGCAATTTCCCAAATGGCCAGGCGCGGCATTGGTCAGTCTATGGTGGCTCGGATGTACCGCGCTGTTGCCGATATTCCTTGCCAACATGTCGAATTACAGCCTGACTTATGGCAGCTTGGCCGGGGTGATGATTGCGTTGATTTTCTTCTACTTAATCGGATTGGGCATGGTAACCGGTGCACAATTAAATGCGGCGCTGGCCAATGCAGACTTTATTGATCTAAAGAACGCCGATGGAAAATGAAGTTGTATACAGGAGCATGATAATATGACCAAATTGATGGCGGGTAAGCGGGGCTTAATCATGGGCCTTGCCAACGACAAATCGCTGGCATGGGGCATCGCCAAGAAATTAAGCGAAGCGGGGGCAGAGCTTGCAATCAGTTATCAAGGCGAGGTTATGGCCAAGCGGGTAAAGCCGCTGGCGGCGCAATTGGGATGTGATTTTCTGATCGATTGCGATGTCGCCGATATGGATAATTTGGATAACGCGTTTGCGGAGTTGGCGGCGCGTTGGCCCACCATTGATTTTGTCGTTCACGCCATCGGCTACACCAATAAAGAGGCGCTACGTGGCAAGTATTTCGATGTCAGCCTCGACGATTTTCTGATGACGATGAATATCAGCGTTTACAGTTTTACCGCCGTGGCCAAACGCGCCGCACCGATGATGGCAGAAAATGGCGGATCGATGCTAACGCTTAGCTATTATGGCGCAGAAAAAGTTGTGCCGCATTACAATGTTATGGGTGTTGCCAAATCGGCGCTGGAAACCTCGGTTAAATATCTCGCCAATGATGTGGGGCCAGATAATATCCGTGTGAACGCTATTTCGGCTGGCCCGATTAAGACATTGGCCGCATCGGGCATCGGTGATTTCCGCTATATCATGAAATGGAATGAGCTAAACTCTCCGTTGCGCCGCAACGTGACGATTGATGATGTCGGCGGCGCGGCATTGTATCTGCTGTCCGATTTATCAGCAGGCGTGACCGGCGAGACGCATCATGTCGATGCCGGCTACCACACCGTCGGCATGAAACAAGAAGATGCGCCGGATATTGGATTGGCGTAAAACGGGATTGGCATCTGTCCGAATCATTTCTGCAACCTTGCATTTGAGCGCAAATCTCGGCATCGCAGGCGGCATATTAACAAATGGGCATCTGCAATGAGCTTCAACACGTTTGGCCGGGTATTTCGCTTTACGACATGGGGGGAATCTCACGGCCCTGCGCTGGGCGCTGTGGTCGATGGCTGCCCTCCTGGAATTGCGTTGTCCGAGGCGGATATTCAGCCGTTTCTCGACAAACGCCGCCCGGGTACATCGCGTTTCACCACGCAGCGGCAGGAGCCGGATCAGGTGCGGATATTGTCGGGCGTGTTTGACGGGCGCACCACAGGCACGCCAATTTCGCTGATGATCGAAAATGTCGATCAACGCAGCAAGGATTACAGTGACGTTGCCAAGGCCTATCGCCCCGGCCACGCCGATTATAGCTATGACGCCAAATATGGGTTTCGCGATTATCGCGGCGGCGGACGCAGCTCGGCGCGAGAAACGGCGTCTAGAGTGGCGGCGGGAGCAGTGGCGAGGGCGGCGATACCCGAGGTGGAAATTACCGCTTATGTCAGCGAAATTGGCGGCGACCGGATTGACCCTGATAATTTTGAATTTAGCCAGATTGATAAAAATCCGTTTTTCTGCCCCGATGAAGCTGCAGCGGCGCGTTGGGAAAAATTGGTTGATGACGCCCGCATGGCAGGATCGTCGCTTGGCGCGGTGATCGAGTGCGTGGCAACGGGTGTGCCTGCGGGATGGGGCGCGCCAATCTATGCCAAGCTGGACAGCGAGCTGGCCGCCGCGATGATGAGCATTAACGCAGTTAAGGGCGTTGAAATTGGCGCGGGTTTTGATGCAGCACGGCTGCGCGGAGAGGAGAATGCAGATCCGATGCGCCCGCCTGTGAAAGGCAGCAATCATCCCGAATTTCTGGCCAATAACGCCGGCGGAATTGCAGGCGGTATTTCAACTGGACAGCCGGTGATTTGCCGCGTGTCGTTCAAACCGACCAGCTCAATCCTAACCCCTGTGCCCACAATCAATCAGGCCGGTGAAGCGGCGGAGATTGTTACCAAGGGCCGCCATGACCCGTGCGTCGGGATAAGGGGAACTCCCGTGGTTGCCGCGATGATGGCGCTGGTATTGGCCGATCAAAAACTGCTCCACCGCGCACAATGTGGATAGCTTAAACTGCCTTTGACAGCACTTTTTCGGTCAGTCCCTTGTCACCATTTACTGCGCCAACCAATACGACGCTGCCGTCGGCTTCACGGCGGCCGACCAGAATGACAAATTCATCACCATCGCCTGTAAATTCATGCAAGCTGCGCGCTGGAACGCTGCGTAACCGCGTGCGCGGATCGGCTACGGGGCCCTGAACATTACTCGCGGCGGACATTTTTCGTGCGAAACGCTCTGACTTGATGATCGCCTTTATGCCGCCGTCTTGCTTCGCCAATATGTCTGCTAAGCCGCCAAGGGGCATGACGTTGCGATGCGCAAAATTCAGCACGGTTGCAAATTCGGTTAGCCGTGTTTTGTCATAACTTGCGCCAAATACCAACTTTACAATCGGCGTCATCGGCGCGCGTTCTTGCCGTGTTAACCCGGCATCTGCCAATAATTCGGCAAAATCCTCTGGGCATTTTTCCGCGACGATCGAAAAGTCATATGCGTTGCCGATCGCGCGATATAGCGCATCGCGGCCGCGCGCATCGACATCACGCGCCGAATTGGCCATGCTGCGTGCTGTGTCCAGCCAATCGGCGAGCGACGAATTTTCGTCTAGCTGTGCCGCCTCGGCAGCAAAATTGTCGCCAAGCAGTAATTCATAATCGTTCCGTGAAGGCATCTCTCCCAGCAAATCATTGGAAGGACTGTCCTCCCAAACGGGCACTGGTTCAAGGCGCGGAGTAGCCGACTGCAACGCCGCCTCCACTTCGCTTTCAAGCTGCTTGGCCAAATCTTCCTCAGCCGCAACTTTCCAATTGATGACGCCGTAAATGAAATCGATGGTGTCGTCATCCGATGAATAAGGCAGCAATATGCCGCGATACATTATCGTTTTACCCTGCTCATTGACGAATTCAGCTTCGAATCCAATGGGTGCGCGGTTTGCGATGATTTGCAGATAATGGTCGGTAATTCGTGACAATAATGAACGCGGCGGTACTTGGTCCAAATAGGTGATGTCTTCAGAAATGCCGCATTCGCCGCGTAATTTGCTGCCGACATATTGGATCGATGGATTTTCAACGCCTGATGTGAAATCCAGCAACACGCTATATTCGCTGAAATCGTCGACCGTTTCGGGATCAAGTTCTTCGATGCACGGGTAATTTTTTTCGTGTAACTGGGACGTCCAAAAATTGTAGGCGCGCACTTGCATCCGGCGCTCGTCACCCGAAATAACAGCTGCCGTTTCAATGCCCGTATCTTCGCCCGCTTCATCCTCATACTGCGTATAAACCGACTCTTCGGCCTCGCTGTCTGGGCTAAATGGGTCGAATCCCCGTAAATTATCCATATTTCAGTCCCGTTGCTTTTCGGCCAGTTGTAACCACACCTCACGATAATGCCCGAACTATGGTTAAGGATTGGTAAATGCTGACGCAGCAATGAAGCGGCCAAATTAAGGCATCATTGGTCGTTCAGTTTTGGGGCAATCTGGTTAATCACTGAACAAGTAAATGGAATGAGCTTGAGTTTAATCAGTCGTTGCGCCAGTAAGCCTAGCTAAGGGATTAAGAGGGATTTGGGTAATCGCTAACACCGCGTTAGCGAAAAACTGTGCTGCTGCACGCGCGATGAGTGATGCGAGAAAAAATCAAGCTAATGAGTAATGCAAATTCAGCCTTGAAGAAAAAGTCGCTCAGTCGCCCTGGCTTTGGCGGTGTTTTTTCGTCCGCTGCCCTACATTCACCTGCGTTCAAGCGAAATGTGTTTTTTATTTTTATTTTCATCGTCTTGTTAACTGGCGGCGCGTCGCGGCCCGATGTTGTGTCATTGCTCGCGTTGCGGCCAATGGCATTTTTATTTTTGGGCTATGCATGCCTGGTCATAAGCCGCGAAGAAATGCAGGCCATTCGTGGACCATTTGCGTTGATGGTCTGCTTTGCAGCGATCATGACGTTGCAATTAATCCCATTGCCGCCAGCGATATGGTCCAGCCTGCCCCAGCGCGATGTAATTTACGCCGTTTCGCAGGATTTGAACTTGGAGAGTTTGTGGCGGCCGATTAGCTTGGTCCCCTCGCGCACATTGAACAGCCTGTTGTCACTTTCGGTCCCTACAGCGGCGATGATGCTGTTTGCGATTTTAGACGAACGCGACCAGCGCAGAGTGCCGAACGTCGTTATCGCTATGGGCATTGCATCGATGATATTTGGATTATTGCAGATCGCGGGACAAAGCGATGGGCCCTTATATACCTATGAAATTACCAACAATGGAGTGCTCGTTGGATTTTTCGCAAACCGAAATCATCATGCGGCCTTTTTGGCGTGTTTAATTCCTTTGGCGGTTGCCGTTTTGTTTGCCAAATTATCCAAAAGGCAATCGGGAAAGTCGCAGCAGAATTTCTTGTATATCGCAATGACGGTCGCAATGATCGTATTCGTCTTGCCGTATATATTGGTGACGGGGTCGCGCGCGGGCGTGTTGCTGGCGATTGCTGGGCTGGTGATGGCCGCGTCATTATGGGCACTGTGGTTGGCCGGCGAAAAACGGCGAGCGGATCAACCCAATTCGCGAACGGCCAATAAGGCGGTTAAGCGATCGGACCTATTAAGAAGGTTGAGTATTGTTCCGATAGTGTCAGCGGTCATCCTATTGGGCGTAGCCGCGGCAGTTTATCTTGATCGTGACTTTGCGCTAAACCGCTATCAACAATTGAGCGATGTTGAGGAATTAAGGGGTCAGACATTACCAGTTTTGGCAGAAATCGCCAAAACGCATTTCGCATTTGGGTCCGGATTCGGCAGTTTTGAAGCGTTGTATAAAATGTGGGAGCCAGACGACCTGTTAAGGGTGAACTATCTCAATCAAGCGCATAATGACGCTATGCAATTGGCGATTGAAGGCGGCATTCCTGCGCTCGCCATTTTCGCAGGCTTGTTGTGGATATTGTCCCAGCGCGTAGCAACATTGGTCAGTACATCGCGGGAGAATGGCCGTTTGCCATTTGTTTCGATTGCTTGGTTTTGTGTAATATTGACGATTTGTGCGGCCAGCCTGCCCGACTATCCGCTCCGTACCCCAATCATGATGGTCGTCTTCACTCTTGCCATTTGCAGCTTTCTAATGCCCGACCATTTAGGCAAGCCAACACAAATTCGCCCTGATTTATAGGGTTTACGCCATTTTCGGCATGCTCTAAACACGATGCCAAGCATAAGGATTCATCGAGAATGAAATTAAAAAGCCATAGCGGGTTTTGCGCGTTGTTGTTATCGGCAGCACTATTGTCGGCATGCGCAACAAATCGCGTAATTGGCGGCGCCGAAAACGTAACCGTATTAAGCCAGGATGCATCATTGCCGCAACCAACGGGAACGGATTTTGTTTCGGGTACGCGGCCTTATCTGATCGGTCCGTTCGACAAGTTATCGGTTGATGTTTTTGGTATCGATGAATTGAGCCGACCAGAGGTGCAAGTCGATGCAAATGGCACGATTTCGCTGCCGCTGGCAGGGACCGTCAATGCGGCAGGCAAATCGCCCCCCGAATTGGCCAGAGAAATTGAGCGCGGATTGCGCGCGAACTTCGTGCGCAATCCGCAAGTCAGCGTCAATTTGAAGGAAACGGTTAGCCAAGTTGTAACCGTCGACGGCCAAGTTGCCAAACCTGGGCTATACCCTGTTATCGGCAAGATGACATTGATGCGTGCAGTGGCGACCGCTGGCGGGACCGGAGAATTTGCGCGCCTTGAAGATGTTATCGTTTTCCGCTCTGTAAATCAGCAGCGCTATGCCGGCATATATAATCTCAAGGCGATCCGGCTGGGCAATTATGATGATCCAGAGGTGTTCGCGAATGATGTGATCGTAGTCGGCGATTCTGCGTCGCGGCGGCGGTTCAAAGACTTGATCCAATTGGCACCGCTTCTGTCCACTCCTTTGCTCATCTTATTTCGCAATTAAAACTGGGGTGCGGCACACAGCAGCTACCTTTAAAACTTGGCAATTTGATCGTCCGAAAGTTGTAATTATATGAATAATCAGGTTTCAACATTACAATCAATCGATCATGTCAGGCGCGCAACAGAAATGCCGCTGGTTGAACATTATCTGCGGCTGGTGAATCGCTTCAAATGGTTGTTATTGTCCATAATTGTTGCGGCTGTTGCCATCGGATTTATTGCGACATTGCTGCAAACGCCCCAATATACGGCCACGACCCGCATCGAAATTAAACGTCTTCAAGACAATGTCTCAGACGTTAAAGGCGTGGAGCGCGATGAAACGGGGCAAGCGTTAGAATTTTATCAAACGCAATATGCCCTGTTAGAAGCGCGGTCGCTCGCCGAACGCGTTATCACAGATTTGAAGCTGACAGAAAATCGCGCGTTCATTGACGCATTCAAACTTGAAAAAGCCGTTGCCAACTCTTCACTTGGCGCTGGGCGGGCATTGTCGGCTGGCGATAAAGCCGATTTGAAACGGTTAGTCGCAAATTTGTTGTTGAGTAAGATTGCCATTGTGCCGGTGCGCGGCTCCAGTCTTGTCGATATAAGTTTTACCAGCCCGTCACCGCGTCTCTCCGCTGAGATTTCGAAAAGCTGGGCCACACAGTTCACAAGATCGAATTTGGACCGGCGCTATGCCTCAACCAAGGAGGCGCGAGCATTTTTGCAAGATCGCCTTGGGCAACTGGGTGAAAAGCTTGAAGTTTCCGAACGCGAACTGGTCGCTTATGCATCCGATAAACAGATTGTAACGCTCGGCGGCGGTGTGGGCAGTGACGGCAATAAACAGCCACAACGAACGTTGGCCGCAGCGGATTTGGAGGCGCTGAACAAGGAGCTGGCGACAGCGACAGCCGACCGTATTCGTGCCGCGACCAGCCTGCGCGGTGCAGGGGCAACCAGTGGCGAAGCGTTGCGCAGCACCACGATCGGACAATTGCGGACGAAACGCGCAGAAATTGGCGCGGAATATGCTAAATTATTGGTAACATTTGAACCGCAATATCCGCCAGCGCAGGCACTGAATTCGCAGATTAAATTTTTAGACCGAGCGATTGCGCAAGAGGAAAGCCGTTACGGGGTCAATCAATCGGATGAATATCGTCAGTCAATTGGGCGAGAGCAAGCATTACAACGCCGCGTCAGTGAATTGAAAAATGAACTGGTTGGCGAAAAAACCAACAGCATTCAATATGATATTTTGCAGCGAGAAGTCGACACCAACCGGCAACTGTATGAAAGCCTGTTGCAACGTTTCAAAGAAATTGGTGTTGTTAGCATCGAAGATAACAACATTTTAATCGTCGATGCGGCTGAAGTTCCTCAGGGGAAATCTAGTCCGAACATATTACTCAATCTGTTGTTAGCGGCGCTGGCCGGAGTTGGCCTGTGCGCGCTATTTATATTTATCGCAGACCAAATCGATCAGGCGTTGAAAGATCCACGCGATGTCGAACGGGTGCTTGGCATACCATTGCTGGGCGCAACGCCGATGGCGGAGGGTGAGCCGTATGAAGAACTTAAAGATCAAAAGTCGGCCATTTACGAAGCCTATATTTCATTCGCTTCACGCGGCGCTTTTTTGACCGATCACGGCTTTCCGCGCACCGTCATGTTTACCAGCACGGTTGCCAATGAAGGCAAATCGATCAGTGCCGTTACGCTGGCGCGTTTGTTGGCCCGCCAAGGCAAGAAAACGATTATCATCGATGCCGACATGCGGAATCCTTCCCTGAACAAATTCTTGGAAGTTAAACGCGAAAAGGGACTGTCATCTTACTTAACCGGGCAAGCCACGGTGAAAGAAGTAAGTCAAACATTTGCGCCGCAAGGATTTGATTATATAACTGCTGGGCCCACACCGCCCAACGCTGCTGAGTTGCTTTCCAGCACAAAGCTCGAGCAACTTGTTGAAGAGTTGTTGGCGCATTATCAACATATCGTGATCGATGCCCCGCCCGTCCTTGGGCTTGCGGATGCGCCCATCATCAGCGCGGTTGTAGAAGGTGTGATTTATACTTCTGAAGCCAATGGTGTAAAACTCGGCACAATAAATTCGGCGATAGCGCGTTTGCGGGACGTCAACGCAAATATTTTTGGGGCGCTCGTCACTAAATTGGATAATCGCAATAATGGCTATGGCTACGGTTATGGCTATGGCTATGGCTATGGATTGACCAAGGACGAATAACCATGACGGCTGTTCAGGAGAACAAGCGACGCATGAACCTAACGGGTCTAATGCGTTCGTGGATGATCGTTTTGGCCATGATTTTGGGCGGCGCTGTGTCGGTTGGCGCTGCGATCTCTGAGATTTATCAAGTTAGCGATCCTGAAGCTGCGGCAAAGGCCTGGCCGAAGAACGGCTTTGCATTGAACGCCGTCGTCGACGCAAGACTGAGTGAGAGGGTAACCAACTCTTCGGTTGGTGCGTTGCCAAACGATGCGGCGCACTGGCAGGGAATTGGCGATTTGGCAACGCAAGCTTATCGGCGCGAACCGTTAAATGCGCCCGCTTTGCGCAGCCTTGCATTGGCCGCCGAGGCCAAGGGCGATCAGGCAAAGGCGCAAAAATTAATGGCGAATGCCGTGAAATTTTCACGCCGAGACACCGCCGCCAATAACTGGCAATTTGTAAAGGCGTTATCGGCGAAGGATCTCGGGCTGTCATTGACAATTGTGGACCGAATCTTGAATGAAAATGATGATCTGCGACCGCAATATATTCCGGTTTTGATCGCCAGCGTCGCTGAGAAGGAGGGGTTTGCTGCCATCTATCCGATGTTAAGAAGGCAACCCCAATGGGAAGCTGAATTTTGGGGGATGGCTGCGAACCAGCCAAATTTGTCAGCTGAAATGGGTGCATTGCGGCAACGTCTTTTGGAACAAAGGCGGCAGAGCACTCCAATGGTGCCGTTTCTGCTTGCGGACTCTGGCATGATCCGCAATCTTATTCGAAACGACCAATTCGATGCTGCAAAATCGCTACATTCCTATTTGGCGAACCAGTCGCAGCAGCTGGCTGATCGCCGCAGCCGTGACGGCGGTACTTCGGATTTCACTGCTTACGGCTCCGCTCTTGATTGGCAGTTAACTGAGCAAGGCGACGTTCAGGCGTATCTCAATGACTCCGGTGCGGGACTGTCAGTCGAATTGGTTTCCAACACAATTGGTTTGTTCGCGCGTCATTTAGTAAAGCCCGATGACGGCAGATTTCGTCTTAAAATATCTGCGCAGGCCGGGCCAGGAATAGAATTGTTCGCACGCTTGAAATGTGCCGAAAAAGGGAAAAAATCAATCGCGTTCGACCTGAATTTTGAGCCGGATAGCTGGACAGTTGACCAAGCTATCACGCGTGACTGCCGCTGGTTTACATTGGAGTTGCTGGCGCAAAATAAATCCTTGGATTCGGCCTTGTTAAATATCAAAAACATCGAAGCTACGTCGATATTTTGAACCGTCACCGCTTACAAAATGGTAATTACGGTCACCAACTTACCGGCGCTTGCCAACTCAGTTTCTAATGTAGAAACGTCGGTGAATTGCTGATAATATTTTGATGCTTTATGCGGCACAATCTGTTGCCGGCTTATGTTCGTATCGCCGATTACGGACAGTGAAAATACGTCGTTTGCAAATTCATTTTCAATGGTCTGCAGCAGTGGTTTTGTAGGCCGCCAACGCAATATGGCAACGTCGAACTTGCCGCTAATTTCATCTATTATTTCAATATTACGTTCATCATGGATGATAATCGTACGTCGATGTGTTGCGCCGCAATAGTCGGTACAACTGGCGACCACCATATTTTTGTCCGCGCTTGCCGTGCCCCGCTGCAGCCAATTACCATAAAGAAATCGGCCAAGTCGCGGCATTTGGTCACGGTTATCAAATTCAATATTATTATGCGCGGCCGTGGATGGGAAATATTGCCACCCTTCGGCGGCGTAACTGAACGTGCCTGCGTCTTGCAGCAAGCAATGGCCATCATGCCACACGTCAACGTGCAAGGCGTCCGACTGGTGTGGACGAAATTTATAGCCAGGCAATCGCACAAATATACGCAATTTCCCGCAATTCAGGGCCGCGATACCACTATCAGCAAATATCTTGGCTGGTTGATAATTGATCCGTTGCAGCGGTTTCGGTTCAATCCCCAACCATAGCAGCAATTCATTCGCCGTTTCGGCGTCTGCAAAATGGGTCTGCGTATCAAATAACGTCGATGCCAATGCACAAGCTGGGCGAAAATCTCGATAGTCGCCGGAACCAATCGGCAAAAGCCACGCGCCATCATTTGATCCGAAATTTGGCGCGTCTCCGGTTATAGGATCGGTAAAATATGCCAGCCAATCGGTTGCTGATTTCGCCTTTTCATAAAAAATGTCGCTGAATTCTTCCACACCCCAAATATTGCGAAAATATTCGGTAATCGCCAAGCTGTCGAGCATCAACCGGTGATAGACGATTGAATATTGTGCGAAACCGCCATCGGGGAAGATCAATTTTCGCACCCGCTCTTCCATCAAGGCGCGGCCTGCGGCAACATATACTGCGGCCTCGTCCTTTATGTCAGCATCACCGCTGCAACGCGCCAGCCACAGGCCCCCGATGAACAACACCATTGCTTCGGAAGTGGCGTGGTTATTGTCCTGACCACGTGCATAGGAGGTTGTCGGATATATCCGGCGTAGATGGTTAAGAACCAATGCCAGCAGAGCATCGGTAGGCGCATTGAGCTGTCCGAGTATGCTCGCAGCAATCGCCAGATGGGCAATGCGAAAGCTAGTTTCTTGTCCGCAAATCCAATTTGGTCCGTAATATGTTGGATTTTCTTCCACCCAGTCCGAAAGCCAAATGTTTAGCTTGTTCAAAGCGGCCGCATCACCGTTGGCAATATTTTGTGCAAACGCAAGCACCCAATCAAATCGCGATGCTTCCCAAACGGTTTTAATATCGCCGACGGCATCGGAAAACGTCGCAACCATGTGCCAATGATCTTGGGGGTTCGCAACGCGCGCTCCCGTGACGATATTGGCATGCCAATCTGGCGGGTCGTTACTGGGGGCGGCAATAGGGCGACCAAAAGCCCACGGACGACCTTGCCAAACGGGCGTCGCTGCAAGTCCTTTTCGTTGCAAGACAAATGGCCCGAAATAATCACCAACAGGTACCGGAACGTGTATAATTTTTAGCACTGGATGCAGTCCGGTTTTTAACCCAATACGATAAACCAGAACATCAAAAATGCTGCTCACACCAAGATGGGAATAAGCGCGCAGCTTCGCTAAAGACTTCAAATTTGCGCTCGCAATATGTCGGCGGCCTGTATTGTTGCTTCGGCGACTTCAAATATCTCGTCAAGCGGAATAGGGCTGTCGCCGCCAGAGCAAATTGCATCGTAAAATTCGGCGATGCAGTCCTCCTGCCCTTTATCTTGTTTCCAACTGCTTTGTTTACCGAACCCTGGCCAGCCAAAGCCGCGCAGTGATTTGAAATTATCGATCTGCAAGGTTTTGCCCGCCGTGAAGACTTCGATGCGTTCCTTGGGAAAGCTTGCGGCTCCATTGGCGAGATAATGCACCGATCCATGCGAACCATCGGCAAAACGCAGCAAAATGATCGCCTTGTCTTCGGTGATGTCCTCGCTGCTATTGCCGCCCATTTTCATGGCTTTTACTTCGACGATCGGCGCGCCCGCAAGAAATCTCATCAAATCAATTAAATGGCAGGCCTCACCAATGATCCGTCCGCCACCCAAATTTTGGTCCTGTATCCACACATTTGCAGGAATTGCGCCTGCATTCATCGTCATGATGAATGATTTGGGTGCCTGCACATTATCAATCAGGGTTTTCATCTTTTTGATGTGCGGCGAAAACCGGCGGTTGTATCCAACCATAAGGCGCGGGGTGTGTCCCGCTGCTATACGCGCGTCCACTGCGCTACGAACAAGTGCAAGCTGGTCACGGTCTATTGCGAGGGGTTTTTCCACAAACACGTCTTTTCCAGCCGCGATCAATTGCGCCGTCAAGCTGGCGTGGCTGTTGTGTTGCGTTGCGACCACCGCCGCAACAATATCTGGGTTGTCTAAGACGATGGCCAAGTCCGTTCCGGCTTGTTCAATGCCGAATTTCTCTGCTGTGATGGCACCGCTCAAACCCGCGGAGGTAATAATGGGGCCGATCTTCGCTCCCGCCTTGGCTAAGGCCGGTGTTAATATCCGCGACGAATAATTGCCTGCACCGATAACAGCAATTTGCGGCTTATCGTTGGCCGTAGCGGCTTTTGCGGACGAAGTTACAATGGAAACCGTCCGAGGCAACCTTTCGGCAGGCGCACTGTCATATTGCAATATAACCCCGAGCAGGTTTTTGTCATCAGCTAAGCTCTGGAAAGCGGCGGGGGCATCTTCAAAGCGCAGCGATTTGCTTATCATGTCGGCAACATTGATTTTGCCGCTCGCCATTAAAGCGAGGATCGTTTGAAAATTGCGCTGTTCAGTCCATCGGACAAAGCCAATGGGGTAATCTTGTCCGCCATCTTCATATGCGCTGTCGTAACGACCAGGACCGTATGAGCAGCTGACTTGAAAGCTAAGTTCTTTTTCGTAAAAATCATCACGCGATAATTGCAGGCCGACCACGCCGACAAGCACGATACGTCCGCGTTTGCGGCACATTTGTGCTGATTGATGCACCGGATCATTGGATTTCGTTGACGCGGTAATCAGCACCGCGTCGACGCCAATACCATTGCTAAAGGCATTTGCTGCCTCCACTGGATCACTAGCTTTTGACAGGTCGCAGATTTCAGCGCCCCATTTCGCCGCAAGGGCTAATTTCTGAGAATCAAAATCGATCGCGAGAACGCGGCAGCCGTTCGCAAGCAATATCTGTATCGTCATTAATCCGATTAGGCCTGCGCCCATTACCACAACACTCTCGCCGATCGTCGGTTGTGCCAAGCGGATGCCTTGCAGCCCTATCGCGCCTACGACTGTAAACGCCGCGTGTTGATCGCTAACATTGTCTGGAATTTTGGCACATAGATTTTGCGGGACGCGCACAGTTTCGGCATGCGGTCCATTTGACAATATCCGGTCGCCGACTTTGAAACCGCTAGTTGCGGATCCGGCCTCTGCAATTACGCCGACGTTTGAGTAACCCAACGGGATCGGCTGCGACAGTTTTGACCTGACGGCATCCACCGTCTGAAACAGCCCATCGGTCCACACCTTGTTCAAAACCTGCTTGACTTTATCCGGCTGCTGGCGGGCCTTGCTGACCAAGCTCGCCTTGCCAAAATCGACTAGCATGCGCTCAGTTCCAACGGAAATCAGAGAGCAGCGCGTATCGATTATCAAAGTGCCGGATGATGGAGCGGGGCGGGGTGTTTCAATGAGGCGCGTCACACCCGAGGAGAGGTCTTGGATAATTTGTTTCATACCGCGATCACTTAGGATTTGTAGCGTTAGGCGTCTACTAAGAAATGAAATTCATCGCTGGTGATGGTGCCGGTGAAATGACAAATTTAACAGGTCCTGACCCTAAAGGCTCCAATACACACGATCTGCAAATTCGAGCGGATCAAGCTGCGATTTGATATCAATCACAATGCCTGCATCGCGCGTCATTCGTTTCGCTGCTGCTGAGTTCATTTCGCACGCGCGATGCGGAACGGCATATATCAGGGCATCCAAATCATTGAAGTTGGATAATTCCGATAGCGTCAATCCATATTCGCGCATGGCTTCTTCGGAATTGGCATGCGGATCATATATCATCGGATCAATGCCATATTCCCCTAATTCCTTAATGATGTCAGGGACCTTGCTATTGCGCAAATCGGGTACATCCTCTTTGAATGTCAGCCCGATTATCCCCACACGGCTTCCACTAACCTTGCAGTCTTGCTGTACGAGAAGTTTGATCAGTTTGCTTGCAATACGTGCGCCCATCCCGTCATTCAGCCGGCGGCCAGCAAGGATGACTTCCGGACGGTAGCCCAATTTTTCCGCAGCGGCGGTCAAATAATAAGGATCAACTCCAATACAATGCCCCCCGACCAAGCCCGGCGTAAACCGCAAGAAATTCCACTTAGTGCCAGCCGCTGCCAAAACGTCACTTGTCCGAATTCCCATTAAATCAAAGATAATCGAAAATTCGTTAATCAACGCAATGTTCAAATCCCGCTGCGTATTCTCAATGACTTTCGCCGCCTCGGCGACCTTAATTGACTGCGCGACATGCAACCCCGCTTCGATAATCGCGCCATAAACCGCCGTCACCCGCTCCAGCGATTCAGGATCTTCGGCGGATACTATTTTGGTGATTGTTTCAAGCCGGTGTACTTTATCGCCGGGGTTAATTCGTTCGGGGCTGTAGCCTAGCTTAAAATCGACGGATCGTTTTAGCCCGGACAATTCTTCCAAAAGTGGGCCGCATACATCGTCGGTAACGCCTGGATAGACGGTGGATTCAAACACGATGATCGAACCAGAATTCAAATGCGGCGCAATCAGCCGGCATGCGCTGCGGATGGGTTCCAAATCCGGCCGATTATCCGCGTCAATTGGCGTCGGGACTGTTACAATCAGGAACGTCGCATCTTTCAAATCTGCGGCATTATTGGTCACGATCAAACTGCTGTCCGATAATTCCTGCGCGCTTATCTCGCCCGTCCAATCATGTTCGGATTGCAGCGCGGTCACCCTGCGCTCCGACACATCAAAGCCGATGACGTTTTCGAATTTGTGGGCCAAACTAACCGCGACAGGCAGGCCAACATACCCGAGCCCCAAAACGGCAATGCGCTCAGAGCGCAGCTTTTGGTTAGTCACAATCCAATTCCTTCTGTGATATGGTAAAAATGCGTGGGGCCTATGCGAACATTAGAAAATCAAACGCCGTAATATTCGCGGTACCAACGGACGAACCGCTTAACGCCCTCTTGGAACGGTGTTTGCGGGGTATAGCCGGTTAAGCGGTTCAACAGGTTGGTATTGGCCCATGTCGCCGGGACATCGCCCGGCTGCATATCCATGAAGTTGCGGACAGCTTCCTTGCCAACCTCTTTTTCAATTGCGTCGATGAAATCGAGCAGCCGAACCTTGTCATTATTGCCAATGTTGACGATGCGAAAGGGCGCGACTGGCGAAAGCGTATCATCAGGCTGAATACTCGCCGCATCGGCGGGCCTTTGGGGCACGGCATCGATCAGCAACCGTATCCCGCGCACCAAATCTTCTACATAGGTAAAATCGCGCCACATCTCGCCATGGTTGTAAATGTCGATTGGCGTGCCTTCGATGATGCCTTGCGTGAACTTGAACAATGCCATGTCCGGGCGGCCCCACGGGCCATATACCGTAAAAAACCGGAACATAGTGGTCGGCAAATCCCACAAATGGGCGTAGCTATGCCCCATCATCTCATTGGCTTTTTTGGTCGCGGCATAAATGGTCAGCGGCGTTTCGGTTTTTTGACTTTCGGCAAATGGCATGTCTTCATTCGCGCCATAAACCGATGACGTCGACGCCATCAACAAATGCTGTACTTTCAGCTCCCGTGCGCATTCCATCACGTTCAATGTGCCCACGACATTGGTGTCGATATAGGCGCGGGGATTTTCCAAGCTGTACCGCACGCCGGCCTGTGCCGCCAGATGTACGATCACATCAGGACGTTCGGCGGCGGCAAATTCCATCAGCCGTTTGCCGTCCATTATATCGAAAATTTCGCACGAGAAATTTGGATGCTGCTTCAACAGGCGGTGCCGTTGTTCCTTGATATTAACATCGTAATAATCTGTCATCGCGTCCACGCCGACAACGCGGAACCCCTCTTGCAACAACAAGGTGGAAAGATGAAAGCCGATGAAACCCGCGGTGCCCGTTACAAAAATTGTGCGCATATTTGAATTTTTCTATATAATTTCGTGACATATGAAATTGAAAAAACGCATTAGCAGAATAATGTGAACAAATTTGAAAAGTCTGCTCCAGATATTGGAAAGCAGTTTGGAGCATGAACGCCGCTGGTGCCCGGCCGGGGGTGTTTAGATCAACGGGCCGCAGGCAATCCTATGTTCGCGGTTAAGAGAAGTTTTTCAAACGCACTATCATTTCAAACGCACTGTCAAAGGGTAAGTAATCTGGCCTAAATTTCTGAAGCCGTTCCACAGCGTCGGCAAGGCGTGACGGATTGGCGTGTAAATTGAGAATTAAGCATTCCAGAGCATCGACATCTGAATATGGCACCGCAAACGCCGCCCCTTGCTCAACAAATTGAGCAGCAGTCTCGACTTCACTATTTACCAAAAAAGGCACCCCTAAAAAAATACAGTCGCCCCATTTGTTGGATTCCGCCTGACGGTTGATTTGCACTTTAGGATCGTAATACGTTAATACCAAATCTGCGGTGCAATATTCCGCTAGCGCTTCAACTTGAGGCACTTCGCTCGTTGCGGTGACGTTGGGCATGGCCTGCAGTGCGGCATATGAATTCCCATCGCCTCTGCCGATCAAGCGCAAGCCGATCTGCGGCGCCGAAACCGCAAGCCTCTGCATTAAGTGTAAAAAAATTGGCGCGCCGCGCGTCTCACCGATCCAGCCATTTGCATATAGGACAAAATCCGAACGGTCCGCGTTTGATTTCGCCGCGACTGCGCGCTCAAAATCTACTCGATTTGGCGTGTTGCGCAATATGGCCATATTGGGACCGGTCCAATCATATCGGGTAAGTCCCGGAACGATATGGACCTGACATTGCCTTGAAGTCCATTTCTCCAGCATCACAATTATCCGGTTAAGCGGCCCAGGCAGAGACAGGATCATCGAAAAACGGTCGGCATCGTCGAACAGTATTTTGGCGCCCGTGAACTTGGACGCCAACAATGCTGGGAATGCGCTTTCAAATCCAAGGCATAATATCACCGCGCCGCGTGGCAGCCGCAAAGCCTTGAAAAAAACGCGGACCATCCAGAACAGATAAAATAAATGCGTAATGCGTGACGCGTATCCTCCGCCGTTAAGGATCATTTTTTCGGTTACACGCGGATCCGAGTGACGTTGCTTCTCAGCTTCTCCATTTACGCGTTCCCAGCCGAATAGACTGATACAAAAACCCATATTGAGCAGCACATCAACTTGCTTTTTTACACGCGTACGCCGATTAATCGCGGGGATTGGGGCGATGAGGTGGATTGTTTGCATCGCATTTTTCATATGTCAATTTTTGGCAAGATAAGTTATCCAAAACAAGTTCAATTTCCAGAGATACATATTGGTTTTGTTAAAAGCTACAAAACAAAATGAACCAAGTGCATCTATGAGACATTAAAGATTATGCTGTTTTACCTAGCACGATAATTCCATTTTGCTGTTTATTTTCGGGATTTACTAAATGATTAAGCGAGGCATGCGGAGTTTAGATCAAGGCTTGATATTTGCGATTGTGAAAATAATGATGTTTTTACGGATGAAATCGCGACATATGCTGTTGCTAAAGTCTTATCGTCGCTGGGGCATGCGAATGAAAGAATGGCCGAATTATATTTCGGCGCTTTCAGATGTCGATGGCACGGACTTCTCTCAAATTTACTTGGGAGAGGGTGTTACCATATCAAGCTATGTACGGCTGTTAACACATGATTGGTCACCGCACACGATATTGAAGGCGTTTGGAATTTACACTTCAACTCCAATCGGCCGCTTTGGCGGCATATACATCGACGATTTCTCATTTATTGGAACAGGCTCAATATTAATGCCGGGGTGTCACATCGGAAGAGGGTGTATTGTCGGATCAGGAACGGTCGTGAGAGGGAAAATTCCTGATTATAGCATTGTCATCGGCAGCCCCTGCCAAGTCATTGGCGATAGCCGAGAGTATATGAAAAAAACGGCCATCCGCGAGCAATGGCAGTTGTCGGAAACTGAATTACAGAAAATCGAATGATGGCAGTCATTGCAGAAAATTGGTTGCGGGTATTTCGACGCTACCTTCCTAGCGCATTGACTTTTTTAGCAGGAACAGGGTCATTTTTGGTCGCCGATGTAATAATTGGCCGTTTCGCAGCGACGAATGATGTTAAAGATTGGGTTTTGTTAAAATCAATCATGCTTCCACTTGCGACAGTCGCTTTGCTTGGAATCGATCAAGTGGTTGTAAGGGAGCCTTCGAAACTACAATTATACATTCGCCCAACGATTGCTTTGTCTTTATTTATTTCGGCGATGTCGTCATTTTTATTATGGATAAGCGGCTTTTACGCACACCCGACTATACTTTTCTTTGCAGTATTTGGAGTTGCTTCATCGTACTTTTTCTTCGGAGTATTCCGATCAACTCTGAATTTCAACATGGCTCAATTTGCCAGAGACGGCTGGAAAGCGTTGTTTTTAGTCATTTTGATCCCAATATATTTTGCGTTCAGCATGCCTATATACGTTGCCTTTTTAATGGCGATTGCCGTTATGCTCGTGGTTGTTACTTGGAAATACGCGACCTCCGTTCGTTCGGACATGAATGAAGTGCACGACGAAGTTGATGGATTTAAATCAGCGCTAGGAGTTTCTTGGCCATTTTGTCTAGGCGCGCTCTCGCTTTCAATTGCATCATATGGTGAGCTCTTGCTTTTGAACGGGTTCGGCGGAGACGCCTTTCTACCTGAATATTTCCGTTCTACACTTTTGTATTCAATGCCCATTATTACGTTCAACACTCTCTTTGTTACTTATCTTGGCAGCGCGATACGCGAGAGGCCTGAAAAGTATAGCAAGCTGATGTTGAAATACAAAAACGTATCGTATTGGATAATTGCAATTTTCCCTGTTGCATCTTTACTATTTGGACTTTTGATTTCTCCAATAGTTTTTAGAGATCATAGCACGCCGATTGAGATAGCTATTTTGTTATCATTAACTGCCGGTATTAGGGTGCATTATACGATAATATCGAGTTTCGTCGGAGTATTGGCAGTAAAAACAGAAATGCAAAAGATATCAGTGATGTACTTTGCCATCGCAATCTCCACACCGATATTTTGTTTTATCGTGTATCAATCGACACAGCAACTAATACTCGCCGTGGCCATAACCGGAGTGTATCATTGGGTGGCACGTAACAGCATTGGCTGGAGGCTATTGCAACGCGTCTGTAATCGCAATGCACGCCAATGCCCAACCGATTAAATGTAATTTCTTTGCCTTCTGCCGATCATCAGCAGGGCTGCTAAAAGCAGGATCGCAAGAATACCATTATTGATAATTTGGAATGGATTGCCGACCGGCAGTATAGCTGTATAAAAAAACAAGAAGGCAAACATCATTTCGTTATGAATAGTCTTTTTGACGCGCAGCGAAAATCGTTCAAGAGACAACAGTAATGTTAATATAATTATCGCCACTACAGGAACGCCGACATAACCGAAATTATAGTATGTCGAAATCCATAAATTTACAGGCGCCGTGCCTCGCATAGATCCGAACATGTAAGCATGCACTTCATTTGCCAATATGCTTCCGCTTTGCCCCGGTATCAATCCAACGATAAATTCCATCCACTCTTGACCCATGGGTATGTCACGGTTTGCAATAAGACGCATTCCCATTACGCTTCCCAGCTGGTTTGAACGGATAATTCTATCGAAAAGTTGAGATATTCCAGCCCAAATCCCACTTTCGTTCGAGCGTCCAAGAAAAACGCTTAATATAGAAAACATAAATGATAACGCGGCTACTACAACTAAAGAAAGTTTCAAATTGAGTGTTGTTTTATTATTATAAAAGTATACAAAAAAAGCAGCTATTGTAAAAAATAAAAATGTTCTTTGTCCTGTTCCTGCAACAATGTAAAAATATAATGGCATCGCTGCAATGTAAAAAATAACTTTGTAAAGGATGTTGGACTTAAAATTATCCTTTTTTGATATCATCAAAAATAGGCAAAATAAAGTGATGGGAAAAAGAGTATTTTTAAATTGATTTATTGGGCCGCTGACATTGTAATTTTGACCAGCGTATGATTGCAGCCTTAGCGTAGTGAAGCTATCTTGAGAATCTTCTAAGCCACCACTTATTGCCAAAGTAGACAAATTATATCCAACCAATACGGTATAGTAATAAATTGATATAAGAGTAGAAAAAACAAATATTATTACAACGATCGCTTTTTGCCCACTACGCATTGGTTCAAATTGCCTGTTAAAATAATCATTTCTCAAGATCGCAATATCTTGCGCAAACATTCCTCTATATATACAAAAAAATAAAATAGTCACAGATGATAATGCTAAAATACGTGCATGTATATAATCAGCATCATTGCTGAAATCTATTATGTAGAAAATACCTATAGACATGATGATTTGATAGATAACAAAATAGAATATCGGGTTGCGATGTCTAGAATTTTTGAGTAAAATTAAAGATATAATTAACGGTAAAATTACCAGAATGGCCCAAAGGACTGTCAAAGTATTCCCGATCTTCTTTTTCGATACTGATTTCTAGAAACTTACACGGCTCGTGCTTGATAAGAAACATGAAAACTGATTACTAAGTTTATCACGCGAAAACACATCGTTGGCAAGCTTTTTAGCTTCGCTTTTTTTGAACAATCTGTTCGCATCATCCCGCATCCCGATCAAACCCTCCGCAAATGCCTCGGCGTCATCCGGCGGAACTGCTATACCGCAATCATGCTCCGTCACCAAATCTGCGACCCACCCGGGGTAATTGGTAAGCACGGGCAGGCCTGCGGACAAATAATCGAAAAACTTGTTGGGTGACGTGCCGTAATAAAATGCCGGAATATTGGCGAGGATTTGCAGGCCCAAATCGGCCGATGCCATCAATCCGGCCAGCTTAGTTTTGGGCACTGGATCGTGGAATATCACGGTGTCTTCCAATCCCTCGTCCGCAACGCGGCGCTGCAGCATGGCCTTTTCGCCGCCATCGCCCACCAAGACCAACTTGATACCGCTAACGCCGCGTGCCTTTAATATTGCGGCGGCGTCGATCACTGCGCCCAATCCGTTGGCTTTGCCATGCGTGCCTGTGAATATGGCCATGAAGTCGTCCTGAGCGACGCCTGCCGGCCGCCATGGCGTAACGTTCCCGCCGAACAAATCCATGTCGCATCCATTGGGGATCATTGCGATCTTGCTGCGGTCGGGCACGTAACGGGCGATGCCCTCGACAATCCCGGGGCTTAGGCCGATTAGGCGGTCCGCGGATTTATAACTTGCCCATTCGAGCGCGCCCATCGCCCATAATATCAGCGGATTGGTGATGACGCCCATTTGTTTGGGAAGCTCGGGCCACAAATCGCGAACCTCAAATACAAACGGCTTGCGGCGCAGCCATTTGGCAGCAATCCCGGGAATTCCAGCGGTTAAAGGCGTTGTGGTGGCAAATACAAGATCGGCTGGAGCGGTGAGCGCGACGCCGACGCTGCGCAGTGCAAACTTCACAAATGTCAGGCTGCGTTTTGCAAACCCGTCTTTATTGCCATAGGACAGATTATATTCGATGACATCAATGCCATCAACATTGCCCCGGCGGCGGCCATTTGCAAACTCGCCCGTTAAACCCGTTTTACCGTTAGCATAGGATCCGCAAACCATCGTTACCGAATGGCCATCGGCGATTAGCCGCCGCGCCATTTCGTAAGAACGCGTGCCACCTGAACCTTGCGGAGTGGAAAAATGCTGATGGAAATAAAGGATTTTCACTTAGAATTGGGTCTGCGGCTACCGCGTTAATCCGCAGGCATCAAACACCAGTTTGCCCGCCAACGCCGAAGGAGAAATTTGCTTAAATTGGCCGTGCGCGGTCAAGAATACGACGATGTCCGCACGTTCTAATGCCGTATCAGCGCCAGCAAATTCGACGCCTAAATTGGCCAGGCTGCTGGGCAAGGCGTCCACAAATGGTTCGCAAACAATGATGTCACCCAAAGCTTGGCCCACCATTATTTTTACGGCATCCACCGATGGGCTTTCTCGCAAATCATCGACGTCGGGTTTATAGGCAAGGCCAAAACATGCGATGACAGGGTTTTCGATATCTGCGGCCAACTTCGCAACTTGTGCCACCACCCAATGCGGTTTGGCATCGTTAACCTCGCGCGCAGTGCGGATGATGCGCGCTTCTTCGGGGGCGCTATCGACGATGAACCAAGGGTCGACAGCGATGCAATGTCCTCCGACGCCTGTGCCGGGTTGCAAGATATTGACGCGCGGATGACGGTTGGTCAGCGCGATTAATTCATATACGTCGATGCCCAATTTTGCCGAAATGACTGACAATTCATTGGCGAAGGCAATATTGACATCACGGAACGAATTTTCCGAAAGCTTGCACAATTCGGCTGTTCGCGCATTGGTAACGTGGCATTCGCCTTTTACCGCGTGCTTGTAAAACTTGACGGCCAATTCGCTGCTCTTTGCAGTAATCCCGCCGATGACGCGGTCATTTTCAACAACCTCTTGGATCACTTTGCCCGGCAAAATACGTTCTGGACAATATGCCAAATAGATATCACCATCTACGCCATCAAGATCGGGGATCGTTAAATCAGGGCGCAGCGCCTTTAACCACGCTGCCAATTGTTCGGTCGCGCCAACGGGTGAGGTGGATTCCAATATCACCAGATTGCCTTTTTGCAGCAATGGCGCGATCATGTTGGCGGCGGATTCGATATATTTCAGATCGGGCGCGTTTCCTTCTTTGAATGGCGTTGGCACGGCGATGATAAAAACGTCGGCGCTTTCGGCTATCGTAGTGGCACGCAAATTGCCGTTGCCTACCACCTTGTTGAGTAACTCATCGAGACCCGGTTCGACGATATGGGCCCGGCCGCTGTTGATAATATCAACGGCAGATTGGTTCACATCGACTCCGACAACGTGCAAGCCCGCATCTGCAAACACCGCTGCACTGGGCAAGCCTACATAGCCAAGACCAAAGACGGAAATTTTCTTCATAAACTATCCTAAAACCTAAATTATGCGCAGCCGCTAAACTTGCGCCAGAATTTCCACAATCCGCCCCGCCGCTTTGCCGTCGCCATAGGGATTATGCGCCATCGACATCGCGGTATAGAGCGCATCATTGTCCAGCAACTCGTTAATGTGATCGATCAAGCTTGCTGTATCGGTTCCCACCAATTTGACCGTCCCAGCCTCAATTGCCTCGGGGCGTTCGGTGGTGTCGCGCGTTACCAAAACGGGTTTGCCAAAACTGGGTGCCTCTTCTTGCAAGCCGCCGGAATCGGTGACGACAATATGGCACGCGTTCAACATCCAAACGAAGGGCAAATATGATAGCGGGGCGATCAAGAAAACATTTTCGACCCCTGCTAGCGACGCTTGCGCAGCGGCCTTTACTTTTGGATTCAAATGTACCGGATACACAATCTGTATGTCGCCGCGTTTGCTTAATTGCGCAAGCGCCTCGCACACCCTCGTGATGCCGCCATCATGATTTTCGCGCCGGTGGCCGGTTACCAAAATCAACCGCTTGCTGGCATCAAGGAACGGGAATTGCGCCGCCAATCCGGCGTTGAGAGCAGTGTCCCTATCCAGTTGATCCTTGACCATCAACAACGCATCAATAACCGTATTGCCAGTCACATGGATAGTGTCCGCTGCGATATTTTCCGCAATCAAATTGCTGCGCGACAATTCGGTCGGTGCAAAATGCAGCTTTGTCAAACGCCCCGTAATCTGACGATTGGCTTCTTCGGGCCATGGCGATTGAAGATTATGGGTGCGCAGGCCCGCCTCGACATGGCCCACTGGAATGCCTGCATAAAACGCCGCAAGCGCCGCAGAAGTCGATGTCGTTGTGTCACCATGGACAAGCACATAATCGGGCCGCAGGTCGGCGAGCACCTGCTCCATGCCTTCTAGTACCGCGGTCGTGATATGGGTCAGGCCTTGGCCGCTTTTCATGATTTTCAGATCAACATCGGGGATGATCCCAAACAAGCTATTCACCTGCTCCAGCATTTCCGCATGCTGTCCCGTGACGCATACTTTGGCGTCAAAGCGCGGGTCGGCTTCCAATGCTTTGACCACGGGGGCCATTTTTATCGCCTCGGGACGCGTTCCAAAAACGCTCAAAACTCTCATGAAACTTCGGCCTTTTGCAAAAGAAATATTGACGCAGTGCCAAAGAATTTAGGCATGAATTTATGTATCACGGCAAAGATATGATACAACCAAATCTTACCGAAAAAATATGCGGGTTCCCAACTATCGGACATTACGTTCACCGAACATTGCGTAAAATGGCGCTTAAAATCCCGTCGGCAATTCAGGCGGTAAAATGTAGGAAATGTATCAATCGCTTTGCGGTGAGGCTGCACATATTTCAACACAGCATCATGCAAGCGATTGGGCACAATGGACGCGGCAAGTTTGAGATAACCATAGCGATTGGGTGTGCGCACCACCAGCCATCCGCCCGGACGCAGCAACCGTTGCAATTCATCGGCAACTGACTGCGCATTTTCGATATGCTCAAAAACATAATCCGACACGATCAAGTCGAATGTTCCATCGGCAATGGGCAATTGTTGGCCGGGAACGATGATGTGTTGATACTTGGATGTTGGATGGGTCAATACCGCTGGGTCAACGTCAACGGCAGTTACTTCGGCGTCGCCAAATCGCAAATCGCGCAAATCACGGATCAGAAATGAGTCTTTTTCCGGGTTGAAATCTTGTGCGTAACCATTGCGACCAGCACCATAATCCAGAACAACTTTGACGTTGTGCCGCATCGCAAGACTGCGCACGATTGAATAAAATGTAAGGTCGCAGTCCATCGCCGAAAAATTATCAGCAGCGATTTCTTCATGTAGTCGCAACGCCGCGTCTTTTTTCACTCGACCTACTAGCGCCATCACCATTCCTCGTAACCTAATTGGCTGCAATCGCCATTGCATTCGCGTCTGCCACATAGCATATGGTTGCAGGCAATCAACGATTTAGCACATTGAATGCCTAAAATGCGAAGAGAGAAACAGTTTTGACTGCTACATTTCCCAAATGGCCGCACTTTACCGCCGAAGAAGCCAATGCGGCGCACGATATTATTGCGTCAAACAAAGTCAATTACTGGACGGGTGATGTTGGCCGTGCGTTTGAACGTGAATTTGCGCAATGGAGCGGCGCGGCGCATGCAATCGCGCTGGCCAATGGAACCCTTGCGCTTGACTTGCCGTTGAAAGCAATGGGCATCGGGCCTGGCGATAAAGTGATCGTTACTCCGCGCACATTTATCGCGTCAATTTCCTGTGTTGTCACGGCGGGTGCAATTCCAGTTTTCGCTGACGTCGACCGTGACAGCGGCAATATCAGCGCCGAAACCATTGCGAAAGTTATCGACGCAGACACCAAGGCGATCATTCCGGTGCATTTGGCCGGATGGCCGTGCGACATGGATGCGATCATGGAAGTGGCGGCTGCGCATGACTTAAAAGTTATTGAGGATTGCGCGCAGGCACATGGTGCAAAAGTCGGCGGGCGCTCGGTGGGCTCCATCGGCCATTGCGGGGCATGGTCATTTTGTCAGGACAAGATCATGACCACTGGCGGTGAAGGTGGGATGGTGACTACTGATGATCCTGACTTATGGTCGTCAATGTGGTCGTATAAGGACCACGGCAAGTCATGGGATGCGGTATACAACCGCGAGCACGCGCCCGGATTTCGATGGTTACATGAAAGTTTCGGCACCAATTGGCGGATGTTGGAGGTGCAATCGGCATTGGGCCGCATCCAACTGAAACGGATGGCGGATTGGACCGCGCGCCGGACGAGGAATGCGCAAGGAATCCAGGCCGCGCTTGCGCCCTTTGCCTCAGCAGTGCGGGTGCCTGTGCCCGAGGCTGGCCTTACCCACGGCTATTACCGGCAATATGGTTATATCATTGAAAACGGGCTGAAGGACGGCTGGACCCGTG
Source organism: Sphingomonadales bacterium (assembly GCA_031415335.1). Lineage (GTDB taxonomy): Bacteria > Pseudomonadota > Alphaproteobacteria > Sphingomonadales > Sphingomonadaceae > Sphingorhabdus_B. The sequence continues at coordinate 37,269 of JANORM010000023.1, read as the reverse complement.
ACCGGATTGTTGCGGAAATATCTGCGCTTGGGTATCCTGCATTTCAGGGCAGCTGTTCGGAAGTATATTTGGAAAAAGCATTTGATGGCACGGGGTATCGGCCTGAACAGCGTTTGCCCAATGCCATAGAATTGGGCGCGACAAGCATCATGTTCCTGACCCATCCAACGATCGAGGACGAACATTTGGACGCTTATTGTAAGGCGATAAGTCAGGTGTTTGAACAAGCAGCAAAGTAATTGCCAGATTAGCGTTGCATCGGCCGCGCTGGATTCCCGATTACCGTTTCACCCGGCGCGACGTCCTTCGTCACTACCGCGCCCATGCCGACAACTGCGCCGGCACCGATACGCAGCGGATTGCTGGGGGAACCTTGCCGAATGATGGCGCCGGAACCGATATACGCATGGTCCCCGATATGGATATTGCCGTTGCATTTTACGCCGGGGGCAAAGGTAACATAATCGCCGATGACGCAATCATGTTCGACATAGCTTCCGATGTTGCAGTGAAAATGGCGTCCTATTTGGATGTTGCTGGTCAATGTGGTGAAGGGCGAAAAAATCGCGCCTTCGCCAATTTCGCAGGCATCCATGCGGACATGATTTTGAGCAGCGATGCTGGCAAATTCAATGCCATGATCTGTGCATTTGATTGCCAGCATTTCTCGAATTTTAACATCGGCCACTGCAATAGTAATTGCTTTACTGCTGGCGTTTAACTGCACAAAAGATTCAAAGCTGAGTATCTTGTGGCCGTTTATCATCTGGCCAGAGTCAGCATCATCGACGAAAAATAATTCGGTGTCGGATCCAACCATTTCTCGCAGCAACGGCATAACCCCGCGTCCGCATCCCGCTGCGCCGTATATGGCCTGAATTTGGGTCATTTAACGCCGCCTTTAGTTCCCGTGAACCGAGGCATTGTTTCGTCATTGTCTGCACTGATACCATGCCGGACCAACACTTTTTTTACCGTCAGAAACAGTATTCGAATATCCAGCCAGAAACTGCGGTTGGCAACATACCAAATATCAAAGGCAAATTTTTCATCCCAGCTGAGCGCATTGCGTCCGTTGACCTGTGCCCAACCGGTAATACCGGGCCGGGCATTGTGACGGGTCATTTGTTCCTGTGTGTATAAATCAAGATAGTCGGCGATGAACGGACGAGGGCCGACAATTGCCATTTCGCCTTTCAAAACATTCCAAAAACAGGGCAGCTCATCCAGACTGGATGCGCGCAAAAATTTGCCGAATGCGGTTAACCGGTCGGCATCGGGCAATAGCTTACCATTCACATCGCGCTGATCAGTCATTGACCTGAATTTGACGATATCAAAACGCTTACCCAGGTACCCGCCGCGTTGCTGCCGGTAAAAAATGGGCGCACCCAAATTTAACCGAACCAAAATCGCAGTAATCAAAAAGACCGGAATCAATACTGGCGCGGCGATTGTGAATATCAGCAGATCAAAGATACGGGGCATAGTCAATCAGGCCAATAATTCGCGGATATGGTCAAGGCTATTTGAGGAGATAATGCCCGCCTCAATTGCTGGCATATCGAGCGCCATTTGCACGTGGCTGGCCGCTGGGATCGACTCGTTAGACAACACTTTTCCGGCGTTTAGCGGCCTGATAACAAGCACTGTTTTGCCGATATCTGCGCAAGATTGAATCAATGGATCATATTCGGTCTCATCGGTATTACGGTAGACCGCAAGTCCATCGATTATTTCTGACGCAATCGCGGCCTGCGCAAAATCCACTGAATAGGGGAAGCATAAAAATCGTCCAATTTTTCCAGCCGATTTTAACGCGGCAATAGCAGGTGCAATGGCTGCTAGAGCTTGCTCAAACTGTTCAATTCTACCTGCATCATCGTTCAAATTTTGGCGCCACATCCATTGAACATCATGGATACATTCGCTGCCCAAGGCCTTTCGGTACGCATCAATTTTTTGTTCCAAGCGGCCAGCATCAAAATCCGCATCGTCAAAACTGGGCTCGGCAAGTTTGGCAATATGCGTAAATTCAAGCGGATCCTCGCACTGCGCCAAATGCTGCAAAATTTCACACAGCAACGGAAAGCTTTCGTACTCCGAGGAACTGTGTAATTTGGTAATGCCCAAGGCATGGACGGAGATCAAAAAATCCGACCATTCAGTAACGCTGCGCGTAACTTCACCCATCCGCATTGTGCCGTAAATCAGCCGTTCGGGCGATAGCCCGATATATTCAGGCATTAAAATTCCCGATGTCGATGGCGCATTTCCATATGAACCGTTCCGATTCTGCGTTGGCGACAAAGCTGTTGCGGCCATGCAAAACTTCACGGTCTTTCCATGTTACAGCGTCGCCTGGTGTCAATTTCACACCGACTGTTTTTTCCTGCACCATCGGAGATTCAAGCAGATAATTGAAAAACCGGTCGGCCAAAGCACGGCGGGCCGGATCAATATCCTTGGCAACGCAATAATAGTTCCAGTTTACTAGGGTTTTGTCGTCTTTCACCTCGATGACTTTTTCGGTGCGAAAATCACCAGACCGAGCGTGCGGCATGTCGCAATTTTTCAATTCCGATAGTAATTCCGGATCCTCTGCATGCAAACATGCAACCAAATCAACCGCATCTATAAACGTCGTTTCGCCGCCAATACCCGCGTTTGCAACGCAGCTAAGCAATGTGGCATTTGGAAAATCTGGTATATAAGATCCATCGGTATGCAGCGGCTGAGCGTTTGCAGAATGTCTATAGGCGTCAGGATGCTTAGGATCATAGCGCACTTCAAACCATAATTCACCGCTGCGCTGATTGTCGCGGTCGCCAACATTTACATCCTCGGCCAGCTCCACTGGTTTTCCAAGATATTGAAAATTGGCAGTCAACATCGCGCGCATATCGTCGACATGATCGTCGGTACGCAAGACAAATACCTTGTTCTTGTCGTTTTCCCATGCGGCAACAAGTGAACTAAATCCCTCGCTGGCGTCAGCGGGTCGATAATGGTTTTCCCACAACATAATATTTCAATTTCCCGAAAAACGATTTAAGCCTACTCAATGTTAATAGATTACCGAATAAAACTCAAGTCAGGCCACCACGGCCTCGCCGTAGATGGGCTGATGATATTCGGGAACCAGTAATTTTAATATGGCGAACGCGGCAATATCATTTCCGTTGTCAAGATGTTGAGAAAGCGTCTGCAGTTGCGCAATTAGTTGTTCCCAAGGCAACAAATCTTCGTTCGCTTGCATAATCCGCGCATGCTTGGTGGGCTGCGGATTTTCTCCGATCAATAATTCTTCGTAAAGTTTTTCGCCCGGCCTGAGGCCGACTTCAACGATTTCAATGGTTCCATTGGAATTTTCCGCGGTGCGTTCCGTATAACCGGACAGTCGGATCATCGAACGCGCCAGATCGATAATCTTCACAGACTTGCCCATGTCCAGCACATAAACCTCACCACCTTGCGCCATCGCGCCAGCTTGGATTACCAATTGCGCGGCTTCGGGGATGGTCATGAAATATCGTGTGATGTCGCGGTGGGTAAGCGTTACCGGGCCGCCAGATTGTATCTGCTGTTGAAATAGCGGAACGACCGACCCGCTTGATCCCAGGACATTACCGAAGCGAACCATTGCAAAGCGCGTTGCTTTGCCATCTTTTGTGGCCTCTGCGGCAAGGGCCTGTAAAATCAGCTCGCACACGCGTTTTGTCGCGCCCATGATGTTTGCAGGGCGTACCGCTTTGTCGGTGGAAATCAGGATAAAATGTTCAACATTGTGCGCGGCTGCTTCAACAGCAGCGTTGAACGTTCCGAATATATTATTTTTCATGCCCGCAATCATATTCTGCTCAACCAGCGGAACATGTTTATAGGCGGCGGCATGGAATACGGTATGCGGTGACCAGCGGCGATATAATCGGCGGACCGACGATTTATCCAAAATCGAACCCATTTCGGGAATGATTTCTATCTCCGACAACCCTTCCTTTATTCGCAGCGCCGTCAATTCCTGCTCAATCAAATACAGCGAATGCTCGTTCATTTCGCATAAGATCAATTTGCGGGGCCGAGAGCGCAAAATTTGTCGGCACAGTTCGCTGCCGATTGAACCACCCGCACCCGTCACAAGCACACATTTCCCGGCGATAGTGCGGCCTAGCAACAGCTCGTTTGGCGGGACAGGATCGCGTCCTAGCAAGTCCTCAACATCTACTTCGCGCAAATCTCGAACCGACCATTCGCCATCAACCAGATTGCCAAGGCTGGGCAAGGTCTGCACCTTGACCGAAAACTGCTCGAGATACTGAACAATGGCCGCGCGCCGACTGCGCTCAATACTCGGCATCGCCAACACAATCTCGGTGGGACGGTGGATTTCGATCACTTGGCGCAACTTTTCGCTATGGTAAACAACAATGCCGTCAATGCGCTGTTTCTGAAGGCGGCGGTCATCGTCAATAAAGGCGCAAAGTTTGATTTCTTGTATATTGGCCAATAGGCCTGCAAGCTTGATACCTGCCCCTCCTGCGCCGTAAATGATGATACGGCGGTCCATTGTTTCTGATCCCAATACATGCGCGAAATCGGTCAGAAAATACCGCAATATTCCGCGCACGCTGCTGGCCAAAAACATGAACATAAGCGGCTGGATGATGGCCAAAGTGCGCGGTATGTTGGGCACGCGAATGACGATCAGTACGAATGACAATATCAACGTGTGAATCACGACTGCTTTGAACAATGTTCCCAAGCTGCGCGATCCAGAAAATCGCACGATGGACCGATATACATCCATTGCAAAAAAAACTGGCAATAACGATGCCAGCGACAATGATGCTAGGATAAGCAGCCGCTCATCGAAAAAATCTCCATGGCTCAGCCGTAAATATAATGCGATTATAGACGCCAAAACGACGCAGATAAAATCCATGCTGACCATTAGAATGATCTTGGTACTGCGCCGCCAGCCAATCATGCTCTCGATCATCGCGAGCATATATCCAAGGAATCCGTTTTTCTTTGTTTTTGGAAGCATTAGGCTTTTCTCAAAATGGCCACATGAGTGCTCGGTTAAATCATTGCTCGGAAATTGTAAAATAAGCATTCAATAAAAAATATCAATTTGGAACAGCCTATGGCCATATCGTTACCGATTTTATTCGAGTGATTGGCCAGATGATAGCATATTTACGTCGCATGTTACGCGCTTGCACGATCCGCGATTTTCACGCTTGCTAATGCTCATAACCCGCGACAATGTAATCGAACGATTAAATTGGTGGGATGCGCGATGGAATTTGCAAATATTGGATATAGCGAAGAACAAATCGAACTGCTGGATGTTGCCACCAACTTCTGCAGGGAACGGTCGCCGATTTTGTCTGTGCGCCAGTTGATCGGCAGCGACACAGGGTTTGATGCCAATATATGGGATGAAATCATAAATCTGGGATGGACCGCGATTGCGATCCCTGATGCGTATGATGGGGTAGGACTATCGCTGGCCGAGGCCGTGCCCGTGGCCGAACAAATGGGACGGCATTTGTTGGCCGCACCATTTTTGTCATGTCTATTGGCTGGGCAGGCGTTGATTGTCAGCGGCACTGAAGCTCAAAAATCACTTTATCTGCCGCAATTGGCCGCTGGGAAAATCGCCACGCTTGCGGTGTATGAACCGCATTCTGATTGGGAACTTGGCCATATTGATGCCGCCGCCAAACTGGACGGGGATCACTTGCATCTATCGGGTAAAAAACAGTTTGTTATGTGGGGGCAGGCCGCCGATTTCATCATTGTGTCGGTGAAATTTGATGATGCGCCCGCGCTGGTGATGCTGACGAAAGATGATATCCTTGAGGGTGCGTTGCGCCGCGAACATATAATCGATGAAACAAAGCGCAGCGCCGAATTAACCCTAGATGGCATTTGCGTGCCCATTACCGCTATGTTGGACCAAACCAAAGCACACGAAGCATTGCAGCAAATCGATTTGGCCGCAGCGTTGTTGCAAAGCGCCGAAATGTGCGGCGGTACGTTGTCGGTGATTGATTACACAGCGGGATATTTGCAGACCCGCAAACAATTTGGCAATGTCATCGGCGCATTTCAGGCGTTAAAACATCCCATCGTCGACGCGTATGTCGAATATGAAAAGGCGCGCTCACATCTTTACAGCGCAGCGTATAGCTTCGGCGATCAGGGGCTGGGCGAAGTTGCAGTGCGCATGGCAAAGGCGTCCGCTGATAAAGCCTATAGCTTTGCTGCTGACCGTGCGATTCAGTTTCATGGCGGGTTCGGGTTTACCCACGATTGCGATGCCGGACTGCACCGCCGCGCCGCGATATTTTATGCATCGCAATTTGGTGATGCGGCATGGCAACGGGCAAAGTTGGGCGATTTGCTATTTGCCTAACGTGTCGGCGTTATACCCTATCGATACCGTCCAATCCTTTTTTCAGGCCGATGTTGATAATGATCGATTCTATAAGCCCGCGTGAATTCATCGGCGCGCCAATGCTCAGGGCAATGCGATTGTCTTCGCCTGAGATCCGCGCCGCCACATAACACGCGCAGTCCTGCACGCTAACACCGCATGATTTATACCATATTGCAGCAAGCAAACTCAGCGATTAAGTCGTTGAAAAGAATGGTGGACGCACACGGGCTCGAACCGTGGACCCGATGATTAAGAGTCATCTGCTCTACCAACTGAGCTATGCGTCCCCATGGATGCAACGGAATCGCGTCGGCATCTTCTGTACGCCGCGCGTTTGGTGTGTTTAACGTGCTATGTCAAGCAATGTTGCTGCGCGGTATTTGGATGCAGTTTAACCGAATTGGCCTTGGCGTGTGCCGGGGTGCCTATCAACCGACATGATGATGCCGATACAAATCATGATGGTTAGCATTGATGACCCACCATGGCTGATAAATGGCAACGGAATTCCCGCGACTGGGAACAGACCCATCGCCATTAACAAATTGATAACAATGTAGAAAAATATAGTGCACGTCATTCCCATCGCGACCAACTTGCCATAACGCCGGTTCGTTTTTAGCGCGACGTTTATGCACCATCGCATCAAAAGACAGTATAAGCCGATGATAACCAAGCCGCCCAGCAACCCCCATTCTTCCGCCATTGTTGCAAAGACAAAATCGGTGTGACCTTCGGGCAGATAATCGAGATGGCTTTGTGTGCCTTGCATAAATCCTTTGCCAAACAAGCCACCTGACCCGATCGCTATTTTGGATTGCATGATATGATATCCGGCGCCCAGCGGATCGCTTTCAGGGTTGAAAAAGATCAGCACGCGGTTTTGTTGATAAGGCCGCAGACCAAAGAAATACACAAGCGGCGCCAATATTGCCGTGCCAGCGCCGCCCAATACAAAATATTTTATTGGCAATCCGGCCAGAAACCCGACGACGATAACGCAAAATGCAAACACGATTGCGGCGTCAAAATCTGGTTGTATGATAACCAATATGCACGGCAGTAATAGCAATCCGGCCATTGGCAGGACCACATCGAAGCTGTTTATCCGGTTCGCTGGCAATCGGTCAAAAAACCATGCGGTGGCGAGCACAAGTACGGGTTTCATCAATTCAGACGGTTGCAACGTGATAAGACCCAGATTAACCCAGCGCTGCGAATTGCCGCCAATTTGGCCTGTTATTTCGACGAATATTAAAAGGATTAATGTCGCGCCATAAGCGGGAAATGTGATTTTTTTCCAAAATTCCAACGGCAACCGCGACATGATAATCGCCATCGCGAGATATAATGCAAACCGCATAAGATGTTTGCCTGCATAGGGCGAGAAGCTGCCGCCTGCCGCCGAATACAGCACCGTCGCGCCGCAGCAGACAAGCGCCGTCATCACAAATATTACGCGCCACGGTAACCCCAGTATCGGCGCAGGAATAATGCTGTTACTCATCGCGGAGCAGCTTTTGTCGCGGGGACATTAGCTTCGGTCGCAGCGGGTGCAATTGGCGGCGGCGCGCCGAAACGGGCCAAGCTGCGCGCCATGCGCTCCTCGATAGTTCCGCCCCAGCCGGACTCTAACGCCAACAATGCCGACATGGCTTTTTCACGATCGTACAAAAATGTCAGCACGTCTTTTGCTACAGGCGCAGCGGCGCGTGCACCGCCGAGGCCATGTTCGATAACCACAGACGCGGCATAACGCGGCTCTTCGACAGGTGCGAAGCAAACGAACAGGCCATGGTCGCGGTATTTCCATGCGCCCGATTGCCCGCGCTGTGATCCTTCGATCCTACGCACTTGCGCGGTTCCGGTTTTGCCAGCCATTTTAATGTCGGGAAACGGCAGCCTGCTGCGCGCGCCGGTACCGGCGCTATTGACCACTCGGTTCATACCTTCCCTAGACATTGCCAAATGTTCAGGCAGAAAAGGCAGCGCAGCGGGAGCTTTCCTGTTTCCGGCAACAATATTGGGGATCAAATTGCGCCCCGATGCAATTCGCGCAGACATCAACGCTAATTGAAATGGGCTGGCGATCATATAACCCTGACCAATAGTAGCATTCAGGGTGTCCGATGAGGCCCAAACCTTGTCATGTTTTTTCTTCAACCATGTGCTGTCAGGGACTGTGCCATAACGCTGCGATGGAAAGGGTAGGTCAAATTCCTGCCCCAAACCCAGCAACTTTGCCACCGGCGCGATTTTGTCAAATCCGATACGGTTGCCCATGGAGTAGAAATACGTGTTGCAGCTTTTCATGATTGCATTGGGCATGTTGATCGACCCATGCGTGCCAAGGCATTTGAAAACGCGGTTGCCCAATCGGTACCCGCCGCCGCAATAGACGGTTTCTTCGGGATCGACACCATTTTGCTGCAACGCGATGGCGACCATTGGTTTTAACGTTGATCCTGGCGGGTAAAGCCCTTGCAGACTTTTGTTGAGCAAGGGTATGTGGTCATCCTCGCGCAGCCATTTATATTCTTGACGGCCGATCCCATCGGAGAAACTATTGGGATCATAACATGGCATCGAAACCATCGCCAATATGTCGCCAGTTAAAGTATCGAATACCACCACAGAGCCTGATTCAGTGCCAAGCCTGCGTGCGGCGTAGTTATGCAAGTCAATGTCTATGGTCAGTTGCACGGGCTTGCCCGGCGTATCCTCTTTGGTGGTTAACTCGCGCACGATTTTGCCGCGTGCGGTAACCTCCACGCGTTTTGCGCCGGGCGCGCCTTGCAAGCTGGCCTCGAACATTTTTTCAAGCCCGTCTTTGCCGATTTTGAACCCTGGCGTAATCAGCAACGGATTCTTGTTTTTCTGATATTCCTCAGCCGACACCGCGCCCACATAGCCGATCAAATGGCCGACCGCAGCGCCGCTGGGATAATAGCGCGAAAATCCTTGTCGCGGACTAACGCCGGGAAGATCGGGCAGGCGGACGCTCACTTTGGCATAGCTTTCATAGTCTAGGCCTGCGGCAATCTGGACAGGTTGAAACCCTCCGGCGGTTTTTATCTCGCGGTTTATGCGTTCCATGTCGTCCGGCGTCAGCGCCAGCAACCTTGATAACTGTAACAATGTTGCGTCCTGATCCACCAAGCGGTCAGGAATAACATCGACGCGAAAATCGGCGCGGTTGGTGGCGATAGGTTTGCCGTAACGGTCGATGAACCAGCCACGTCGCGGCGGAACCAGCGTCAAATTGACTCGGTTGCTTTCCGACGCCAGCTTGTATTTCTCGTTCTCTGCGACGGAAATATAAGTCATGCGTCCTGCCAACAGCAGCCCGAATGCGGCCTGCACCCCGCCGACAAACATGGTGCGCCGCGTAAAGGTAAATTCTTGTTGTGCCGATGAAACCGGACGATCCTGTTTCATAACATAGGCCCTGTCATGGCCGCAGTCGCCAGAGGTCGAGGCGGGCAACAATTCGGACCACCAATGGATAAATCAAGATGGACAACGCGATTTGCGGCAATAATGTAGCGGCCATTGGCCAAGAAAAGACCAAGCCGACAAAGAGGGTGCCTGCGCATATGGCCAGCATAATCAAAGTTGCGGCAATTAACCAGTCTTGCAAATAATCACGCCACACCGCGCGGGCATCGAGAAGTTCGATGGCTAGCATCGACAGCGACCAAATTAATGCCGCACTACCAAAGGGCTGGCCACTGAAAATGTCATCAAACATCCCGAACGGCAGGCCAGACCACATCGGTAACAAGCGCGGCCGCAATAGCCGCCATGCAAGAAAGAGCATTAATCCAAATGGTGGCAATAATGCTTGCGTCGAAAGAAATGGCAACGCGGTTACAATTGAAGCAAGTAAAATCGATGCGATCGGGATTGCCAGCATTTTGGTCGGCGATTGAATTTGTTCGATGCGGGATTGATAGTCTCGGCCGGAGCGTAACATCTTTGCTGATCGCAATGGCCGCGTCAGGCTGCTGACTGCGTTTTTCATTGTGCGGTATCTTTTGGAACGACGCTCGTTTCGGGTTTAACCAGCAATGCCGCAGCGGGTGCCTCATATACTGGCAGCACCATGACATAAGGCGATGTTGCAGGGTCGGATAAAGGCCGCGCCAATGCACCATCGGCGGTAAGCTTTACAACGCGCGCATAAGGAATATTTGGCCGGAACAGACCGCCATTGCCGGATGTAACGACTATATCACCCAACTTAAATGGATTGATGCCAAGGTTGACGGGCCGAACCGCGACCATGCCATTGGCCAAACCCTCGCCCGATGCAGGCATACCGTCACTGGACCGCATTACAGGAACCGGGCTGTTGGCATCGGTAATTAGCAACACCCGCGATGTCGTCGGGCCCGTCTCGATAATCCGTCCGATCAAACCATTTGGACTGCGCACTGGCTGTCCGCGCTGCACGCCCATATTGCTTCCGATTGAGAGTGTCGCCAATCGGCGGCTGCTGGATGCGGATGAACTTATCAAACGGCCAATGGCAATATACCCATCTTCGGTTTGTTTGAGATCAAGCAGTTGACGCAGGCGCCTATTTTCTAGGCTAATCGCTTTTGCTTCGATAATTTTTCGGCGGTTGGCTTGTACTTCTTTGTTCAGCGCCGCATTTTTTGATGCGGCATCCAAATATGCAGACGTGTTTGTCCCAATGCCGGTAAATGTATGCCGGACGCTGGTTAAAAACCGAGCGACAGGAGCGGTAATTTCGGTGCCAATCATCCGCAACGCGCTAAACCCAGTGGGATCGACGATTGATAATATTAACAACAAGGCCGCAAATATAGCGCCAGAAATCGTCAAGACATACGTAGCGAATAAGCTATATTGCGCCTTACGGGAAAATCCCGGACGCCGTTTTGTCGGCACCGCCACGGCGTGTATCCCTTAAGCAGTGAGCAGGACGCTACGGAAGATCGGGTCTTCCATCGCCCTGCCAGTGCCGATTGCAACGCATGTCAACGGGTCTTCGGCAACGGTGACCGGCAAGCCCGTCTCGTCACGCAAAAATTCATCAAGTCCATGCATCAGCGCACCGCCGCCAGTCAGCACAATTCCTTGATCGACAATATCTGCCGCCAATTCAGGCGCTGTGTTTTCTAGGGCAATTCGGATACCCTCCAGGATCGTTCCAATCGGCTCGCTCAATGCCTCAGCGATTTGGCCTTGGTTGATCATAATTTCCTTGGGCACACCGTTGACCAAGTCGCGGCCCTTAATGTGGATTGTATGACCGATGCCATCGGCGGGGGCGCGCGCGGTTCCAAAATCTTTTTTGATCCGTTCGGCGGTTGCCTCCCCGATCAACAGATTATGGTGCCGGCGAACATATGAAACAATTGCCTCGTCCATTTTGTCGCCGCCAGTGCGCACCGATGTTGTGTAAGCCAGACCGCGCAGCGATAGCACCGCGACCTCAGTTGTGCCGCCGCCAATGTCTACGACCATAGATCCTATAGGCTCTGTCACTGGCATGTCCGCGCCGATTGCCGCTGCCATCGGCTCTTCAATCAGGAATACCTCGCTCGCACCCGCATTGGATGCCGCGTCACGAATTGCGCGGCGTTCAACACTGGTTGATCCTGACGGCACGCAGATGACGATTTCGTTTGAACTGAAAAGCCTTGGCTTGCCGTGTACTTTGTGGATGAAATGCTTGATCATTTGTTCGGCGACATCAATATCGGCGATAACGCCGTCGCGCAGCGGACGGATTGCTTGGATACTGTCAGGAGTCTTGCCCATCATCAATTTGGCATCGTCACCAACGGCCTTGACCCGCTTGATTCCGTTGATCGTCTCGATGGCAACAACCGACGGTTCATTCAGGACAATGCCCTGACCGCGCGCATAAACAACGGTATTTGCGGTACCCAAATCGATCGCCATGTCCTGCGAACCGAAACGAAATGAAGGAAATTTCCACATATATAATCCATTTAAACTGAAGGCGCGCTGCGCCTGATGTGACAATGCTCCCCCGGTCACGCAGCCCTAGCGGAGTTTGCTGTTTTACTAAACAGGTATTTGGCTGGGTTATACGCGATTAAGGAGTCGCTTGGTCGAGGCGCTTGGGCTACGAACGCGGCGATGTCAATAAGAAGACTCTCTGAAGCATTGATCAACCGGATCGCAGCCGGTGAAGTGGTCGAGCGTCCGGCTAGCGCCCTGAAAGAAATCGTTGAAAATGCCATTGATTCGGGCGCTCAGCAGATAAATGTACGGATTTCCAATGGCGGGCTGGATTTAATCGAAGTTACCGATGACGGCTGCGGAATGCACAGCGATGATATTGCGCTGGCGTTGGAACGGCACGCGACATCAAAAATGCCTGGCGACGCAATTGAGTTGGTTGAGACGCTCGGTTTTCGGGGCGAAGCGTTGCCGTCGATTGCCAGTGTTTCGCGGATGACTATCGAAAGCCGGACAAGAGGCGGCGATGGCTGGCATAGGGTTGTCGACCATGGCGCGCTCTTCGGTGAGGGGCCATCGGCTATTCCGCCGGGAACGCGGGTACGCGTCGAAAATTTGTTCGCCAAAGTTCCGGCGCGGCGCAAATTTCTGCGCTCGCCGCGTTCGGAATATGCCGCATGCCTTGATGCGGTCAAGCGCCTCGCGATGTCGCGGCCAGACATCGGATTTACACTCGAACATGACGGCCGCCGCACCCTGTCGGTGCAGCCCGGTATGGACCGCGCCTCCCGCGTCGCCACCCTGACTAGCAATGATTTGGCAGATAACAGCGTCGGCTTAGATTTTGAACGTGAGGGCATATTGCTGGGCGGGATTGCCAGCGTGCCGACCTATAATCGCGGCGTTGCCGACCACCAATATCTGTTCGTCAATGGGCGGCCAGTAAAGGATCGGCTGTTAATCGGCGCCGTGCGCGGGGCCTATGCCGAAATGCTGGCACGCGACCGGCATGCCGTGGTGGCACTATTTCTCGATCTGCCGTCTTCTGAAGTGGATGTGAACGTGCACCCGGCAAAAACCGAGGTACGTTTTCGCGAGCCTGCATTGGTACGCGGTCTAATCGTATCGGGCTTGCGCCGCGCACTGGACAGTTCCGGTTTCCGCAGCGTGCAGCGTGCACCGGACGCAGCATTAGCCAATTGGCAAAGCGAGCCGATGCACGAGCCAATGGCAGAAGTGACTCAGGGCAATATTTTTGCAGCAGGCGGTCCCACCTTTTATCAATCACGCCCGCCATCATCATCCTTTGCTGAAAACAGATCGAGCTTTGCTGGCTTGGGACGCATACCGGGTGACGATTTGGCGCCTTTATTCGGGCGAGCGGCCGAAGCAACAGAGATGGTACCAGACGGCGCACGCCATCCGCTCGGTATTGCGCGCGGGCAGGTTGCCAACACCTATATTGTGGCGGAGGCCGAAGATGGCTTGGTCTTGGTCGATCAGCATGCTGCGCATGAACGATTGGTGCTGGAGCGTATGCGCCGGGCCTTGGCGCAGGTGGGCGGCGTTGTCCCGTCGCAGGCATTGCTGCTGCCCGATGTCGTTGAACTGGATGAGCCAGCTTGTGACAGGTTGGAGGCGCGGATAGCGGAGCTCGCGGCATTCGGGTTGGAACTCGAACGATTCGGTCCATCCGCCATGCTGGTGCGCGCTACGCCGGCTATGCTGGGTGGCGGCGATGTGCGGGGATTGGTGCAGGATTTGGCCGATGAATTGGCCGCTTATGATGAAGCTTTATCGCTAAAGGAACGCATCGATCTGGTGGCGTCGACCATGGCTTGTCACGGATCGGTGCGGGCAGGGCGGGTACTTAACGTCGCGGAAATGAACGCATTGCTGCGCGAAATGGAGGTCACGCCGCATTCCGGACAATGCAATCACGGGCGGCCAACTTGGGTGAAGCTGGCACTGGGCGATGTTGAAAAATTGTTTGGCAGGAAATAGCGGCAATATGCAGGGCAAGTTGCTGCGCGCTTTTCCTAAACCCGCGCCAATACCGCCATCGCAGCCTTCATATGCGGGGCATCGACCATTTTGCCACCAATTTGCAGCACGCCAGCGCCGGGGTTTGCGGCAAAGGCGTCTACGACGGCCCGCGCCTCGGCAATTTGTACATTGGTTGGCGTAAACCCGGCGTTGATGATCGCCACTTGCGCTGGGTGGATTGCCATCATGCCCGTAAAACCATCACGCGCTGCTCTTGCCACATACGCGGCCAGCCCTGCCTCGTCATTGAAAGCGGGATAGACGGTATCGATCGCCACCACCCCCGCCGCATGCGCCGCGAATAAGGTGAGGCTGCGCGCCAGTTCATAAGGCGGCGTATAGCGGCCATCGATCTCCCGCGAGGTCATTGCACCAATCGCTGCAGGCAGGTCTTCTGCGCCCCACGTCACCCCGATCAAGTGGCTGGCCACATCGCGCAAGCTGCCCAAATCAAATATGCCGCCCGATGTTTCAGTGGCAATGGGCAATATTGGCGGTGCATCGCCTGCGGGCGCATCGGCGGTGGCGGCGGCCAGCGCGCAGAGCCAATGCACCGATTTTGCGCCTTCCGCCTTAGGCAAGACAATCGCATCCGGCAAATAGGGCAGGACCGAATTCAAATCATCCTGCGTCATATGGCTGGCCTCGGGATTGACGCGCACGAAACACGGCACGCCCTTGCGCCCACCCGATAACCATTCGGCAGTCGCATCGCGCGCCTTGGCCTTGTTATCCAGCGATACCGAGTCTTCCAGATCTATGATGATCGCGTCCGCGCCGCTTGCCGCCGCCTTGGCAAAACGTTCAGGTCGGTCGCCAGGCACAAACAAGAGGGAGCGTAGTTTCATGTTACTGGAATCCTTATCTTGCACCTCATGGAAAGGTCAGATGCCGGTTAACGCAGCATGCGTCATCGCGGGCGTCAAGTTTCAACCAAATTTTTCGGACAACTCCAGCAACCGCATCGCCGCAACCGCCGCTTCGCCGCCCTTATCCTTTTGCCCTGGATCCGCGCGAACCAGCGCCTGTATCTCGTTCTCTACGGTCAAAATACCGTTGCCGATGGCGATTCCGTCCATGGTCAATGCCATGATTGCCCGCGCGCTTTCGCCAGCAACAATTTCGAAATGATAGGTTTCGCCGCGAATGACGACGCCAATGGCCACAAAGCCGTCATAGAGTTGCGATTCTGCCGCCATCGCAATTGTACCGGGAATTTCGAGCGCACCGGGGACGGTGATGACTTCGGCCTCATGACCCTTTGCTTTGAGCGCAGCCTTTGCTCCAGCGATCAGCATATCGTTCAGATGATCGTAAAACCGCGCCTCTACGATAAGGAACTTTGCCATTTCAATCTCCTATCCAAATATGATCGCAGCTGCACCGACTACGATGAAGATGCCAGCGAATACACGCCATTTGTCCAGCTGCTCTTTCAGCATCAATGCCGCCAATACAAGCGCAATCAGCACGCTTGATTCCCGAATAGCGGTAACGATGCCAATGGGCGCGAACCGTATCGCGTATGTCATGCTGGCAAATGACAACATCGTCAGCAATCCTCCTCGCCAGCCAATTGTCCAGCTTAGCCTTAGCCGGACCACCGCTTGCCCCTTTGTCATTGCCACCAGCCAAAGCGGAATAAGGATACCATCCGTTACGAAGAGCCACGCCAAAAAATTGGCAGCATCGCGTGCCTCTCGGATTCCCATCGCCAATATGATATTATATCCGATCGTCGTCAGACCGGTGAACAACGCTGCGGCCCAGCCATGACGGCCCATCCCTTTGCCCAGCGCAAGCGATAGGATGCCAAACGTGATCAGTGTTATTCCGGCGAACGCAGGCACAGACACCCGGTCCCCCAATATCGCCACGCCAAGCAACGCCATGATGAGCGGCGCTATCCCGCGTGCAACTGGGTAAGCCTGCGAAAAATCGCTCAGTTGATACGATTTCACCAATGCCATCTGATTTACAAAACTCAGCAACGCAAACCCGGCCATAAATGGCCAAAACTGCTGCGGCAACGGGCCCGTCCAAATGGCAACGGGCAACGCAAGAGCTGCACAAATCAGACTCGACCAAGCCCGTATTGCTAGTTTGTCAGTACCAGATTTCAAAAATGCGTGCGACGTCGCCGCTGCGAGCGCGGATAGGCCAGCCAAAAGTAATCCTATGCTATAGTAGGACACTCATTTCTCCACATGCTTTTAGCTGACACCAACGTTTACGCAGGAATGGCACGTTCGCCAACGATGTTGATGCCATATCCGTCCAGACCGACGACATTGCGGTGTGAATTGGTTAACAGCGTCATGTCGTGAATTCCCAAATCCGCAAGTATCTGCGCGCCGATACCGTAATTGCGCAGATCCATATCGGGTTTGCCGCCTGACATTTCGCGTTGCAGGCTTTCGGCGCTGTCGGGCATTAACAACACGATCACGCCTGCGCCTGCTTCTCCAATAACATCCATGGCGCGTTGTAATATCCGTTTACGCGGCCCCGGTTGCCCCAGAACGTCGGCAAATACGGACATGCCGTGCATACGCACCAAGGTTGGCGCGGCGGGATCAACATTGCCCTTTTGCAAGACGATGCTATTACTGCCATCCACTTTATTGCGATAAGTCATCGCTCGCCAATCGCCGCCATAATCCGATGTAAACGGCGCATCGCTAACCTTTTCAACCAGATGGTCGTGTTTGCGGCGATATTCGATCAAATCGCGTATTGTGCCCATTTTCAGGTTATGCATCTTGGCAAAGGATACTAGGTCATCCATCCGCGCCATCGTGCCATCGTCTTTCATGATCTCACAAATAACGCTCGATGGGTTCAGCCCTGCTAAACGGCTTATATCGCAACCGGCTTCGGTATGGCCCGCTCGTACCAAAACCCCGCCATCCTTTGCAATCAAAGGAAATACATGTCCTGGCGTTACGATATCATCGGGGCCTTTGGATGCGTCAATCGCTACGGATACAGTGCGGGCTCTGTCGCCTGCGCTGATCCCCGTGGTCACGCCTTCGCGCGCTTCAATCGAAGTTGTAAACGCGGTTTCATGCCGCGTACCATTGGCGCGGCTCATCAGGTCTAACCCCAATTGCTCGACACGTTTCTTGGTAAGTGTAAGACAGATCAAGCCGCGCCCATGCGTCGCCATAAAGTTGACTGCATCGGGCGTTGCCATTTGCGCGGGGATGATTAGGTCGCCCTCATTTTCACGGTCTTCATCATCCACCAAAATATACATACGGCCATTGCGCGCTTCTTCAATTATTTCCTCAATTGGAACGAGCGCAGGCGTATCATCATTGGCAAAAAGGAAGACTTCTAATTTGCGAAGGGTTTCCGCTGTTGGGTTCCAATCGTCGGACTCAAGTTCGCGCAACGTGTTTGCATGGAGGCCGGACGCACGCGACAGGCCTGATTTTGACATACCGCCCTGAACGACCAGATTGCGGACTTTTTCGATGAGTAATGTAGACATATGCCTAATTTTCACATTACAATGTGATTGTCAATGACCATTATCACATTGCTGACCTGTGATACCAAGCAGCCATTGCCGAAAAGCAATAAAGCCAGCCGTTGCTTTGCGCCCCCAATGGCCGCGTGAGCCAATATGCTCCGACATCCACCATCGCCTCAAAAGGCTGCACCAATTGCCCCGTTTCGAGTTCGCGTTTGAACATCACGGGCGGCGCAAGCGCAATGCCCTCTCCCAATATCGCGGCCTGTACCATGATACCAGACGCATCGAACATCGGCCCGCGCGCTTGAATCGGAGAAATGCCTACAGCGTCAAACCATGCAGGCCAATCCTGCACGCGGTATGAACGTAACAATGTCCAGTTTGCCAAATCAGCAGGACGCCTTAGCCGCTGTGCCACGTTGGGTGCGCACAACGGCGACAGCGGGGCATCCATCAAACGATCCGCCTCTACGCTGTGCCATGCGCCGTCGCCGAATCGGATCGCGCAATCGAGGCTTTCGCCGGGCAATTCAGGTTTGTTATTATTGGTCATCATCCGCAATTCGATCATCGGATGCTGTGCGCGAAAATCGGCAAGGCGCGCGATTAAAAACCCGACTGCAAAAGTGCCAACGACCCCGGCGGTCAATATCTCTTTGGGCGCACCGTCCTTGATTGCACTTAGACTGATGCTGATCCTCCGCAGCGCGTCGTCAACGGTCGGGGCCAATCCGGCGCCTTCTTCGGTCAGCAATAGGCCGCGCGCGGTGCGGCGGAACAGAGTCTTGCCCAGATACGCCTCAAGCGCCTTGACCTGATGGCTGACTGCGGCCTGTGTAACGCACAGCTCCTTTGCCGCTTTGGTGAAATTTCCATGACGCGCGGCGGCATCAAAGGCACGTAACGCATTCAGTGAGATTTCAGACAGTTGCATGCTGAACCCTAGATAATCTATTGGCTGCGCTGAGTTATCATAGTTTGCGCGGATCGCGATAATCGAAAATACTCATAACAGAGGGAAAATCTGGAAGAGGATATAGCGTATGAATATCAATGCATTATCACGGCGGCACCTGATGTTTGTGGTAACAAGCTTGGGGTTAACGGCCACTGCTTTTGGTGCGTGCGCCAAACAAGAACCTAAGGAGACGCCAAAGAAGGAGACGCCCGAGAATGCGCCGGCTATGCTATTTGCTCCGCTCGCTGAACTTGAAGCCAAATCGGGCGGGCGTTTGGGCGTGTCGATTCTTGATACAGCGAGCGGTGCGACAATTGGACACCGCGCCGACGAGCGGTTTGCGATGTGTTCAACATTCAAATTGCCGCTGTGCGCAGTGATCCTGCACGAAGCCGATCAGGGGCGGATTGACCTGCAAGAAAAGCTTCGTTTTTCGAAAGCTGACATGGTTGCTAATTCGCCCGTTACGCAGGATAATATCGCAAATGGAGCAATGACCATCGCAGCATTGTGTGCGGCGACGCAGACAACCAGCGATAATCTTGCGGCAAATTTGCTCGTCACGCGCCTCGGCGGCCCAGCGGTGCTGACTCAGCATTTGCGCGGGTTGGGTGATCTGACCACGCGTATTGACAGGACGGAGCCACAAATGAACCGGGTCTTGGTTGGCGATGACAATGACACGACAACACCGATAGCGATGATGCAGCTGTTGGACCGCATTTTAACCACCGATCTGCTCAAACAGGAATCGCTAGAACGCTTGACCGCTTGGATGATTGCCACAAAAACCGGTGCGAAACGGTTGCGCGCGGGGTTTCCGGCTGACTGGAAAGCGGGCAACAAAACGGGCACCGGCGGCAGCGCGCACGATATGCCAAACCGCTATAACGATGTTGCCATTGCTTGGCCGCCGAATAAAAACCCGATCATCATCACCAGCTACTATGAAAGTCCGGTCAAATCCGAAGATATGCGTGACGAGGACCAAGCGGTGCTAGCGCAAGTGGCGCGGATCGCGGCGGAGTGGGTTTCCACATAACCAGTTGCGATGCGCCACCGCTCTTGTTAGCGATGTTGCCAATCAAAAGGAGCGCAGCATGGCCGAAACAATCTGGGCAAACAAAGCCGACCTAACCGACTTGACCGTGAACGAAGAGGCGCTGCCAGAATTGGGCGATGGCGAGGTTCGGTTGCGCATTGAGAGCTTTTCGGTAACGGCCAATAACGTTACTTACGCGGTAATAGGCGATCAATTCGGTTATTGGAATTTCTTTCCCGCGCAAGAGGGTTTTGGCGTCGTACCGATGTGGGGACATGCCGTGGTCGAGCAATCCCAGCATATCGACATCATGGTTGGAGAACGCGTTTATGGCTATCTACCAATGGGAACGCATCTTGACGTGCTGCCTGCCAAAATTAGTGCGCATGGATTTAGCGACGCCGCCGCGCACCGCCTGCCAATGTCGCCCATCTATAATCAATATAGCCGCCTGAACGCCGACCCAGAGCATGACGCCGCGAAAGAAAATGAGCGGATGATTTTCGCGCCCTTGTTCAAAACGGGCTTTTTGATCGAGGATATGCTCCGCCGCAATGATTGGTTTGGCGCGGAAAATCTTGTGATGACCAGTGCATCGTCAAAAACCGCGATGGGTCTTGCCAGTTGTGCCAAAAATGCATCGCCGCAAATTCGCCGCATTGGTTTGACGTCGGCTGGCAATATGGAATTTACCAAGAGCACTGGTTTATATGATGCTGTGCTCTCTTATGACGACATGGCACTGCTTCCCGCGGGATCAAGTGTTTTAGTCGATTTTGCTGGCAGTAGCGCCTTGCTGCGCAGCGCCCATGAAGCATTGGGCGATGCGTTAAAATATAGCTGCTTGGTGGGGGCAACCCATGTTGGCGATCGGGGCAGCGGCGGGGGAGGGGCATTACCCGGGCCTGCGCCGATATTATTTTTTGCACCCGATCATGCGGTTGCCGCGATCAAAGAGCTTGGGCCGAAAGCATTTGGCGAGGCCGTAGCGGCGCAATGGAAAAGCTTTTTGGATAATGCCAGCAGCAGCCTGACCATCGACGTGCGCAGCGGCGTGGTCTCGGCGGCTAAGGCGTTTGTATCGATATTGAAGAATGAAGCTGACCCCTCAATCGGTATCGTCATCCATCCCTAATCGGGTAATACACATCCGTTTTATGTGCGGCGCAGCAGTTTTCCGATAAACGTGCGTTCGCCCAATATTTCGTGTGCGCAATTATGCCCCGGCGCGCCCGTTACGCCGCCGCCGGGATGTGTTCCCGCGCCGCACATATACAAGCCCTTAACTGGACCGCGATACGCGCCATTGCCCAATACGGGCCGCGCCGCCCATAGTTGATCGAGGCTCATATTGCCGTGCATGATGTCGCCGCCGGATAGGCCAAATTTGCGCTCCAGGCCTTTGGGGCTGAGGATCATTTGTCCAAGGATTGACGCACGGAAACCCGGCGCATATTCCTCAACCGTGTCGATGATCGTGTCGGCGGCTTTGCCTTCTTCGGCGTCCCAATCGCGCTTACTGCCATCGGCGGCATCGGGCAAAATGGGAGCGAATTGTTGGCAGAACAGGCTGGCGACATGCTGTCCGGCGGGCGCAAGGCTATCGTCGATGACCGACGGGATCAGTATCTCGACAATCGGTTTTCTCGACCAGCCAAATTGTTTGGCATCGCTAAAGCTGCGGTCCATATAATCGAGGGTGGGCGCGATGATGATCCCCGATTGGTGATGCTCGCCGGCCTCTGGCAGGCAAGTAAAGCGCGGCAATTCGGACAGCGCCACATTCATCCGGAACGTGCCTGATCCGACTTTGAAACCCTTGACCCGGCGGACAAATTCCTCGCCCAAATCGGACGCATCCATCATTTTTTCATACAATAGTTTCGGTCCGATATTGGCGATAACGCGTCCCGCAAATATCTCTGCGCCGCTTTCCAAACGGACGCCGACCGCATTGCCGTCATCGACCAATACTTTGTCCACCGGACAATCGAGGCTGATGTCCACGCCCATTGCGGTAACGATTTTGGCCATTGCCTGCGTAATCGCACCCATGCCGCCAATGGCATGCCCCCACGCACCCTTGTTGCCGTTTACCTCGCCGAAAACATGATGCAGCAAAACATAGGCGCTGCCGGGGGTGTCGGGTGATGCGTAATTGCCAACCACGGCGTCGAAACCAAAGGCGGCTTTGACAGCTTCGCTTTCGAACCAGCTGTCTAGGAACGTGCGCGCCGATTTGGTGAACAGGTCGAGCACGTCGCGTTGCTGGCTGATGTTCAGTTTCATCAGATTGCGGCCTTGCAATGCGCCATCGATCAGCGTCTTGATTCCGCCGCCAACATTGGGCGGCGATTTCAGCGCCAGATCGCGCAGGACATCTGCCACGCCCTCCAGCATCGCGTAATATTGCGGCAGGACGCGGGCATCATGTTCGGAAAAACGGCGGAACTCGGCCTGTGTCCGTTCCAGCCCGCCGCCCAGTTTCAGATATGCCCCCCCAGAAACAGGAGGGTCTTCTTGCGGCAGGAAATTGGAAATTGGCCGTTCAATAACGCGGTAGCCATGATCGGCCAGCCGCATGTCGTTGATGACTTTGGGTTGCAGCAAGCTGACGGTGTAACTGGCAACTGAGTTACGAAATCCAGGGTGAAATTCCTCGGTAACTGCCGCACCGCCAACAACATCGCGGCGTTCGACTATGCGCACCTTTAACCCCGCACGCGCCAGATAAAATGCGCAGACTAGGCCGTTATGGCCCGCGCCGATGATGACGGCGTCATATTTTTGGGTGTCTTGCGTCATGTTGGGTTCCGATAGGATATTGGCGGCGTATTGCCGCAGGCTTCGGGAATAAGGCCGCGTAATTTTTGCGCAAATCCGCGCAGGCAAACCTCGCTTTTGCCCAATGGGCCGGGCGTATAGCTAGATGATTGCATTCCGGCCTGTACGCGTGCGATCAGGGCGGTATCCTCGGTATTGACTTGCCGGTTGATCCGCCAGTTTAAATAGCGTGCAGCCTTCATCTCGCGGCGGCTGTCAGGCAGGGCATAGGCAATCTCGCGGATCATTGTTTGTGTCGGTGACACCGGAATGAACTGCATGAAATCGACCTGATCCGGGTAAATGTCGAACGCGACGTTGGGCCAAAGCTTGAAATAAAGCCAATGCCGCTGCGCCGCTTCGGGTAAATGATCGGCGCGCGGTAAAAATTTCTGATAGGCGCGCTCCGAGGGGTTGGCGCTGGGGCGTTCCACAAGGTCTCCCCACATCCGGTCAACATGGGGCGCTGCCTCAATACCATAGCCGCGCCCGAACAATCGGGTTAACCCGGGATGCGCAATCGGGATATGCAAGCCATCGGAATAATTGTCCGCAACATTTTTCCAGTTCACGTCGCGGGGCCGCAAAGTCACGCGCCCAAAGGCGCGCATTTCGCGAAAGCGATACGGCGCAATCATTTCTTCATAGGGTGCCATCATTTCGGATACAGCCGGACCGTCGCCGCACAGCCGCACGAAAATAAAACCCTGCCATATTTCGCATTCGACATGGTTTAACCCCAGCATCGTCATATCGAGGCCGGAATAATCCGCCTTATTTGGTACGCCGGACAGCCGCCCGTCTTTCTCATATGTCCAGCCATGATAAGGACACACCAGTTTTTTGGCGCAGCCATTGCTGCCATCAACCAGCCGGGATGCCCGGTGGCGGCAGACATTGTGAAATGCGCGAATGTCGCCATCATCGCCGCGCATCACGATCACGCTTTCGCCTGCATAATCCAGACTGTGCCATTCACCCGCTTTTTCAATATCGCTAATATGGCACACGACTTGCCAGCTGGGCCGAATAACGCGGTCGTTTTCGACCTTGAAGAAATCAGCATCATGATAGACCCAACCCGGCAAGCTTTGGCCGGTTTGGTCCACAGCCGGGGCCGCTTCAATGTTCGGGGATGTTGCCATAAGAGACTCCTTGCTTTACGATCGTATAACGAGATGATGACGCCGCGCCAATCCTTTTCAAGAGAGCAACCCGACGATCGCCGGCAAAGCCTGATCGAGGCGACTTCGGTGTGTTTGGCGCGATATGGCGCGTCAGGAACATCGGTGCGTGCCATTTGCCGAGAAGCAGGGGTGTCAGCTGGGTTGCTGCGGCATTATTTTCCCAGCATCGATGCGGTGATTGAGGCGGCTTACCGCCAAACGGGCGAGCGCGTGCAAGCGGCTTTGAATGCGGCGGTGGCAAAGGCTAATACGCCGCGCGCGCGGTTATTGGCCTATATTACCGCGAGCTTTGCGCCGCCAATTTCGGACCCGCAATTGCTTTCGACGTGGCTGGCCTTTTGGAGTCTGACCAAGTCCAGCCCTTCTATTGCCGCCGTCCATTCCGATATTTACCGCGAGTCGCGCACGGCTATGGAACGGCTGATCGCGGACGTTGCGCCCAAATCAAACGATCACCGCCTCATGGCGATTGCGCTGACGGCGTTGGTCGACGGATTGTGGCTGGAGCTTAGTTTGGGTGACGCGCCGTTCACATCTTTAGAGGCAGCCGCTATAGCCGAGCAATTTTTAGACACAGTTATCAACTGAATTAGATGCTGCTCTTGTGGGTTCTCGCTGGACATCATGGTGCAATTGGTCAAGCCTGAGGCAATCCATCGGGACTCGAAAAAATCATGCGAAGACTATTCAATAAACTCGCCATATTGTCAGTGTTGGTCGTTCCCGCTTTGGCATCGAGTGATACGCCGCCCACCGTGACGCTGGCCACTCCGGGAAATTCCGCTAGCAATAATGGCGCGGTTAACCGTTTCACATTGCGGTTTTCAGAAAGCATGGTGCCGCTTGGCGACCCCCGCGCCGATGCGCCCGCGGACTTGACCTGCAGCGTAGGGGCAACCGGGCGCTGGGCGGATCAACAAACATATGTGTTCGATTTTGAAACGGAATTGCCCGGCGGGCTGACCTGCGCAGTGGCGTTGAAATCGGATTTGAAAACGCAACGCGGCGTAGGCGTCGGCAATGGTCAGAAATTTATCATCGACACCGGCGGACCTGTTGCAAGGTCGGTGATGACCAGCGGCATTTATGGACCGGTTGAAGAGGATCAGGTTTTTCTGGTCGCAACCAATGTTCCGGCAACCAGCGCCAGCGTTGCCGCCAACGGATATTGCGCGGTTGACGGCGTGGGAGAGAAAATTGCGCTCAATGTGCTGCCGCCGAAAGCCGTGCTGGATATTGTACAAGGACTGGGCAGGGATAATTACCGCCTGCAAAGCTTTTTGGAGGATGCGGGTATACCGTCCAAAATTTCGAGTAATGCGGATGTTGGGCAACAGGCGCTGAAAAATGTCATGGCGGTGCAATGCCGCCGTCCGTTGCCGCCGGGTAAGAATGTGGCGTTGGTGTGGGACGCAAAAATAACCGATGCAGGCGGCAAATTGGCGGGGCGCGAGCAACGCTTTGATTTTGAAGTGCGCGAGGCGTTTACCGCAAAGTTTGAATGCCCCCGCGTCAATGCCAAGGCAGGATGCAATCCAATCGAGAATGTGAAGCTGACCTTTACTTCGCCCGTTGCCCGCGAAGCGGCGATGGCAACGCGGTTGACCTTGGCCGATGGCACCGAAGTTGAGCCGACGGTTTCAGACAGCGCCAAAAACGATGCAGAGATTAGCGAGCTGATTTTCAAAGGTCGCTTCCCCGGCAGCATGGACGGCACGATCAGCCTGCCCAGTAAAATCACCGATATGAGCGGACGCGCGCTTCAAAATGCCGCGCGTTTCCCATTGGCCATGCGGTTTGACGCGATGCCGCCGCTGGTGAAATTTGCCGCAAATTTCGGAATATTGGAATTGGGTCAAAGCCCGCAATTGCCTGTTACCGTGCGCGCCGTTGAACCCGAATTGGCGCGGGGCTTGGTTGCCGTGACCGGAGCGAGCCTGCGCGTTGATGCTGCGGACAAGGCCATTGCCGAATGGCTGCGCAAGTTGGACGACGCCGATGCGCGGGATACGCGCACAGAAAAAAATGCCAAGGGCGAGGATATTGAGGTCAACTATACCGGCACAAAATCCATGCTGGACGGCAAAGGCGAAAAACTGACACTGGCATTGCCCGGCAAAGGCAAGGCGTTTGAAGTTGTCGGCATTCCGTTTGAAAAACCCGGTTTTTATGTGGTTGAACTGGCCAGCCCTGCATTGGGCAAGGCATTATTGGGCCGCGATGCCACGCGGTATGTTGCGGCGGGCGCACTGGTCACCAATATGGCGGTGCATTTCAAATGGGGCCGTGCCAATTCGCTGGCCTGGGTGACCGCGATTGACAGCGCCGCGCCCGTTGCAAGCGCGAATGTCAGCATATCGGATAGCTGCACCGGAACGCAATTGGCCAGCGGAACGACCGACAAGCAAGGGCGATTGCTGGTCACGGCCAAACTGCCCGAACCCACCATCAATGGCAGCTGCGATAATGATAGCCACGCTTTGATGGTGTCAGCGCGGCAAGGCGATGATTATTCTTTTACCATGACGCAGTGGGGCAAAGGCATTCAGCCCTATGATTTTGACCTGCCCTTTGGTTGGTCGGAACGCACCGAAATCATCCACAGCATTTTCGACCGTTCGTTGCTGCGCGCCGGGGACAGCGTGAATATGAAACACATCGTCCGGCGGCCCACGGCCACTGGATTTGATTTTACCGCCGCGATGAATGGGACATTGATTTTGAGCCATAGCGGTTCTGAAATTGAGTTCAGCTTGCCCGTCTCGATTGACCAAAACGGCATTGGTGAGACGCGATGGACCGCACCGCAAAGCGCGCCGATGGGCGATTACAATCTGCGCTGGGAATTTGGCGATAACACGGTTTACAGCGAGCAAAGCCTGCGCGTCGATGAATACCGATTGCCGACGATGCGTGCCGAAATTGGCGGGCCGAAATCCGATCCAGTTCGCCCGCAGTCCGTTCCGCTGACATTATTTGCCGGATTTTTGTCGGGCGGCGGCGCGGCCAATATGCCCGTGGCCATCCGCACCGATTTTACCGAGCGTTATTATAGCCCCGATGGCTATGAAAATTGGACCTTTGGCGGGCGCGCGATCGCGGTGGGAACCATATCGCTGGATGACAATGGGGAGTCTGCAGAGCCTGATCTGCCATTATCCCAAACATTGCCGTTGACGCTGGATGCCAACGGGTCGGGCAAAATATCGGTCCCGATTGACCGCGCGCTGGATGAAGGCGCGACGTTGCGGGTCGAGATGGATTATCAGGACGCCAACGGTGAAACGCTGACCGCCAGCAAGAATATTTCGCTGCATCCGTCGGCTGTGCAGGTCGGCATCAAAACCGACGGTTGGTTGATGCGTGATGATGACCTGCGGCTAAAACTTGTTACATTGGACGTCGATGGTAAGCCGGTAGCGGGTCAGAATATTTCTGTTGCACTTTACAGCCGCGAAATAATTTCGGCGCGGCGACGGCTGGTCGGCGGATTCTACGCTTATGACAATCAGGAAAAGGTCAGCAAATTATCGGGCAGCTGTGCCAGCTCCACCGACAAATTGGGATTGGCGGCATGCACGCTCGACCCGGGCCTGTCGGGTGAAGTGACCGTTGTTGCAACGACGAAAGATCATGACGGCAATATCTCTCGCGCGGTGCAAACCGTCTGGCTGGCCGGTGAAGATGACTGGTGGTTCGGCGGCGACAACGGCGACCGAATGGACGTGATTGCCGAACAAACCAGTTACAAAGCTGGCGAGACGGCGAAGCTGCAAGTGCGCATGCCGTTCCGGTCGGCCACCGCATTGGTGACCGTTGAACGCGAAGGGGTGCTATCCAGTTTCACCACGACTTTATCGGGCAAGGATCCGGTGATCGAGGTGCCCATGCCAGCGGTCTATGCCCCCGATGTGTATGTTTCGGTCATCGCCGTTCGCGGCCGCGTTGCCGGTTTTAAGCTATGGCTCGCTGATTTTGCCCGCGAATGGAATCTGCCATTTTTCAGCCGTGAGGGCGCATCGCCAACCGCGTTTGTTGACCTTGCCAAACCCAGTTATCGCATTGGCATCGCCAAAGTGCGCGTGGGCTGGGAGGGGCATCAGCTGGGCATATCGGTGAAATCGGACAAAGCGCGCTATTCAGTCCGCGACGTAGCGCAGGTGGAGTTGGCCGTGAAAACGCCAGACGGCAAACCCGCCAAATCCGCCGATGTTGCCTTTGCCGCAGTGGACGAGGCGTTGTTGCAGCTTGCGCCCAATGAAAGCTGGAAGCTGCTAGACGCGATGATGGGCGAACGCACACTGGATGTGATGACCTCGACCGCGCAAACGCAAATTGTCGGCAAACGGCATTACGGCCTGAAAGCGGTTAAAACCGGCGGCGGGGGCGGCGGCGATTTGAACACCGTCACGCGCAGTGATTTCCGGCCCGTGTTGCTATGGCAAGGCCGCGTGCCGCTGGACGCCAATGGTAAGGCAAAGGTTGCGGTACCGCTGTCCGATGCGCAATCGTCGTTCCGGCTCGTGGCGATTGCCACCGACGGCGCGAAATATTTTGGTACAGGCGAGGCAAAGATACGCACGGCGCAAGACCTGACGATATTCTCCGGCATTCCGCCATTGGTGCGCACTGGCGATAATTTTGGCGCGACCTTCACTTTGCGCAACAGCACCGAAAAAGAAATGACGGTGACCGCGAATATGAAGCTGGAACCAACGGTCGCCAATGGCCCGCCGTTAACTGTGACAATTCCTGCGGGTGGCGCGGTTCCGGTGACGTGGAACCTGATCGCGCCAGATGGCATTCAGGGCCTGAACTGGACGGTGGATGTAAGGGCCAAGAATGGCAAGGCAGCAGACAGCATTGCGGTTGCGCAAGAAGTTGTTCCATCGGTTCCCGTTGAAGTGTGGGCGGCGACATTGGCCCGGGTTGGCGCGGATACAAAAGTGGCGATTAAAGCGCCTGCGGGCGCGTTGCCCGGCGGATATGTCGATATAAAACTCAGCGATACTTTGGCGCCGCCATTATCGGGCGTGCGCGCTTATATGGCGGATTATCCGTATAGCTGTTTTGAACAACGCCTGTCCAAATCGGTGGTACTGGATGACAGCGCAAACTGGACCGAGCTGGCGGCGGCAATCCCGACATATTTGGATGGAAACGGCTTGTTGCGCTATTTCCCCAGTACGAGCCTAGATGGATCGCCTGAATTGACGGCATATGCGTTGAGCCTGACGGCGGCGGCTGGATATGTGATTCCTGAGGAAAATAAGCAGAAAATGCTGTCGGCGATGGTTTCGATTGTTGAGGGCCGGATGGATGTGGGCGGCGGATCGCCTACCAACCGCCAATTGCTGCGTATATCCGCGCTCGCCGCATTGGCGCGTAATGGTGCATCGACGCCCGCGTTGGTTGGGGCCATAGGTACCAAGCCGCAAGATATGACGACCAGCGCGCTTGCGGACTGGCTGGTCGCGGTGAACGGCACAAAATCGCTCGGCAATGCGGCGGCGTTGCGCAGCGCGGCAGAAGGCGAGCTGCGCAAACGGATCGTTTATGAGGGCAGCCGGATGGACATTACCGATGCATCGCGCGCGCCGTGGTGGATGATGGTCAGCAGCGATGAAATGGCGGTGCAAGCATTGGGCGCTGTCATTGGTCAGCCGGGTTGGAGCGAGGAAACACCGAAAATGATGGTCGCGGTCGCGCTGCGGCAACAACGCGGACGTTGGGACACGACGCCTGCAAATGCATGGGGCAGCATTTTGGCGCGGCGGTTTGCGGCGCTCTATCCAGCGTCGGCGGTGCCGGGCACGACCACGGCGTCATTGGGCGGGGTCACGCGGCAACAAAGCTGGCCCATGGCGGCGGCAACATCGGCGCTGCGTATCCCGTTGATCGACGGCAGCCTGTCATTATCGCAAAGCGGCGGCGCGGGGCCATGGGCGAACGTGTCGGTTTCGGCGGCGGTTCCGTTGATGCGTTCCTTATTCGCAGGCTATAAAATGACCCGTGAGGTCAGCGTGGTTTCGGCCAAGACCAGGGGCGTTTATACGCGCGGCGATGTCCTGAAAATCCGGCTGACGGTCGATGCAACCGCCGACCGCAACTGGGTGGTCATCAGTGATCCGGTGCCAGCGGGCGCGACCATTGTGGGCAAATTGGGCGGGCAATCCGAGATACTGGGCGCAGCCGCCAATACCAGCGAAGGCGGCTATCCCAGCTATGTTGAGCGCGCGCGCGGCGAATGGCGTGGTTATTTCGCGTGGATGCCCGCAGGCAAAACCGTGGTGGAATATGTCGTGCGGTTAAACGGCGCTGGCGATTTCAAAATGCCGCCCAGCCGCGTTGAGGCGATGTATTCCCCCGAAATCCGGGCGCAAATTCCCAATGCCAACGTCAAGGTAGCGGCGCGGTGAATTTGGCAATAAGGATGCTAGTGAGGATGCGGGCGAGGATGCAGGCGAGGATGCAGGCGAGGATGCAGGTGCGTATTTGCCCGCGTGCGTGGATGGATGCGAGAGAATGCCGTGACGCAAAATCGCCATATTGCCGCCAGTGCCCCTAGGATGCTCGCTGAGGCACCATGTGCGCCTGATGGCTGGCTGGGGTGCCAAAGTTCGAGATATAGCCTGTATGGACAAATTAGGGGTAGTAGAGAGCCTATTTGGTTATCACGGCGGATGCCAGCTCCGTCCGCACGCTTTTTTCACCCCATCCGAAATTTAGAGCGTGATGACAAAAAGTGGGAACCGGTTTTTGTCCCTAAATCACGCGACAACAAAAATTTAGAGCGTGATGACAAAAAGTGGGAACCGGTTTTTGTCCCCAAATCACGCGACAATAAAAATTTAGAGCGGACATTTGATTCAATCAAATGTGATCCCGCTCTAGGGCGACCAGTGTATGTTGACCTCGGTTGAAGCGGCGCTGCTCAGGGGCAGGCGTCTGGGTAGGCGTCTGGGCTGGCGCGGGTGGATATTGGCGGTATTTGCCTGCGCCATAATCGCGCTAACCACCGCCACTTGGCCATCTAATGTGCCGGAATATGACGATGTGCGCGCGGGCTGGAAACCAAGCGAGGCGTGGTTATATGATCGCAATGGCCGCCTACTCGACAGCGAACGCGTCGATTATCAGCAGCGCCGTTTGGAATGGGTAACACTGGACAAGATCAGTCCCGCGTTGATTAGTGCGGTCATTCGCGCCGAGGATAAACGATTTTATCGGCACGGCGGAACCGACTGGCTGGCATTGGGTAACGCGGTAAAAACCAGAGTCACTGGCGGGCGTGGGCGAGGCGCGTCAACAATTACTATGCAGGCAGCGGCGTTTCTGGCCCCTGATTTGGCAAAGCCCGGTGCAAGGACGTGGCTGGCAAAGATTGCGCAAATGCGAACCGCATGGACGCTGGAAAACCATTGGCAGAAAGATCAGATATTGGAGGCGTATTTGAACCTTGCGCCGTTTAAAGGCGAGGCGCAGGGAATTGGCGCAGCGACGCTGGCGTTGTTTGGAAAGAAACCAGATACGTTGAACGCACGTGAGGCGCTGCTGATTGCTGCATTGCTGCCTGACCCGTCGGCGGCGGCCGATATTGTGGCGAAGCGCGCCTGCCAATTGGGCAAAACTGACGATTGCAGTGCGATGAATATGGCGGCGCTAAATATGCTTTCGCTGCATCGGCAGGTCGCACTCGACCCCGGCTTGGCTCCGCATTTGGCGGTCAAATTGCTCACCAAATCTGGAGCAAAGGTGCACAGCACGGTTGACCGCAATACGCAGATCATCGCGGAAACAGCGTTGAAACGGCAACTCAAAGGGTTAAGTGCGAAACGGGTACGCGACGGCGCTGTCGTTGTTCTTGATAATGATAGCGGCGATGTTTTGGCCTATGTCGGCGGCGTCGCTTTGGGATCAACGGCGGCGTCAGTCGATGGGGCAGGGGCATATCGGCAAGCCGGATCAACACTCAAACCGTTTCTATATGCGCAGGCGGTTGAGCATAAATGGCTGACGGCTGCGTCGATACTGGACGATAGTCCCGTGCAACTCGACACCGCATCAGGCCTGTATATTCCCAAAAATTATGACCGGAGTTTCAAAGGGCCAGTTTCGGTGCGCAGCGCGCTTGCCGGATCATTAAATGTCCCGGCAGTGCGTACAATGCTGCTGGGCGGGGTGCAGCCGTTTCGAGATTTGCTGTGGGATTTGGGGTATCAAGGTATCACACAGGACGGCGATTATTATGGTTTCAGTCTGGCGCTCGGTTCTGCTGAGGTGACTTTGCTGGAACAGGCAAACGCGTTTCGCTCGCTGGCCAACGGCGGTAAATGGTCTGCGACGCGGCTGCTGAAATCGGACGCGGCGTCTCCGGCCAAGCTTGTCATTTCGCCGCAGGCCGCGTGGATCATATCCGATATATTGTCCGACGCATCGGCGCGGGCATCGACATTTGGGATCGATTCTGCACTGCGTCTGCCATTTTGGGCGGCGGTGAAAACCGGCACGTCAAAGGCGCTGCGCGACAATTGGTGCGTGGGATATTCAGACCGCTTCACCGTTGCCGTATGGGTCGGCAATCTGGAAGGGGATTCGATGAAATCCGTTTCTGGAACCAGCGGTGCCGCACCTATTTGGCGCGACATAATGATCGCGCTGCATGACGGCGCACCGGGCAAAGCGCCGTTAAGACCAGCGGGCGTACAGCAAGAAAATATCCGCTTTGCCGCCAATGTTGAACCACCGCGCCAAGAATATTTTATCACCGGGACGGCGCAGTCCAACCAAGCACTCGCGCCTGACACTGCGCGGCGAACCCGCATTGCAAATCCTGTTTCAGGCAGCGTCTATGCCATTGATCCCGACATTCCGATGGAACGGCAGAGGCTTGGCGTCCGCGTGACGGGCAGCGCAGCGGGATATTATCTGATTTTAGACCGTAAACCCATTGGTCCGGCAGGGGACAATCCGCAGATTTTGGCGGGGCCGGGAAAACATATTTTGGTGCTGGCCGATGCATCCGGGCGCGTTGCGGATCAGGTGCGGTTCACTGTCCGCTAAAGTGCGGTGACATTTGACTGAACCAAATGTCCGCTCTAAATTCTTGTTGTTGCGTGATTTGAGCGAACGCAAGAACGTGGGCATCTCCAAAATGTGCGCCGCGTTTTATTTTTTGCGGCCGAAATCCACGCTCACGACGTTGGAGCCATCCTCGACAATTGCCCTCGGTTCATCATTGCCCGCTGCCTCATGCGGTTCGGGGCCCTGCGACGCCGCATCGACATGGAATTGCAGCGCAAAATCAACGCATGGATCGACAAATGAGGTGATCGCGGAATAGGGAATGAACAAATGGGACGGGATTTGGCTGAACGACAGGCCAACCTCGAAATGTTCATCTTCGACTTTCAAATCCCAATATTTATGTTGCAACACTATGGTCATTTCATCGGGAAAACGCTCATGCAGATGCGTCGGAATGACCACGCCTGCGGCTTGTGTTTTGAAAGTTATGTAAAAATGGTGGTCGCCGGGCAAGCCGCTGGCGGCCACTTGCCGCAACACACGGCCCACGACCGCGCGCAATGCCTCTTGCACGACATCGTCATAGGGAATCAGGCTTTCGGGGGTTTCTTCACTCATGGTTGCGTTCGTGGACTGGCGCGGCGCGGAAATCAAGGCACTAATTGGCATTTTCAGATACTTGCCAAACCCGCCATTTTGCTGAATAGCGACGCGCATGCGTACAGGGATTATCAGCCGTAAAACCAACGAAACGTCGATTGATGTAGAGGTCAATCTGGACGGCAGCGGTGTTTACGAGGTTTCGACCGGAATTGGTTTTTTGGATCACATGCTGGAACAGCTGTCGCGGCATTCGCTGATTGATCTGAAGGTGAAGGCGATTGGCGATCTGCACATTGACCAGCATCACACGACCGAAGACACCGGCATCGCGATTGGCGAGGCGGTGTTGCAGGCGCTGGGTGAAAAACGCGGGATCACGCGATATGGCAGTGCTTACGCGCCAATGGACGAAACATTGACGCGGTGTGCGCTGGATATTTCGGGGCGGCCCTATTTTGTCTGGAAAGCCGGGTTCAGCATGCCGCGCCTTGGCGAATGGGACACCGAGCTGATCGAACATTGGTTCCACAGCTTTGCGACATCGGCGGGTATTACGCTGCATATCGAAAACCTGTATGGCAGCATTAACCATCATATTGTCGAAAGCTGTTACAAGGCGCTGGCCCGCGCATTGCGCATTGCGGTGGAAATTGACCCGCGCAAGGCCGATGCAGTGCCCAGCACGAAGGGTGTTTTATAATCGTGTCTTACAAGCACTGCGCCGCTCCAGCGAAGGCTGGAGCCTATCTCGCCTATCGGTCATGACGGACAGACGTAATGGGCACCAGCCTTCGCTAGTGCAGCGGAGTTTTTGAATAAATGAGTATTGCCCTGATTGATTATGGCGCGGGGAATTTGCAGTCAGTGTATAATGCACTGGTAGCGGCGGGGGCATGCGATGTTGTTGTCACCGCAGATCCGCAAATCGTGGCAACAGCTGATAGGATCGTATTACCGGGCGTTGGCGCTTTTGCATCGTGTATGAGAGCATTGTCAGCGATTGACGGATTGGTTGAGGCCATGGAAACGCGGGTGCACAGCGGCGGCGTTCCTTTTTTGGGCATATGCGTGGGTATGCAATTGCTTGCCGATGCCGGGGTAGAACATGGCACCCATCCCGGCTTAGGCTGGATTGGCGGAAAGGTGCGGGCGATTGAGCCTAAGGATAAAGCGATTAAAATTCCGCACATGGGTTGGAATGACGTGATGCCATCCGTGCCGCACCCATTGCTGGAAAGCGGCGAGGCTTATTATCTGCACGGCTATCATTTCGACACGTCCGATGACGCCGATGTGCTGGCGCGCAGCAACCATGGCGGCGCGCTCGTTGCGGCCGTTGGCCGTGGCAACATTATTGGCGTGCAATTTCATCCGGAAAAAAGTCAAGCTTATGGTTTGGCGTTTCTATCGCGGTTTTTGGAATGGAAGCCATGACACTTTATTTTGAAAATCTCCGCGGCTCCGCGCCTCCGCGTGAGGTTTTTTTTGGTTCACGCAGAGGCGCGGAGGCGCGGAGGGAATTTTCGTTATGGCTATGATCGTTTTTCCCGCAATCGACCTTAAAGCCGGGCAGGTTGTCCGGTTGGCTGAGGGCGATATGGACCGTGCCACCGTCTACGCCGATGATCCCGCCGCGCAGGCGTTGCTGTTTGCAAGCCAAGGCGCGGAGTTTCTGCATGTGGTCGATTTGGACGGAGCGTTTGCTGGCCGTCCCGAAAATGCCGAGGCGGTGGAGGAGATTATCGAGAATTTCCCCGGCCATATCCAACTGGGCGGCGGCATTCGCAATGTGCAAACGGTGGAACGTTGGTTCGATTTGGGCGTATCGCGGCTGGTGATCGGCACAGCGGCGCTGAAAGATCCCGAGTTCGTTAAAGACATGGCCCGCGAATTTGAAAATGGTATCGTTGTTGCGGTTGATGCGCGCGACGGCATGGTGGCAACCGAGGGCTGGGCGGAGAAATCCGACATGCCCGTGATCGATCTGGCGCGCCGGTTTGAGGATGCAGGCGTTGCGTCGATCCTGTTCACCGACGTGGGCCGCGACGGAATGCTGACCGGATGCAATATCGAGGCAACGGTTGATCTGGCGCGGCATGTGCGCATTCCCGTGATTGCCAGCGGCGGCGTGAAGGGTATTGATGACATTCATATCCTAAGCCTGCACGCAAAGGACGGTATCGAGGGCGTGATTACGGGCCGCGCGATTTATGACGGGCGGCTGGATCTGGCGACGGCGATAGCGATGGCGAATAGGGCGTGAGCACTCCCTCTCCAATTCCGGCAAGGCAGACAAGCTGCCAAGCCTTCATATCCTCTCCCGCAAGGGGAGAGGAATGGCTCCATCCTCTCCCCTTGCGGGAGAGGATAACGAAGCTTGCGAGCCTGCTCGCTAGCGAAGCTTGGAGAGGGGGTGCGACGCTATGACCGTCCGTATCCGCGTTATCCCCTGCCTCGATGTTTCAAATGGCCGCGTGGTTAAGGGCGTAAACTTTGTCGACTTGTGCGACGCCGGTGATCCGGTGGAACAGGCGCAGGCTTATGATGCGGCGGGCGCGGATGAGCTTTGCTTTTTGGACATCGGTGCAAGCCATGAGGGCCGCGATACGATCATCGATGTTGTCCGGCGCACTGCCGAGGTTTGCTTCATGCCGTTGACCGTGGGCGGCGGCGTGCGCAGCGCGGATGATGCGCGGGCGTTGTTGCTGGCGGGGGCCGATAAGATTGCAGTGAACAGCGCGGCGGTAAAACGGCCCGAAATCGTTGCCGACATTGCGGACCGTTTCGGCAGCCAGTGCTGCGTCGCGTCGGTTGATGCACGGGCGCGGGCGGATGGCACTGGCTGGGAGATTTTTACTCATGGCGGCCGCAACGCCACAGGCATTGATGCCTTGGAACATGCCGTCAACTTGGCGCGATTGGGCGCAGGCGAGTTGCTGGTGACCAGCATGGACCGCGACGGCACGCGGGACGGATATGATCTGGTGCTGACCCGGGCAATCGCAGATGCGGTTAGCATACCCGTGGTTGCATCGGGCGGCGTAGGGGATTTAAGCCACTTAGTGGACGGCGTGATAACTGGCCATGCCAGCGCCGTATTGGCCGCGTCGATATTCCATTTTGGACACTACAGCATTGGACAAGCACACGCGGCGTTGCGTGCTGCTGGATTGGAGGCACGGCGATGAAGGATAGCAAAGTAAAATGGGCGTTCCGTATCATATTGGCGATATTTTATCTACTGGCTGGCATCGGCCACTTGCGCAGTCCGGGCGGATTTTTGGCGATCACCCCGGCTTGGGTGCCTTTTCCTGAATTTGTGATTGCGTTTACCGGCGTCGCTGAAATTGCCGGAGCCATTGGCCTGATGATCCCGCGTTTGCGCTATGCTGCGGGGATTGGGCTTGCATTATATGCGTTGTGCGTTTGGCCCGCGAATATACACCATGCCATTAACAATGTGGCGGTCGATGGCCGCGCATTAAGTTGGTGGTATCATGGCCCCCGATTTGTGGCGCAGCCGGTAATTATCTGGCTGGCATTATGGGTGGCTAATGTCACCAACTGGCCGTTTCGGCGCAATCGCTAGATTTGGTTGAAACGCTTCCTTTCCCGGTCGTCCTGTCTCCCGATGGGTCGATGTCGAGCCGAAGGCAACCGTAGGCAGGCGGCGTAGCAAGAAACATGTACTCG